>JAFSQE010000031.1 GCA_017446775.1 Bacteroidales bacterium | reverse complement strand
TGACCGGGATAAGACCTGGAAAGACAACAAAAAGTAGGGATAACGATAACAAGTCAACCTACACCAGTTATAAGTTAAACCAGAGTCAACTTCTATCAAGGAAAGGCTCCAATCGGAGTCAACCTAAATCAGGAAATGACAGGTCCTTTGAAAATGCCTGGACCTCGTCCGCCCCTCACGAGACATCTTTCTGATTCACAGTATGTTGACAGAAAACAAGTGGACGAGGTCCCCACGTTTTCCGGGGACCTCGTCCACTTTGCCTCTCTCCTGCCGGGAATTATATCAGCTGAGGCAGGAAGATAGAGAAGATAAGGATGGCCAGGCCGGCGGTGAGCACCCAGATGATGCGCGGCTTGCAACCCTTCCACTCCTTGAGAACGATGCCCCAGAAGTTGGAGAAGAGGATATCGAGCGACATCAGGATAGCCCATGCGAATGCCAGCAGCGCGGGCGAACCGGTGAGGAACGACTTGCCAAGGCTCAGGCCGAAGAACTGGCTGTACCAGAGGATACCCGCCAGGGCGCAGAACAGCAGGTTGTGGCCCCACAGTTTACCCTTTTTGTAGTCTCCCCAAGTCTTATTCTTGGTGTTCTGGCTGAAGCAGTATACTGCGTTCACGATAAAGCCGCCGAAGGTTACCAGCAGCACCGCAGGGAGCTGCTTGAACATATCGTTGGTCCCCTCGAAGAACATCTTGTCGCCACAGCCCAGGCCGATGGCGAAGCAGGCGCTCATGAAGCCGGAAATCAGCGCCACAAGGATGCCCTTGCCAAAGTTGAAACGCTGCGGCTCGGCGCCACCCTTTTTGTCTTTGGCGGCTGCCTTGGCCCTCATGCTGCCGGCCAGGCCGATAATCAGCACGCCGATGAACATCACCACCACGCCGGCGATAACCGCCCCGGTGATAGTGCCCACCGCGCCGCTTGAAAGACCCAGCAGGTCGGTAGCAACCGGAGTCAGGATCACGCCCAGCGCAGAGCAGATGCCAAGCGCAAGGCTCTGGCCAAGGGCTACGCCCAGATAGCGCATGGAAAGGCCGAATGTCAGGCCACCCACACCCCACATCATACCAAAGAAGATGGTGAGCAGGGTTGCCTTGGGATCGGCAGAATACAGCGAGAAGAGCGAGTTGCCTGCGGGAACCGCCAGCAGCGCACCCAGCAGCGGGAATATCAGCCAGGCGAAAACGCCCTGCACGATCCAGTAACTCTCCCAGCTCCACTCTTTGATCTTGTTGATGGGCACGTAGCTGCTCGCCTGGCAGAACGCACCTATCGCGATGATAAGCAATCCGATGAATATCATAGTCCGTTACCTTTTGCCGGTGACCTCAGCCTCGTATTTCTGAATCACCTCGATGAACTCCTGACCCACGGGCACGTTGTTCTTGAGGCAGAACATATCGTATACGGCGCCCCAAGGCATCGCCTTCGCCTCCTCGAAGAGTGCGAGCACCTCAAAGTGCCTGTCCTCGAGCTCGTATTTGGCCATCGCCTCGCGAGGCTCCAGCATAGCGCGCAGCATGCACTTCTGTGCGGCGCGGCTGCCGGTTACATAAGCGCCGACGCGGTTCATCGCACCGTCGAAATAGTCCAGACCGTAGTGTACGCGCTCCAGCGCACCGGCGCGGACGATCTCTGCGAAGAGCTCCAGAGTGTTATCATCCATAATTGTTACATGGTCTGAATCCCAGCGGATTGGACGGCTCACGTGAAGCATCAGCTCAGGCACAAAGTTAAGCAGGGCCGATACCTTGTCGGCAGGAATCTCGGCCGGGTGATAGTGGCCGGTATCGATTGTGGGAATCTTGCCGTTCTTGGCAGCATAGGCGGTGTAGAAATCGTGGGAACCTACGGTGAAGCTCTCCAGGCCGATGCCGAACACCTTGCCCTCTATGCAGTCTTTCATGTGCTTCTTGTCCTCTGCAAAGATCTTGTCAAGCGAGTCCTTGAGCAGGCTGCGATAGAGCATATGGTTTACCGATACATCCTTGCACCCGTCGTGTACCCACACGTTGAGGATACAGGGGTCGCCCTGTGCCTTACCCATCTCGTCGGCGATGTCGCGGCAGCGCTTGGTGTGCTCGATCCAGAAGTCGCGGATACCCTTGTCGGGATTCGACAGGGAGAGGTTGCCGCTCTTGGGATGCGAGAAAGATGTGGAGTTGAAGTCCAGCTTGGTGTCGTTTGCCTTGCCCCACTCTATCCAGCTCTTGAAATAATCTACTGTAACCTCGTCGCGGTCTACCACCTTGCCCTGGAAATCACCGTAAATCTCGTGGAGATTGAGGCGGTGGGTACCGGGAATCAGGCTCTTTGCCTTGAGCACGTCGGCACGCAGTTCATCTATGTTGCGGGCAGCGCCGGGATAGTTGCCGGTGGACTGGATACCGCCCGAGAGGGCACCTGCCTGCACCTCGAAACCCTTTACATCGTCTGCCTGCCAGCAGTGCATTGAGAGGTGGAAATTCTGGAGCTGCTCCAGCACCTTGTCGGTATCTATACCGATAGAGGCGTAGCGCTCTTTGGCCGCTTCATAGGCCTTGATAACTTGTTGTTCCTTCATACTATTACTATTTTTTTCTGATTTGCCCTTGTTTGTTTTTATTAACCTTTGGTGAAGTCGCGACCGGTCATCCCCACCGCACATTTTATTATAACGTATCCCCATCCCTAAATCCCTTCCCTCGGGGAAGGGACTTACCATCGCACTTCGTGCTCAAATATCATCATTTTGAAATCACTTTTCTAAATCTATCATAAGCTGCATCCCAAAGCGGGGCGTCTTCGGGCAGATACTCCTCTGTGGTGATGCTGTCGCCAATCAGGCGGCGCATATCCTCTTTGGTATTCACGATGCCGGCGGCGCGGGCCTGGATCATCACATTGCCGATGGTGGTCGCCTCAGAAGGGCCGGCCAGCACGCGCAGCTTGGTGGCGTTGGCGGTAATCTGGTTAAGCAGGGCATTCTTGCTGCCGCCGCCGATTATGTGCAGCACCTCGATGGGCTCCTTCACAAATTTGCTGTTGAGCACATCTATCACGTTGCGGTATTTGAGCGCCAGACTCTCGAAGATGCAGCGCACCATCGCACAATCGTCTGCGGGTACAGGCTCGCCGTGGCTGCGGCAATAATCCTTGATGGCCGCCTCCATATCTTCCGGCGCTGCGAAAGAGGGGTCGTCGGGATCCACGAACGACACGAACGGCGCCGCCTTGCCCATCATCTCCACAATCTGCGGATAGCTGTAGTCCTTGCCCTGCTCTTTCCACTTGACGCGGCACTGCTCCAACAGCCACATGCCGGTGACATTCTTGAGGAAGCGGATGGTGCCGTCGATGCCACCCTCGTTGGTATAATTCTCCTTGAACGACTCCTCGCCT
Source organism: Bacteroidales bacterium (assembly GCA_017446775.1). Taxonomy (GTDB): domain Bacteria; phylum Bacteroidota; class Bacteroidia; order Bacteroidales; family UBA932; genus Equibacterium. The sequence goes on along the minus strand of JAFSQE010000031.1, from coordinate 16,809 downwards.
ATAATCGGCTCATAAGCCTCTATGCCGATCAGCGACCATGTTCCGGACGACAAGTAGGCGAAGTTTCTGGTGGTGGCGGGCACTGCTGCCACGGCGCTGCCGGTATCATGACCGGCCACCGCAACGACCTTGACCGCGCCCAGGCCAGTCTCCTTTGCCAGCTCCGGAGTAAGGGTGCCCACGATATGTCCGGGCATCACAATCTCCGGGAAAAGTTCCGGACTGATGCCTGCTGCGCGGAGCAGCCCCTCGTCTATCTTCTTGTCGTACGGGTTCAGGAACTGCGATGTGGAGAGGATGGTGTATTCGCACACCATCTTGCCGGTGAGCAGATATGAGAGCGCATCGGGCAGGAACAGCACCTTATCGGCAGCTTCCAGCGAAGAGTTCCCCTCGCGACGGAGGGTGAAGATCTGGAAGAGCGTGTTGAAGTTCATGAACTGGATGCCGGTGCGGCGGTAGACCTCGTCCTTGGGAACGATTTTGAAATATTCCTCCATCATCCCGTCGGTGTAATGGTCGCGGTATGCGCGCGGCTGCGAAAGGATATGCCCGTCGCGCCCTACGCAAACGATATCCACACCCCAGGTATCTATACCGATAGAAGATACCTCCAGGTCGCGGGCGCCCACCTTCTTGAGCCCCTTGCGGATTTCGTCGAAAAGATAGTAGAGGTTGCAATAGGTGCGCCCGGCGATGGTAGAAAAGCCGTTGGAGAAACGGTGCACCTCCTCAAGTTCGAGGCGGCCGTTGTCCAGCCGTGCAAGCACTACGCGGCCGCTGGTTGCGCCCAAATCGATACTGATAGATGTAAAGGCCATATAGTATAAAAGTTGATTTCAATCCTTCAAATGTAAACAAACTTCTTTTAAAAGTCAAGCCGCAAACCGTCGTAGGCGGGTTCGACGCCGGCCGGCAGGGCGGCCGCGAAGGGCTCGTGGGCGGGGAGCTGGTGCGAAAGATGGGTAAAGAAAGAGCGCCTTGCCCCCACTTTATCAATCACTTGCAGCGCCTCGGGCACACTGAAGTGAGATATGTGGCTGGTATAGCGGATGGCGTTGATTACAAAAAACTCCACGCCGCGGAATTTTTCAATATCTGCATCGGTAATGGCGCTGGCATCGGTCAGATAGCCGAACTTTCCGAACCGGAAGCCCAGTATAGGAAGCTTGTAGTGCATCGCCCGCACAGGGACAATCTCCACAGAGCCTATCGTGAAGGGCTTATCGGTGATGGTATGCAGCTCGAACTGCGGCGCGCCGGGATACGGATGCTCGTCAAAGGCGTAGCAATACTCCCGCCGGAGCGACTCCTGCACATACTCTTCGCAGTAAACCGGGAAAGGGCGCTGTTCAAAATAGTTGAAAGAGCGCACGTCGTCCAGGCCGCCGGTGTGGTCTTTATGGTGATGGGTAAGCAGCACGGCGTCCACGTGTGTTATGTTCTCACGCAGCAGCTGGGTGCGGAAGTCGGGGCCGGCATCAACCAGCAGCCTGAGCCCCTCGTATTCTACATACACAGAGCAGCGGAGCCGCTTGTCGCGAGCATCGGCCGATGTGCACACAGGGCAGCTGCAGCCCAGCATCGGGATGCCGGACGAGGTCCCGGTGCCCAGAAAGATGACCTTGTTTGCCATAAGTTACAATATGACATCGACTATCTCCCCCACCAGAGCGGGGTCGTAGTCGCGTTCTACCTTGATATAGTTGCGGCTGTAGCCAAACATCTTGCCGCCGCGCACCGTACTCTCAAACAGCACCTGCTCGCTGCGGCCACGGTTGGAAGCGCAGAATTCGCTGTGCAGCCGCTCGCAAAGCGCCTCCAGACGCGCCACACGCGCCGTCTTCACACTGTCCTGCACCTGGTTTGGCATTTCCGCCGCCGGAGTGCCAGCCCTTCTCGAATAGGGGAAGATATGGATAAACGCCGGGCGTATCTCCTCCAGAAAACGGTATGTCTGTTCAAAATCAGCGTCAGTTTCGCCGGGAAAGCCCACAATCACGTCGATACCAAAGAAGACGTGCTCCATCCGGCTGCGGATATACTCTATGCGGCGGCGGAAGAAATCGGTATTGTAGCGGCGGTGCATCGCAGCCAGGATGCGGTCGCAGCCCGACTGCAGCGGGATATGGAAGTGCGGCAGGAACTTGGTGCCGCCAGCAATCCAGTCCACGATATCCTCCGTAAGCAGGTTGGGCTCTATCGATGATATCCGGTAGCGCTCTATCCCGGCCACATCATCAAGCGCCCTGATAAGGTCAAAGAAGCTCTCGCCGGTAGTTTTGCCAAAGTCGCCGGTATTCACCCCGGTAAGCACCACCTCCTTGAAACCGGCAGCGGCGATAGCGCGCGCCTGTGCCACGATATCGGCTATGGGGGCGTTGCGGCTGTCTCCTCGGGCCAGAGGCACCGTGCAGTAGGTGCAATGGTAGTCGCATCCGTCCTGCACCTTTAAAAAGGCGCGGGTGCGGCCGGTGGACGAGTGTGCCGGGAAATAGTATTGGCTGGAATCCACGGGCTTGACATATATCTTCTGAGGGATGCTCTCTGCGGTTGCAATCTGCAGCAGCTCCCCCTTGAAATCGGAGCCTATCACCGCCCAGACGCCTTCCAGCGCAGCGAGTTCCGTAGGACGCAGTTGCGCCTGGCAGCCCGTCACCACGATGCGCGCATCGGGCGAGATGCGGTGCAGCCGGCGGATAAGGTTGCGCCCCTTTTTATCGGCATGCTCTGTAACGGAGCAGGTATTTACCACATAGATATCGGCGGACTCTGTGGCTGGCACAATCTCGTATCCGGCAGCCTCAAAAGCCCTTGCCCACGAAGATGACTCCGCAAAGGAGAGCTTGCAACCCAGTGTATCAAACGCCGCCCGCCTCATAATCTCAGAAACTCATGGTTACGCAAGCTGCGGTTTTCTCTACCTCAAGGGCATTATCGGCATATTCAAACGGAGGTTTCATCTTGCAGATCGTAACGGTGGCGTGTTTAACCGCCGGGGCATAATAGCGGATATTCTTGAGGATGCTGCCGGCCACCTTCTCCAGCAGGTTTACGGGGGTGCCCATCTCGCTCTTTACGATATTGTAGAGCAGGGCATAATCTACCGTATGCTTAAGGTTGTCCGTGGCGGCAGCGCGCCGCAGGTCCAGAGTACACTTAAGGCTTACGCTATAATCCGTACCCACAATCCGCTCGCCCGGCAGGCAACCGTGGAAAGCGTAGAAGCGCATGTCGCGCAGCTCTATGATACCTTCCTTATCCATGGTCAGGCAAGCATTACAAACACGCACGGCCGCTTGCCGATTGCTACCGGCTTCTCGCGCCACTCCTCCACGGTTCTGGTGCGGATAAAGGCGTCAGGCTGGGTGATATTGGCGGCGACGGTGAGCCGCGTCTGCCCGGAAAGGACAGATAGCATATCGGCCAGCAGCGAATCGTTGCGGTATGGGGTTTCTATTATTATCTGGGTCTGACGCCCGCGGCGGGAAGTGCGTTCCAACTCTGCCAGGCGCGCGCGCCGCTCTGCCGGCTTCACCGGCAGGTAACCTGTGAAGGCGAACGACTGTCCGTTGAGTCCGGAAGACATCAGCGCCATCATAAGCGACGACGGACCCACCAGCGGCACCACCTCTATATCGTGTCGATGTGCCTCTGCCACCAGGATGCTCCCGGGATCGGCCACGGCCGGCAGCCCCGCTTCGCTGATAAGCCCCACGTCCTGCCCCTCTTCCATAAGGCGGACATAGCCTGCGGCATCCACGGCGGCGGTGTGCTCGTTAAGTTCGTAGAAAGTCAGGCCGTCTATCTCCCCCTTGAGCCCGGCCGCAGAGAGGAAGCGGCGGGCCGTACGGACCTCTTCAACCACATACGTGCGGATATGCCCGATGCAGCTGAACACCCCGCCGGAGAGAACCTCGTGCGGGTCACCCTCCCCCAGCGGAGAAGGAATCAGAAAAAGGCGGCCTTTCATAGAGAACAAAGTTATGCAACTTTTTCGATATTATTCTCTGCTGCATACCAAAGATATCCCTCTACATCTTCATATCCCATGCTGCGCAGCATCTGGGCATATTGCGAAACCTGACGGGAATAACCGCTGTGACGGGCTCCGAACTTATAATCCACAACCACCGCACGGCTGCCGCAAACCACCACCCTGTCGGGACGGTACACCTGGCCGTCGGTATCGATTATAGAGAGCTCGTTGAAGACCTCGGCCCCTTCTGCAAACCAGCCATAGGGAGCCGCCGAGGCCACCATGCCGGCCACAAGCGCCTCCGTAGCAGCTGCCTCGGCGGCGGGCAGTTCGCCCGCAGCAACCGCTTCTGCCACGGCGGCGGCAATATCAGCAGACGTATTGATACGCGAAAGGATATCGTGCAGCACTATCCCCCTTGCCCGGGCGGCATCGCGCCCATCCGGATCGAAGAAATCGGAGCCGCGGGTCACCAGGGCCAGCCGGCGGTGCGCCCCCGTCCCCTCCATCGGGATGGAGTTGTAGCCGGGCAGCACTACAGCGGTGGTATCTTCGTCCGTCTGACCGGCAGCATCATACCTTTGCCTTGTCCCGGCTTCAAAGACATCCCCGTTAAACCGGTCTGACTTTGAAAGCAGTTCGTAAACCTTGTCACTGACCCCCTTGATGCGGTTGTCTTTACGGGCAAACACTATCAGCTCGTGCTTGGCGCGGGTAAACGCCACATAGGCGGTGTTCAGGGCGTCCATCTTGTACAGGAGCGCCTCGCGGCGATAATCATCCCCAAAGCCGGATTCCTCTGCTTCGCCCTTGAATTCCACGGGGAGCAGGCCGGCATCCAGATCCGACGAGTCTTTGCACCACATATAGTTTGGCAGATTGTTGGGCGGCGTAAGTGCCTCGTAGAAGAATGGCACTATCACCACCGGACAGCCCAGACCCTTGGCCTTGTGAATGGTCATGATGCGCACGGCATTGGCGCCGCGGGGTGCCGACACCGCCTGCGAAGAGCCCACCTCGTTCCACCAGCGCAGGAAACCGGCCATGTCGGAGCCGTAGTCGCGCATATACTCCAGCACCAGGTCCATGAAGGTCATCAGATATGGCATCTCACCCTTAATCAGCTCCTGGTCCAGAGAACGGACTATGTTCTCGCACACATCATAGAGAGAATTACCCGCAAGGTTCACGGATTCCACGTCGATGCCCATCTCCTTTATCACCTGCAGATTTGTGGCATCGGCAGGATTGACCATATAACGTAACACCGCCACGATGCGCTGCACAAAAGCCGACGCCCCCACCAGCAGCGATTCGTCTGTGATAACATCCAAGCCGTCGGCAATCAGCTGCTCTGCGACCTCGGCCGCCTGGGAATTCTTGCGCACCAGTATATAGACGGCGCTCCTGGGATATCCCAGCGCGTCCAGAGCCTCTATCTCCCCTTTGAGAGCGGCCAGGGCCTGATCCGGCGCACCGTCTGCGGGCTTGTCTAACCAGGTCACCTTGACGTGCCCCTCCCTGTCGGACTTTACGTTCTGCACACAATCTTCAAAAGAGCGGGCTATTGTCGTATCGCCGTCAAAACAGCCGGCCTTGGCATCGGTAAGGTTCTTGAAAACCGTGTTGTTGAACTCTACTATGGCGCGGTCGCTGCGGTAGTTGTCGGAGAGGGTCGCCATGGCCAGGTTCCTCCCTTGCAGGTCGTTCGCAACCCCGCTGTCAAGGGTGTTCCAGTCGCTGCCACGCCAGCGGTAGATACTCTGCTTCACGTCGCCCACTATCAGGTTGCCGTAGCCCTGGTCCAGGCTCTGCTCCAGCAGGGGGCGGAAGTTGGCCCACTGCATCAGCGAGAAATCCTGGAACTCGTCCAGCAGGTAGTGGTCTATCCAGCTGCCCACCCTCTCGTATATGAACGGCGTGTCGCTGGTGCCAATCATCCGGCCAAGTGCCTGTGTGGTCTCTCCCAGCAGCATTATGTTATTCTCTTTGAGATAATTGCCAAGGGCGGCATAGATGCTGCCGAATATCTTCATCACCCCGATGTTGCCCCTGATTATCGCAGCTGTACGGTATTGCTTATAACTGCCCAACAGAGAAACGATGTCGGCCAGCAGCACATCCAGGCCAGGCTTGCCGCCTCGGTTGCAGGCAGCAGTTGCCAGCGGCGCCAAATCTTTGCGGCTCTTTGCAGGGAACCAGTTCTGGGGGTCTTTCTGCACCATCTCCGCAAGGCGGGAACCAAGTGTGAAGACCTCTCCTGCGGCATACTTCCTCACCTGTCCCATCCCACCGCTTTTGCCATAGGAGAAATCTTCTACAGTGAGTCCCTGTTCCCGGATGGCAGCCATCGCCTCGGTTGCCAATTCCCGCAGCCGCCTTTCAAAACGGCCGGCGATGTCACGCGCTTTGGCCTCCACCTCCTCCATCTTTTTGATGTCAGGCTTATAATCGGCAGCCTTGACTTTGAAATCCTCTTTAACAAAGAGCTTCGCAAACTCCAGCAGCCGCTCCTGGAAGGTGTGCTTGGACTTGTAGCGGAGCTGGTCCACCGCAAACCTGTTTACAATGTCGAATATAGCTTCGCCGCTGCGCGATTCGTCGTCCATACCAGATAGCAGATCGTCCACCACGTGCGCAAGCACGTCATTGTCGCGCAGCTCCACCCGGTAGTTGGAGAAACTGCCAAGTTCCCGGGCGAACGAACGGAATATCTGCTGGAAAAACTTGTCGATGGTAGTAACCTGGAAGTTGGAATAGTCGTGCAGGATAGCTGTCAGGGCCGCCCCGGCCTTTTCGCGCACCGCTGCCGCCTGCTCCGCCCCGAGCCCTTCGAACTCCTCCCCGCTGCCGTGCGCGAGTCCGTAAAGGGTCTTTACAATGCGGCTCTTCATCTCTTCTGTGGCCTTGTTGGTAAAAGTCACCGCCAGGATATGCTTGTAGGCATCCTTCTCTGACCTGCTGTCAAGCAAAAAAGAGATATACTTGTGGGTAAGCTTGTGGGTCTTTCCGCTGCCCGCCGATGCCTTGTATATGTCAAGTTGTCCGTTTGCCATAGTTGTATCCTCCATTATCTGCCGCATATTGCCTTGGCGGGGCAGTATTTGCAGGCATCATTGCCCGCCTCAACTCCCCGGAAAGGGATTCCGGGATTGAAAATATCTGCGAGGATGCCCTCCAGACGAGCCTTGAAGGCTGCGATGGTTTCCGCCGGGCAGAATTTGGTTTCTACCACAGCGTCGAACAGCTTCTTCACGTCGTACACCGCCAGCTCATACTCCTTCTGTGAAGGGTTCTCCAGAGTCATCAGCAGTGCGTATACCATCAGCTGGAACGATGTCTTCTTCTCTGCGCTGAAGATTTTTTCCAGTTTGCCTTCGTCGTAATAATTATCCACTTCCGACACGCTGCCCGTCTTGTAGTCGCAGATGCGGAGGGCGGCGCCGCCCTTGCTGTCCAGCCGGTCTATGAAGCCCTTGATATGGACACTCTTGCGTTCGCCGCCGATATCTACCGGCAACTCCTTGTCCAGTTTCCGTTCGCTGCGGATATAGGTAAACGGCGCGTAGGAGATGTCGTTGCGCAGGGTTGCCATCACCAGCTCTTTCACAAGGTTGGCGGTTATCTGGTTGCGGCGGGACAGCGGGCTGTCAAGGGGCCGCTTGAGCTCTTTGTTCAAAAACCTGGTGACTGTGGATGATATTTTGGCGGCATCCCCGGCGACAGCTTTAAGCCACTCACGGGTCACCTCTGCCCCCATCACCGGGGCGTAGAGCGCCTCCATAGTGTGGTGGAAGGTGTTGCCGAACTGCCCCGCATCCACATCTTCGCTTATCTCGTCCTCTTCTGCCAGCCCGACTATCTGTGAATAATAGAACTTGAGCGGACACTTAAGGTACGCAATCAGGCTGCTTGCAGAAAAGGCGTTGAACTTGCCCTCTGCGTCGGGCAGGAAATAGTGGTCGTGCAGCTGCCGCATCACCTCCGGCGTCTTTTCTACGCTCCTTACAACCCCCTCCACCGGCTTTATCTCCAAATCTACGCTGCAATCCTGCATCGGATATCCGTAGTGGTATCTGAGCTGCTTTACAAAACGGCTCTCCTCGCCGCTGAGCATCCCGCGGGTGCGGGAGTCATAAATCAGCACCACCCGGCGGGCCCGGTAGATACTGCGGTAAAAATGGTATGCGGCAATCGAGTCGAACAGCTCTACGGTGGGCAGGCCAAAGCCGCGGCGGACATTGTACGGGATAAGGCTGTCCCCCTGTTGTTTGGCCGGGAAGACACCCTCGTTTACGGAGAGGATGATGAGGGTGTCGAAATCTATGGCACGCACCTCCAGCGGCCCCATCACCTGCAGGCCGCGGAGCGGTTCTCCACGGAAATCTACCGTAAGCCGGGAGGTGATCTCCCTCAGGAATTTGAAGTATGTACGCATCTCCATGGGGATGGCCAGATCCCTGAGATGGCTCACTGCGGTATAATAGCCGTGGGCAAACTCCTTCTCTATCTCCGGCAGCGACGGGGCGATAGCGGCCAGGGCCGACATCTGCCAGTCGTACAGGTCAGCAGTCTGCGCTACCGGGCAGAAAATCTGCTCCAGGATGGCATCGCCGCCAAAGCGCCCCTGATCCACATAGAGCTCGTTGCCATCCACAACCTTCTGCTTAATCGCGGCTGCGGTATCGCCCGACACCTCCCGGATAAACGGATGGTTAAGGATTGCCGTCACGTCCTTGTGATAGAAGCCGGCCGCCCGGCGGTTAAGCTGCAGGGAGGCCATCATATCCATAAGCGACGCAGTGGCGCTGTTGTGCAGGCCGTAGCCCATAGTTACATTGATGTGGCGGATGTTCTCCGGGATGGAGTTGAGCAGCGGCATGAGCAGGTTCTCGTCTGGCAGCACCACCGCGGTGGACTCCTCGCCCGCCACGGCCAGCTCTGCAGCCGCCACCTTTGCCTGCGCCACGGCGCTGGAGGCAGCCACCACCTTGATCTGCGGCCGGCCCTCTGCCTCCGCCTCCAGATGGTATCTGGAGGGATACCGGTCTATATAATTCTTTATGAAGAACGACGCCTTGTTTGCGCCATCGCGCAGGCATTCGCCGTAGAAATCCCAGTAAAAATCGCCGTCAAACTCGCGGCGGATATAGTCGTACAGGGCTGTTTCGCACTTGCACAGGGCGTTCTGACCCACCACCACGATGCGGCTGTAGGCTGCCATCGCATCCCTGATACCGGCCGAATCGCCGCTGCCGATACGCTCTGCCACCTCGCGCTGCAGCATCCCTTCGTATGCGATTCCGCGCCCGGCGAGTTCCTGTTTGAAGGCGGTGTAGAGCGGGAAAAGTATCTCCCAGAGTCCCAAAAACTTGCGCTTCTGGTCGGAATCCCTGCCATCTGCAATCACCCCCCAGAACTGCTTCAGCGCCGCCTTCTGGTCGTCATCCAGAAAACCGTAGCCGGCATCCAGCTCCCGCAGGTCTTTGATATGTGCAAACAGCTTCGCGGCATCGGCCATATACTTGTCCACATCGTTGAAATCAGCCAGGACAGCATCGGCCAGGGATACAAAACTGTCGAAACTCTCCGCAGCACGGCCCAAGGAGGCACATATCCCGGAATATTTCTGCCAGAGGATGTACACCAGCAGAATCTTGTCCCCACGCTTGAAGGGGCTGAGCCGGGCAAAAAGGTCGCCTATAGTTACGATGTCGGGAGAAAGGAGCGGCTTGCTGCTGCACTGCCCGAGATATTTCTGGAAGAAGAGCGACGAGCGGCGCGAAGGGAATACGAACAGACACTTACGCAGTGCCACATCCCCCTGCGAAGCATACGCCTTTGCAATCTGATATAAGAAACTGTTTGTCATACTTTCTCTGCGATTTTGTCGATGACAAATTTATACAGACATGTGAGTAAAATTGCTACACAGATTCCATAAATCAAACCGACCGCCACATCCAGCGGGAAATGATACCCCAGATAGATGCGACTGTAGCTTACCAGCAGCGCCCAGAAAAGCATGCACCAGCGCAGAAATTTGTGACCTAATATGTTGGATATCAGCGTCGCGTAGCAGATGGTATTTGCCGCGTGGGCAGAGAAAAAACCGTAGGGGCTGCCGAACCCGGTTGGGAAGCGTCCGATGGCTGTTACGGGGTCATACCCTGGCCGCGGGCGGGCCACAAGGACCTTTACCAGATTGGAGCCCCAGTCGCATGCCAGATAGCCCAAAAGACAAACCGCCACCGCCGCGATGCCGGCAATCCAGAACTTTTTTGGGGGAATTCCACGTTGTAATGCGTATGCAGCGGGATTATTGGCATAACATTTGTGAAAGAACGCCGCGGCCGACAGTGCCAGATAAAGGGGTATCCACACTGCTATGGCAGAGAGAAACTTCATTATCGGATCCAGAAACGGCGTCCACGCGCCATTAATGGAGAGGAAAAGCCGCTGGTCAAAAGAAACGATAGTATCCATCACAAACGCAGTTTGCAGTTAACAAAGTTACAATGAAAAACTCATTCCGCTATATATCAGTTCTCATTTTATCAACCATCAGCATCACCGCCTTCGCCCAGACTTCTGTCAAGGGGCGCGTTATAGATGCAGAAAACGGAGAGGGAGAGATCGCCGCCGTGGTTCAGCTGCTAAACCAGGAAAAGACGCTGACCTACACTATTACCGATTCCACCGGCACGTTCTTCCTCAAGACCAGCGCCACCGGCCCCCTTACCGTAAAGATAGAGAATTTGGGGCGCAAGAGCGTAGAGCGTGAGTTTACTGCCGGCAGCGGCACCGTGGACCTGGGCGACATCCCCATAGAGAACGATGCCCAGACCCTTGAGGAGTCGTCGGTATCGGCGCTGCGCACCCTGGTAAAGATAGGTGCCGACCGCCTCAGTTACGATGTGGAGCACGACATAGATGCCAAGAGCCTCACCGCGCTGGATCTGCTGCGCAAAGTCCCCATGGTGACGGTAGATGCGCAGGACAACATCACAGTGAACGGCAGCTCCTCTTTCAAGGTATATGTCGACGGCCGCCCCAACCAGATGCTGAGCAACAACCCTTCGCAGATGTTCAAGGTGATGCCCGCCAGCAGCATCAAGAGCATCGAGGTGGTAACGAACCCCGGCGCAAAGTATGACGCAGAGGGCACCGGCGGCATCCTGGACATCAAGACGATGAGCGGCACGGCCGGCAGCGTGGTTCAGGACGGCATCTACGGCACCGTGATGGGTGGCATGGACACCCGCGGCAGGATGGACGGCGGCGTGAGCATCAACGCCCAGAAGGGCAAATGGACATTCGGGGCAAACATCCACGCCATGAACGAACACTATAGCGGAGTGGAGGTGTCCAGCACCAACACCTACAGTTCGACCTCGACCTCCATCCAGACCACCGCCACGGGAGAAGCGCGGCAAAGGGGCATGTTCAGCAACCTGAGCGTCGGCTTCGAGCCCGACACCCTCAACCTGTTCAACCTTACCGTGGGGGTGAACAGCTTTGGCAACCACTCCCTTGTGAGCGGCGGACGCACCGACTACATAATTGCCGGCGTCCCCACAGGCGGCTACGGCACAGAAACCGACAGCAAGATGTCAATGACATTCATCAATGCAAGTTTCGACTATCAGCACTCGTTTGCCGGCAACCGGGATAAGATGCTTACCCTCTCCTACCAGTATTCCGGCAGCCCGATGAAGAACGACAACCTCAACTTGATAACGTACGACGGCGGCAGCACAGAGCAGCGCACATCGGTTAGCGACGACATTACTGCAGAACACACCCTGCAGGCCGACTTCACCACCCCGCTTGGCACAGGCCAGACCCTTTCCAGCGGCCTTAAGTATATCTTCCGACACAACAGCGCCAACGACGCCTACAACGGCATCCCCAGCATCTACGACTATTACAACAATATCGGTGCGGTATATTCCGAATACAGCGCCACTATAAAGCAGTTTGTACTTACCGCCGGCCTGCGCTACGAGCACACCTTCCAGAAGGTCGACTACGATCTGGCCGCAAAGGACTTCGACATCAACTACGGCAACCTGGTACCCAACGCCAGCGTGCAGTGGAACCTCTCGCAGGCGGGCAACCTTAGCCTGGCATATAACATGCGCATCCGCCGCCCCGGCATAAGGTCGCTGAACCCCTACGTAGACCAGAGTGACCCCAATGTCAAGACCTACGGCAATCCCGATGTCCGGGCAGAGAAAAACCACAGGGTATCGCTGGCCTACAATTTTGCCAGCCCCAAATGGATACTGAGCCTTAAGCTGCGCGAGCGCCTGGGCAAAGGTGGGATAGGCGAGTATTCTTTCTACGACGGCAGCGTGCTCAACACCACCCACGGCAACATAATAGACCACAGCAGCACCGGGCTGGACGTTTACGCAAACTGGAACATCAACAACAATACCCGGCTGTTCATGAACGGAGACCTGGACTATGTGATTTACTCCAGCAAAGAGCTCGAACAGCGCAACACCGGCTGGGACGGCGGCCTGTTCGCAGGTTTCCAGACCACACTTTTCTGGGATATGCGCTTAAGCCTGATGACCTTCCTGCGCAGCGGCGACATCACCCTGCAGGGATACAGCGACCCGTTCAGGTTTGGGATGCTGGGTCTCACCAAGACCTTCTTCGACGACAAGCTAAGCGTGAACATCCAGGGGATGACTCCCCTCTTCTCCAAATATCTCACTATACACGAATACTCCCAGGGCAGGGACTTCACCACAGACAGCTTCCAGAGGGTGCCCATCCAGAGCATCGGGTTCCACATAAGCTACACCTTTGGCGAGATGCGCGGCGGCAGCAAGAAGGTGCGTCGCAGCATCAACAACGACGATGTAGACCAGAACACCTCCGGCGGTGGCATAAACGTGCCTTCAGGCTCCGGCAGCGGGATGGGGATGTAAGCGGGTTAAAGCACAGGGAGGATGATATCCCAAACCAGCGCGAGCTCGGTTTGCATGTTGCGCACGTTGGCGGTTATCGCCATCACGGCATCCTGATCCGGCATCACTATTATGTACTGGCCGTATGCCCCGTCGGCACGGAAAGCGTTGTGGCGGCAGCGCCACATCTGGTAGCAGTAGCCCTGGTGCCAGTCGGGATTGGGGTCGTTATCGGGGTCGAAATTCTTAGGACGGTTGTCTATCTGCGCCTTTGAGGCCTCCGCCACCCAGTCGGCCGGGATTACCTGTTTGCCGCGCCACTTGCCGCCGTCCAGCATTGTCTGGCCCAGTTTGGCCATATCCTCAGTCTTGATATACAGCCCCCAGCCGCCAAAGTTCATCCCCTGCGGAGACTCCTTCCAATAGGGCTTCTCTATTCCCAGTGGCTCCCACAGGCGGGTCTGCAGATAGTCCACCATCTTCTGCCCGGTGACCTTGGTAATAATGGCAGAGAGCATGTAGGTCCCTATGGTGTTGTAGCAGAAGAAAGTCCCGGGCTCGTGGTCGATCGGGAACGCGAGGAACTCCTCTACCCAGTCACCGTCGTTGTAGCGGATTTCATCAGTATGTTCGTCGTCGTGCCCGCAACTCATGGTAAGCAGGTCGCGCACGGTAATCTCCATCAGCCAGTCGCTGGGCTGCTCGGGGAGTTTGTCGGGGAAAAAGCTTACCAGAGGGGCGTCAAGGGATATCAGCCCCTCGTCTATCGCAAACCCCACCGCCATCGATGTAAAGGTCTTGCTCACAGAGTGCATTATGTGGGCGCTGTCGGGCGCATTGGGCTCTATCCAACGCTCTGCAATCACCCGTCCGTGCTGCAGCAGCATCGCGCTGTGGATCTCCTGCCCCGCATCTGCCTCTGCGGCAAACCAGCTGTCAAAAGCATCCAGCTGGGCCTGTGTAGCGGTGCCCCTGGGCAGTGAATTATCATGTGCAGATTTGCAGCCGGCAGCCAGCAGAGCCACCGCCGCAACTATTAGAAAAACTCTTTTCATGGATACCTGGATTTTGTTATGAACCAAAGGTAAGATTTTTTTGTCCTTTTTGGCCCTTGTTTGGCCCCGATTTTTTGTAAATAAACCAGAAAAAGGAACTTGCGATATGAGAACAAAAAAGCCATTGCGGGCAAAGGAGCCCGTAACCATCCGTTTCAAAGATCTCTCCGGTGGGAATAAGTCTGTATATCTGGACATATACCGGGCCGGGTTTCGCCGCAAAGAGTACCTGCGGCTCTACATAGTACCAGCCAGGAGCCAGGCCGACAGGGAGGCCAACGCCCTGGTGATGGATGCCGCCAATATCATCAAGGCCAGACGCATCAGGGAGATAGTCTGCGGGGTCGCCGGTGGGGCCGGTGCGGGGGTTGTCGCGGGGGTCGGTGCGGGGGTCGGTGCAGGGGTTGGTTCGGGGGCCACCTATGGGGGCGCCGCGGGGGTTGGTTCGGGGGCCGTCGGTGGGGCCGTCGCCGGGGTAGGTTCGGGGGCCGCCTATGGGGCCGTCGCCGGGGTAGGTTCGGGGGCCACCGCCGGGGTCGCCGCCGGGGACAGCCCTTCCGGGAACGCCGTGCTGCTTCTGGAGTGGATCCGCGCCAGGGGGCATCAGTGCGAGATGGATGCCATCTCGGCCGGACGCAGCGCAATAACCAACGCCGGCTCTTACCGCACCACCAGCCTGTACCTGGAACGGTACATAGAGAAGACGCGCCATACGCGCGACATCTTTCTTGCCGACGTCGACAAAACCTTCTGCGCAGGATTTGTCAAATACCTCATGGGGGCCACGGCACACAGGGGCAACCGCGTGCTCAGCCCAAGCAGCGGCAGCCTCTACTACAGCAAACTTGTGGCGGCGCTCAACGACGCTTTTCGCAAAGGGCTTATCCCGTGCAACCCGGCCAGCCTGCTGGACAAGAACGACCGCATCAAAGCCCAACCCGCCCAACGGGCATACCTCACGGCAGAAGAGCTGCGGAGAATGTCCCAGATCCCCTGCCGCCATCATCAGGTAAAGTCAGCATTCCTGTTCTCCTGCATGTGCGGCCTGCGGTGGAGCGACATCAAGAGCCTGACCTGGGACAAAGTCAACACGGCAGGCCGCGTCTGGCAGGTAGAGACACGCATGATAAAGACCCGTCAGCCGCTGTACCTGCCGCTCAGCGACGAGGCCATAAGGTTCATACCCCCGCGCCACAGCAATTCCTGTGATGCGGCACTTTTCAACCTCCCCTCACTAAACAGCACCAATAAGATGATAAGGGAATGGGCCCAGCGGGCCGGGATAGAGAAGCACCTGAGCTTCCACTGTGCACGACACACCTTTGCCACACTGATGCTGACCCTGGGCGCCGACCTGTACACCACCAGCAAACTGCTCGGGCACAGCGACATCCGCGTAACGCAGGTCTATGCCACAATCATCGACAAGAAAAAGCAGGAAGCCGTGAACCTCACCCGCGGGATGTTCGATTAGAGAATACCCTTTACCTCTTCGTATACCAGGCCGGAGAGTCTCGCTATCTGTTTGAGAGAACTGTTGTAGCGGGCACGCAATGTCCTGGCCAACCTCAAGCGCTCTTGAGTAGACAGTCCCCTGATACTTTTCTGCCCGAACAACTCCTGGCACGTCTCGTGAGTGTGCTGCCTCATCTCCTGCATGGGGATAGTCAGGTGCGAAATGCTCCCGCCGCGAGACTCTATATCATCTTCCCGGCAGGTACACATAAAGTAGTTGAAACTTTTGTGGGTTTTGAATAGCCGCTCCACTATTTCGTAAGCGACATAGTCTCCGGGGAAAACAAGCCTGCCGATTATCCTGGCGGGCAGTTTGAGTACCTTTTTCGTATTCAACAACGCCAACACCTGTCTTTTCCCAAGATGGGTTGTCAGGGTACAGTGGGCATCGCTGGCCATCCACGCCGGGGAGCACCAGCTGCCGCCCTTGCGAAAGTAAAGGGCGCCGCTCGACCAGGGATAATCATAAGAGTTATACCGTATTCCTGCCACCGGTGGGTTCTTTATGGTATAGCAGATAGCCGTTTTGAGATAATAATCGTCGGTAATCGCCTGGTGACTGATTGATACTGCTTTCATCTTGTGCTCCTCCTGGCGTCGGAAAGAAATGTACCAGGAGGTTTGCCTGATATATTCGTGAACAAACCTCTTGCACTGGTCATACTCCCCATACAGAATAAAGTGCACATGGGTATCCATAAGGGCAAACGCCAGTATCACGACCTCGTAACTCTGCAGCACGACGTATATGCGATTCATAGCATACAAATAGTCATCTTCGCCAGAAAACAACTCATTTACGGCATTACCGTCTGTGAAGAAATGCCAGCACCGCCTGATTTGAATTCGCTGGCCTCTGACAATGGGAGAATCGAGTCCCAGATCCGACTCAATCTGCACGAGCAGTTTATAATCACTAATCCTCATCACATATCCGCCGCCTCTTATGGCTGCTCACCTGCGAAGGTATCAATTATTTCTTACGCGTGCAACCAGAAATTGCGGGCGGCGGGGTGATGGCGGTGGGGGCTGCTCGTGATTATCGCAGACGGCGGGGGGTGCGGTGGCGACGGCTGGGCTGTTGGGCGGGATGCCGCGGGGGCGGCGATGGCGGGGTTCTGGGCAAGGTGGCCCCTCGTGATTTTCGCGGGCGGCGGGGCGGGATGCCCTCGTGATTTTCGCGGGTAGCATGTACCCCGCTCTTGTGAGCTTGCGAGGCCGACAGCCGTTACCCGCGGACATAACTCGACTCGCAGGTAGCACCTCCCCCTTCCCAAGCGCCTTCCATGGCCTCTCCCCGTAACCCGCGAATTGCATGACGGATTATTTGCTACCC
>JAFSQE010000030.1 GCA_017446775.1 Bacteroidales bacterium | reverse complement strand
TATAATTTGTTTTTTATCTCTGGCTTCGGAGTTATCTCTCTTAAAGAATCTTCGCTTGCTCTTTTACTGTATGCTACAATAAAAATACTTGCTTGTACTTTTGTCTTCCAATAATTCAATCAACTACCCCCCCCTTTCGGAAGGGACTGCAAAGGTAATCAACTTTTGCAACCACACAAATTTTTTTCACTAATTTCGCATCTGATTATTTCGAGGCCAATGAAAAGCTACTGGAGTCTCTTCTGGACATTCGTAAAGGTGAGCGCTTTCACCATCGGCGGAGGCATGGCTATGGTAGCTGTGGTAAGGGATATCCTGGTGGTTAAGCGCAAATGGATGACAGACGATGAGTTCATGGACATCCTGGCCATCTCCCAGGCGCTTCCCGGCTTACTGGCCGTAAACACCGCCATCTTTATCGGCTACAGGCTCATGGGAACCAGGGGAAGCATCGCCGCCACGCTGGGCAGCGTGCTGCCGCCGTTTGTCATAATCCTGGCCATCGCCATGCTATTTTCGGGATACAAAGACAACGCAGTGGTGGAGGCCGTCTTCAAGGGGATACGTCCCGCGGTGGTGGCGCTTATAGCGGTTCCGACAATCCAGATGGCCCTGAAACAAAAGTGGAACTGGTTCTACGGCATCCTGGCCATCGCCACCATGCTGCTGATTGCCCTGCTCAAAGTATCACCTATATATATTATACTGGTAGTGGGCGTGATTGCCGTTGCCGTCGCAAAATACAGGGAGGGGCGGCAATGATCTTCTTTGAGCTTTTCTACACGTTTTTCTTTATCGGGATGTTCACCATAGGTGGCGGATACGCGATGCTGTCGCTAATCCAGCACCAGGTGGTGGAGGTGCACGGATGGATAAGCGCAGAGACTTTCACCGACATAATCGCAATCAGCCAGATGACGCCGGGGCCGGTGGGCATCAACAGCGCCACCTATATCGGGTACAGTATCGTCCAGTCGATGGGTTATCCATATGTTGCCTGCGTTGCCGGCAGCGCACTGGCCACCGCAGCGGTAGTTCTGCCGTCGTTTTTGATCACCTACTGGATTTGCCGGCTGTACGTCAGGCTAAAAAACAACACGGCGTTTGCCGCCGTGTTGAAAATCTTCAAGCCACTTGTCGTAGGGCTTCTGGGAGCCGCCGCCCTGTCGCTGGTAACACCCGCGACATTCCCCAACTATATCAGCTGGATAATCTTCGCGGCAGCCTTCGCCCTCTCTATGTGGACCCGCCTGAGCCCGATACTTGTTATCATAGCCGCAGGCCTGGCGGGATTTATAATCTACTACCCGTAAGTTTAGGCCTGTTCAAAGACACCCTCTACGGTTATCATATACTTCTTGCCGTTCTTGTCCTCTATGTTGGCGACAACCTTGATTGTGGCATTGCTATCGGCGGTCACCTTGAGAGTGGTGGAGCTACCCTCTTTGAAAGTCACGTCCTTGACATATTCCTTGAGGATATTTCCGAGATCCTGCTCCGGTGATTCGAGATAAGACGGGTTTATGCTCACCACATACGGGTCAAGGATGGGGTATTCCTTGTATTCTGCTACGGCTGTGGCACCAAACTTAATGGTGATGCTACCGAACTTGGATATCTTGATGACATCCACATTCATCTGGTATTTGAGCTGGTTGCTGTTAACATTGATGCCCTTTTCCGAAACATACTTGAGGATTTCGTTAAGATCGCCACTGGTGAAACGACGGCCGATGGTCTGCTTGATATCATCGCCGGTGGCCTCGATAAACAACTCCTTGACCTTCCAGTCACGGCAGATGTTTGCAGAGAAGGTTGTTACCGCTGCAGCGCTGGGTACAACTGCCGGCACATTCTCTACGACCTCCTGGTTGTTCTCCATGATGGTGATGACTGCCGTAGCGGTGCCGCCCTCCTGGGTAAGTTCTATGGCGATTGTACCAAACCCTTCTATCTGATAGTTGACAGCTTCGCCTGCGCCTGCCGATGCGGTGTAGGGATAAACCTCATAGAAATCGGGCGTTTCTGCCTCTGCCCTGGTGCGGATCTCATCTACCATCTTGAAACCGAGAGTCGCGGTACCGCTACCATTGAAGTCATAGCTCACAAGCCTGCGGACGTTGGTGGTTTGATAAGCAGCAACCACACCGGCTGTTGCGAACTCTTCCAGAGCCGGCTCTTCAAGAACCACCTCTTCTTCGTCCTTGTCATCAGGATCGACATTTACGCAGGATGCGGCCATCAGAGATGCTGCCATGGGCACGATTGCCACAGCGGCAAGTATTCGATAAATCTTTTTCATGGCTTATTTGTAATTTAGAACAGACGGAAGTTAAGTGACATGCGTACCATCGGGAACCACCCGAAGCTGGTAATCTGGTCTACCCGGTCGATGATTCCCTGGCTCTCGGCAATCTGCTCGTCGCTAAGGCCGGCGATGTCATGAACTATGATATCGGAGGTGATAAGCACAGAATTACCATCCAGGTCATAGGTATAGAGCCCGAAGCCAGAAGGATTGTACAAAGCACCCAGATCCAGGCCAAAGCTCATGAATCCGCTGGGAACGCCGCGGCCGAAGCCAAGACCGATATAGGGCTTGAGCCCCTCGACGATGTTATTCATGCCGGAGAGGCGGACATCTGCCTTAATCACGCCATCGGGATCGGTGCCGACGCGGTTGCCGCCAAGCACGATATAGGCATTGTTATACTCTGCCGGATCGCACGGGAGCGGACCTGCCCACACGTCGATTATATGCGAGTTTCCGAAGAACGCACCTGCGGTAATGTGGAAACTGCTGCTTTTGAAAGGGAAGTAGTCTGCAAGGAGTTTGAACTGGCTGACACCGATGCGGCCACCGATATCCAGGGTTGACCCGTCGGGAATCCTGAAACTCTCCTTGACATTATCTGGCAGGCCGTCGGTCGATATGCTCGTGTACGGTGCCACATACTTGCCGTAAGGACTCTGGAGGAATGAAGGCACATTATCGGTAGTAATACCACCAAACGAATAACCTCCACGCAATTGGAAATGCTTGCCCATTGTGACGGAGACCTGTCCGCCGACACCGTCTATACCTGCGGAAACGCCGAGGCCCAGATGGTTGAACAAGAAAGAGTCACTCTCCTGGGAGAATGCCGTTGCAGGCAGCAAAAGAGCAGCCGCTACCAGTATAATACCAAGTTTTTTCATATTGTGACGTTTACAGTTAATTCTATTTGTCTGCCAGCACGAACGCCAGAATCTCGTTCTTTTTGACATTCTCGCCCTGTGCTGGGTATACGGCAACGAACTTGCCGGTAACAGGCGCCTTGATCTCTTCCAGACCGTAGTATGCCTGCACGCGGCAGATGACATCGCCCTCTTTCACCTTATCGCCAACGTTGGGAGCGGTGGACTTGTCTGCCACATCGTACTGCCAAACGACCTGGCCGGTGGTGGGAGACTGTACCGCAACGGCCTGGGGATATACCTCCGTAACCTTGCTGATATCGATCTTCGGAACCTCAACCACGGCACGTTTAACGATTATCGGCGCACCTGCCTTTTCGCGGGCTGCCTCAAGGTCTTTCTCAAAACGCTGCTTTGCCACGCCGCTCTTATAATCGAGATACTGACGCTCATGCATCGCCAGCTCGAAGAGCTCTTCGTCGTCCTGACCGCAATCCCAGCCATGCTCTTTCATCATCGCACGGTAGTGGTCAAGCTGGTCGGGATATGCATCCTGCGGCTCGCCGTCGTAGAATTCGAAGCCTTTTTCTTTTGCAAGCTCCAGAATCTCCGGTGCCAGAGGGCCGGGCAGTTTGCCAGCCTTGCCCAGAATCATGTTCCAGGTGTCGGGATCGATATTCTTCCAGCGGGGCTCGCCCTTAATGATGCTCATCAGGTTCAGCAGGGCGGTGTTCTTGGTATACTGGCTGAACGGGGTTACCAATGGCGGGTAACCGAGCTTGGGCCATACATATTCAACCTCCTGGAACAGCTTGACAGCCAGTTCGTCGAGGCTGAGCTCTTTCTGTCCCTGCTTGCGGAGCGACATGTTAATTGCGCCCTGGAAGCCCTTCAAATCTGCCATCATAGAGCCCATCATGCCGCCGGGAAGGCCGCAACCCACCAGCAGGGAGCTCATCTTGGAGTTGGTCGGCTCTATAAAGTAACCAAGGAAGTCATCTATGAAGCTTTGGGTGAGGCGACGGACCTCCATGTATGCGTCCATGTTGAGATCCTTAACCAGGAAACCGTCTGCCTTCATCATCTCACGGATGGTGATTACGTCGGGATGAACCTTACCCCAGGAGAGCGGTTCCACAGCCACGTCCAGATAATCGGCGCCGGCACGAGCAACCTCCAGCATGCTTGCAGGGGAGAATCCGGGACCGGTGTGGCCGTGGTACTGAACCTTGATATGGGGATATTTCTTCTTGATGCTGGCAACCAGCTGGCCGAGTGCGGTGGGACGGCCGATACCTGCCATATCCTTAAGGCAGATCTCGTCGCAACCATATTCCACGACCTTGTCCACAACGCCCATGTAATACTCTACGGTGTGGATCGGCGAGTTGGTGATACTGAGCGCCACCTGCGAAATCATACCCGCCTTCTTGGCATATTCTACCGAGAGGCGCAGGTTGCGATGGTCGTTCAGACCGCAGAAAGAACGCGAAATGTTGGTACCCTGGGCACACTTTACCTTGTACATCAGCTCGCGTACATCCTTGGGAACGGGATTCATGCGCAGCGCGTTGAGTCCGCGCTCGAGCATATGGGTCTGGATGCCCACCTTGTTGAAGGGAGCCGTCCATTTGCGCACCGCCACGTTGGGGTTCTCCCCAAAAAGGAGGTTGACCTGTTCGAACGCGCCACCGTTGGTCTCTACGCGGTCGAAGCAACCCATGTCGATAATTGCGGGTGCTACCTGCACAAGCTGATCTACCCTGGGGACATATTTGCCCGAGGACTGCCACATATCTCTGTATACCAGAGAGAATTTTATTTCGCGTGCCATTTAAAAAGTTATTTCAATTGTTATTTAGACCGCAAATTTAGCCAAAAAATGTTGGATATTGAAAAAAATGTTTACCTTTGCCGTCCGCAATACACGGTGCCTGTAGTTCAGTTGGTTAGAGCGTCAGATTGTGGTTCTGAATGTCGTGGGTTCGAGTCCCACCAGGCACCCGACAAAAGCCAGTCTCACGACTGGCTTTTTTGTCGGGTGCCATGCACCTTATGTTTACAGGGG
>JAFSQE010000029.1 GCA_017446775.1 Bacteroidales bacterium | reverse complement strand
TTCATAATAAACCAGGTGCGATGGGTCAAAACCCTGCTCCAGAGCCTTTTGCAACGACTCTTCGCGATGCAGTATACGGAAGTAACAAGTATGTTTTTTCCAGTATGGTTCAAGCTTTGAGATGGTCTGGACGCCCGTCAGAGCCAGCAAAGAATCGATTCCATCTGCCTCCAGCTGCGCCATGGCATCGTCATAGCTTTCGCACCAGATTACAGACGCATCGCGCTCCGGATAGTTCCGCTCTACGCGCACCACCGGCAGATCCAGCGACTCCGCCACATCTGCCACCGTGCGGTGGAGCTCCGCGGCAAAGGGGTGCGCCGCATCTATTATCAGCCGGATGCCGTGTCCTGTGCAAAAGGCAGCCATCGCCTCAAAGTCCATCGCCCCGGTGATGTGCTCCCCGTTACGGCACTCAATCTGCTGCAACTCGCCGCGCGTCGAATACCAATACGGCTTCCCGGCCGCGTCGCAAACCCGCACCGCCAGCCGCCCTTCAGTCGTTCCTCCAAGAATCAGTATCATTTCCGGAACAGGTGTTTGAACTCGTCGGCGTAGAGGCGGGAGAGGCCGCGGCGGTTGCCGATAGCGTCGCCAACCACCAGAAGTGTGGTGAGGGTGAGGTTGTTGTCGCGCACCAGAGCGGCCAGTTCGCAGAGGCGGCCGCGGTAGATCTTCTCTTCTTTCCAGGTTAGCTTGTAGCAGGCGGCCACGGGGGTCTCCGGTGGATATTCCTGCAACAGTTCTGCCTGGACCTCTTCTGCAATGGCAGCGGAGAGGTAGATACACATGGTGCTTCGGCTCTGGGCGAGTTTGTGGAGCTGCTCGCGCTCCGGCATGGGAGTGCGACCCTCGCCACGGGTCAGGATTATGGTCTGGACCTTCTCCGGGATGGTAAATTGCGAGCGGAGTGCCGCTGCAGCTGCCTGGAAAGCCGATATACCGGGGGTGATGTGGTAGCTCATACCGTAGCGGTCGAAGAAGGCCATCTGCTCCTGGATGGCGCCGTAGATGCACGGGTCGCCGGTGTGCAGCCGCACCACCAGAAGGCCGCGGTCATAGAACTCCTTCATAAGGGCGAACTGCTCTTCCAGATTCATGGATGCGGAACTGCGCACTGTGCAGCCAGCTTTGGCGTAGAAGGTGAGCTCCACCGGCACAAGGCTGCCGGCGTAGAGTATCAGGTCGGCGTTCTCCAGGAAACGCTTGCCGCGCACCGACACCAGTTCCGGGTCTCCAGGGCCGGCACCGACTATCTCTATATGACCGGTGCGGACGCCTTTGAAATCGACCGCCAGAGCAAATGTAAAATCGTTACCCTCTGTAAGTTTGCACTTCTGTTTCTCTATCAGCAGCGGGCCACCTTCCGCAGCCGCCATCGCCGCAGCCTCTGCCACCCCGTAGCATCCGGTAACCTCAAATGCCTTTTCTGAAGGATTGGGAACGGCTATCTGCCTGAGCTCTTCTGCCGGGTATATCTTGACTCCTGCACCGTTGAAGTGCTGATGCAAAGCTGCCAGCAACGGTTCGTCTTTCTTTAGTTCGATGGTGGATATGTCAGCCAAGGATAGCGCGGAGAAACCTGCGCCCGCCAGCTGCTCTTCTATGAACTGCGGGATGCCGGCCGGATCGCACTGACGCCGGCAGCCGATGCCAAGGTGCAGAACCGCCGGCCGGAAAACCAGCGTCGGAACCGCGCAGGAAGGCAGCACCCGCGGCGTGACGGCAATCAGCAGTTCGAATTGCCCGAAATCGATCTCCTCTGCATTGTAGAACACTTTCACGTGTTCTGGCAGCGAACTTTCCAGATAGTCGGTACCGGCATCGCGTGCCTGAAGCAGCAGCGCGGTGGGCTTCTTGCCCACAAAGGCGAAGATTGCGCGGTTCATCGCCGCCGGGGTCGCCTCTACCTTCCAGCCAAAGCGCTCTGCCAGAGTATCCAGCGCCCACAACCCTTCTCCGTCGCTCTGCGTAGTGACAACAGCCTGCGCCCCGATAATGCCGGCGATGCGACGGGCCAGGTCGTTTGCGCCACCGATATGCCCCGACACCACCGGAATCACGAATTTGCCGTCCGAGGGGATGCACACCACCGCCGGGTCGCTATACTTGCTCTTGAGCAGCGGAGCGATTGTGCGCACGCAGATTCCCATCGCTCCGATAAAGACGACCTGTTCTACCTCTGCCCAGTTCTCTTTGAGGAACGTGGCAAAGCGTCCGGCCTCTTCTTTGGTGACGATCTGGCAGCCGGACAGTTCGCGTGAGACGGTCTCAGCCAGCGCCCTGGAAGTTTCGCTTACAAGCAGTATCAATGTTTTCATTCTGCGCGGAGTATCGTTATAGGGTTGAAACTGTCTATTGCGACGCGGCGGGAGGTCACCACCCGATGACCATACGCCGCGACGGCCTCCTGGAACATGTCATAACTCTCCGGGGTGACGCTGTTGAACACGATAGCGCCACCAGGCATCAGCACGTCGCTGATGCGGCCCACCATCTCCTTCATCTTGCCACCGTGGCCGCCGATAAACACTGCGTCGGGTGCGGGCAGCGCGGTGAGGTCAGCCTCCATAAAGTCGCCCATCACCGCAGTGATGCCGGGGGAGCCGAAGCGGCGGGCGTTGCGCGCCAGGATATCCTCGCACTCCGGACGCACTTCAAACGATGTGACCTTAAGGTGCGGGAACTGCAGCCGGGCCTCGATGGAAACGCTCCCGGTGCAGAAGCCGATATCCCAGAACGATGTGCGGCGCGGCAAATCCAGCTCGCGCAGCGTCAGCAATCTGATGGGAGCCTTGGTAATCATATTTACCCGGCCGTCCAGCAGGTCGAACTCGCCCTCCGGGATACCGAACGGACGCGACCTGGATTCCGTCTGCTCCAAAATCATGCAGTTGGGCGTAGCGAAGATGGCGGCAGCAGCCTCTGCCACAGAGAAACTGCGTACACGCTCCTTCTCTTCGTTGCCCAGCTCCTCCCCAATCGTAATCCGGTAGTTATCGTAGCCGTATTCGTGCATCCGGGCAGCTATTGCGGATGGGGTCTTCACCTTGTCTGTGAGTACGCCTATCAGCCGCTCGCCCCGGATCAGCGCCTGGTCAAAGGCATCCCACGGACGGCCCGTCAAAGACACGCACCGCATATCTGCGTAAGGCAGCAACATCTTGTGGGAGAGCATTTGCAGCGAGTTTGACGCCGGGAAAACCTCAAGCGCAGCATCGGGAAATTCCCGTTTCAATGTCACACCAAATCCGTAAAAAAGCGGGTCGCCGGACGCGAACACCACTATATCATCGTACTTCTTATACTCTTCAAAAACGGCCTCCAGCGGCACCGTGATGTCGATCCAGGTAGCACCTTCCGGCAGCAGTGAAGCCACTATATCGTGGTGCCTCAGGCCTCCGGAGAACACCCGCCCAGCGGCAATTGCCGATAGCGCCTGCGGCGGGAGCCACACGTGCCGGCTGTCGGACAGGCCGATTATTGTGAACTTCTTACACATCGCGGCCGGGTTTTAAAGATGCGGCATCGTCAAAGCAAAGTATTGCGTTGCAGAGGGTTGCAGCGATATTGCTGCCACCCTTGCGCCCCTCCACTATTATCTTGGGAACAGCCTTGAAAGGCTTGACCATGTGCTTGCTCTCGCGCACGTGCACAAAGCCTACCGGGGCGGCAATGATGCCGGCCGGATAAGCCTTCCCCTGCCGAATCAACGAGCAGAGTTCCATCAGTGCCGTGGGGGCGTTGCCAAAGGCGTACAGGGCGTCGGGATGTTCCTCTACCGCCAGCCGGATGCCCGCCTGGGTGCGGGTGATACCCTGTCCGGTGGCCATCTCCGCCACGCGCGGGTCACTCAGATAGCATTTCACCTCGGCGCCAAGCCGCGCCAGTGCGCCCTTGCGGATGCCGGCCGTGACCATCGTCACATCGGTAATTATCGTTTTGATGCGGCCGCTCGCAAACCCTTCGTACAGAGTTTCCAGCGCACCGTCGTCCACATGCAGGATGTTCTCCATATCGAAATCGGCGGTGGTGTGGATTGCGTGCAGAAGCGCCCATTTGCGCCCGAGCGGGATGTCCGGCTGGCGGAGCATCCCCTCGATAGTGCGGAAGCTCTCGGTCATTATCTCCTGACCGATACGCCCGCCTTCGCCCGCCTCTTCGCGGTAATATCCGCGCGGCGTAATAAACTTGCCGTTATCTACGTAAGACTGTGAGTTGCCGATGATTACCACGGTGAACATATCCACCTGCTCCGGGTCCAGGCCGGATAGTGTGGTGATGCTAACGCTCTGCTCTTCGCGCCCGCCCTGACGCACCAGACCGACCGGAGTGTCCGGACTGCGGTGCTCTAGGAATATCTCCTGCAGACGATAGAGCTGCCAGTAGCGGCCGTGGCTGCGGGGGTTATATACTGCAGTGACAAAATCGCCTGTAGCGGCGGCAGTGATGCGGGTCTCTATCCTTTCCCAGGGGGTCATCAGATCGGAGAGCGATATCAGGCAGAGGTCGTGGCCTATGGGGGCGCCTAGCAGCGAGGCGGCCTTCTGGAAGGCACTGATGCCGGGGAGGACCTCCACCTCTATGCCGCTGCCACGCTCCTTTTTCATCTCCATAATCAGCGGTGCCATGCCGTAGATGCCGGCGTCACCGGAACTGATTATGCACACGGTTTTGCCCTGTTCTGCCTGCTCAAAGGCCTGCAGGGCGCGCTCCCGCTCCTTTTTCATCCCGGTGTCGATGCACTCGGCGCCCGGCTTGAGGTAAGACTCGATGAACTGGAAATAATACTTGTAGCCAATCACTACATCGGCGCGGCCGATAGCCTCCAAAACGGCGCCGGTAATGTCGCCGGCGCTCCCCGGGCCAATGCCCGCCACAATTATCTTAGATGCTCCCATATCCTGCGAATTTACGAATTTATCCTGACTTTACTCACCATCTTGCACCCAATTAAGGCCGGGGCGGGACTCTGTTGCTTTTTCACGGTCTGGCAACAAGGTCTGGCATCAAGGTCCGGCATCACGGTCAGGCGGCACGGTCAGGCAGCAAGGACCGGCATCACGGTCAGGCGGCACGGTCTGGCGGCAAGGTCTGGCAGCAAGGTCCGGCATCACGATCAGGCGGCACGGTCAGGCGGCACGGTCAGGCAATACGGTCAGGCGGCACGGTCAGGCGGCACGATCAGGCGGCACGGTCAGGCAATACGGTCAGGCGGCACGGTCAGGCATCATCAGGACACACTACCCCATATTCCGCCCAAGCAGACGCAGCACCTCTTCTCTGCTTAGCTCAAACGCCCTTGCAAGTTGGGCAGGGTCGGTACGGTAACTATTCGACACATACTTAAGCAGACGCGCCCTCTTCTCAATCGTCAATTCGTGAACCGGCTTTTGGAACCAGCGCCCGGATATGTCGTTCACCGCGTTCAGGAACTCGGTGTCATTGCGTTTAAGCCGTGGGGCGGCAATCAGTGAACTGTTCATCTCGGCCGTATTCACACCGCCTATCATTCTGAGAAAGAAAGACTGGTCATTCAAGAATGCGTCCTCGACGTGGTGCCAGTCGCAAACGGTTGCCGGCTCCAGTTCAAGATGCGCGTTAAGCAGCCACGGAACACCGCCAAGGTCATCATCTGTATGCATAACAGCCCGCTTCTCTCTCCTGGACAGCCCCGCAACCCGGCATGTCCCTCTGTCATCGTTTGGTTTCCCCGCACAAAAGATTCCTCTGAAGCCTGTCCACCGATATGTCTGGATACTCGCTGCTCCGTTGTCCATCGCATTGCGGATAACATAAGCAATCGCGTTTCGCAGATAATAATCGGAATAGAGATAAATCGCACTCACATCCACTCTTTTCAGAACAGAATAGTCAGAGTACTTGCGCGAAAAGTACATCGGGTACATACGCTTGACCTCTGCCGCAAACGCATTCGCCGCATCCTGATCGGGGGCAAGGATTACGCAATGGGCGTGATTGGAGACAACCGCGTAGATTACCAGGATTACGTTTTTGCGCCTGGCACATACGCAGATAATCTTTACGAAAGAATCGTAGTCAGAGTCATCCCTGCAAAGGATTCTGGACTCGAGCCCCTCAAGTGAAACATGGAATGGATAAACTTTGGCAATCGTGCCATCCGGTAGTTCCCGGAACGGATTTCTTTCAAATCTACTCTTCATATCTAACTATGTTAATCCGTCCTTCAACAAAAAAGACTACGCAAGTTACGTTTTTTCTCCAATAAGTGGACGAGGTGTCTTTCCCTGAAAAAAGTTGACTCGCAAACCGCGAGAAACAATGTTTATTAATTACTCATCGCTTAGAGAACAGTATTACGAAAGAGTAATCGATCTTCACTTTCGACAGCACATGTCCTACCGCCGTATTGCAGCAAT
>JAFSQE010000006.1 GCA_017446775.1 Bacteroidales bacterium | reverse complement strand
GTGAAACCAATCCACCGTACAAAAATTAGGCGGTTATAGCGGTGAGGATCCACCTCTTCCCATCCCGAACAGAGAAGTTAAGCTCACCAGCGCCGATGGTACTGCGACACCATGTGGGAGAGTAGGAAGCCGCCGACTTCAAGGCCTTGGGCAAAAAAAGCCCGAGGCCTTTTTTTACTATCTTTGTGCCCATGATAAAGAATGTGATTTTTGATTTTGGGGCGGTGCTGGTGGACTGGGACCGGCACTATCTCTATGATGAGTATTTCAAGACAGAGGAGGCGAGACAGCTGTTTGAACGCAATACAGGCATGAAAGGTTTAACCGTGCTGGAAATGTCGCAGTGGTTCCTGGATAATATCTGCACGCTTGAATGGAATGCACAGATGGATGGCGGCAAGCCGCTGGATGTCGGTACTGCCGAACTGATTGCAATTTATCCGGAATGGGAGACGCCAATTGCCATGTTCTTCGGTGAATGGATCAGAATGTTTCACGGAGCCATAGCCGGGATGTATGAGCAGGTGGTGGCCCTGAAGGAGCAGGGCTATGCCCTGTATGGCTTATCCAACTGGGCGGCCGCTACATTCGACAGGTATGTCGGCCCCAATTTCCCCGTGTTCCGCCTTTTGGACGGCATGGTGGTTTCCGGTCATGAGAACTGTATCAAACCCGACGAAAAGATATACCGGATCTTGTTGGATCGCTACAACTTACGGCCGGAAGAGTCTGTATTTGTAGACGACAGTCTGCCAAACCTGGCCGGAGCTGCCCGACTTGGTATACACACCTTCCACTTCCGGGGTGTGGACGATTTTAAAAATAAGTTTGCCTCTATCGGCCTTACCAGACAATGACGTGTTGTTTGTCGGCGTAGATGTGGCCGTTATGCTCGTGGAGAGGGGCTCCGGCAGGGAGTTCTACCAGGATGATGGCGCTGTCGGCGGGTATATCGACGGAGACAATTCCGGAGACCTTCTTGCTGATATAGTTACAGGAAACGATATCGAACAGGTCCGATGTTTTTGCCGGGTAGTATGACACGGTCTTGGTCTCCTTATATGGATTGTACATCAGGTGAACGGGATAGGGCCGGTCTGCATAGAAATCGGTCGCATTGCAATCCAGCGAGAGGATGCCTTCTACATCGGTTGTGGAGACGATTGCACCAAAGATACCTATGGGTGAGGTACTGTAAAGGCTGAACATTGTACTTGGCGGGTTCTCGGAGGTCCAGGAGGGACCGTCGCCCTCCGCTACGGGAGATGTGCCCAGAACTCCGTATTTGTCCCGCTTGCGCAGCCCTTCGTAGCCGATGATGCCGTTTGTGATATTCTTTATATCGGCGCAGGCCTGATACTCATCGTCTATCTCATTGGGGAAGAAGAGTCGGCTGGCACTGGCGTTGTTTAGCATCCACTTGCCGATAGCCCTTGCAAGGCGTGGTTCATACTTGACCATGGGAACCAGCGGCCAGGCCATCTCGTAGCAATTCATCTGGAATGCGTATCCGCCGCCGTCGAACAGGCTCCCCTGCAGGCCACAGACATTGTAAGGTCCCCAGGTGTCCACAATCACTCCCCAGCCGCGGCGGCCGTTGGAACGGTTGCCCTCAAAAGTCCAGTCCAGGATTTTTACGGTGTCATATTCTGTCCCCTGTGTTGCATTGAGATATGCGGCGCAGTAGACGCCAAAGGGGAGTATAATCTCATAAAAACGGCTCTCCGTAAGATTGTTGAGCACGTTCATGGCATTCTTTGCCCGCTCCAGATATCGCTCGTCGCCAAACTTGTTGTAGGCGTTGAGCAGTACATAGGCGTGCCCGGCTGCGGCATCCTCCTGCTTGGGGATACCTGTTGAAAAGCCGTGCATCGAATAATAATTGAAGAAAGAGAAGGAGTAGTTCTCCCCCAGGGTTTCGTCGGCAGTCGCAAACTGGTTTGCGATGGAACGTTGAATCTCCTCTGCCCCTTCTACGTTGGGGAAGATGTCGCAGACTGCGTAATAGAGCAGGTTGGGGAGCATGTTGTACCACCAGTCGGTAGCTGTGCCGGTGGTGTTGTTGAGCATGATGTTCCAGCGGGCATCCTTGCCAAAATAGTTCTGTACCATTTTGGGATAGTTGTAGCCATCCTGGAATGTCTTGTCGATGCCCACGAGTCCGCCGCTCATCACCGCGGCGATGGTGTTGATACCTTCGTGACCAGGCTGGTTGTGGGCGCCCTGACGGGCATCTCCCACAGTGGTTTTAAGCCCGAAGGTGTTCTGGTTGATGTTCTTCTTTGTTTCGTCAAGCCAGATCAGCGGCCTTACGTCGTCCTGCGCATTCCAGTCGAACACATAGGCGTCATAATCAAGCGCTTTCTGCTTCCAGTCCAGCATCTTGTAGTCGTCCGGCATAGACGGCATCGCAGTTATGCGGTTGATACTCTTTTGGATGAAGGGGATGCCAAGGATGGGTTCGTTCCAACTGCCGCCATCGTCCTGATGTTCGTTGGGCTTGCAGCAGGATGTCAGGGCTGTCAGGATAAAAAGGGCTATAACCGATCTTTTCATAACGAAAAAAGATTAAAAAGCAGGCGGCGGATTGCTTCCCGCCACCTGCTTGAAAATGGTAAGATTATTTCTGGTCGTTGTACAGCTTGCTTACCTGGCCCTGGCTGAGGGCTACGCTGTAAACTGCAAGCTCGTCGATGGTGCCGTGGAAATATGCATCCCATGCAGCGATCTCTGCATTGTCGGCGCCACGTTTCATGTTGATGGTTTCGTCGGAACCGATGGCGATCTCAACGTTCTCACCCTCTACAGCGGCGATCTTGGCGCCAGGGCCGTGGTTGCCACCGTGAGCGGTACCTTCCCAGGTCTTGGTGAGCTGGCCGTTTACGTACATGTTGATGTCGCCGGTCTCGTTGCTCCATGCAACTACCAGGTGTGACCATTTGCCAACCTCTACGCTGCCGTCGGTCTCATTGTCCATATCGGTGATACCCTTGTCGGTTGCCAGTGTCAGGAAAGGCTTGCCACCGTCCTGGGTCTGGAATTTCCAAACGTGCCAGCTGTTCAGGGAAACGATGTAGTTGGAAGCGCGAAGCTCGTCGGGCTTAACCCAGCAGGAGATGGAGAAAGCACCGATGCCGGTAACTGCAGCGGGAACATAGTCAGCGATAGAGAGGTGGGAAGCATCTGCAAAGTGCATAGCCTTGCCAACCTTACCGTCTACGAATTCGGGGAGCTTGGTGCCGGGGAACAGCTCTTCTGCACCCTTCTGGAGTTTAGCGGTCCAGGTGTACTTACCGGTGGTTTTGAGCTCGGTGCCGGTGCCTTCGTCAAAGCTCAGTGCAAAGATAACGTCATCGGCCTTGATTGCGTCAACTGCAGATGCCTTGAAGGTGTTCAGTGCATCCTGGAGGCGGGTAACGAGGCTGGTGATTGCGGTCTGCGCAGTAGCTTCCTTAACGGCTGCATTGATGTCAGTGATAGCCTTGTTGAAAGCGTCGATTGCATCCTGGGGATAGGTTGCGGTGGTAGCAGCCGATGCCAGGGTCTGGCACTCTGCGATGAGGGCGTTGATCTCGGTCAGATCGAGGTCTGTCTTGTCGTTCTCGGGGTCGCAGCTCGCAAATGTGAGCGAGATAACTGCAAGAGCAAGTAATAATACTTTTTTCATTTTGTTGATTGATTAATAAATAGGTTGATAATAGATGATATGATGTATATTAGTTTTTGTATGCTCCGTTGGCGTCCTTTTCTCCCTGCGGGATGGGGAAGTAGTAGCGGCCATCGCCCCATGCGTTGCTTCCGAGAGCGTCTACGGCATATTCCCTGCCATAGCGCATCACGTCAAAGAAACGGTGGAACTCAAAGCCCAGTTCGCGGCGGCGTTCCTTGCGGATTGCTTCACGCAGGTCGCTCTTGCCTGAAGCTGAGGTGGGTGCCAGATTTGCACGGTCCCGTACCTGGTCCAGAGGGTTGGCAGCGCCAGGTGTGTTGCTTTCATTCATGGCCTCGGCCTTTATCAGCAGCACCTCTGCATAGCGGATCCTGTGCTGGGGGATGACGCACTGGCTCTTAGCGACGCCTTCTATCTTATCTTCGTCGTACTTCTTCACCAGATAGCCGGTCACATTGCCCCATGCCTGCTCAAAGGTGGTGCCGTTGAACCAGGGCTGGCCGTCGCGGCCTATGGATGCGTCCAGACGGGGGTCAACCTTGCCATCGGTGGTCTGTTCGTCAAAGCAGTCCACAAAAGACTGGGTGGGCTGGTTAAAGTGGTATCCCATCTCCTCTACAAAGGGAGAGAACCATACGTTAAGGTTGTTCCCCCTGGAGGCGGTGGTATTGTTAACGTAGCGGATTGCAAAGATCGATTCGCTGCTGTTCTCGCCGCCTGTCTTGAACAGGTCAGAATAGACGGGCTCGAGGGAATAGCCAGCACCGACCTTCTCGAACTCTTCGATGGCGGTAAGGGCTTCGCCCCACTTCTGCTGGAAAAGCTTGCTCTTGGCCAGCAGCGCAAATGCGGCAGCCTTGTTTGCGCGTCCGTTCTTGACATTGGTCAGCCCTTCTGCTGCCTCAGTCAGGTCAGTGTCGATCTGTGTGTAGATTGCATCGATAGTCGACGGCCCCACATGGATGGCGTCGGAGGTGTTCTGGGGCTTGAGCTTCAGGGGGACCTCGCCGAATATGTTCACCAGATTGAAGTAGGAGTATGCGCGCAGGAACTTTGCCTCACCAATCAGGCGAGCCTTTAGGGCATCGTCGATATCCATGTTGGCAATGCCGGCAATCGCGTTGTTGGCGCGGTTGATTGTCTCGTAGGTGTCCTGCCAGA
This sequence comes from Bacteroidales bacterium, assembly GCA_017446775.1. Taxonomy (GTDB): domain Bacteria; phylum Bacteroidota; class Bacteroidia; order Bacteroidales; family UBA932; genus Equibacterium. The sequence continues at coordinate 50,303 of JAFSQE010000006.1, read as the reverse complement.
AAGTGGCAACGGTACCGTTGTCGTCGGTGGCGGTGAAATCGTCAATTTCCAGCAGCTGGGGCTGGTCGCCGTCGTCGCCTCCCTTTACAGAATCGTCGGACGCCACGTCGCCGAAGACCCAGAGCTGATTGTTGTAGAGCGAGTTGTATACCGCATTCACGGCCATCTCTGCCTTGCTGGCGGAGGTGTAGTAATTCTCGGAGGAGTAGCTCCCCTTGAGTTCCTCGTCCAGGAACGATTCGCAGGATACTGCCGCGAAGGCAGCGGCTGCAATGAGTATTATCTTAATGGTCTTCATTGTCTTAGAATGTGAGGTTCAGTCCTAATGTAATGCTCTTTGCAACGGGATAGTTGCCCCAGTCGATACCGTTGGCGCGGTCGCCCTCTCCGGTGGAGTTGGCATTCACGGTCATTTCGGGATCGAGACCGGTGTATTTGGTAAAGGTCAGCAGGTTGGTAGCTGCCAGGTAGAATCTAAGCGAAGAGATGTGCAGCTTCTCTGCATTCGGAATGGTGTATCCAAGCTGGATGTTCTTAAGGCGGAGATAAGAGCCGTCTTCAAGGAAACGGGTGGATACCTTGCGGTTGTTGCTTCCGTTCCAGATGGCGCGGGGCTGGGTGTTGGAGGGGTTCTGTTCTGTCCAGTGCTCGTTGTAGTAGCGCAGGGTAGTGGGGAATCCACGGTAGAAGCCCTCTGAGTCATTGAGATACTGGACATATATCTTCTGTCCGAAAGCGCCCTGGAAGAACATGGAGAAGTCCAGGTTTTTCCAGTTGGCACCGATGTTCAATCCGGTGGTGAATTTGGGGATTGCACTGCCCACGAAGGTGCGGTCGTAGCTGTCAATCACGCCGTCAGGTTCGCCTTCCGGACCGCTGATATCGGCATATCGCACGTCACCGGGCTTGACACCGCTGCCCTGGTATGCACTCAGCAGGATCTCAGTTTCGTTCTGGAAGATGCCGTCCATCTGGTACATGTAGAACGATCCGATAGGCTGGCCGACCTCTGTACGGGTGGCATATACGCCGTCGTTCACAAGACCACCGTACATCGGACTCTCCAGGCTCAGCACCTCGTTGTGGAGATAGCCGCCGTTCAGGGTGACGTCAAAGCCCCAATCCTTGTACTGCTTGCGGTAGTAGACTTCAACGTCGACACCGGTATTGAGCACGCTGCCGTTGTTGATCCAGGGAGCTGCGCTGTAACCTACAGAGGTAGGGAGCGACTCCTGCACCAGCATTCCGTCGGTGACCTTGTAGTACCAGTCAACGGAGCCGCCCAGGCTGCCCTTCAGTATCTCCCAGTCAATACCGGCATTGATCTGGTGGGAGGTCTCCCAGCGCAGATTGTCGTTGCCCAGGCTGGTCTGTGCATAGCCGTCTGAAGCACCTCCGCCGATGGCGTAATAGTATTTTCCGGAATAGCGGTCGGAATATGCATAAAGGCCGATGTTCTGGTTGCCGATGGCACCGTAGCCGACACGCAGCTTAAGTTTCTCCAACCAGTTGACATCTTTCAGGAATGCTTCCTGGTCAAGATTCCAACCTGCGGAGCCAGAGTAGAAAGTGCCCCAGCGGTTGCCCTTGCTGAAACGGGAAGAACCGTCGCGGCGGATGATTGCTGAGGCGTAGAACCGGCCCTCGTAGTTATAGTTGACGTTGGCAAAGAAAGAGAGGAGGGCAGAGCCGCTCTCTCCGTTGCTGGAGTTCAGCGCCCCCTCTCCCAGGCCGATGTAAAGCAGGGCGGGATCGTTGCTGGAGAACTTCTCGTTGCTGGAAGCGATGACGTATTCGTGGTTCTTGATGGCCTCTGCACCCACCAGATAGTTGATATGGTGGCTGCCGGCCTCTATGTTATGGTTAAATGTGGTGTTGACGGTCCAGTTGAGATTCTCGTTGGTGCGATAGGTCAGGCCGTTGGTGGCGTTGATGCGGTTGTCCGTACCCCAGGTGCGGTTGAAGAGCCTGAAATCGTTCACGCGGTAGTCCAGACCCATAGTGGTCTTCCAGAAAATGTCCTTGGTAAAGTTCACCAGAATGTTGCCGCTGACAAGCAGGGTCTTGGTCTTGTTGGTGCGGTCGGTGTACTCTGCCAACCCTTCGGGGCTGTAGCCGTTGCCAAAGAACGAGTTGTAGAGGGCGTCGCCGTAATATTCTCCGGGGGAATCGACATAATTGCCGTTGTCGTCATAAACGGGGATGGCGGGGTTGCGGAACAGTGCGTAGCGCACCACAGAACCGCCCTGGTCGTTGTTGTAGCCGTCGCCAGAACTTGCCAGAAGGCGGTTGTTGGAGAGCGAGCCGTTTACGTTCATGCTCACCTTGAGCCAATCTTTTACCTGCGAGGTGACGCTGGAACGGATGTTGGCGCGGTTGTAGTTGGAGTGGCGGATGATACCCTCCTGGTCAAAGTAAGATGCCGATACAAGGTACTGAGTCTTGTTGTTCCCGCCGCTCACGGAGAGTTCGTGCTGATGGATGGGAGCCACGCGGAAAATCTCCTCCAGATGGTTTACGTTGGGGAAATCCTTAAGCAGGTCCCCCTCGATCAGGCGGCGCTGGATTGCCGATGCAGCATTGTCGGCGACGGTCGCCTCGTTGTAAAGGCTGATGTACTGCTCTGTATTTGTCATCTGTGGCAGGTAGCCGTGCATCTGTATGCCCGCCTGCATGTTGTAGGATACCTTGGCGTCGCCCTCCTTGCCACTCTTGGTGGTGATGAGCACCACGCCGTTGGTGGCACGGGAGCCGTAGATGGCGGCAGAGGAAGCATCCTTAAGCACCGATATCTCTTCAATATCGCTGGCTGCCAGTGTGTTAAGCGCACCTTCTACCGGAATACCGTCTACAATATAGAGCGGTTCGTTGCTGGAAGAGATGGAACCCGTACCGCGGACGCGGACCGAGATACCTGCACCCGGAGCACCGGTTTCTGAAGTGACGTTGACACCGGCGATGCGTCCCTGCATGGATTGCTGTACGGAGGAGGTGGGGAGCTTGGCGAGTTCCTTGCCGTCTACCTTGCTCACTGCACCCAGCACATCGCGGCGTTTCATTACGGAGTATCCGACCACTACGACCTCGTCCAGGAAGAAGGTGTCCTCCTTCATCTGGACGTTTATGGTGCTCTGGCCGTCTACGGCAACGGTAACCGTTGTGAAGCCGATGTACTCGAAGCTCAACGTGCCGTTAGCGGGCACATTGACAGAGTAATTGCCGTCGAGGTCGGTGGTGGTACCGGTATTGGTGCCGGCCACCAGAACCCCAACGCCAACCAGCGGAGCGCCGTTACCCTCTTCGGTCACGGTTCCGCTCACTGTATGCTGCGCCAGCAATGCCAGCGGCATCATACAGAGGACCATTAAACTAACAAACCTTTTCATGATATGCTATGATATTATTATTGACTGATAAAGTGCCGTCTGAAGCGGTCTCGATGGCTGCACCTGCGGGCAGTTCGACTATTATCACAGAAGCGTCTGCCGGGAGGGTTATCTTTGCGGAGTTTTTTACACCGCGAGCAAGATACCTGCGGGAAACTATGTCAAACAGGTCGGCCTTTTGTCCACTTACCGTATATGTCACCTTCTTTGCAGTATCGTAGGGGTTGTACATAAGGTAAACGGGGAAGGGCTTGCTTGCATAAAAGTCGGTGGCGTTGCAGTCCAGGCGGAGAATCCCTTCGACATCGGTGGTCTTGACAATCGCACCAAGAATGCCCACGGCCGATGTACTGTAGAGGCTGAACATGCTCTCGCGAGGATTTTTCTCGTTCCACAGGGGGCCGTCGCCAAGGGCGATGGGGTGTTTGCCGGCATGGAGTTCAGCATCGAATATCTTGTCTTCGTACCGCAGCCCTTCATACGCGACAATGGACTTGGTGTAGTCCTGCATCCCGGGCAGGCACTGGAGGGAGTCGGGCAGCTGGTCGGGGAAGAACAGGCGGCAGTTGTTGGCCACGTTCAGCGCCCAGCGCCCAATCGAACGGGCATATTTGGGCTCGTATTTTACCATCGGCACAAATGGCCAGGTCACGTCTATCGAATTCATCAGGAAGGCGAAGCCGCCGTTGTCGGTCAGGCTCCCCTGCAGGCCGCTGATCTCATAATCGCCCCACTGCCCTGCGGTGATGCCCCAACCTGTACGTCCATCGGCCGCCTTGCACCCTTCGAATACCCAGTCGAGCATCCTGGCGGTATCGTAGCAGCACCCTTGCTCTGCATTGAGACGGGCTGCGGTGTAGATCCCCATAGGGAGCAGGATTTCATAAAACCGGCTCTCTGTCTGGGAATCCAGGGCAGCCATGGCGCTTTTGGCGCGCTGCAGGTAGCGCTCGTCGCCAAACTTGCAGTATGCACTGTAAAGCACCCACGCATGGCCGCCGGCTGCGTCCTGCTGCTTGGGAATCCAGTTGTTGCAACCCTTCATCCGGGCATAGTCGAAATATGTGAAGTCGTAGTTGCCGTCCAGCACCTCGTCGGCACGGGCAAACTGCTCTGCCACGGTGCGCATGATATCGTCGGCACCGTCAACTCCGGGGAATATCTCGCTCATGGCATAGAACAGGATGTTGGGATAAACATCGTACCACCAGTCGCGACCGTAGCCGCCGCCAAGAAGTGCAACTTCCGGGCAGGTGTTGTTCATCACGATATTCCAGCCGTTATCTGTATTGAAATAGTTCTGGCTCATCTTCACAAAGTTGAAGCCGTTCTGGCTGCGCTTGTCTATGCCGTTCAGACCGGCACCGATCAGGGCATGCAGTATGTTGAGGCTCTCGTGAAATTCGCCGTTGTTGTTTTCCAGACCCTGGCGGGCATCCTTCATTGCGGTATACAGGCCAAAGGTCACCTGCGGGATGTTGCGGCCGGCGCTGTCCAGCCATATAACGGGGCCTGCAGGAAGCTTGCTGTCAAAATCAAACGCGTATGCGTCAAAATCGAGAGCTTTCTGGTGCCAGTCCAGCATCTTGTAGGGCTGTGGTATGGCCGCCATCGTCTCTACCTTGGGTATGCTGACCTGCTCTACCGCATCGCCGTATCCGGCATCCGCAGTGCAGGCGCAAAGCAGAAGGCAAGCAAAAGATAATATGGTCAGATACTTTCTCATTCTTTTTTGCTGTCAATCTCTTTGATGATATTCTGTGCAAGAGGGAGGCTGAGCAGCTGCAGCGCGCCCACAATAAGCAGCGCATAGCGCAGTGCAATATCCTCAGAGAACAACTTGGCCATAAGGATGAACAGCACCATGCCGAACGCACGCCCCATGAACAGGCCAAACTCGTGGCTCATTATATATGTATATTCGTCCCGCCCCTCTATCCTGGACACGGCGTCGATGGTCTTCATCATCGTGGGCAGGTATGCCAGATCGTGCAGGGGCTGGAAGAGTACCTTGCAGAGTATGAATATGATAACGCCGCTGGCAGAGAACATTGCGCAGTTGAACAGGGTGCCGATAAAGAAAACCAGCAGGCCGAATCCAAAAATCTTCATGCGATCCTTCGGCTTCGCGATGCGGCCAAGTATGTAGACCAGGATGGCGGTAAGGGCGCCCCCAATGCCCTGGATCAGTCCCAATGCCCCTTCGCCGCCGATAAATTTCATGATGAGGATGGCGGGAGCTGTTACCAGAAAGCCCTGGACCATCCCCTTGAGCCCTGCGAGCGAGAGGAGCTTGTTCCAGAGTCTATGGAATCTGAGATAGAAGAAATTCTTGCTCTCGGGAGAGCGGAAGTGTCCGCGGGAAAGGACGATGCAGGCGCACATGGCTATTACAAAGGCCATGATTGTGATGAACCTGTAGCCCGAATTCACGCTCATGGTGATGCCGAACATCGACTTGCCGTCTATATATGCGAGGAATGCGCCCACTACCAGAGGGATAATAATGTTCCAGAGAGAAAAGAAGAACGATTCGAACCCGAAGAAGTAGTTGCGGTTATCGTCGTTTGTGGCGTAGAGGGTGAGCAGATAGCGGTTTGTCCAGAAAAAGCCGGTGGACAGGCCAATCAGAAAACCGGTGGCGCAGAGCATCGGCAGGGTTACGGTGCGGATAAACATCATCACCATAAGTGCGACTGCAGAGATAATGATACCGAAGGTATACAGGTGGGATGATTTGAACCACCTGAGCAGCAGGCCGTTCACCAGAGCGGACATCACCACGCCGATATACATGCAGAGCTGATATACAATAACCCAGGAGGGGCTGCCGGTGTTGCGCATGATATAAGCTCCGGCAAAAATCTCAATCAGCGGCAGCACCATCGCAAACAGCAGGTTTGTCACCAGCAGGGTGCGGATCTCTTTGGACTGAGATTTGAAAAATGCGAGTTCGTTGAGGCCTTTCATGGTTATCGGAGGGTGTCAAGGATTTGTCTGATGGAGAACTCGGCACTGCAGATAACCTCGTCGGAAGCGCCGTAGAATATGCGTATCGTGTCTTCGCCAATGCGGTAGAAGCCGTTGGTAAATACCACATTTCCAAAGAAACCTGTCTGCTCGTAGGGGGCAAGGGGTTCCATGATGGGCTCCTCGCTTCTGGCAATCACCCGTGTAGGGTCATTCAGATCCAGCAGGAGTGCCCCCAGGCAATAGCGGTTCTGCTCGTTGGCTCCGTGGTAGATCTCGAGCCATCCCTCTTCTGTACGGATGGGAGCGGCACCGGCGCCTACACGTACGCTGTCCCATTTGCCGGCACGTGTGGTTGCTATGCAGATATGCCTGCCCCAGTGGATACGGTCGGGAGATTCTGCGATCCAGATGTAATTGCCGCCAAGTTCGGGGCTGCTGGGACGGTGGAAGGCAAACCACTTGTCGCCGATCTTCTCTTCAAACAGAGCGCAGTCTTTATTGTGGGGCGGGAAAATCATCCCTTCGCGATCAAGCTTGGAGAAGTCTTTGGTGTGGATAAGGCCTACGCCGACGGCCACCGGAGAGACCTCGGTAAAGGTGAGCCAGAATCCGTCTTGCATAGTGGCAACCCTGCAGTCTTCGATACCGAATGACTCCTGGAAACCCTCTCCAAAGATTGGCCGCATAGCCGGATCCTCATAAAAATGGATATCATCGTCGCTGCATACGGGGCGGAGATAAGATAGGGTGGTGAGATAATTCTGCCCTTTGTATCCGATTACCCTGGGGTCGCTTGCATCCAGATCGGGATCGTCTTTGGAGAACCTCATCACCTCGATCTTGCCCTCCTTATTGTATATGGGGAAGCTGATGACGCCCTCTTTCTGTACAGGTCTCTCCGCTACGCGAAGCAGAAGCCATGTCTTGCCGTTCAAACGGAATACGCCGGGGTTGAGAAGGCAGGTTATTTCCATCCCGTCTATGCAGGGCTTAAGGTCGCCGGGCTTTAGCAGCGGATTGTTGGGGTTGCGTTTTGCGATATCCATTGTGATTTCTTTGGTTTAGTTTTACACAAAAGTATACTCACAAACGCCCCTTTGGGGTGTACAATTTTAACAATATGGTGCTCTTTTTTGACTTTTGAATAAAAAGTGTTAAATTTGTTAAAAGTGCACAACGGATGAAAAGACTGATAATAAGCGTGTTGGCAACACTGTACACTATTTTTGCATTTTCTGCCAACACAAAATACGATATCAAGCATCTGGGCAATGCCGCCGGACTCTCCAACAGCTCTGTGAACGTCATCTTCCAGGACAATTCCACGCGCATGTGGTTCGGCACATGGGACGGGTTGGACCTTTACGACAGTGAGAGCTTCAGGGTTTATTTGCCGTCGGCGGGGAATTCCAGCTCCATCGGCAACAATGTTATAAGGGATATCGTGGCTGGACCCGATTCCTGCCTGTGGGTTGCCACCGACAGGGGGGTGGACCTGTATGATCCGCGCACGGATTCTTTCGAGCGGTTTTTCTCGGAGACAATGCGACGGTCGTCCATATCAGAAAACAGCTTTCATATTGCAGTCAATCCTGCCGGGGAGACCTTCGTGCTGGTTAACGGCCACGGCATCTTCAAGTATGAAGCCGGTACGTTCAATATCCATGCTTCGCTGAAGGGCCGGGGTGTGGTGCGGGCCTTTTTTGATGCCTCCTCCAATCTTTGGACTCACACCGATTCGGGCGAGTTGTATTGCAATTCCCGCTTGCGGGTTTCCGGCGTACGATTCGTCTTTTACGACAAGAGAAAAGACAGGGTCTGGATTCAGGACGATGAGGGCTTCCGCGATGTGGACAGCCCGGTGAGTTTTAAGTTCGACAATGGTACTATTACAGCCTGCGACACCGATGGCAGCTATTATTACATCGGATCTTCAGAAGGTGTTTTCCGGCTGGACCAGACATCAGGCATCGTAATCCCGATGCTGGAGCGCGTGCCGGTTCTCTCTTTGCACTGCGGAACGCAGCAGATCCTGTGGGTTGGTTCCGATATGCAGGGAGTATGGATGCTCTCTGACAAACTGTTCGACTTTGGCGCCGTAACCGGCTTTTCTGCGGATAACGCCGTCAGGTGCTTTGCCCGTTGCGGAAAAGATATACTGGTGGGGACCAAGGGCTCCGGAATGTATCTGTTCGATAAGAATCTCCAGCAGCAAGGTCACTTTACCGTAAGGGACGGCCTGAGTCACGACGCGGTGTTCTCCCTTGCCGGAGAAGGCGGACTGGTTTGGATTGGCGGCGACGGGCGTGGCATCAGCTATCTGGAGAAGAAACCCAACCGGATTCGCTCGTTGCCTATTCCGGATACTCTTGCCATACAATCTGTGTATGCAATACTGCCAGAAGGGAAGGAGACGCTATGGGTCGGTACCAGCGGGAATGGCCTGTTCCGGCTGCGGCTTGCCCGGACACAATGTGCGATAACCGTGGTGGGTGCCGACGCCGTTACGGAAAGTGTACTGGGCAGCGATATCGTTTACAGCATTGTCCCCTGGAAAGAGAACCAGCTGCTGGTGGGAACCAGGGGCGGCGGCATCTCTGTCGTGGATACCCGCACCCTGAGTGTTGAACCGCTGTTCGGGTGCGAAAACGAGGATGTGCTGTGTGTCCACATCGATTCCAAGGGTCAGATCTGGGCCGGTACCAGCATGGGTATAATATTCTGGGACGGCTCGGGCAAGATAAAGCGCTATTCGCTGCAGGAGGGGATGCCAAGCCAGACTGTGCACGGTATCCTGCAGGATGCTTCTGGCCGGATATGGGCCAGCACCAACAGCGGTCTGGCCTGCCTGGACCCAGAGACAGGATATATAATCACATACCGCGGATCTGACGGCCTGCAGGACAACGAGTTTTCAGACGGAGCATTCTTTGCTGCCGGCGACATGTTCTATTTTGGCGGAATCAAAGGATTTAACAGATTCGACCCCATATCCATCCACGCCTCCGGATATCAGCCGTTACTGATTATGAAAGAGTTAAGAATAGATAACGAGGCGGTGCAGTTCTCTGCAGACAGGCTGGATCTGGATCCGAAAGTCAAATCGGTGAGCTTTACCTTTACTCCGATAGATTATCTGTCGGCAGAGCGGTGCATGATTGCCTATCGGCTGGAGGGGATAGACAAGGACTGGATTCTGATAGGTAATTCCCGCACCGTGGCGTTCTCTAACCTCGCTCCGGGGCGGTATAAGCTAAGGGTTATATGGACAGATGCCAACCGGGGAATATGTGAAGGGGAGTGGTCGCTCCCGCTGCGTATGCGGCAGCTATGGTGGCAGACCCCACTGGCAAAGACTCTCTTCATCCTGCTCTTGTTCGGCATCATCTATGCTCTGCTTTTACAGTGGCAGGCCAGCAAAAAGGTTCGCACAAGCCACGAGGCCAAACTGGACTTTTTTACCAACATAGCCCACGAATTCTCCAACTCGCTCTCACTCATCTACGGACCGTGTCAGGAGCTCAAGCACTCGGCCGGTATGTCGGGAGCGGAAATGCAGTATCTGCACGCTATCGAGTCCAATTCAGACAGGATGCGGAGCATGATACAGCAGCTGATAAACTTCCGCAAGGCAGAAACCGGCCATCTTCAGATCAGCATCGGGAGGGTGGACGTGGTTGCACTGGTGGTGAATGTATACGATCATTTCCGGGACAGGATGCGCCGGGACAACATCACATTCAGGATGGACGCGCCGCCGCAGGGGGTTGTGTGGACGGCCGACGGCGATTCGCTGGAAAAGGTTATCTTTAACCTGCTCTCCAACGCTGTTAAATATACCCCGTCCGGACAATCGGTGGCGGTGCGCCTTGCCCCCTCGCAGACCACGCTGGAGATGGATTTTACCAACTATGGCATCGGTATTCCAAAAGAGAAGCAGGCCAGCCTGTTTAATCGGTACGATGTGCTGGACCGCTTTGAACGGGCGATCGCCAGGGGACAGACCAGCAATGGGATCGGTCTGGCACTGTGCAAGAGTCTGGTGGAGTTGCACAAAGGCCATATCGAGATTCGCAGCGACGGGATAACGTACACCACATTCCACGTGGATATCCCGCTGCTGGATGTGGACGGTTCGCCGCCCGTGTTCAGCGGCTCTGCATCCCTGACTCAGGCAGATGAGCCAGATGCAGTAGCGGCGGATGGAGAATCCGATGCAGATGCGGCTGCGGGCAGGGAGTGCATCCTGGTTGTTGACGACGACGAGCAGATACGCTCTTTCTTGAAGAGTGTCCTCTCTCCCAGATTCAAGGTGATGGAAGCTTCCAACGGCGAACAAGCCCTTAAATTGATGGCCAACCGGGAACCAAAGGTTGTTGTGTCCGATTTGACGATGCCGGTTATGGATGGGGTGAAGTTGCGGCAGCAGATGCGTCAGGATAAGCGTCTGGGACATATCCCGTTTATCCTTCTGACCGGCAAGGATGGCGTTGAAACCCAGATAGAGGCGCTTGAAAGCGGTGTAGATGCATACGTGGCCAAGCCGTTCCACCCGCGTCACCTTATAGCCCGCATAGACAGGTTGCTGAATCGCGACACCGAGATAATAGAGTATAGCAGGTCTGCCAAATCGGCGGTAGAACAGTTCGCGGGGAAGGAGATGAAAAAGAGCGACCGTAGCCTGCTGACCTCAATAACAGAGGTTATTGTAAAGGACATGGGTAACGAAAACCTGTCTGTGGAGATGATTGCCGACGCGGTATCGCAGAGCAAGATACAGCTCTACAGAAAGCTCAAGGCGCTGGTGGATATGACCCCTACGGAGTATATCCGCTACATCCGTCTCAACCATGCCGAGCACCTGTTAAGAACCAGCGATATGTCTGTCCAGGAGATAATGTACGCCTGCGGATTTGTCACAAAGACCTACTTCTATCGCGAGTTCCAGAAACGGTTTGGGATGACCCCGGGTGAACTGCGGCGCAACGTTAACGACAAATAATATTTTAAAATCGTAAAAAAATGATTACTTTCGTCTAATCAATCAAAAAATACAATGGACAGAAGAGTAATCATCTTTGACCACCCGCTTATTCAACACAAACTTTCTATCCTTCGTGACAAACAGACCGGTACCAAAGGCTTCCGTGAATTGGTGAGCGAAATCGCCATGCTGATGATGTACGAAGCAACCCGCAACCTGCCGCTGGAGGATATCGATGTCGAAACCCCCATCGCAACTGCGCACTGCAAATGTATCTCCGGCAAGCGACTGGCATTTGTGCCGGTGCTGCGCGCCGGCCTGGGTATGGTAGAGGGGGCGCTCACCATGGTACCTGCAGCCAAGATAGGCCATATCGGTCTTTATCGTAACGAACAGACGCTGGAACCGGTAGAGTACTATTGCAAACTTCCGCACGATATCGGTAACCGCGATGTATTTGTACTGGATCCGATGCTGGCCACCGGTGGCAGCGCAATAGCGGCGATAGACCTTATCAAGAAACGCAAACCCCGCTCCATCAAGTTCTTGTGCATTATCTGCGCCCCCGAAGGCTTGGAGGCGCTTAAGAAAGCCCACCCCGACGTGGATATCTTCTGCGCAGGGATGGATTCCCACCTGAACGAAAACGGATATATCGTCCCGGGTCTTGGAGACGCGGGAGACCGCATATTCGGCACTAAGTAGAGGTTATTCCAGGCTCATCTCCAGGGCGAGGCGGGCCATATCCTTGAAGCCGTTCTGACGATCCTCACTGGGGAGTTCCACCCCGGTGGGGATGTTATTTGATACGGTGCAGATGGTAAGCGCCTTCTTCCCTGCGCGCTGTGCATTCAGGTAGAGCGCCACGCTCTCCATCTCCACACCCAGCAGGTTGTTGGCAATGCAGTCGGCAATATCGTCGTTCTCCGTATAATAGGTGTCGCTGCTCATTATATCGCCGATGTTATACACCAGCCCCAGCCGCTCGGCAGTCGCGGCAGCCTTTGCGCAGAGGGTTTCGTCGGCATTCACAAATCCGCATTTGTTGCCGTTGTTGCGGTAGAACATCAGGTAGTTGGTTTCGGAATAAGAACGGCGCCCTATAATGATGCTCCGCAGCGGGGTACGATCGCTTATGCCGCCTATACTCCCCACCCGGATTATGCTCTCCACATCGTAGAAGTTATATAGTTCGTATGTGTAAAGACCTATCGACGGCTGGCCCATGCCGCTGGCCATAACTGTGAATAGCTGGCCCTTGTATGTGCCGGTATAGCCTTGTATGCCGCGGACGTTGTTAACCAGCACTGGGTTCTCAAGAAATGTCTCGGCAATCATCTTGCTGCGCAGGGGGTCGCCCGGCATTATCACGGTTTTTGCAATCTGGCCTTTGGCGGCTTCGTTGTGCGGAGTAGGTGTCATATTCTGAAATCTTTTTTACAAAAATAATAAAAACTGCTATTTACTGTCCCGGAAATGGAAGTCGCGTTCTGCCACATCTCTTGGATAGACCCTGTAGACACAGGTGGCATCGGCGCACAGTTCATCGTGACTGTCGTAGAGCCTGACCTCTATAAAGGCCATGCTCAGTTTCTGGTTTATCAGGCGGGCCTTTATGGTCACCGGCCCGTCGGCGGTGCTTACAGGCTTGAGATAGCGGATGTCCATCTTGCTGGTATAGCCGCTGGTGTGCAGCTTGCGGAACACTACCCAGCCGGCCGTTTCATCTATCAGGGTGGCCTGGATGCCGCCGTGCAGGGTGTTGACCCAGCCCTGGAAATCACCGCCCGGCTGCCATGAGCTCACGATGTAATCACCGTCCTCGGCAAACGACATCCTCAGGCCAAGCGGATTGTCGGGGCTGCAGCCAAAGCAATTGTAGCCCTCTATTCCCGCCCACGGATTGTTGATTTTCTGCATTGTCAGTAGTTTTTCAATAACAAATATAGCAAAAGAAAAGAAAACCACCCCCGGTGCAAGACAATTCCGGGGGTGGCAGAATAACGCAAATAACTAAAACGAGTTAGCAATATAAGAAACGTTTTATGCTCCCCTTGGGCGTTTTGTCAAAGGTGTCGCGCTTCTCTTCTACCTTGCTTATCTGGCTGTACGAAGGCATTATGCGGTTAATCATGACCCTGATTTTCTCCGGTAAGTCGTGTACATCCAATGCCGAAAGACCCTTGGCCTTTATCTGCTCCTGGTCAAAGCGCACGATTGCCGTCAGCTTGGAAGCGCGGTCCACAACCAGCGATTCCGATACGAATTCCATGGAGTTGATGGATGCCTCTATCTCTTCAGGGTAGATGTTCTGTCCGTTTGCAGAGAGAATCATGGTCTTGCTGCGTCCTTTGATAAAGATGTTGCCCTTGGCATCCATCACGCCCAGGTCGCCGGTGCGCAGGAAACCATCTTCGGTGAAAGCGTTCTCGGACGCCTCGGGGTTGTTGAAATACCCGCTGCAGATGTTCGTCCCTTTGGCCTGGATTTCGCCGGGGATGTGCTCCGGATCTTCCGAGTCGATGCGGACCTGGGCGCTGTCGACCTTCATTCCGCAGCTGCCCGGTACGAATTCCTGAGGCTGTGCATATGCCAGCAGGGGTGCGGCTTCTGTCATGCCGTAGCCCACGGTGTAGGGGAGACCCATCTTGCGGAATGCGCGCTCGACATCGGGGTTAAGCGCTGCGCCGCCCATGATAAACTGCTGGACCTTGCCGCCAAAGGCTGCGATAAGCTTCTTTGTTATTGTCTTGTAGATGACCTTGTTGATGCCGGGAATGGCGGTGAGAATCTTCATATACCATTTGCCCAGAACAGGTTGGATAGAAGATTTGTAGACCTTCTCCATAACCAGCGGCACGGTGATGATAAGGTAAGGCTTGACCTCTGCGACCGCCTTGAGCAGAGTGGAAGCTGCCGGAGTCTTGCCAAGATAATATACGGTGACGCCAAAGCAGAGCGGATACAGGAACTCGAACACCATGCCGTAGATGTGTCCCATGGGCAGCATCGATACGATGCTGTCTTTATTGCAGGCGTAGATGTGGCGGATAGCGAAATCGATGGATGCGGAGAAGCACTCGTAGCGGAGCATCACCCCCTTGGGGGCGCTGGTGGTGCCGGAGGTGTAATTGATAACCGCCAGCTCCTTCATGTCCTCTATCTTGTATATTACATCTTCTTTGGTGAATCCATCCGGATACCTGGCTGCAAAATCGGCCTCAAGGTTATCTATAATACCGGCAACTTTTTCGCCGTCTGCGCTCCAGAGCAATGTCCAGTCAGTTATGTTAATCACATAGCGCAGCTTCGGCATCTTTTCAATATTCAGTCTTTTCCAGGAATCCTTGTCGGTGAATATCACCACGCTGCCGGAGTGGTCTACAAGGTTGCATACCGCCTCTGCGGTAAAATCTGCCAGCAGCGGCACCACAACTGCTCCTGAGGTGTTGATTGCCAGAAAAGTGGTAGCCCAGCGGGCAGAGTTGGGGGCGTATATCGTAATCTTCTCGCCTTTGCCGATGCCGGTCTTCTCCAGCAGCAGGTGCAGGCGTGCTATGTTGGCAGCAACTTCGCCGAATGTGAATTCCTCGCCATGCCAGTCGCACAGCGCCTTATCGTTCCAATAATTGCGTGTAGTCTGTGTAAGTTGGTTGATGTAGTTAATCATATCCGTTGCATTTTAAATTACTAATGGTGTTCCGACCCAGCCTATACGGGCCAGGCGCATAGGTTGACGTACCGCAGGCCATTTGAGCGCATTGCGCTCTGCCACGGTGTCGAACAGTACGTTGACGTCGATGCCGGCCGCGTCCAGTTCCTTAAGGAAGTTGCGCTCAAAGAGACTTTCGGCGATGCGGCGGCTCATGTTGAGGTTGACCCGTCCGCCAAAGCTTACGCAGGCACCGGCACCCGATTTGCCAAGGGCACGCCCCAGCACAAAGTCTATGTCGCGTACGTGTGCCGCAACGCTCTCCGGCAACTCTATGTTGCCGATGTTGGAGAGGGTGTAAGAGCAGTAGCGGTCGCCCTTTATCCGGTTTACCAGATTGATGCACGGGCGCTTGATAAAGCGGGGCAGGCAGCGTATTGCCAGGTTGTCTTCCAGCGCCACGTTTGCGTTGACCTTGGTGGTAAGGTTCTCCTTGCTCACAAGTTCTTTCTTCTGGCTGCGGACGATGCTGATTATCTCGTCCAGAGGGTAGTCGCCATGCTTTACATCTACCCCAAGATGTACGTAAGAAGAGAAGTTGCGCAGCGTGCTGCGGTTGAATATCGGGCGCAGGTTCACCGGTACCTCTACCTTGATGTTGGTGTTTGCATGGCGGGAACCCGTCTGGCGGCGGGTCTTCTGCAGGGCGGCCACCATCAGTGCGGAGAGCAGCTCGGTGATGGTGCAGCCATATTCGCGGGCTTTACCCTTGAGCTGTTCCAGCGACATCGAGATGCGGGTATTGTGAAGCACGTCGTAGTTCTCTTTGCGGCCTGGGATGTGCCATGCGGCTTTTTCGTTGTCCAGATGCCCCTTGCCGCCGGAGAAGTAGTCAAAGCTGTCTTCCATCTCTGCCGGGGTGGCCTCCTGTGCGGGGTTCAGAATCCATTTGCCGTATTCGGGTCTGATACCTTTCTGCAGGCGGAGATACTCTGCGGTGAGACTCAGCAGAAAAGTCATCGAGCCGGTGCCGTCGGTAAGGGCGTGGAATACGTCAAGTGTGATCTGGTGCCCGCGGCAGCCGGCCTTGAACATATATCCGCCATTGTCCTTGAGTGAAAATATGTTCATAGTGTTGTCACGGCCGGCAACCGGCATATTGTCCAGGCGGTGCAGGTACCACCAGAAGAACCCTTTACCAAGAGTATATGTAAAGCTCGGGAAACGGGAGATTATATTTTTGAGAGCTCTGTCGAGGGTCTGCTCGCAAACCTCATGGTCCAGGTCTACGCTTACGCGGAACTGTGTCGCGTAGCGGCGGGTACGACAGGAGGGGTATATTATTGCGGCGTTATCGAGCCGCGTCCATTGCGGTGCTATCATTGCTT
Source organism: Bacteroidales bacterium (assembly GCA_017446775.1). Classification (GTDB taxonomy): domain Bacteria; phylum Bacteroidota; class Bacteroidia; order Bacteroidales; family UBA932; genus Equibacterium. The sequence continues at coordinate 33,920 of JAFSQE010000006.1, read as the reverse complement.
CGTTTTTTTTAACGACGCAAAAATATCCCGCGTGTGTATCATGGTAAAAACTTTGCCGCGTAGGGACGGAATTTGTTATTAAAGGCCCCGTTTTGTGACAAAATGGCGCTATTTGTGACGAAAATGCCCCAAATCGCAGTTTGTCACAGGCATCATTGTGGCGAAAAAAGAGGTAATATGGCGGCGGGGTTTGGGGCTGCGCCCCAGTATAGTGTGCGCCATCAGGCGCTAGCGGAAGGCGGGCAGGGAAGAAGGAGCGATAGCAAGCCTGGAGCTCGTGAGTGGAATAGAAAAGCTCCGGTGGAGCTTTGCAGCGAACGAGGGTTTGGGGCAGCGCCCCAGTATTATAGGCTGAGGCCCGAGCCCCGAAACGAACTGGGCGACACCTCAAGCCCCCTTCCCGGGAAGGGGGTTGGGTAATTATAAGGGCGGGCATCAGCCCGCACGAAAAAGGAGCGCTTTCCAGCGCTCCTTTTTCGTGCGGGCGAAGGGACTCGAACCCTTACGCCTTGCGGCACTGGATCCTAAGTCCAGCTTGGCTACCAATTACAACACGCCCGCATAAGCCGCGTGCAAAGGTATCTAATTTTGATATGACTGCCAATTATTTTGTACCTTGCGGCAATAAAAGTTCTCTACAATGAAACGGTCGATTCTTCTTGTTGCGCTTATAGCGGCTGCAACTGTTACGGTTAATGATGCATTTGCACAGGCAAAGGTCCACGGCACTGCCGGCATTGTAAAACCCTCCCCGATGGAGTTGGTTCCCAAGCCAGAAGCTGAAGTCAAACCCGATACGATAGTGGTGCGTGAGTTCACCTACGCCGGAGGGTATGAGATACCGGTGCCGTATATAACCGACACTAAAGATGCCGCCGGAAAAGAGTATGATGCGGCAGAGGATGCCCTTGCTACGGCATTATCCTTAAAAATCTTAAAAGACGCCCCTGCGCTGGCGCAACCAACCGTACAGAGCGACCGGCGGCAGCTGCACCTTGCCGGATTCGATCTTCAGACCAGCAGCTTTGCCAAGATTGACATATTGTACGAAGGGCCTGCCGGCCACAAGCTGTACCTGGACGGAGCAGCGCACGATGCCCCGGTTGCCAGTCTGGACCCCGGTACACACTCTTTCGCCATCAAATATCTTACCGATACCACCACCTCCGCTCCGCTGAAAGTATCAATCGTCACAAAGGCCGATATTAAAACAGGCACTGCTGTCAAAGACATTTTCTCGCTGGATTATAACACTCAGGGTATCGGCTGCAACGCCGTGGCGCTTTCCCCTTCCGGGAAATATTACTCGCTTGGCTGCTACTTTATCCGTAACGACGGCAAGCGCGATTCATATACCGGGATTTACGAAACTGCCAGCGGCAAACTCTTAACCCGCATCGAAAAGAACATTGAGTGGATGCCCTCCAGCGACCGTTACTATTTCACCGAACCCGGCGCCGCCGGAGAACGGATTGTGTGCGTGGATGCCGCCACCAATGCTAAGGTAACCCTTGCCGAGAACGTCCCTCAGGCCCCTTTTTATATCTCACCTACAGAAGACTTTGCGATATTTATGATAGAGACCGACGGTCCGAAGGAGGGCGATGTGCATCAGATCCTGACTCCCGACGACCGGCAGCCGGGATGGCGCAACCGCACCCATCTTGCAAAACTGGATTTTGCCACAGGTGCCTTGAAGCGACTTACCTTTGGACATCGGAATGCATGGCTCAATGATATCAGCAGCAATGGCCGCAGCATCCTCTTCGCTACCGATGCGTACGATCTTGGCAAACGCCCCACCAGCACGATGTCCCTGCTGCAGATGGACCTGGAGACCATGACGGTGGATACTCTAGCCCTTAACGACGGCTTTATCCGTGCCGCAAATTACAGTTCGGATGGCAGCCGTGTGGCCGTGGTGGGCAGTCCCGAGGCGTTCAACCGTATCGGGATGGATGTTCCCCAGGGCCGCACGCCCAATATGTACGACCTCCAACTCTATGTGATAGATGTTGCCACCAAGGCGGTGCATCCGCTGACCCGCGACTTTGCTCCAAGTGTAAGTGCTGTGGATTGGAGTGCTGCCGACGGCAAAATCTATCTTACTGCAGAAGACAAGGACTGCGTCAATCTCTTCAGGATCGATCCAGAAACAGCAAAAGCAGAACGCCTTGATAATCAGGAAGATTATCTTTACGCTTTTGCTGTTTCCAAAAAGACTCCGCAACTTATCTATGTCGGACAGAGTCTGTGCAGCGGCGATAAGGTGTGGATGATGAACACTAAAAAAGGAAAAAACACCCTGATTGCCGATTTCGGAGCGGAGAGGCTCAAAGGTGTGCAGATGGGAGAGGGCGGTGAGTACGAATTCACCAGCAGCCGTGGCGATACAATCAACGGCTTCTATCTCCTTCCGCCCGACTTCGACCCTTCAAAGAAGTATCCGCTGCTGGTACACTACTACGGTGGGTGCTCCCCGTCGGCCCGCTACGCTATCGGCAGCTATTCGCCGCAGTATTATGCCGCCCAGGGGTATGTATTCTATGTGGTTAATCCCTCCGGAGCTGCCGGTTTCGGACAGGAATTCGCATCCCGCCACGTCAACACGGCCGGTCAGGGTGTGGCAGAGGATATCCTGGAAGGGGTAGAGCATTTCTGCGCAGATCATCCTTACATAGACCGCAAGCACATCGGCTGCTTCAGTGCATCGTACGGCGGATTCATGACCCAACTGCTTCTGGCTAAAAGCGATATCTTTGCCGCCGGCATATCCCATGCCGGTATCAGCGACCATACCAGCTACTGGGGCGAAGGCTATTGGGGATACTCGTACAGCGAGGTCAGCATGGCAGGCAGCTATCCCTGGAGCCACAAAGATCTCTATGTGGACAACAGTCCGCTGTATATGGCAGACAAGATTCACACGCCACTGCTGTTCCTGCACGGCAGTGCCGATACCAACGTCCCCATTGGAGAGAGCATACAGATGTTCACCGCCCTCAAGCTGCTCGGGTGCGACACTGCGTTTGTGGTTGTAGATGGCGAGAACCACGGCATCCGTGAATATGCAAAACGACGCCAGTGGATGCGCACAATATCGGCATGGTTTGCAAAATACCTTAAAGAAGATCCCACCTGGTGGAACGAACTCTATCCGGAGAAGGATCTGTAAACGTTTTTAGACGTTTAAAAACGTTTACCGCTTTTTAAAAACGGATATTTTTCAGCAACTTCTCCAAACTTTTCCTCCGCGAATATTGCAGCGCGCTAACTTCACGACTGCATTATTAACAATTAAAAACGGAGGTAAAAATGAGAAACAGAAAAGCAGCGAAGGGGTTAACTATCGCCTTCGCAACAATTGTAGCCGCAGCGGCAGTGTCCGCTTGCGGCCTGGCCGACCGCAATGCAAAGGCGACACTTTTGTTGAGCGTCAGGCAGGAGAACACCTTTGCGACAAAGGCCGCCGGAGAGCAGATGCCCGACACAAACCAGTTTTTCCTGAAGATTGAAAATGCTGCCGGGGAGCATGTCTACTATGGGTCGTACGGAGCCAAACCAGCCAGAATCAGCGTGCCTGCAGGCAGTTATTCGCTCACCCTGGTGAGCATGGAGATGGACGGGCCCGACTGGGAAAGTCCGGTGTATGGCGATGCGGTGGATATTGTCGCATCCAGCGGAGAAACGGTAAGCATAAACTTCTTGTGCAAGATGGTAAACAGCGGCGTACGGGTGCGTATGACAGAGCGGTATCTGGCCCGGTATCCAGGGGAATTGACGGTGGCACAGGAGGCCGGCAGCCTGAGATACACATCTTCTGAAACCCGTTTCGGCTTTTTCGACGCCGGGAATGCGACGTTCAGCGCCATAGCCACCGATGGCTCTTCACAACAACTGTTCAGCAAGATGCTTTCATCGGGACAGATGCTCACCCTTACCCTGGATGCCGGCAGCCTTGACTCGCAGTCAAGCATAAGCGTACAGCTGGATACCACAGCCGAATATCTCAGCCAGACGATAATGGTAGACCAGTACAGAAACACCCAGAGCGACGGACAGGGACAGGAGTCGGCTTTCAGCATAGTAGAGGCGGCCGCTCACCCGGAAGAGAGTGTCTGGGTCTGGGGGTATATCGTAGGGGGCGATCTTACCAGCAGTGCCATCAACTACGAGGCGCCGTTTACCAAGAACAGCAATCTGGCAATCGCGGCATCGGCAGCTTGCCGCACCAGGTCGGAATGTATGTCGGTAGAGCTGGCAAGTGGCAGCGATATCCGCGAAACAATCAATCTGGTAGACCATCCAGAAATGCTCGGCCGCAAGGTCTATATCCAGGGCACTGTAAAAGAGTCATATTTTGGAATGCCCGGGCTAAAGAGCATCAAGGCGTTCGCCCTGGAGTAAAAAATTTTGTTTATTATCAAGAAAACAATACCTTTGCACTCCCCAAAAGCGGCCTTCGGGCTTTTTAGGGAGTCAGACTCGCTAGCTCAGTAGGTAGAGCACAACACTTTTAATGTTGGGGTCTTGGGTTCGAGCCCCAAGCGGGTCACAAAAAAAGCCTCATCAGAGGCTTTTTTTGTACCCGCTTGGTTGCGGGTCCCCATAATCACCCAACCCCCAACCCCCTTCCCAGGAAGGGGGCCTCAAGCCTCATCAGAGGCTTTTTTTGTACCCGCTTGGTTGCGGGTCCCGGCAGAGGCTTTTTTTGTACCCGCTTGGGGAGGTTATTCCATTGTATCTGAATCCTGGTTGGGACTGGCGCCGGCTTCTGGCGCTGCCTTTTTGAGGCGGTCGTTGCGGCGGGCGATAAACCAGAGCATGATGTTGCGGATGGAGAAGAAAATTGAGAACTGCCCCAGCACCAGCACCCAGTCGTGGCGGATAAAGCCGTAGATTATAATCATCAATCCGCCAGCCACGGCCAACAGCCAGTGCCCCAGCGGTAATATGGATGTCTTGCGCCGCATACTGTATACAAGCTGATATACAGAACGGATTTCAAAGGTGAACTGTCCCAGCATGCCAAACGCCAGCAGGCGCAGAGGCACATCTTTGTTTTTGAGGAAGGTATCTATGAATGCCCCCCAGTCCTGTGCAATCAGGGCAATTATCACCACCGGGAACAATGCCTGCAAAATGATGACGGCTTTAGGCACCTTCTTATACATGCCCAGAGCCGATATGTTCCACATATAGATATAATAGCTCAGGCTCTCCCCAAAGATGATGGAGAAATCTTTTCTAAGCCAGCCGTAAATATACAGCACCACGGCGCCGATGCTGCTCATCACCCAATAAATACCGGGCGATTCTACCCTCCGGGACTTCTCCGAGATATACCATTGCACTACGATACGGGTACCGTAGATCCCCATACCGGCAAGGCCAAGAAGATATACCCACAACGGACTGTCCATTATGCGCTACTGGGGGTTTGTACCGTAGAACTGTTCCCAGACACGCTTCTGCAGCTGTTCTGGCAGGGCGCGTATGAACGACCGGGTAGTGTTCTGGGGGAAATCAGCATAACGGAGAAATATAAGTCCGTCCAGACTGAAAGAGAAATCGGGGTCTACATTAAAGCACGGCAACTTGGCACCGCAGCTGAAATATTTGCGGACCAGCACCGGCATCCGCACCTTGCCGTCCGACAGGGCGCTGAGCAATCTGTCCAGAGAGTCGATATTGCCATCGGCCAGCTGCATCAAATCGTCCGGATTCACACACAGGTAATCGGGGACGAACGGATGGGTGGGACGGGCCACCATACGTGCATTCTCTATGGGATAATGCTTGGTGATATAATAGTAGATAAGACTCTTATAGAAGTGGGGAATGTCGTTGCTGATGCTCACCGGTCCGGAAAAATACTGCAGCTGGGGACACTCCAGCGTGGATACTGCGAGTCCTGTGAACAGCAACCGGAGCGGTAACACCTCCCGCTGATATTTCGCAGCTATGAACGAACGCCCAAGCTCCATCGATTTGGAGAGCAGCTCGCTGGCTTTCGGACCGTATCTGAACAGGCTGGCGGTATAGAAACCGTCGATGCCCCCATGCTTCTCCATAATCTCGGGACCGAATCCCAGACGATATGCACCCACGATATCTTTGTTCGCGGAGTGCCATATTATCATCTGCCTGTAATAAGAGTCGTAGGCGTCGGTATCCTCTGCCAGGCCGGTGCCTTCGCCAATTGCACGGAATGTCTCTTCGCGGAGCCGCCACAGCTCTTTGGTTATTGCCGGGGCCTCACTGCAACGCAGCAGGTAGACCTGGTATTCGCCGGTAGAGAAGAGCATGCGGTCTGAGAGACGATCTATCTCGGCGATAATCTGTTCTTTTGGTACATCGGGGGCGACATCCACCGGCCATTCGTGCGTGGTTGCGGCGGGCGCCTGAAGACATTGTGCCTGGAGCGCGTAGCACCTGCTGCGCAGATACCTGCCCAGATGCTCGATGTCCAGGGATTCGAACTCAGAGGGTTGGATTGGCTGCCCGATGCGGACCTTGATGGTTTGACCCCGCTTTTTGAAAAGCTCATGGACAAGCCGTATCGTGCGGAGCCTGGGGTGGATCCTGCCCAGGATGTGGAAAGAGAGGGAATTCTCACCATCGAAATAAATCGGAATGACGGGCAGGGAAGAGCGCTTTATAAGTTTGATGATGTTGTCTGCCCACGGGATATCTTCAACAACCCTTTTTTTGCCCAGCGCGGTGCGCCGCTTTGCCCTTTGCCAGGTAGCGACCTCGCCTGCGGGGAAAAGACCCAGCGGCTGACCCTTGGCGATATGCCCCAGAGCAGCGCGAATGCCGCTCAGGCTTTTGGCGCCACCGGTAGAGAAGTTGTCAACGGCAAGGAAGCTCTCCCTGAGGTTGGGGATAAGGGAGAGGAGGAATGTCGTGAGAATCTTGTAGTCGGGCCTTCTGCCGCCGACCACACTGTTGAGAAACATGCCGTCGGCACCGCCAAAGTGGTGGTTGGATACTGTTATGAAACCACCCTCGCCGGGGATGTATTCCAACTGGTGGGCAGGGACATCAAAGCTGATTTTACACTCTTCAAGTGCGTGGGCAGAAAACTCGGAGCCGGAATAAGAACGCACCTTGTCGAAGATGCGGTTCACCTCTTTCAATTCCAGGATGCGGTACCCAAGGCGGGCAATCCCCGTGCCGACAAATCCCTTGATTCCTAAAGACTTCTGCAGGTCCTTAACCTCCATCAAGGCGTGCCTTTTATCTTCCATAGGCTTTGCTACTTTTTTTGCTAACCCGAATAAAGCGCCTAATTTACTCTATTCTGAGTTTTCAAGCAAAAAAAGTAGCACCTGATTGCCTATTCGGATATCAGTTTTTCGCAGAGCGCCAGATCGTCGGGACGTATGATGACCTTGGCGGTGCCACCCTGACTGAAGGCGTACATATACTCTATGGAGATGCCGCCTTGAGAGAGTTTGTTCATGTACGGAGCGATCGCGCCTGGGCGGTCGGGGCACACGAGGCACACCACATCGGTGGTGTTAACTGCAAAACCGGCTGTGCGCAGGGCATCGACGGCATGGTCGGTGTCGTCTACAATCAGGCGGAGGATGCCGAAGTCAGAATTCTCGCTTACGGTGAAGGCCTGCATGTCCACGCCCGCCTGCCCGAGGATATTGGTGACCTCTGTAAACCGGCCGATCTTGTTCTGTAAAAAGATGGATAACTGTTTTATAATCATAGTGCCAAGTTATTATATTTTTCTCAAATCGACAACATGTTTCGCCTTGCCGGCGCTGCGCTGGATGCTGCCGGGTTCTGCAACCTTCACATCGCACTTGATGCCGATGACGCTGGCGATGCGACCCATGATGGCCTTTGTAAGGGCGTTGATCGCACCCACGCTGTCGCTGTAGCATTCTGGCCGCAGCTCGATATCCAGACGGAAGGTGTCGGTGTTGTTGACCCGGTCTACAGTAATCATATACTGCCCGTTGCACTCTGCAAACTCCATTATTACCGCCTCTATCTGGGTCGGGAACACGTTCACGCCGCGGATGATGAGCATGTCATCTGTGCGGCCCATGATCTTGTTCATGCGCACTGCGGTGCGGCCGCATTTGCACCTCTCGTAGTTCAGCGAGGTCAAATCGCGGGTACGGTAGCGGATTACCGGCATTCCCTCTTTGGTAAGGGTGGTGAATACCAGTTCCCCCTGCTCTCCGTGCGGCTTGGGCTGCAAAGTTACCGGGTCGATAATCTCGGGATAGAACATATCTTCCCAGATATGGGTACCATCCTGATATTCGCACTCGCCGCCAACGCCGGGACCGCTGACCTCGGTGAGGCCGTAGATGTCATAGGCCTTGATGCCCAGCTTCTCTTCCAGTTCTGCGCGCATGTTCTCGCTCCAGGGCTCGGCGCCAAAGACACCAACCCGCAGCCTCATGTCAGAGAGGTTGAAGTCCTCGCTCTGGTGCAGGCTCTCTGCCAGGAACAGTGCATAGGAGGGGGTGCAGCAAAGCGCCGTAACACCCAGGTCCTTCATCAGCAGCAGTTGCTTGGCGGTGTTGCCGCTGGAGGCGGGCAGCACAGAGCAGCCGACCCTGGTGGCGCCGTCGTGTGCACCCAGACCGCCGGTGAACAATCCGTAGCCGTAAGCAACCTGCACGATATCCTTTTTAGTAAGTCCGTAAGCCGTAAGGCAGCGGGCCACGCCCTCGCTCCAGCACTCCAGGTCGTGCTGGGTGTAGCCCGCCACAATCGGCTTGCCGGTGGTGCCGCTGGATGCGTGGAATCTGACGATATCGCTCATCGGTGCGGCAAAAGTGCCGGTGGGGTAGTAATCGCGCAAGTCCTGCTTGGTCATAAACGGGAGCTTGCCGATATCTTCGATTCCTTTTATATCGGAGGGCTTTACGCCCGCCGCGTCCATACGGTCGTGGTAGTATTTCACATTGTCGTAGGTGTATTTCACTATCCTGACCAGTCTCTCGCTCTGCAGCCGCGTCAGTTCTTCACGCGGCATACTCTCCATCCGCTCATTCCACATCATACCTTTATCAAACATATTTGTTAAATTGACCTTTTGTGCTTTTTGCGAAACATCTTTTTCGCAAGGTGCTAGTTATTAGAGATTTATCTGCTGCTTCAGCTCTTCTATATTCGCGTGGATATATTCGTCGCTCACCTCTCCGTTCACCAGGTCGCCGGCCAGGTACTTGTCGTATGCGGTTATGTCTATCAGGCCGTGTCCGCTCAGGTTGAAGAGGATGACCTTCTGCTCGCCCTTGGCGTCGCACGCCTTGGCCTCGCGTATGGCGGCAGCGATTGCGTGGCAGCTCTCCGGCGCGGGGATGATGCCCTCTGCCTTGGCGAAGATCAGACCTTTTTCAAATGTCTCCAGCTGAGGGATATCCACCGCCTCGACAAAGCCGTCCTTTACCAGTTGTGTCACGATCATGCCGGCGCCGTGGTAGCGCAAACCGCCGGCGTGGATGTTTGCGGGGCGGAAGTTGTGCCCCAGGGTGAACATCGGAATCAGCGGAGTGAAGCCGGCCTCGTCGCCAAAGTCGTAGTGGAAAACGCCCTTGGTGAATTTGGGGCAGGAGAGGGGCTCGGCCGCGATGAAGCGGGTGTTCTTGTGCTCACCAGAGAAGGTGTGGCGCATGAACGGGAAGGCGATGCCGCCAAAGTTGCTGCCGCCGCCAAAGCATCCAATAACGATGTCGGGATATTCGCCCGCCATCTTCATCTGCTTCTCTGCCTCAAGGCCGATGATGCTCTGGTGCAGGGTCACGTGGTTCAGCACGGAACCGAGGGAATAACGGCAGTTGGGCGTGTTCATGGCCAGCTCTACCGCTTCGCTGATGGCGGTGCCAAGCGAACCCTGGTGATTTGGATCCTTGGTGAGGATGTCCTTGCCGGCGCGGGTACTCATAGATGGAGAAGCGATGACCTGGGCGCCGTAGGTCTGCATTATGCTGCGGCGGTAGGGCTTCTGCTCGTAGGAGATCTTAACCATATAGACCGCTGCCTCCAGGCCGAATACCTTTGCGGCGTAGCTGAGCGCAGTGCCCCACTGGCCGGCGCCGGTCTCGGTGGTGACATTGGTTATGCCCTCTTTCTTGCAGTAGTATGCCTGCGGCAGGGCGCTGTTGAGCTTGTGGCTGCCCACCGGGCTCACGCTCTCGTTCTTGAAATAGATGTGGCATTTGGTGCCGATAGCCTCCTCCAGGCCGTAGGCGCGAACCAGCGGTGTGGAGCGGTATGATTTATAGAGGTCACGAACTTCCTCCGGAATGTCGATCCAGCGGTCTGTCTGGTTGAGTTCCTGCTCAGATGCCTCTCTTGTGAAGATGTGTGACAGGTCTTCTACCGTTACCGGCTGCTTTGTGGCGGGGTGCAGCATCGGCAGCGGCTTGTTGGGCATATCAGCCTGGATGTTATACCATTGTCTTGGGATCTCTTCTTCCTGAAGGATAAATCGTTTGGTTGCCATAATAGTCGTTTTTAAACGTTTATAAATATTTGTCTTTGTTGTTTCAATAAAAAAAGGCCGATCCAAAAGGACCAGCCTTATATGTAATTTTTATGTTTCCCTTAATTAGTATTGCACGGAAGGTGATGCACACACAGAAACACTTGATTGCCAAAACCAAGCGCGCCAAAAGAAAAAGTTGTTAACCTGTGCGTTCATCCTGTTCGTTTTTCCGTCACAAAGGTTTGTAGAAAAAATTATAAATGCAAATTTTTTTTAAATCAGCTGCATCCCGTGGGCCTTGCAAGCGGCGCGCATGTCATCTGGCCAGATGCTCGCCTGAATCTCGCCGATATGGCCTTTGCGAAGCAGGAACATGCACAGCCGGCTCTGCCCGATACCGCCGCCGATGCTTTGCGGGAGTTCGCCGGCAAGTAGCCTGCGGTGGAAATAGAGCCCGGCGCGGTGCTGCTGGTTGCTGATGGCCAGCTGGCGCTTGAGGGCTTCGGCATCGACACGGATACCCATGGAAGATATTTCGAAGGCGCTCTCCAGGACCGGGTTCCAGAGCAGGATGTCGCCGTTGAGGCCGGCCAGGCCGTTCTCTGCCACGGAGCTCCAGTCGTCGTAGTCCGGGGCACGGCCGTCGTGCGGCTTGCCGTCGGAGAGGGCACCGCCGATGCCGATTACGAACACAGCGCCGTATTTGCGGGCTATCTCGTTCTCGCGCTCTTTGGGGTTGAGGCCGGGATATCGCTCCAGCAGCTCTTGCGCATGGATGTAGGTAATCTTCTCCGGCAGGATGGGGGTGATGGCGTGATATTTCTCATACACCATATACTCTGTCTGCAGCAGCACGTTGTAGATACCGTCCACCTTGCTCTTGAGGTAGGAGAGGTTGCGCTCTTCGGGGGCCATTACCGCCTCCCAGTCCCACTGGTCCACATATAAAGAATGGAGGTTGTCCAGTTCTTCATCCGGACGGATGGCGTTCATATCGGTGTAAATGCCGTATCCGCGGGGAATCTGATACTCCGCCAGCGTCATCCTTTTCCACTTGGCCAGCGAGTGGACTATCTCGGCGCGGGCATCGCCCATATCGCCGATTGCAAAAGTGACCGGCCGCTCGATGCCGTTCAGGTCGTCGTTGATGCCCAGGCCGCTCTTTACGAACAGCGGCGCCGTGACGCGCCTCAGCCTGAGCTGCGAAGCCAGGCACTGCTGGAAAAAGTCCTTTATGCTCTTGATGCCCTGCTCTGTCTGTTGCAGCGTAAGCAGCGCCTTATAATCTTTTGGAAGGTAGAGTTTGCTCATATTGTGAGTGAGTTTGCGGCAAAGATAAAAATTATTCCCCCTTCAGCAGATTCGGCCTTAGCCGCTTGGTGCGCTCCAGCGACTGTTCGTCCTGCCAGGCTTTGATAAGTTTCGGGTTGCCGCTAAGCAGCACGTCGGGCACTTTCCAGCCGTTGAAGTCGGCGGGGCGGGTATAGACGGGAGGGGAGAGGAGGCCGTCCTGGAAAGAGTCGGAAAGGGCGCTGGTTTCATCGCCGATGGCGCCGGGAATCAGCCTTACGGCGGCATCCACAATAATGGCAGCGGGAATCTCGCCACCGCTCAGAACGTAGTCACCCACCGAAATCTCGCGAGTAATCAAGTGCTCGCGTATGCGGTGGTCGATCCCCTTGTAGTGTCCGCAGAGGATAATCACGTTCTGCATGCAGGATATCTCGTTGGCGTCGCCCTGGTCCAGGATCTTGCCGTCGGGCGAGGTGTAGATAATCTCGTCGTAATCCCGTTCGCCCTTCAAGTGGTTTATCAGGTTAAAGACCGGCTCGATCTTCATCACCATACCGGCATCGCCGCCAAAGGCGTAGTCGTCTATCTGCTTGTAGTTGCCGCTGCCCCAGTCGTGCAGGTTGTGCACAAATATCTCTACCAGGCCTTTGTCGCGGGCTCTTTTAACTATGGAGTAGTTCAGCGGGCTGTCCAGCAGCTCCGGTACGGCGGTGATAATATCGAATCTCATAACGCACAAAAATAGGAATAAAACTTTGGTTTCAAGATTTTTTTCTAACTTCGCCTTTTAGTGTACACTTAAAACTACAAACCATGAGTGATGACCTTAACAAGATTGTTCCCGAAGAGGTGACCCCAGAACTGGAGCAGTCGGCTGCTGTTGGCTCTGAGCCTGTTACCGAAGAGAAAGTTGTAGAACCTGTAAAAGAGGAGGTTGCTGACCGTCCGGAACCAGTTGAAGGGCAGACAGCCCCCGCACCAGCTGCCGAGCCGGCACAGGGCGAGCAGGAGACAGATTTCTCTACAAAAAGCATCAAGGAGCTGGTAGACTCCCTCAAGGAGTATGTCGACAGCGCCGATATCCGCTCGCTAAACAAATATGCCGAGGTCATTAAGGCATGCTTCTACAAGACCCTCAAGAAAGAGAAAATCGCGATGGGTTTTGACGAGGCTGCGGCTAAGGATGTGGTGCTTGAGAACGATACACCTGCGGCAGCAGCAACCCCGGCAGAGGCTGCGGAACAAACAGAAGTCGGCAACACCGCTTCTACCAATCCGTTTGCCGAGATCGAGCGTGGGTTCAAATCGCTCTATGCCCAGTACCGTACCATGCGCGCTGAGTATATGAACGAACAGAACAGTAAGCGGGAAGAGAATTTTGAGGCAAAGAGCAAGATCCTTGCGCAACTGAAGGTCCTGGTAGAGGAGCCCGGCGATCTGAGCGCCGCTTACCCCCGCTTCCGCGAGCTGCAGAATACCTGGCGCACCATCGGTGCCGTGCCTCCGGCAAAGGCCAAAGACCTGTACGACTCATATTATCACAATGTCGAACTTTTCTACGACTTTGTAAAAATCAACAATGAGCTTCGCGATATGGATTTCAAGAAGAATCTGGAAGCGAAGGAGGAGTTGTGCCGCAAGGCAGAGGAGCTGGCCACAAGCGAAAACAGCGTGCAGGCTTTCCGCACCCTGCAGAAGCTTCACGAAGAGTGGAAGGAGCTCGGTCCGGTGGCAAAGGAGATGCGTGAAGAGATATGGGACCGCTTTAAAGCAGCCACCGCAACTGTCAATAAGAAATATCAGGCTTTCTTTGAAACCGCCAAAGAGCAGCAGGTCGCAAACCTCAAGGCCAAGACAGAGCTGTGCGAGAAGGCAGAAGCTATTGCAAACCAGGAGTTTGGCGCAGGCAGCAACTGGGCACAGATGAGCGCTGCCATGCAGGATCTGCAGAAGCAGTGGCGCACGATCGGCTATGCCGTAAGAAAAGAGAACGACCGCATCTACGAGCGCTTCCGCGCCGCATGCGACAAGTTCTTCACCGCAAAGAAGCAGTTCCATTCCGATTTCAAAGACCAGCTGGCAGCCAACCTTGCAAAGAAAGAAGAGCTTTGCGCCAGGGCAGAGGCTGTAAAAGACAGCGAAGACTGGAAGAAGACCACCGATATCCTTATCAATCTCCAGAAGCAGTGGAAAGAGATAGGTCCGGTTCCCAAAAAGAAGTCCGACCAGGTTTGGGCACGTTTCCGCGCAGCCTGCGATACCTTCTTCGACAACAAAGACAAGCACTCCGGCGGCAAGGGAGCCAACTTTAACGAGAACCTGGCAGCCAAGAAAGATTTGATAGTTGCCATCGGGGCATACGAGCTTTCCGGCGACCGTGAGGCCGACCTGGCCGCTATGCGCGACTTCCAGGCAAAATGGCGCGAGATTGGGTTCATCCCCTTCAAAGACAAGGACAGGATACAGAACGCATATCGCGATGCAATAAAGACCAAGTTTGGGGAACTGGCTGCAGAAGAGCGTCCGATGCGGCGCGGCCGCGACCAGGAACGTCGTGGTTTTGCAGAGCGCCAGTTCACAGAGAAAGACCGTCTGGTTCAGGAGTTTGTGAAGCTTGAGGCCGACATCGCAACCTGGGAGAACAACATTGGCTTCTTTGAAAGGTCAAAGAATGCAGAGTCGCTTATTGGCGATTTCCGCGCCAAGATAGACCAGGCAAAGGCAGATCTGGCCGCTCTTGAGGCCAAAATCAAGGCGATGAACAAGGCAGAGGAATCGGAGAACGAAGCATAAGGGAGTTTTTAATGAACAAACAGACATTAATCGGGTTTGCGCTGATCGGCGTAGTTTTGTTGCTGTTCAGCTGGTACAATACAAAACAATTCGAGAAACAGAAAAGGGCACAGTTCGTGGCCGATTCCCTTGCAAGGATAGAGGCGGCGCAGTATGCAGAATCACTTGCAGAGGCAGATATAATGCGTGCCGATGCCGATACTCTGGGCGAGGCGCAGCCGGCTGTTGCACAGGTATATCGCACCCAGTCGCTCAACGACATGGCCTTTAACGGAGAAGAGCAGGTCGTTTATCTCGAGAATGAGAACCTCAGGGTGGGCATCACCACTCACGGAGGCCAGATAGACGAAGTGCTTGTCAAGAAGTATTTCAAATACGACAGCACCGCCCTCTACCTGATTCCCAAAGGTTACAGCAAGTTTGACGTAGAACTGGACGCTGGGCAGTATATCAATACCACCGATTTCAGCTATGCAATAGTTGCGGCCAGCGACCAGAGCGTTACCCTGCGTCTGTATGTCGACGAAGATTCTTACATCGAGAATACCTATACCCTTATGCCTGGCAGCTACGACGTGGGCTTTGACATGCATTTTGTGGCGATGGACGGCATCTTGCCCCGCTCGTCGTCGCAGTGCAAGATTACCTGGACGCTGGATATGCCGCGTCTGGAGAAGGGCTATACCAACGAGAAGAATTACTCTGCCGTGGCGTTCCGCTATTCCGGTTCCGATAAGATCAAGCAGATACAGCTGCGCAAGGATTCCGGTCGTGAATCCCTTGCCGGCAATGCGAGCTGGGTAGCTTTCAAGCAGCAGTTCTTCTCTGCAATCCTGTATGCTGCCGACGGTTTTTCAGGCGGGGATGTGGCTGTGAAAACCTATCCGGAGGATGATTCCCAGCAGCGTCTTTTCGCTGCCGGCGCATCGCTCGCTGCCGACTATGGCGCAAAGGGGGCCGATTTTACCCGCAGCTTCGAGTTCAACTTTACCCCTAACCACTATCCGGTGCTCAAGGGGTACGACCGAGCATACGACAAGCTCCTGCCCCTTGGCGGCTGGCTTGTGGGCTCGATTTGTAAATACGTGATTATCCCGGTGTTCAACTGGCTCAACAAGTATTTCAATAGCTACGGACTTATCATCCTGCTGCTTACCCTCCTTATCAAACTGGTCATCTCGCCGTTCACCATCAAGAGCTACGAGTCCACCGCCAAGATGAAGGTGCTGCAGCCGGAGATTCAAAAGATAAACGAAAAGTATTCCAAGGAGGCCGATGCCATGAAAAAGCAGCAGGCCACCATGGATCTCTATAAGAAAAGTGGCGTAAGTATGTTTGGCGGCTGCCTGCCCGTGCTGTTGCAGTTCCCGATACTGTACGCCATGTTCCGCTTCTTCCCGGCCAGCTTTGAGCTGCGTCAGCAAAGCTTCCTGTGGGCGCAGGACCTTAGTACATACGATTCCATCCTGGACTTCGGCTTCAGGATTCCGATGTACGGCAACCATATATCGCTGTTCGCGCTGCTCATGGGCGTATCGATGTTCGTGTACGGCAAGATGACGGCGGGTGCGACCGCAGCCCAGAATCAGCAGATGCCCGGCATGCAGTTCATGACGGTCTGGCTGATGCCGATATTCATGGTGCTGCTTTGTAACAACTTCTCCGCCGGCCTTAACTATTATTACTTCCTCTCCAACCTGATTACCATCGGTCAGAATTTTGTAATCCGCAAGTGGGTTGTGAGCGAAGAGAAGCTCAAGGCGCAGATTGCCCGCAAGACTGCAGAGGCCAAGACCCCCAAAAAGTCCAAGTTCGCACAGCGGCTGGAGGAGGCATACAAGATGCAGCAACAGCAGCAAAAGAAGCGCTAAACGATGGCCGTTGCCAACAATTTGCTCCGCTTGCTGGACGAGATACCGTCTGGGGTAAAACTGGTGGCTGTTTCCAAGTTCAAGCCTGCCGAGGATATTATGGCGGCGTACGCGGCCGGTCAGCGTCGTTTTGGCGAGAGCCGTCCGCAGGAGCTGGCGGCAAAGGCAGCGGTGCTGCCCACCGACATCGAGTGGCACTTTATCGGCCATCTGCAAACCAACAAGATCAAGTTTGTGCTCCCATACGCCTCGCTGATAGAATCGGTGGATTCGATGCACCTGCTGCTGGCCATTTCTGCCGCGGCGGTGGCGCAGGGCAGGCGGGTGGACTGTCTGCTGGAGGTCCACGTCGCTGCAGAAGAATCAAAGGGAGGCTTTACGCCAGAAGAGGCGCTTTCTGTGGCAGCTTCTGCAGCAGATTATCCCGGCGTGCGGCTGCGCGGCATTATGGCCATGGCCACCAATACCGATGATTTGGAGCGCATCCGCGCCGACTTCCGCCGTGCCCGCGAGGTTCAGCTTGCCACCAGCCTTCCCGAACTCTCAATGGGCATGAGCAGTGACTGGCCCGTCGCAGTTGAAGAAGGTGCCACCATCATCCGCATCGGCAGCGCCATCTTCGGCGCTAGATAAATTATTTCTCGGAATCTCTTGACAAACGGGATTTAGTGTATTATATTTGCATCGTGATACTATCACAATGTTATTGACACAAAGAACAGACATCTATCCTCGAAGTGGGTGTCTGTTTTCTTTGAAATATGCCCTTAACCGAGGGGAGGTATTGTAATGAATCCTCGATAGATCTCTCAAGTAGTCAATAACATTTATTAATATGAGATCTTATACGAAGATTATTATCATCTCCATTGGAGTGGAGGTTGTGAGATTTGTTAAGGTTAGGGCGTATGTTCGCACTCGCTTTGGCAAACCCGAGAAAGTTCGGAGTCACTATCGTAAGCATTCGAGGTGCTTAAGGTAGGTTAGGCTCGATTGATGTACCGAAAGGTGCGCTTCCCTCTATCCCCTCGGTTTTTTATTAACTAACGATTAATTCAAGCCATTTGGCGTCTTCGGGGTCGAAGGTGGCGAGGCGGTCGCTGTCGATGTCCAGGACGGCGGTGACGCGGCCGTCGGGGCCGAATACCGGCACCACTATTTCACTCTTGGAGGCGCTGCTGCAGGCGATGTGGCCGGGGAACTGCTCCACGTCGGGGACGACTATGGTGCGGGCCTCTTTCCAGGCGGTGCCGCAAACGCCGCGGCCGTAGCCTATGCGAAGGCAGGCCGGCGGCCCCTGGAACGGGCCCAGAACCAGCTGCGGCCGGCACGCGGATGCATCTGAGGCTGATTTTCTGTCTATGTCCTCGCCCTTAGGCAAACTAGATCCTAAGTGTGGCTTGGCATCTTCAGGTACTTCTGTCACACGGTAAAACCCAGTCCAGAAGAACTTCATCCCCTCGTGAACTATGGCTGCTATCTCTGCCATCCGGGCTATGGTATCGGGTTCTCCAGACTCGCCCGGGAGAACGTCACTGCCGTTAGGCTCGCTGCTTCCCAGATACATCCGCACCTTCTCGAACACGCGCAGATAGGCGAAAGTCTTCAGCGACAGGTGGCAATATCCGCCCGGGTTCTTGTCCAGATAGTCCTGATGATAATCTTCTGCGCCGTAGAAGTTCTGCAGCGGCAGCAGCTCAGTGACGGGGTCGGCGCCAATACGGCTGGCCTCGGCGGCAAAGGCAGCCTCCAGCACAGGCAGGTCGGCCTCGGAAGAATAGTACACCCCGGTGCGATAGCGCGTGCCGCAATCCTCGCCCTGACGGTTCAGCGACAGCGGGTCGATAATCATAAAGAACAGACGGCAAAGGGTCGCCAGAGAAACGGCAGCAGGATTATACTCCAAGCGCACTGTCTCCGCAAAGCCGGTATCGTCCTTATAAACCTGCTCATAAGTGGGATTGGCAAAGCGCCCGTTGGCATAGCCGGGCGTGGTGGAAGTCACGCCTGTGACTCCTTTGAAAAAGTGCTCCACGCCCCAGAAGCACCCGCCTGCGAAATATATCTCTTTACACTCCATAAGCGCAAATGTAGCGAATAAAATGATTACCTTTGTAAGATATGCGAAAGTTGATGACAGTGGCGGCGTTATGCCTGGGTTTGCAGCTTTACGGACAGGATAATCTGGCCGTAACAGGCACTCTGGCCGATACCCTCACAATCAGCAGCGCCACCGTTACCGGCCAGACGCAGGCCAGCAAGATAGAGGGCGGGGCCTACGCCGCCAGTGCAGTGAACATCCGGCAGCGGGTGGCATCGTTGCAGACGGTTTCGCAGGCGATAGAATATACCCCGGGGCTGCGCATCCGCAGCCAGGGTGGTCTGGGCAGCGAATTTGACCTTACCCTGAACGGTCTTTCCGGCGGATCGGTACGCTACTTCATAGACGGAGTGGCGCTGGACTCCAAGGGAAGCGGCGTTACATTGACCAACCTGCCGGTGAGCATAATAGACCGGGTGGAGATATACAAAGGTGTAGTGCCGGCCACACTGGGCACCGATGCGCTGGGCGGCGCAATCAATATCGTGACCAACCGGCGCAGCCGCAACTATCTGGATTTGTCGTACGGCATAGGATCTTTCCATACGCACAGCGTCGACTTTAGCGCACAGTACCGCCTGCCGCACTCCGGCATCATCGTCAAGCCTGTCGTTAACGCCTATTATTCCAAAAACGACTATACGATGCGTGGGGTGAAGGTGCGCAACGAAGACCACACCGCCTTTGTCTACAGGGATCTGCCGCGCTTCCACGACGGCTACCTCTCGCTTTTCGCGCAGCTGGAAGCCGGAGTGACCGACCGCAGCTGGGCCGATGACTTCTTTGTATCGGCATCGTATTCCCGAACAGAAAAGGAGATACAGACCGGCGCCACCCAGAGCCATGTGGTAGGTATGGCAGAGCGCAGGGCACAGGCGCTTAACCTCTCTGCCCGATATTCCAAGAGCGATTTCCTGACAGAAGGGTTGAACCTGAAGGCATCGCTCTCTCATACCCGCGACCATTCGCAAACCATAGACACCACATTCCGCCGGTATTACTGGGATGGCAGTTATATCGATGGCGCCTACAGCGAAATCCGGGGCCGGGCAAAGACGCTGCGCAACTATCTGCGGCCGCTCACCATAGGGCGAGCCACGCTGGACTACACGCTGGCGGCGGGCCACACGCTGACGCTGAACTATATGTTCAACAGGGTGGGGAACCGCCAGTGGGACGATTACGACAAGAGCTACATCCCCACGCAGGATGCAATGACAAAGCATATTGCAGGGCTCAATTACGGGCAGAGCCTGCTGGACGGCCGTCTGGAGAACGTGTTCTTTATCAAGGATTATGTGAATGCGCTGCGGGTGGGCCAGAGCGAAATGGCATCGCAGACTGGTGCCGACAAGGTGGACGAACGCAGCGTACGAAACTTTCTGGGCTATGGCCTGGGGAGCCGCTACAAGATTGCCGAGTCCCTCTCGCTCAAGGCCTCATACGAGCACAGCGTGAGGCTGCCAGTGTCGCGAGAGATGCTGGGCAACGGCACCACAGTATATCCCAACCTGACGCTGCTGCCTGAGATTGGCGACAATGTCAATCTGGGTGCATTCGGTACCTTTGACCTTGGCGGCGGGCATCTGCTCTCTTACAGCGCCAACGGCTTTTTGAGGCTTGTGGATAACTACATACAGGCCACGGTGATGGAGACGGAGGGGATGATGCAATATGTAAACGTGGCTGCGGTGCATATAAAAGGAATCGAAGGCGAGATACAATACAACTGGGCAGGCAAGCTGCAGCTGATGGCCAACGCCAGCTACGACGATTGCCGTGACATGCGCCAGTACACACAGGCCGGCACGCCATCCATCACCTACCGCAACCGCACCCCTAACCGCCCCTGGGCGTGGTGCAATGCGGCGGCGGGTTACACCTTCCACAACGTCGGCCTGAAGGATAGCCGGCTGCGCCTGGGATGTGACTATCACTGGGTGCACTGGTTCTATGTGACATGGGCCGCTTACGGCTCGGCGGCCGGCAAACCGACGGTGCCGGAACAGCACATAATAAACGCATCCCTGCTATACAGCTGGATGGGCGGCAGATATAATGTCTCGCTGGAATGCACCAACCTGGCCAATCGCCTCGCCTACGACAATTATATGCTCCAGAAGCCCGGCAGGGCCTTCTTTGTCAAGTTCAATTACTATCTTTGTAAACGATGAAACCGCAGTTGCTTATAGGTGCGCCGGCATCCGGCAGCGGCAAGACCACCTTCACGATGGGTCTGCTGCGGGCGCTGAGCCGTCGCGGGAAAAAGGTGCAGCCATATAAGTGCGGACCAGACTATATCGATACAAAATTCCACGCCCACGCATCGGGCCGGGAATCGGTGAATCTTGACAGCTGGTTCTCTTCCAAGACGCATATCCGCGATCTCTATGCCCGTTACGGTGCAGATGCCGACGCCTGCATAGTGGAGGGGGCGATGGGGCTTTTTGACGGCTACGACCGCAGCCGCGGAAGTGCTGCCGGGATTGCTGAGATACTGGATATCCCCATTGTTCTGGTGGTCGGTGCAAAATCCACCGCCTATAGCGTGGCGGCGCTGCTGCACGGGACAAAGAGCTTCAACCCAGCCATCAAGATTGCCGGCGTGGTATTCAACCAGGTGGCATCTGAAAGACACAAGCTGCTGCTGAGCCAGGCGGCGGAGGATGCCGGAGTCAGATGCTTCGGATTTATGCCCCGCGAAGATGGTCTGGAGGTCCCTTCGCGCCATCTTGGGCTGACCCTGGCGGCAGAACAGCAGATGGAGGCGTGGATAGAGCGAGCCGCGCAAATCGTGGAACATAATGTCGATATCGATGCTCTGCTGGCGGCTTGCAGCGGTGAATTCAAAAGTCCCAGGCACGAACCGTCCGGGCTGCAGCACAATATGGCAGCGAAGGGCGCGATGCGAATCGCCGTGGCCCGTGACTCCGCCTTCAACTTCATATACCGGGAGAATATCGCCCGGCTGGAGCAGCTGGGCAGCGTGACCTTCTTCAGTCCGCTCTCTGGCGACGAGCTGCCCCAAACAGACCTGTTATATCTTCCCGGCGGCTATCCGGAACTCTTCGCAGGGCAGCTGGCAGAGCGCAGCAAGCTGAAAGGGCAAATAAAAGCTTATGCCGATGCCGGTGGCCGGATCCTGGCTGAATGTGGCGGAATGATATACCTTACCGGAGCGATAAACGCCATCCCCGGCGGCCCGTACAGTATGTGCGGCGTGCTGCCGTTGGAAACCACTATGGAGGGGGCGCGGCTGCACTTGGGCTACCGGAGCGTCCGGCTTCAAAACGGCAAAGAGTTCCGTGGTCACGAATTCCACTACTCTTCTGTTATCAATCCTGCAGCAATGCCCTCTGTGGCACAGCAATACGATGCCCACGGCGAACAGGTGGCAACGCCCCTCTATCGCTATAGGAATACAATAGCCGGCTACACCCACCTATACTGGGGCGAAACAGATATAATGGACCTTTGGAAATGAAAAGATATATAGTCATACTGCTGATGCTGCTCTCGCTGGCCGCGTGCAAAAATGCCGGCCGCAACCGCACCGCTGCACCGCTACCCGAGGCTAAGGATGGTGCCGTGGAGGCGAAATATGCCAAGGGATTTGCGCTGCGCTATATCGATGGCGGCTGCCTGGTGGATATCACCGACCCGCAGGGCGAAAGCAGGGATATCTTTCGCTTTATGCTGGTGGAGCGCGGCACAAACCCTGCGGTGCCGGAGGGCTACCGGAAGATTGAGGTGCCCGTAGACCGCATCGTTTGCATGACCAACCTGCAGCTCTCCAACTTTATCTGCCTGGACGCGCTGGAGAAGGTGAGCGGCATAACCAGCACCCGCCATCTTTTTAACGAAGATGTAAAGGAGCGCATCAAAGAGGGTAAGGTCAATAAAATTGGCATAGAGGGGAATTTTGACAACGAGACCGTGCTGGCGCTGGACCCCGGCCTGATACTTATATCCCCCTTCAAACGCGGCGGATATGAGGCGCTGCGTGGTGTGGACGTGCCGCTGGTACCCCACCTGGGTTATAAAGAGACGACCCCGCTGGGGCAGGCAGAGTGGATCAAGTTTATCGGCATGCTGATAGGCGGGGAGGAGAAGGCCAACACAACCTTCGCGGCCATCGAGGCCCGCTATAACGCCCTCAGGGAACTCACCGCCAACGTTGAAAACCGCCCCGTGGTGCTAAGCGGAGAATTGCACGGCGGCAACTGGTATGTTGGAGGCGGCCGCAGCTTTCTGGCGCAGATATTCCGCGATGCCGGCGGCGAGTATTTCCTGCCCGACGACGAACACTCCGGTGGCATGAATCTGGACTTTGAGACGGTCTACAGCAAGACCGCCGCCGCCCGCTACTGGCGCATAGTTAACAGCTACGACGGCACCTACAGCTATGATGCCCTGCGTGCCACCGATGCCCGTTATGCCGACCTAACCGCCTTCAAAGAGAAAGGGGTGATATACTGCAACATGCGCGAGCGCCCTTTCTATGAGAATATGCCGGTGCAGCCCGATGTGGTGCTCTCCGACCTGATACATATACTTCACCCAGAACTGCTGCCGGAAGATTACCAGCCGGTATTTTACTCACTGCTTAAATGAAACGCAAAGTAGCTATTGGAATGATTCTTACGGCGGTATCGGTATTGCTGCTGTTCTTCCTCAACCTGCTGGTGGGTTCTGTTGCAATCCCCGCCGCAAGTACCTGGAAGATACTTACCGGCGCCACCGGCGTAGACCCCATCTGGCAGAATATCATCCTCAAATCGCGCCTGCCGCAGGCATTCACCGCCCTTATGGCGGGAGCCGGTCTGTCGGTAGCGGGCTTGCAGATGCAGACGGTGTTCCGCAACCCTCTGGCAGGACCTTCTGTGCTGGGCGTGAGCTCCGGCGCGAGCCTGGGCGTGGCCTTTGTGGTGCTGCTCTCCGGCCGTCTGGCTGGTGTCGCGCTTAGCAGCATCGGATATATGGGGGAGGTGGCGATGACCGTGGCTGCCATAATCGGCTCCCTGGCGGTGATGCTGCTGATTGTGTACGTCTCACAGAAAGTTAAAGGCAATGTCACGCTTCTGATTATAGGTGTGATGATAGGTTACGTGGCCACCGCAATCATCGGCGTGCTCAAATTCTTCAGTGCAGAAGAGGATGTGCGGGCTTATGTGGTCTGGGGCCTGGGTAGTTTTGCAAGGGTTTCTGGCGGTCAGGTGACCACCTTTGTGATAATAATGGCGGTGTTGCTGCCGCTGGCGCTGCTGCTGGTAAAGACCCTGAACCTGCTGCTGCTTGGCGACGGGTATGCCCGCAATCTGGGCCTCAACGTCCGCCGGGCGCGGATGGCAGTGATAGCATCGGCTGGCGTGCTGGTGGCTATCGTAACGGCATATTGCGGCCCTATCACCTTCCTGGGCCTGGCGGTACCGCACCTTTGCCGGGGCATCTTCCGCACCAGCGACCATCGTACCCTGATGCCGGCATCGATGCTGGCTGGGGCATCGCTGGCGCTGCTGTGCAACCTGATAGCCCGCATGCCTGGCTTTGAAGGGGCGCTCCCTGTCAACTCGGTAACAGCCCTTATCGGCGCCCCCGTGGTGGCGGTAGTGCTTTTTAAACGGAGAAAGGAGGAATCGGCAGAATGACACGCAGCAACACTATACGTATCGAGAATCTCTCCATCGGCTATACCGGCAAACACTCGGTGAAAGTCGTTTCTGAAGGTATTACTGATACCCTGCGCAGCGGCGAGCTTACCTGCCTGCTGGGCGAGAACGGTGCCGGTAAATCAACCCTGCTGCGCACCCTGGCTGGATTCCAGCCTGCCCTCAAGGGCGATATCTACATTATGGACAAGCCCCTGGGCGCCTATCGCGAGAAGGAGCTGGCCACCGTGGTGGCAGTTGTCCTTACAGAGCGTACCGTGCTCCAGAACATGACCGTGGCGGAGCTGGTGGGCCTTGGCCGCAGCCCCTATACCGGGTTCTGGGGGAAGCTCTGCGCAGAGGATAGGGCAATAGTGGATCAGGCGTTGGAGCTGGTGGGTATCACCACCCTGAAAGAGCGACTGGTGCAGACCCTTTCCGATGGCGAACGGCAAAAGGTGATGATTGCCAAGGCGCTGGCGCAGGAGACTCCGGTAATATTCCTGGACGAACCCACCGCATTTCTGGATTATCCCAGCAAGATAGAGATACTCCACCTGCTGCATCGCCTCTCGCGCGAGACAGCCAAGACGATATTCCTCTCTACCCACGACCTGGAGCTGGCGCTTCAGATAGCCGACCGTCTCTGGCTGATGGCGCAGGGACGCGCTGTGGTGGCCGGATGCCCGGAGGACCTGACGCTGGACGGCACCCTTGAGCAGTTCTTCCGCCGCAAGGGGGTGGCTTTCGAACAACAGACCGGCCTCTATCGCGTCGAGCCCGAATTCAGGGCAAAAGTGCGTCTGGAGGGCGATGATACCGCCTGCGCCATGGTGGCCAAGGCGCTGCGGCGCAACGGCATCCTTGCCGGTAAGGATATCGAATCGGATACGGTGATAACTGCCGGTAAAGACGGTTACAAAACAAGCAAGGGCAGCGAAACCGCCACCCTTGCAATTACCATATCCGAATTACTAGAGCTGTCCGGGCTCTAATGCTTTAAGTCCTATTCTTCAGGATTCTTTGAGTGATAGTAGTCCAGAGGTTCGCCGTCGATAGCGGCCTGGGTGTGGTTCATCCAAATCTGGCGTACGGTGGGAAGCTCCAACAGACCTTTGTCTATGATGGTGTTGTCGTTGCAAACGAAACCAGAACCGTTTGCGCCAAAGAATACCTTCCAGCTGCAATCTTCAACCTCGCCCTCTTCGTTGGCTTCTGCCAGCAGGTCGGCAAAGGTAAAGCTCTTGCCCTCGAACTTCTCGGGAGTGTCGTCACCAGCCATATCGTTGTGGCCGTGGTCACCGCTGATGGACATCAGAGGGTGCAGGTAGACTTTCTTGTTGCTTGTGTTAAGACCGGCTGCAGCCATGCGCTCGTAAACGTGGGTCTTGAAGTTCTCCATCATATCCACGGTGCCTACAAAGTAGTTGGGGCTGAGTGTCTGGAGAGCCTCTTCGAGCTGGGTGTAGCGGATGTTTGCCTTATAGGTGTCGTAGCTGTCGGGGTTACCGTGGCCCATGAAAGCCACAATGTTGCCGGCTGCCTGGCTCTTGTAAAGGTCGTTGAGGGCTTTTGCGGTTGCCTTGACATCGGCTTCGGGATCCTGAAGCAGCGGGGTGCCGAGCTTAAGCTCAACGTTTGCCAGATAGTCATCGTCCAGGTCGCCGTTGGCGTTGTTTGCAAAGTCCTTGATGTAGTTGATTACGCGGGTGTACTCCTCGCCGGGGATTACCTGCAGCGACTGTACGACAACCTCTTTATACTGAACACCCTTCTGTGCGAATGCGGTGAGCCAGAACGGCGGAGCATAAAAGTTGCGGGGCTCGACGTTCTCGCCGGCAGCTGCACGGTTGATGCAGATTGCAGAAGAGAAGGAGAGGAACACGTCGTAGCCGGGGAAAGCCTGCTTGTAAGCCTCTACGGTGCTGTCAAAAGCATCGAAAGCCTGCTGCCAGGTAGATCCGAAAGCCACCAGCAGGATAGCCTTGTCGTTCTTTTTGTTCTTGTTCACAGTCTGGTTGACTGCCTTCTGATAGGTGTTGTAGTTGTACTGATTCTTGCCAATCGGATCGCATGAGGTGAATCCGAGAGTCAGCGCCGCCAGTACCACGGCAGTCATAATCCTAATTCTGCTCATTTTGATTTGAATTGATGTTATTGTTTATGGTATTGTAGAATTTGCCTATTTTCTTGCCGCTCTTGAAGCGGAGGGTCAGCGCCACATATACAGTTGTGCCGGGGGTCGTGGTGCCCAGGTGCAGCCCGTGGGGGGTGCGGTCAACATAGTTGAAGATATTGTCCACACCGGCTTCCAGGCGGCAGTCTGTGCTGGGAATAAAGTCAAAGTCGTGGTTGGTGGCGATGCGCCATATCTGATATCCTTTTCCGTTGCCGTCTATCTGGTAGTAGCGGGTAGAGGACACGCGGCCGTAGAGACCTGCTCCAAGGCGGTATCCGGGAGAAAAACGGTGGTTCCAGCTGGTAAAGCAGTTGCCGCGGTGGTGTGCGGTGCCGTCTATTGTGACCTTCTTCATCCTGTCGTGGTCGCTGTCGTACTGGTTGGCGTCGGTGTCCAGATAGCTGTAACCCAGGCCAAACGACCATTCGCCGGTAGTGTAGCGCGCGTTGAGGTCGATGCCCATGGTGCGGGCGTCGTCTATGTTGGCATACTGCCGTACGCGGTAGGGGTCGTATTGGATTATATACTCTGCCGGCGCCTCATAGTTGGGGATGGTGACCAGGGTAATCATATCCTTCACCATATTGTAATAGCCAGTCAATGTGATGTTAAGCCCGGCGCGGTTGTATTCGCCGCCCAGCGAGAAGTAGTTGCTGGTCTGAGGCCTCAGGCTCTGGTTGCCCAGATAGAGGTAGGTGCCGCTCATCTGCCGAATATAACGGTAATGCAGCTCCTTGGGGGTCGGGGTCTTGAAGCCCTGGCTCCAGTTAAGCCTGATGCGCCAGGGGAGACCCAGCGCCAGCATTGCGGAGGCCTTGGGGGTGAGTTTCACGCCGAAGGCGCCGTTCCAGGTCAGGCGCGTCCCAGCCGCCAGATGCATGCTGTGGCTCGCATCAAAATCGTGGCTCCATTCGTCCTGGGCATATACCGCCGCCGTCCAGTCGCTCACAATGTTCCCCTCAACGCGGGTGGGGGAGTAAAGCCAGTCGTAACGGTATTCGGCACCGGCGCTGAGCAGGTTGCCGGCCGGCAGGTGGAAGATCCCCTTCACGCTGGCCATGGTGCGCCGCTGGTCACTCTGCATCTGCGTCTGGTCGGGCAGATAGGGGTAATACGGGTAGTAGAGGGTTCCCTTGCTAAGTTCGTAATCCTCTACCAGAGTGGTCGCCGTAAAATAGTACATATAGGCGTGGCGGTTCCAGTCAAGGTCAAAAGTCACCACATCGGTTGCGTTCACCTTCCACTTGCCGCCCGCGGAGGCCGATGCGTTGCGGTACTGCAAATCGTAAGTGTGCACGTCGTAGTGGGCGTATTTGCCGCTGGGGCGATAGATCCGCTTGCCGTACCAGGTGCCGCCAAGATAGAGCTCCAGATTGTCGCCAGCCGCGAATGTCAGCTGCTCTGCAATCTGGGCGTTGGTGTGGCGGTTAACCGTCATGTTGCGGGAGTCGGTCACCGGCGGCTCGCTGCTGGAGGTATGCTCTACAGAGGTGTTCTGCCAGCCGTCGCTGTGCTGGTAATTGAAGTTGGTGAGCGATGTCCAGCGGCCGCTCTTGATGCCGACGGAGTTGTGCTGGCGGATATCGTTGTAACTGCCGTAGCGGGTGGAGTTCTCTACCAGGAGGCCTTCCTGCCGGTGTTTGCGGGTGATGATGTTCACCACGCCGGCAATCGCGTCGCTGCCGTACAGAGCAGAGGATGCGCCCTTGACTATCTCAATCTTCTCTATGGTCTGAGGATCGATCAGCGCCAGGTCGTTCTCGCCGCCCACGTCGCCGTGGATACGCTTGCCGTCTATCAGTATCAGGATATAGCTGTTGCCAAGGCCGCCCAGCTGCATCTGGCTACCCATATCGTCTTCATTGAAGGCAAAAGAGGCCGTCAGGCCGCTCAGGATATCCTCCAGAGAGCGTCCGCCGTAGCTGTCCAGCATCCGCCGCGTCACAACCTCGGTCTGCACGGGGGCATCCTTGAGCAGATGCTCCGTACCGGTGGCCGTAACGACGGTCTCCGGGATTGTGTCCTGCAGAGTGGTCTGCGCCGCAAGGGCGTTTGCCGCAAGCAGCAAAATACAACTCAAAAGCAATCTTTGCTTCATTTCCGCTTTTCGCTTATTCCTGAACGCGCGTAATAAATATGTGTTTTGGCAGGTCTTCTGGCTACCCCGGTCTGACGGCCTTCCCGGGCGTTCTGCATCGATTTTCCGCATCAGAGGCGGCGGTGCAGCGCCCAGTGGCATTGGTTGTCAGACCCTTGGAAAGGGTTACAGCTGCAGGTACAGCCCCGGACTCTCACCGGGTTCCCTTGCATCAGAGGGGCGGTGTGCCCCGACTGATTACCAAAACGCGCACAAATATAGTATTTTTTCTAACTTTGACGTCTGATAATCCCGATAATATGAAGAGAATTAACAGTTTTTGTCTGATATTGACAGCGCTTATGTTGTTATCAGCTTGTGACCCCGAACCGCAGCCGACCCCCGTGGACCCGGTTGAAGCAGCATCTGTGTTTGACCTTTATGTATGTGCTGTCAAGCACGGCGGCATGGGTCAGAACAAAAACGGCACCTATGTGCGGCAGGTGACCTCCCTGGAGGCAGATCAGCCCGAGGTGGAGTTTACTGGCCGAGGCATAGATATCACCCAGAAATATACCATGGAGAGCATCACCCGCGGCAAGTATTATTACCAGGTGCCGCAGGAGGCCACCGGCGGCTTTGTAAAGTTCCACATCGTGCGCGACGAGGCTGGAAACGAGTCGGTGGTGGTGGATGCCGAGCGACCTTTCGGAGCAAACACATATTACCCTCGCAAGTATACCCACGCATGGCTTGACAACGGAGAAACGCTGCTGGTAATGGGTACCGATGCAGAGCACAAGACTGTGTACTGGTCCAAGTTGAGGGAGTCTGACATGGCGGTGATATCAGAAGGCACCATGGATATCAAAATCTCCAGTGGCTACAGTTCGCTTTCCACCTCCGGAATCCTCACACAAACCCCCAGTGGTACGTTGTACTACATATATCATCTCAAACCTGCCGACGAGAATGCCAAACCCTTAACCCGCGTGGCTATTATTGATGTCCTGAATATGGAAGTGGCGATGGAATCCTCAGTCCCGGAGAAAGTGATGGAAGAGACGGTGAGCGCTGCCTACGGCGAACTGATGCAGTCGCTGGTTACTTACGACGAAACAGGTAACATGTACGTTGCCGGAATGGTTACAATAGACGGTACCAAATATGGCGTACTGCGTCGCATCACTGTTGGCAAGACCTCCTTTGACCCCGACTGGAACGGATTCCCCGATCCGGAAGGGCGACTGCTCACGGTCCAGTATGTAGGCGGCGGCAAAATACTGGCCTATTCCCGCGACGAGACTCTGGGCACCAAGATAGACAGCCGGAGCCATTTCTACACCCTTATAGATACGAAGACCTGCCAGCGCGAGCGGGTGAGCTGTAACGGAACCCCCCTACGCTATTGCAGCGGTCGCTATTCCCAGCGTACCGCGGTGGATTCCAAATATGCCTACATCGGTGTCACCGAGGGCGACGGCGAGGACGAATATCCGCAGGTGTATATCTACGACAAGGCTACCGGCACTGTGAGTCCGGGGGTAAAACTCTCCCGCGGCTTCTGCTTCGACCTTATAAGAATAATGGAGTAAGAAGCTGGGTCAGACATACCAGCGACACCATCACGATTTCTGAAAACCGGTTTATGGCTGTGGCGACCTCCATGTCGGCGGTCGTCAGCGGGCGGTCGTTGTCGCCGATGAAGGGTTTTACCACCTCCTGCCCAAAGTAGTCGTGCGGCCCGCCAAAGCGGCAGTCCAGAATCGCAGCCAGCGCTGCCTCGGGATGGCCCGAGTTGGGGCTGAGATGCTTGCAGCCATTCCTGTGGACGGTTTTTATCAGATTTAGCCTGCCGGATGTGAGCAGCATCAGCAAGGCGGTCAGGCGGGAGGGAATCCAGCCCGCGACATCGTCGGTCCTGGCAGAAAAGCGCCCGAAATCGATATACCGTTCGTTGCGGTAGCCCAGCATGGAATCCAGCGTGTTTATCATCTTGTATGTCATCATCCCAGGCACACCAAGCAGTGCCAGCCAGAAGAGGGGGGCGATTACGCCGTCGTTGAGGTTCTCTGCAAGGGTTTCCAGGGCGGCGGTACGCACCTCCTGGGCGGTGAGGTTGGCGGTGTCTCGCCCCACGATGCGGGCCACCTGCCTGCGCCCCTCTTCCAGGCTGCGGTCTACCGCTTTGAATACCGCGCGCACCTCTTTGATTAGCGTCGTGCCGGCCAGGCAGAAGAATATCAGGATGGCCTCTGCGGCGCGTCTGAGCCATATTCCTGCTCCGATTCTTTCGCCCAGCAGTTGCAAGCCATACATAGCGCCCCAGGTGGCGGCGGCGGTGGCGGCGATAAGGACGATGGCCAGCAGCGCCCCTTTGAGGCGGCGGTGTTTGCCTCTGTTGAGAGCCTTCTCGCCCGCGGCAATCAGCTTGCCGAACCCCACGATGGGATGGGGGAGCCTTGCGGGGTCGCCAAAGAGCACGTCCATCAGCCAGCCGGCCAGAGTTGAGATTATGCGGGTCATTTGAGGTATTCGCGGATTGCGTTTATGAGCAGGTCGTTCTCTTTCGGGGTCTGTGCGGCGATGCGGAAATGGCCGGCGGTGAGCCCCTCGAAGTTGGAGGCGTCGCGTATCAGCAGGCCGTGCTCCCGGGCCAGATATTGCTTGAGACTGGCGGCGGTGCCTTGCCTGGTTTGTTGGTCGGCGTCGGTGACAGGCTCAAGGTGGCAGAGCATGAAGTGTGTCCTGGTGGGCTCTACTCTGATGCCGGGCAGCGAGCCAAGGGCGTTGCGGAGCCTTTGCGCCTCTTTCAGCAGGGCCGGTTTGTCAATGGGGGCGGTGTCAGGGTTGTTTGCCAGATACAAGCCCGCCTCTATCGCCAGGGCGTTCACGCTCCAGGGCATGCGGACATTTCTAATGCGCTCTATGAGTGCCCTTGCGCCGGTGACGTATCCCAGTCGCAGCCCCGGCATCGCATAGCGCTTGGTCATGGAGTGCAGTTGCAGCACATTCCCGGCGGCAATTGCCTCGGTGGGCGTGAGCAGAGGATCTTCTGTAAAGAATCCGTAGGACTGGTCTATTACAAATATGGTGTCGGGATTGCTTGCTATCCGCGCCTTCAGTTGCCCTTTTGGTATCACACGGCCGTCTGGGTTGTTGGGGTTGCAGAGCCAGAACAGGTCGGGTCTGTCACTTCCGGCAAGAGTTTCGTCACCTCCGGCAGGACTCTCGTTACCTATGGCAAGAGTTTCGTCGCCCCCGGTCAGAGTCCCGTTGCGCACGGCTTGACAGAGGGGCTCCGTTATCCCGGCGACGCTATGCCCGTGCAGGCGGCAGGCGTCGGCATATTCGCTGAAAGTGGGTTGGAGAATAGTGGAGCGGGCTCCGCGCCATGCCAGCGCAATCAGGTATATCGCCTCCGTGGCGCCGCTGGTTGCGCAGACGCATTCGGGGTCAATCCCGTGCAGTGCGGCCAGTGCCTTCTCCAGAGTGTACGGTTCCGGCTCCGGATAGTGCGAAATAGCTTCCATATGGTGGGACAGGTGCTCTTTGAGCGCCGTCAGATCCACGCCGCCATACACATTCGAGCTGAAATTGGCCACAATCGCCCGCCCGAACCGCCAAAGATCGTCGCCGTGCCCAACTATCATCGCCCGAGTATCTTGTAAAGCAGGTCCATATCAACATATTTGCGGAAGTGGTCCGCCAGAAGGTCGTACTGACGCTCGCGGAAGGTGTGGTAGCCCTCTGTCGGGGCGTCGGTGTTCACCTTGCCGGAATGTGGGGTCAGCAGTCTCTCCACAAACGCGGGGTTGTCCAGTATGCCGTGGATGTAGGTCCCCATGCACTTGTCGTCCACGTAGCAGCCGTCTGCCTGCCCGCCTTCAATCATGTTAAGCGGCGCAGCGCTCGCTCCATCAGCAGGCCGGCTTTCGCCCATGTGGATTTCGTAACCGGTCATCGTGGCGCTGCCGTTTACCCGCTTGAATTCATTTTCTGGGTTGCCGGTCATGGTATCGCCGTCGTACCTCCGCTTGTATTCATTTCCTGGGCCGCCGGCCATAGTGAATCGCACCTGGCGGGTGACCTTTTCCGGCAGCATTTCGGTCTCCACGGGCAGCAGCCCCAGCCCCGGCATCCTCTCAATCTCGCCCTCTGTGCGGTGCGGGTCGCAGATCATGCGCCCCATCATCTGGTAGCCGCCGCAGATACCAAGCACCGTGGCTCCGTCGCGGCGGGCACGCAGAATCGCCTGCGCCAGACCGCTCTTGCGAAGGTGGTAAAGGTCGTCTATGGTGCTCTTGCTGCCCGGCAGGATTATGATGTCCGCCTTGGCAATTTCTTCTGCGCTGCCGGTGTAAAAAAGATGCACGCGGGGGTCGCGCTCCAGGGCATCGAAGTCGGTAAAATTGCTGATATGGCGCAGCAGTACCACCGCCACGTTGATCTTACCCCGCTCCGCAGCGGTCGATTTTGCCGCCAGCGCCACGGAATCTTCCTCTTCTATGTGGATGTCGGTAAAGACAGGCACGACGCCCAGCACCGGGATGCCGCAAAGCTCCTCCAGCATACGGCGTCCATCGTCGAACAGCCGTAAGTCGCCGCGGAACTTATTGATTATGATGCCCTTTACAAGGGCGCGGTCCTCCGGCGGGAGCAGCATCAGCGAACCGTACACACTTGCAAATACGCCGCCGCGGTCGATGTCGCCCACAAGGATTATGTCGGCATCGGCATAGCGGGCCATCGGGACGTTGACCAGGTCGCTGTCGCGCAGATTTATCTCTGCCAGGCTCCCGGCACCCTCCATCACTATGGGGTTGTGGCAGGCGCTCAGCCGGTCGAAGGCCGCAAACACAGCCTGTCGCAGCTCTTCGCGCCCCTGTTTGCGGAAATAGTCGTAAGCGTCGCGGTTGCCTATGGGTTTGCCGTCCAGCACCACCTGCGAGGTGTGGTCGCTCTGGGGCTTGAGCAGCAGAGGGTTCATATCGGTGTGAGGCGCGAGTCCTGCCGCCTCGGCCTGCACCGCCTGCGCCCGTCCAATCTCCAGGCCGTCCGGGGTCGCAAAAGAGTTTAGCGCCATGTTCTGTGCCTTGAACGGGGCGGGGGAGTATCCGTCCTGATTAAGGATGCGGCACAGGGCGGTGGCAAGCACGCTCTTGCCCACGTCGCTGCCGGTGCCGGCAAACATCACTGGGTGGAGTTCCCTCTTACCCACGTCGCTGCGGGTACCCATCGCCGGGCGGGGCTCCCTTTTGGCAGCATCGCTGCGGGTACCCATCGCCGGGCGGGGCTCCCTTTTGGCAGCATCGCTGCCGGTACCCATCACTGGGTGGAGTTTCCTCTTACCCACGTCGGTGCCGGTACCCATCGCCGGGCGGGGCTCCCTTTTGGCAGCATCGCTGCGGGTACCCATCGCCGGGCGGGGCTCCCTTTTGGCAGCATCGCTGCGGGTACCCATCGCCGGGCGGGGCTCCCTTTTGGCAG
>JAFSQE010000028.1 GCA_017446775.1 Bacteroidales bacterium | reverse complement strand
GGGCCGCTCGCCGAGAAATGGTCGAAGCGCAAGGCCGAAATCCGGATCGTCTCTCCGAACAACAAGCGGAAACTCGAGGTGATCGTCGTCGGTACGGGCCTCGGCGGAGCATCCGCAGCCGCCTCCCTGGGCGAGCTCGGATACAACGTCAAGATTTTCTGCATCTCCGACTCTCCGCGCCGCGCGCACTCCATCGCCGCGCAGGGCGGTATCAACGCCGCGAAGAACTACCAGAACGACAATGACTCCATCTACCGGCTGTTCTACGACACCATCAAGGGCGGTGACTACCGTTCCCGGGAGGCGAACGTGTATCGCCTGGCGGAGGTAAGTGCGGCCATCATCGACCAGTGCGTCGCGCAGGGCGTTCCTTTCGCCCGTGAATACGGCGGATATCTGGCGAACCGCTCCTTCGGCGGTGTCCAGGTGAGCCGTACCTTCTATGCCCGCGGACAAACCGGTCAGCAGCTGCTCCTCGGCGCCTATGCGGCCCTGAACAAGGAAATCGCCGCCGGCTCCGTGAAGAGCTATCCGCGCCACGAGATGCTGGACCTCGTCATCATCAACGGCGAGGCCAAGGGTATCATTGCCCGCGATTTGACCACCGGCGAGATTCAGCGCTTTGGCGCACACGCAGTGGTTGTTGCAAGCGGCGGATACGGCAACACCTACTTCCTCTCTACCAACGCCATGAACTCTAACGGCAGCGCGGCATGGCAGTGCTACAAGAAGGGAGCTTTCTTTGCAAACCCCTGCTTCGCACAGATCCACCCGACCTGTATCCCGGTTCACGGCGACCAGCAGAGCAAGCTGACCCTTATGTCGGAGTCGCTGCGTAACGACGGCCGCATCTGGGTTCCCAAGAAGCTGGAAGATGTAGAAGCTATCCGCAAGGGGACCAAGAAACCCAGCGACATAGCAGAAGAAGACCGCGACTACTATCTGGAACGCCGCTATCCTGCATTCGGCAACCTGGTTCCCCGCGACGTGGCTTCCCGCGCAGCAAAGGAACGTTGCGACGCAGGCTTTGGCGTAAACGAGCAGGGTCTGGCCGTCTTTTTGGACTTCAAGACCTGCATGGAGCAGAAGGGGCGCAAGTATATAGAGGAGAAATACGGCAACCTGTTCCAGATGTATGAAGAGATCAACGATGTAGACCCCTATAAGGAGCCTATGATGATATTCCCCGCCATCCACTACACAATGGGCGGCCTCTGGGTAGACTACAACCTCCAGACCACCGTTCCCGGCCTGTACGCGATAGGCGAGGCAAACTTCAGCGACCACGGCGGTAACCGCCTGGGTGCATCGGCGCTGATGCAGGGTCTGGCAGACGGATACTTTATCCTCCCTTATACCATCGGCGATTACCTGGCATCCAAGTTCAAGGATCCCAAGACCGACACCAATGCGCCAGAGTTCGAAGAGGCAGAGAACAAGATCAAAGAGCGTATCAACCGTCTCCTCTCAATCAAGGGCAAGCGCACTGTAGACAGCATCCACAAGGAGCTTGGCCACATAATGTGGGAGTACGTCGGCATGGCCCGTAACGAAGAGGGTCTCAAGAAGGCCATCGGCCTTATCCGCGACCTCAAGAAGGAGTTCTGGAGCAACGTATATGTCGCAGGTGAAAACAGCCACTTTAATCAGGAGCTGGAGAAGGCGCTCCGCGTTGCCGACTTCCTTGAGATTGGCGAGCTGATGGCTATCGACGCCCTTAACCGCAAGGAATCCTGTGGCGGACACTTCCGCGAGGAGATGCAGACCGCCGAGGGTGAAACCAAGCGCGACGACGAGAACTTCATGTATGTTGCCGCTTGGCAATATCAGGGCGAGGAAGAGCCTGTGCTACACAAAGAACCTCTGGAATTCAAATACTGCACCGTAGCAACCCGCAACTATAAAGACTAAGGTTATGAAATTTACACTCAAAATATGGCGCCAGAAAAACGCTAAGGCGCAAGGTCATTTCGAAACTTACAAGGTAGATGGCATCAGCCCCGACACCTCTTTCCTCGAGATGATGGATATCCTTAACGAACAGCTCGTTAACGAACAGATAGACCCGGTCAATTTTGATAAAGGTTGCAAAGGTAAGCACAGCGGCCCGGTAAGCTTTGACCACGACTGCCGCGAGGGTATCTGCGGCGCCTGCTCACTCTACATCAACGGTCGAGCACATGGTCCCGAAAGCGGTGTTACCACCTGCCAGCTTTATATGCGCAAGTTTAAAGATGGCAGCACAATCACCATCGAACCCTGGCGCAGCAGCGGTTTCCCGATTATCAAAGACCTGGTTGTAGACCGCAAGGCATACGACAAGATCCTGCAGGCCGGTGGTTTTATCTCTGTAAATACAGGCGGAGTTCCCGATGCAAACGCTATCCCTATCAAAAAAGAGGATGCAGACGAAAGTATGGATGCTGCCGCATGTATCGGTTGCGGTGCCTGCGCAGCTACCTGCAAGAATGGCTCTGCAATGCTGTTCGTAGCTGCCCGTGTAAGTTCTCTGGCTCTGCTGCCGCAGGGTAAGATAGAGGGTAAGCGCCGTGCAAAAGCTATGGTAGATACCATGGATGCCCTTGGATTCGGCAGTTGCACCAATACCCGTGCATGCGAGATGGAGTGCCCCAAAGGTATTACCGTTGCCCATATCGCCCGCCTCAACCGCGAATTCCTCCGTGCTAAACTCAGCGAGTAATCCAACCCTCATTATACAAAAAAAGTCTGGTCCCCACGATCAGACTTTTTTTGTAAACACCGTTGTTGATAACGCCAAAAACTGCTGTTGATAAATTATGATAAATTATCAGTATTCAACATACGGCCTGCTTTACAACAACTTTTCAGAATTTGTACACATCTCTACTAACACCACTCCCATAAAAAAAACCACCCCGGATAATACTCAAACCGGCACAAAAAAATTTATCAACAC
This sequence comes from Bacteroidales bacterium, assembly GCA_017446775.1. GTDB lineage: Bacteria > Bacteroidota > Bacteroidia > Bacteroidales > UBA932 > Equibacterium. Next base: position 12,236 of record JAFSQE010000028.1, on the reverse strand, counting down.
TTTCAACAGCCAGATAATAGAGGTAAAAATGAATTCAAATATTTTTGTCTTATATTTGTTTGGTGGTTGATAAGTCCTGCCACAGATAATATGAGCGAAAAAGTTTCATACCGGCAGCGAGAAGAGTTCGCAGGCAAAGATACAGATTTCGAAAACAAGATTCGCCCCGGCCAGTTTGATGAGTTCGGAGGCCAGGCAGATATCATAGAGAAGCTTAAAATATATGTGCAGGCAGCCATAATACGTGGCGAATCTCTGGACCATATCCTGTTCCACGGCCCTCCAGGCCTGGGGAAGACCACCCTGGCGCACATCGTGGCAAACGAACTCGGGGTCAATATGAAGATCACCTCCGGCCCGGTGCTGGACAAACCAGGCGACCTTGCAGGCCTTCTGACCAGCCTGGAACCGGGCGATGTCCTTTTTATAGATGAAATCCACCGCCTTAGCCCTGTGGTAGAGGAGTACCTCTACTCTGCGATGGAAGATTTCACCATCGATATAATGATAGACAAGGGGCCCGGGGCCCGCAGCGTACAGATATCCCTGAGCCCGTTTACCCTGATAGGTGCCACCACCCGCAGCGGCCTGCTCACATCACCGCTCCGTGCCCGTTTCGGCATTCAGGAACATCTGGAGTATTACGACTATAAAACCCTCTCCGGAATAATAAAGCGCAGTGCATCCATATTAAAGATAGGTATAGAGAGTGATGCGGCGGCAGAGATTGCGATGCGCAGCCGCGGCACCCCCCGTATCGCGAATAACCTGCTAAGGCGGGTGCGCGACTTTGCCCAGGTTAAGGGAAACGGAGAGATAGATCTTGAAATAACCCGCTATGCGCTGAATGCTCTCAATATAGACAAGCGCGGCCTGGACGCCATAGACAATAAGATACTCACCACCATAATAGAGAAGTTTAAGGGCGGCCCCGTTGGTGCAAGCACCATTGCCACCGCCATAAGTGAAGACCAGGGCACCTTTGAAGAGGTTTACGAGCCTTTCCTGATAAAGGAAGGGTTTATCCGCAGGACCCCACGCGGCCGCGAAGCCACAGAACTGGCCTACACCCACCTCGGCCTGAGTATCGGAGCACCAGACAACACCCTTTTTTAACAACTTGAAAAGGATAAAACTCATACTGCTGATATTATTATCGGTGCATGTTGTGCCGGTAGAGGCGTTATGTTGCACCACCGCAATCTTTTCCGGCAAGGTTACTGCCGACGGCCGTCCCATAATCTGGAAAAACCGCGACACAGGCTTTTTAGACAACCGCGTGGAATATGTCCCGGCATCGGACTCTGTAAAATACAGCTTCATATACCTCTCCAACAGTGCCGATACTCCGGAGGCCTGGAGCGGAGTGAACTCTGCCGGCTTCTCGATAATGAATTCAGTGTCGTACAACATACGTAAAGAAGCGGACACTACACCAGAAAGTAAGATGGACCGGGAAGGGATATTGATGTACCGCGCCCTTGCATGCTGTGAAACCATTCAGGATTTTGAGAAGATGCTGGACAGCCTTGAAAAACCGATGGGGCTGGAGACTAACTTCGGGGTGATTGATGCCTGCGGCGGTGCAGCCTATTACGAGGTTAACAACTATACGTGGATTAAATACGATGTAAACGAAGCGCCGCAGGGTTACCTGATACGCAGCAATTACTCTTTCAGCGGCCGTGATGGCCAGGGGAAGGGTTATGTCAGGTATGATAACGCTTCTATAAATATCACCGGATACATCGCTCAGGGCGGCAGGATTACCCCGTGCTGGGTTATGGACAACCTCTCCCGCAGCTTCTATCAGTCCCACTATGGATACAATCCGCTTAAAGAGGGATACAACGCCTTTATAGACAAGGATTTTATTCCGCGCCACTCTACCAGTGCCGTAACTATAGTCCAGGGTGTAAAGCCGGGAGAAGACAAATCGCTTGCGGTTATGTGGTGTGCCCTCGGATATCCTCCCGTGAGCCAGATAATACCTCTTATGGTATCATCCGGCGATTATATCCCAGCCGATATGAAATCTGCCGCAAAGGATTCCCGCAGCGCTGCCTGCACCCGGGCCGGAGAGCGCCGTTCAGAGATATTCTTCAAGAATCCTGACGGAGAAACCTATGTAGATCTGATAGATGTAAGGCGATACCTTACCCAAATAAAGCCACTGGAAGATAAAATATTCGACAGATTTAACCAGATGCACGATTATTGGCGCGAAAAAGGTACTGTTGACACCCGGCAGTTGAAAGAGTTTTATGAGGCGGTTGAAATTCGATAATCTCTCCGGCGGAGTATCCTGCAAGGCGGTATTTGTTGCGAATGTTCTCTCGCATCTGGAAGTCAGCACCCTGAATATTGTCTGTTTCAACACAAAGAAAGAGTCTCTGTTCTTTACCAGCGACCTTGATAATTTCTTCACCGACGATTGTATCTACTATTTTCCGTCGGTGGCAGATGTCAAAAGTACCCAATCGGTAAAAAGTGCCACCGCAAAGGTCCAGCGCACCGCCGCAATCGGCGCCATAGACAATTATAAGCAGACTCCGCTGCCCGATAATCTTGACGATGTGATTGCCGCCTCCGGCACCTCCATCACCAAAACACTGCTCAACAAGCAGCTTAACAGCGCCGCCGCCCCGGTAATCATTGTCACTTACACCGATTCTCTCAAAGAAAAGGTCCTTAAGAAGAAAACTACCTCCAACAGCATAATCTCGATAAAGAAGGGAGATAACCTTAGTCATGAATTCCTCAAGGACGTGCTGTTCGAGGCCGGATTCAAAAAGGTCGATTTTGTATCGATGCCGGGCGAATTTTCCCTTCGCGGATCAATCATAGATATCTTCTCTTACTCCGATAACCTCCCCTACCGCATCGATTTTTTCGGCGACGAGATAGATTCAATCGCCCGCTTCAATGCCGATACCCAGCGTACGGTAGAGACAGTTTTCAAGGTCGATATCTATCCCAACCTCTTTGAAAACCATGCGGAGGATGAGTACACAGCGGTAACGGACATCCTGCCAGAGAATGTGCTGTACTGGGATTTTTGCGACGATATAAACTATGGCGCCACCGCTGCCGGCGAGGTTATACCCCAACCCGCCTTCAACAAGAACTTTGAGATACTCAAGCGAGACATAGAGGGCAAAGAGGCGGACGGATACCAGATCCATATACTCTCTCCGCAGCTTAACCAGACAGTGCGGCTGAAGCAGATACTGGAGGGGGTGGGGAGTGTAGATTTTATGGCGATATCGCTTCACGAAGGATATGTCAGCAACACCGAGAGGCAGTGCTGGTATACCGACCACCAGATTTTTGAACGGTATCACCGTATCGTAACCAAACGGGAGGTCACCAGCAGCGAACGCCTTACCCTCAACGACCTTATGGCGTTCAATATCGGCGACTATGTGGTGCATATCGACCATGGCGTAGGGCGGTTCGGCGGCCTGGTGCGCACCGATATAAACGGACGGCAGCAGGAGGCGATAAAACTGATTTACAAGGATGGAGACGTGGTGTTCGTATCTATTCACGGCATCCACCGCATCTCCCGCTACAAATCTGCCGACGGCGCGGCACCTAAGATTTACAAGCTGGGCAGCCGCAACTGGGAGCGGCTCAAAAACAGCGCCAAGAGCAAGGTCAAGGATATCGCCGCCGACCTTATCAAACTCTACAGCGAGCGCAGCACCGCCCCCGGCTTCAGCTTTGATGCCGACGATTATCTGCAGCAGGAGCTCGAATCTTCCTTTATGTACGAGGATACCCCCGACCAGCACAAGGCTGTAGAGGATGTGAAGCGGGATATGGAATCGGCTCATCCGATGGACCGCCTGGTGTGCGGCGATGTAGGCTTCGGCAAGACAGAGGTTGCCATCCGCGCCGCCTTCAAGGCTGCCAGCAGCGGCAAGCAGGTAGCGGTGCTGGTACCGACCACCATCCTCGCGCTGCAGCACTACCATACATTCACCGCCCGCCTTAACGATTTTCCCTGCAACATAGAGTTTATCAGCCGCCTTAAAAGTGCCGCCGAGGTGCGCGAAATCGCAAAAAAGCTGCGCGCCGGAAGCATAGACATACTTATCGGCACCCACCGCATCCTGGGCAAAGAGATAATTTTCAAGGACCTGGGGCTGCTGATAATAGACGAGGAGCAGAAGTTTGGCGTGAGCGCCAAGGAGAAGATGCGCATGCTGCGCAAAAATGTCGATACCCTGACCCTCACCGCCACCCCGATACCCCGCACCCTGCAATTCTCTCTGCTGGGGGCGCGCGACATCTCCATAATATCGACCCCGCCGCCAAACCGCATCCCGGTGCATACGGAAATCATAGATTTTGATGCCGATACCATCAAGGATATTATCGGCACAGAGTTGGAGCGGCACGGGCAGGTGTTCTTTATCCACAACAGGGTAGAGGATATAGAAGCAGTGGCAGCCAGCCTGCGCCTTATTGTGCCTCAGGCACGCATCTGTGTGGCGCACGGCCAGATGGAGGCCGCCACCCTTGAGAAAAAGATTCTCGACTTTATGGACGGGGACTACGACATACTTGTCTCCACCACCATAATGGAGAACGGCGTGGATATTCCCAACGCGAACACAATGCTTATAAACCGCGCCCAATACTTTGGCCTGGCCGACCTGCACCAGTTGCGCGGCCGCGTGGGGCGCAGCAACGTAAAGGCCTACTGCTATCTGATAGTCCCCTCGCAGGATATCCTCACAGACGATGCCCGCGCCCGTCTGAACGCCATAGAGACCTTCAGCGACCTTGGGAGCGGCTTCAACATAGCGATGCAGGATCTGGATATCCGCGGTGCCGGCAACCTGCTGGGCGCAGAGCAGAGCGGCTTTATTGCAGAGATGGGCTTTGAAACCTACCAGAAGATACTCTCCGAGGCGATGAGCGAGCTGCGGAGTGAACTGCTGGAAGGCGAAACCCCCGATACCGGCGGCCTGATTGCCGGCGGATGGGTGTCGGACTGCTACATCGATACCGACATAGAGGCGTGCATACCAGATGACTATATAAATGTACCGCGAGAGAAGATGCGTCTGTACCGCGAGCTGGACAATATGAAAAGTGCCGACAGGATAGAGGCCTTCCTGGCAGAGATGACAGACCGGTTCGGGCCGGTGCCGCCCCAGCTGGAAGAGCTGGTAAACATAGTGCGGTTGCGCCAGGAGGCCATGGAACTCGGTTTCGAGAAGATAATACTGCGCGGCGGGGTCATGCTGGCATACTTTGTATCCAACCAGAATTCTTCTTATTACAACAGCCGCGTTTTTGGCTCTGTACTGGAACATATCCAGCATTCCGGCCGCCGTTACCAGCTGGTTCAGCGACCTAATTCCCTTTTTGTCAGGTGCGAAAATATCACCACAGTTAAAAAAGCGGTGGAATTATTGCAAGAAATGCTAACTTTGCAGTTCGTCACAGAATAATGAACCTGATAATAGACATCGGCAACACCTCCTGCAAGGTGGCCCTCTACGACGGCGAAAAGCAGCTCTGCGTGCAGCGGTTTGAAGATCCTTCCGATCTGCAATCCAAAGTGGGCGAGGGCTACGACACCATTGTACTGGCCACAGTGCGTGGCGACGACCCGTCGCTCTACGCTGCGCTGGGCAGCCGCTGCCGCAGGTTCATAGATTTCAATCTCGGTTTTGTCCGCAGGCAGATTGCAGAAGGCAAGGAGTTTTACTCCTCTCTGGACAATATGCCCGATGGGATGGGTGCCGACCGCATGGCCGCAATCCTGCAGGCAAGCCGGCTTTATCCACAGCACGATTTGCTGGTGTTTGACTTTGGCACCGCCACTACGGTAGAATTCATAGACAAGGGTCATTACGTGGGCGGGGCCATATCGCTTGGCCTTAACATGCGCTACCGTGCCCTGAGCCGCTTTACCGGCCGCATCCCGCTCTGCGATCCGCAGGCAGTGTTGTCAAAAGGCGATATCAATACTATTTCGCCGGTAGGTTACGACCTGGACACCGCGCTCGCCTCGGGCAATATACTGGGCATAAAGTTTGAGATAGAGGGCTACATGCGTCTTTATCCCAGCCGCAAGGTTATCCTTACCGGTGGCGATGCGCCCGTTTTTGCAGCCGGCCTGGAAGGCGACGTAACTATAGAAGAGAATCTGGTGCTGGACGGACTGGCACAGGTAGCGATGCAATTATAAATATGAGTATGGGTAAACGCAACATATCACTTATATCCCTGGCGGTGGCGCTGCTCTTTATGCTGGTGCCCGTTACTTCGCGTGCCCAGGCCAATGTTGCATACGACACATTCTCTCCCTATTCCATGTACGGCATCGGCACCCTCGAGACCGTGGGCAGCCAGAACTCCCTGGCGATGGGCGGCATTGCCATAGGCGACCGCAGCAGCTCATATATCAACTGGGTCAATCCCGCCGCCGTCACCGCCCGCGAAAACAAGGCCTTCATGCTCGATTTTGGCGTCACCCATAAGGATATCCTCTACAGTGCCGACGCCTCCACATCGATAGAGGAGACCGACAGCGGCCGGCTCCGCTCTGTGAACAACATGACCAACATACACCATATAATAGTATCGTTCCCCATAACCCCCAGGATTGCCTTCAAGGCAGGCTTGATGCCCTTCTCCGCCACCGGGTATGAATTCGTATCGCGCGAATATGCAGATCAGGTGCTGCTCGAGATGGGCGATGTGGAGTATGAGAAAGCCGGCAAGGGCGGCATCTACCAGATAGTTCTGGGCGGCGGATGGCAGATAATAGACAATCTCAGCATCGGGGTGGACGGACTCTACTATATGGGCAACACCATCCACACCTCCGCCACCAATTTCACCACCAACAGCCACTACCGCCAGATAGGCCGCAGCTGGAGCAGCGTCTCCCGCGGACTCGGGGCCAAGGCCGGGGTGCAGTACACCGCCAATCTCAAGAAAGACCTCTCCCTGACCCTGGGCGCCACATATAAGATAAGCAGTACGATGGGTGGTGATTACACAGATCTTGTCACCGCCTCTACCAGCAGCTCCGTGGACACCATCGCCGTAAGCGTCAAGGATATCGACTACCGGATTCCGGGAGAGATAGGGGCGGGTTTCACCCTGCGCCGCGCCGACCGCTGGATGTTCGGGTTCGACTACATCACCCAGGACTGGAGCAAGACATCGTTCACCAACGCCCCCGGCATAGATGTGGTAACCCGCCGCATGCAGTCGTTCCGCCTGGGTGGCGAGTATATCCCGGACAAATACGATATCCGCTATTATTACCGTCGCATCACCTACCGCGGCGGCCTCTATTACAATCAGGGGTATATAGCCGTATGCGGCACTCCAATCAACAATTACGGCCTCACCATCGGGGCTTCGTTCCCGGTGTTCAACCGCTACACCTCGCTCGCGCTCAGCGTGGACGTAGGGCGGATGGGCACTTTGGCAAACAATTTGGTATTGGAGAATTATGTAAAGGTAAATGCAGGCTTGAACCTGTTTGACACCTGGTTCCATAAACCGTTATATAGATAATCATTTTAACAACTTTACACTATGAAAAAGATTTTGACAGTAATGTTTGCGGCGATGCTCTCTTTATCGGCATTTGCACAAGGCAGATTCGGACCCGACAGTGCCGAATGTGTAAAGTATCTCTCATATTACCTGGAGTACATCAAGCACGGCAATAACGAAGAGGCCTTCGGCCCGTGGCGCAACGCATACACTATCTGCCCCGTGACCGCCAGCCAGAACATGCTCATCGACGGGCAGAAGCTGATGCGCTGGGCATACAAGAAGACCAAGGATGCCAAGACCCGCCAGGGTTACCTGGACACCCTGATGATGCTCTACGACCAGCGTGTTGCCACATATCCCAAGAACACCGTGGCGGCCCTCAACAACAAGGCCATAGATATCAACGGCTTCCGCTGGAACGAGAAGAATCCGCAGGAGGTATACGATGCATATAAGCAGATATTCTCCGTTACCGGCGCCCAGGCCATAGACCTGGTGTATGTAAAGCTCATGGAGTACTCCACCAACCTGTTTGCAGCAGGCAGTCTGGATGCATCCGAGGTGATGGCAGATTACACCGCCATTACAGAGGCCATTGCCGGTTCGCTTGCCGCAAAGGATGATGCCAAGATGCGCAAGGCGCAGAAAGACGTTGAGACATTGTTCATGAACAGCGGCATCGCCAGCTGCGACAATCTGCTCGAGCTGCTCACCCCCCGCTACGAGGCCAATCCCGACGACGAGGAGACCCTCCGCGCAGTTGTCAAGATGCTCAGCAGTGCCGACTGCCTCGACTGCGACCTCTATCTCAAGGCTGTGGAGGCACTCTATGCCAAAGACCCTTCCTCTTCTACGGCGTACCTGCTCTACAAGCTCTACTCCCGCAAAGACGACCCCGCACAGGCAGTCAAGTTCCTGCAGGAGGCAATCTCTACTTGCGACGAGGCTGACCTCGCCCAGCAGGCAAGCTACTACCTGGAGCTCGGCACATATAATTATAAGAAGGCCGGCAACAGCGCAGCTGCCGTGGCAGCCGCAAAGAAGGCTGCAGAAATCAGCGACGACTATAAGGGCCGCGCATACCTGCTGATAGGTACCATCTGGGGCACCGCACACTGCGCCGGCAACGAGATCGAGTCCAAGGCCAACTTCTGGGTGGCATACGACTATGTAACCCGCGCCAAGGCTGCAGATGCAAGCCTCACCACAGAGGCCAACACCCTTGCCGCCCAGTATCAGGCATACTTCCCGGGTCAGGCAGATGCGTTCATGTACGATCTGGTAAACGGCCAGAGCTACACCGTATCATGCGGCGCCCTGCGCGAAACCACCACCGTAAGGACAGCTAAATAACACGAAACCGATATCAATCATAAAGAACTGCGTAGAGGCGGGGAAAACCCTGTCTCTACCGTTCTTTTTATCCGTCGCGCTGTTGCTGTGCTCCTGCGAGGCCGACAAGCCCAGGGCCGATATCGACTGGGAGCTGACCCCGGTGCAGAGCGTTCGCGGCATGCGGGCCATGGAATACAACAAGGCCGACCTTAACATGCAGATGGTGACCCGTGCCATGGACACCTATAAATATGTCAAGGATTCCGTGAACATCACCCGCGAGGTTTACAGCGACGGATTTGAAGTATATATATATAATGAAGACGGGCTGCTGGAGTCGCAGCTGATAGCCGAGGGGGCCGAGCATATCACCGCCCGCCAGAAAGAGGACTGGAAAGCCTTCGGCAACGTCAATATCCTGAATCACATAAAGGGCGAGCGCATTATCACAGACACCGTTTACTGGGACAAGAAGCAGGAACAGATATACACCGACTGCTATGTGGTGATGACCTCTCCCAAAGGGAAGCTGCAGGGCTACGGCCTCACCAGCGACCAGCGGGCCAACCGTTCTACCATTCTGCGGCCGTTTGACTCTTACGGCCTGGTTGTGAGCGATTCCACCAAATTTTACCTGGATACGGTGAATTTTGTGGGTCCCATGCCGCTTATTAAATAATTTTTTCTAATTTTGCGCGCTAATACCCTATTTTGAAAGGAGTAGAGGCTTATTAATGCAAAAAACCAAAAAATACTGATATGGCCGTACTGGAGAAAATCCGTGTAAAACTCGGAATTCTTATTTCTATCCTGATTGCGATAGCGCTGCTGTCGTTTATCATAGACCCCAACACCCTCGGGTCTACCCTGCAGAGCATGTCCAAAGAGAATAACGTGGGGGTGATGAACGGCAAGGCTGTGACCTACCGCGAATATTTCACCGCACTGGAGCAGAACACACAGCTTATGCAGGCCCTCTCCGGCGGCAACGCCAATACAGAGGAGGCTCAGAAGCAGGTGCGTGATCTGACCTGGAACCAGATCTTCAACCAGAAGGTCTTCTTCCCCCGCATCAAGGCGGCCGGCTTCTCTGTAAGCGATGCCGAGATGGTGGAACTGCTGCATGGCGAAAACGTCTCTGCTGTTATTTCCCAGCAGCGGATGTTTGTGGGCGAAGACGGCACTTTCAGCCCCGAGGCAGTGAGTGAGTTTATCTCCCAGATGGATCTGGACCAGAGCGGCGTCTCCCGCAAATACTGGGACTATCTCAAAGACCAGGTTTATGCGCAGCAGATGTACGGCAAATACTACGCCGCCCTTCGTGCCAGCTCAATGCTCAACGCTGCCCAGATAGAGCGCGCCGTTCGCGATGGCAATATCACCAGGGATATAGACATGGTAATGGTGCCCATCGACTTCAGGGTGGATACTACAATCCAGGTTTCCGCAGCCGAGGTCAACAAATATTATAACGACCGCAAGCAGCTGTTCACCCAGCCCGCTAACCGCGACATAGAGTATGTAATGTTCGAGGTTGTTCCCAGCCAGGACGACATTTCCGCAACCCGCGCCTCATTCGACGAGCTCTACGGCCAGTTTGAGCATGCAGAGAACCTCAAGAATTTCGTGGCCCTTAATTCCGACCGCCGTTGGGACGACAAGTACTACAGCCGCGAGGAGCTCGCTTCAACCCCGCAGATTGCAGATTACGCCTTTGGTGGCAGCAGCGCTGTGAGCGAGGTGGTGGAATCTGCCACATCTTTCAGTGCAGTTCGCGTAGTAGAGCGCAAGCGCCTTCCCGATAAGGTTAACTTCTCTTTCCGGGTATATCCCGCCTCGGAGCGCGCTTCTGCCGATTCCCTGTTGGCCGTTCTCCGCAAGAAGGGTGTCAGCGAAGAGATGGCTCCCACCGGCTGGGTCACTTTGGACGAACTCTCTGCCAACAACATGGATTTCTTTGCCGATGCCTTTACCATGAAGGCCGGAGAGGCCAGGATAGTGGATATAGAGCAGTACCAGATGGTTGCCGTGATGCGTGTGGAAGAGACCGAAGCCCCCAAGGATAAGGTCAAGCTGGCTTGGCTTGTCAAGAACATCAACCCCAGCGACGACACCTACCGCGACTTCAATATGAAGGCGGCAGATCTGGCCGACCGCAGCAACGGCAGCTATGAAAAGTTTGCCGAGATTGTAAAAGAGGGGTCTCTCCCTGTTATACCTGTGCAGCGGGTAACACTTGATACCCGCCGTATCGGTGTGGTAGAAAATGCCCGCAGCGTGGTGCACTGGGTGTTCGACCGCAAGACAAAGGCCGGCTCGGTATCCGATGTGATTACTGTGGATAATAAATACTACTTCGTGGCCGCCGTCACCAAGGTTCGTAAAGAGGGGCGTATCCCCCTTGAAGATGTCAAGGACAACATCCTTATGGACCTTATCAACCAGAAGAAGGTGGATAAGCTGGCGGCAGAGAGTGCAGAGGTTGTGAGCGGCGGCGAATCACTGGCCGTTCTGGCAGAGAAATTCAAGACCACAGTGACCCATCGCGACGGTATCAGCATCGTTTCTACAGAGCCGGGCGTAGAGCCCGCCCTTGCAGGAGCGGTGGCTGCAGCTCCCGAAGGCAAGGTTGTCGGCCCCGTGAAAGGTGCCATAGGTGTATACTATTTCGAGGTCAGGGAAACAGGCTCCGGAGAGTATTATACAGAGAATGACGCCGTTATGGCCAACAACCGCAACAGTTATACACAATTGCAATCCATAACCGATATAATATCACAAGTGTCTGATGTTAAGGATTATAGAGCAAAATTTTATTAAAATACCAATAGTTTTAAAACATTTGTAGCCCATAAAACCGCAAAAAATTTTGTGGTTAAGTTAATTATATCTATATTTGACCAATATTTTGTGCGTAGTGCGCAAAGTGCTTAAATAGAATTATAAACAATTTTTTATAATCCATTTAAATTAAATGTTTAATCAAATGAAACGTAAAATGTTTTTTAGGCTTACGGTTGTCCTTGTGGCTGCTGTAAGTGTTCTGATTGCTTGTACTCAAGATTACAGCACAGACATTAAATCGCTTCAGGACAAGTATGATGCTCTCGAGCAGCAGTTCAACGACCTCCAGGGTGCGATTGACAATGGTTCTGTAATCTCCAAGGTAGAGCAGACCGCTAACGGTATCAAGGTTACCGCCAAAGACGGCAAGACCTACGAAGTTACCAATGGCGAGAAAGGCGAGCCTGGCGATTCTTGGGAAATCGGTGCCAATGGCAACTGGTTCAAGAATGGCGTAGATTCCGGCAAGCCCGCTCGTGGTGAACAGGGTGTCCAGGGCCTCGAAGGTGAGCCTGGCG
>JAFSQE010000027.1 GCA_017446775.1 Bacteroidales bacterium | reverse complement strand
CGGAGAATCCCAGGCACGCAACAAGTACACCTATTTCGCATCCACTGCAAAGAAGGAGGGATACGAGCAGATCGCAGCCCTTTTCCTGGAGACTGCAGACAATGAAAAAGAGCACGCCAAGATGTGGTTCAAGGAGCTCGAAGGCATCGGGGACACCGCTGCCAACCTCGCAGCCGCCGCAGAGGGCGAAAACTATGAATGGACCGATATGTACGAGGGCTTTGCAAAGACCGCCGAGGCCGAAGGCTTCAAGCCCCTTGCAGCCAAGTTCCGCATGGTAGCCGCCATCGAAAAGAGGCACGAGGAGCGCTATCGCGCACTGCTTAAGAATGTAGAGACCGCACAGGTGTTCGAGAAGTCTGAGGTCAAGGTTTGGGAATGCCGTAACTGCGGCCACATCGTGGTGGGCACCAAGGCTCCTGCAATGTGCCCCGTGTGCGCACATCCCCAGTCTTACTTCGAGGTTCACAAAGAGAACTACTAATGGCTGCATCCATTGCACGTAAGAAAGCGCTCGGCATCGGGATTACCGATGCCGTCGCTGTTTTGTTCATCCTGGCTGTCCCGGCTCTTTCGCATCTGACTTCGGTGCCTTTTTATCTGCTGGATCCCATGCGCCTTGCCGTGCTGGGAGCCCTTCTCGCGAGCCGCAGCCGCGTGAACGGGCTGGTGCTTGCTGTGGCCCTGCCGCTGGTGTCGTTCGCCATTTCCGGGCATCCGGTTTTCCCGAAATGCCTTGTGATTGCCGCCGAGTTGAGTGTCAACGTGTTGCTGTTCTGGTGGTTGGTTAAGGCTTTCACTACCAGGCTCTTTTCCAGATCGAGCGATGTGGCTGCGGAGGACTTTGCAAGGAGTGCCGCGCCTGTCCGTATAGGCCTGGCAGCGTTTATTTCGATTCTGTTGAGCAAGGCCTTCTACTACGGCCTCAAGGCCCTCGTCCTCGGCGCCGGCCTCATGCAGATGGAACTGGTTTCCACCGCCCTCTGGGTGCAGTTGGTAGTCGCAGTGATGATTTCCGTATGCTTTGCTCTTTGGTGGCGAAATGCCCGTTTCCGGTAAACCTTTGATTATTAAGTATTTACGCAAACAGGTGCTTAAAAATAAGCGACCTGTTTGCGTAAATGACTGACAATTAAAGACTTGCTAAAAACGGCTACCCGTTCCCCAAAAAACGATTATAAACGTTTTTACAAAAAGCCCCCTGAAACGCATTGTTTTGTAAAAAAACCGGTATTTTTTGCCGGTTTTTTTACAAGAATCGCCACTACAGACCTGTTTTTGTAAATAGTTTTTTTCAAGCCAGAATTCATTACCTTTGTATTATGATTTTGATGGGGGTTGTCAATCTGACGCCGGATTCATTTCGCGCGGAAACGCGGGCAATGAGTCCGGCGGCGGTGCGCCGGCGCGTGAAGGCGCTCTTGGGGCGCGGCTGCGGCATCATCGACTTCGGCGCCGTCTCCACCCGCCCCAGCGCTGCCGACGTCCCCGTCGAAGAGGAGTGGGCCCGGCTGGAACCGACACTGGCTCTGGTTGAAACGGCAGGTGTACCCTCACCGACCGCTTCGCTTCGCTTCGCCCCAATAGGTGTGTCAGATTCCGGGGTCCCCGAAAAT
>JAFSQE010000005.1 GCA_017446775.1 Bacteroidales bacterium | reverse complement strand
TATTACAGGCCATGCGCGAGGCTGGCAAGCCCGTCTCGGCAGGCGACGTGACAAAGGCACTTGGGGCCGACCGCAAGGACGTAGACAAAGTCTTCGCCGAACTCAAGAAGGAAGGCGCCATCGTCTCTCCCGTCCGCTGCAAGTGGGAGCCTGCGCAGAAGTAAGCCATTATACAATGGAAATCAAAGCAGTAAAATTCCGTAAAGACGGATTCTATACTCAGCCTTTCGTTTTCGGAGGAGAGGAAGGGCCGGACAAATTCGACAATAACATCCGCTATCGCGGCAGTCTTCAGAACTATCTGATTGACACAGGCACCGAGGTGATTCTGGTGGACACTGGCATTCCCGCAGGGACTCCCGAAGAGGTTCCAGACGAGAACTCTCCCATCTTCACTGGCAAGGACATCTGCAGTTATATGGATGCCTTCAAAGCACTCGGCTACAAGCCTGAACAGGTTACGAAGATACTCGTTACCCATCGGCATGGTGACCACACCGGCGAACTGAAAAGTTTCCCTAATGCCAAAATCTATGTTAACCAGGAAGAGATGGACGCCGCAGAGCTTCAGGGACTCACGAACCTCGTTCCTGTCAGCTATTCAGACGGAGCCTACTACAACTTTCCAGAGAGTCAGGAGATTCAGGACGGCATCTATCTCATCAAGGCAAAGGGCCACACCAAGGGCAATAGCATCATAGTGGTGGAGAAGGACGGTCTGTTCTATATGATTCACGGAGATATCACCTACGTGGACGAGGCACTCTACGCGGATAAACTGTCGGTGGTCTATGACGACCTGCCTGCTGCCCGCGAGACGCAGAACCGCGTCCGCGAATTCGTCCGCAACCACCCCACGGTCTATTGCGGAACCCACACGCCACAGGGCTATGAGAACCTGGAAGCCAAGCGCGTGATGGATCTCGATAACCCCGTTCCTACATTTTTGGCAGAAGTCGATTTCTCCAAACAGCAAGCGACCGGAAAGTACGTCTGCTCAATCTGCGGCTACGTCTATGACCCCGCAGAGCACGACGGTGTTGCTTTCGATGATCTGCCCGATGACTGGCGCTGCCCCCGTTGCAAACAACCTAAAGAGAGGTTCAATCCGGCATAACCATTCATGGTTATGCGAACAAATAGTCCCCTGGCTTCCTAATAGTGGAAACCAGGGGATTGTTTTGTTAAATTCCGATTTATCTAGTTGATTGTTTTACTTGTTGCTGGTAACCCACTCTTTCAAATCCTTCATTGATGCACCGTTAAGCAGTTTGCCGGCTTTCCAGTTTATCTCCGGATACTGCGCGTGGAATTGCTTGTCGGCGCCAGGGCTAAGTCATCAGAGAATGTCGAGGCCTGCCCGCTTGGCGGCACAGTGGTTGCGGGCTTCTTGCCGGGGAGTCAATGATTGCTGTCCAATACGTATATGCAGTAGTCGATGGCCTTGATCTGGGCCCGTAATACTCGTCTGGTGGAGGGGCTGTCGTCCAGCTCGATTAGGCGGGATTTGATCTCTTCTTTGCGCTTGACCATAAGATTACGGGCTTTTTGATAGTAGGAGTCCTGATTGATTACAACCTGCATCTCCTTACTGTCGGGGCCAACCAATAACTGTATCGCGTTATAGAGGTTGTCTTGTAAGGACGGCATTGCAGAACCCTCGTAGAAAAATTCAAGAACGAGCTTATACACTTTGCAGAAGATATCTTCTGATATCCGCCGCCCGCGTTGCTTTATGGTGGGCCTTTTGCTAAATGAATGCTCGCATGAAATAGTGAACTCGGAATTGGCAATGGTCTGCTGGCAGCAGATAATGCAATGCAGGCGGGGGCTGTCGATGAAGCCGTGGAAAGAGTACATTTCATAATACGACTCGATTTCAACATAATAATCGCCGCCGCGGATATTCATCTTTTGCAGGGAGGCATAATTGCGGTCGAAGTATTCTGTAAACGTATCTTCGGTAATCCGTTTAACCTTCATCGATTCGCTGGATTTTGGTACGGTGTCAACAGTTGGGGTACGTCTGGCGACGGTCACTAATATTGCCGGCTCCCACATGTACTCTCCATTTACCAGAATATTGACTCTTTTGTTGACTTTGTTGATACTGATGTCTTCTACACCCCTGTAGCTACGGAAGGTGTCCATATAGAACTTGCTGTCGTTCATGATGATTAATCTTTTTGTGCCTTCACTTGATATAAACAAAAGAGAATCCCCGGCCACGGCATTGCCTGTGGTCGGGGTAGCTGTGTGGATAAAACCAGGAGGTGGTTATTTCTTGTGCGACTTCTGGGTGGTTTTGCCCATGCTGTTATCAAGCAGGTATACGAGGCCGGCACCAAGGATGGGCTTGAAGTCGGCGCTATTGAACTCTGCAGAGACGCCAAAGCGGTCGTTGAAGAAATAGCGTGCACCAAGGATAAATCCAGGGTCGAACTTAAGGCTGGAGGGGTGGTCGTATTTTTTGTCGCCACTGGTCAGGATTACCTGGTCGTAATGCAGGTATGGGCCGGCTGTAAGTCCGGCGTGAACCTCCAAACCATCCCCGAGATTGATCCCGTATGTAACGCGCGGCGCAACAAAGAAGTTCGCGCGGGTCTCTACGCCAGTACTCATATCGATGCCGCCTACATATGTGCAGCCGACTGCTCCACCAACCGTGAAATGTCCAATCCACCAGGAATCTGCCAGGACATAATCTGCAATCAGTGCAGGTGCAATACCAAGAGTGAAACCACTATTTATTCCAACTACGAAGTCGGGACCAATCTGGGCGCCAACCAAAAGGGTGCCAGAAGGATAGGGGTCCTCTACGGCAGAGGCAGGCAGGGATGCAAAGATGCATGAAAGAGCAAACAAGGCTGATAATAAATACTTTTTCATGGTATACGTTTAGTGATAAATCAAAAGTCGTAGAGATTGAGGCCGGTTTCGGGGTCGAAACGGCGGCCGATGCCGTCCAGGCCGTAATCTTCTACATAAAGTTCGCAGGCACCGTTTACACGGGCAGAAAGGAGGTGGCCGCCGATGCAGGTGTAGTCGCGCCGGCTGGCCGTTACGTGCAGATGCAGATATGGCTCGCCATCTTTGCGCGAGATGTTCCCCGCCAGGCAGGTGATCTCCATCTGCTCGTCGAAGGTTTTGTCTACATACTTCTTGGTGGCTGGATCAAGAAAGCGGAAAGTGGCCTGCGATATGGCTGCGATGCCGCCCACCACGCCGCTGCGGATATCCTTTTCCCTGCAGAACGCTGCCAGCGCTGTGCCGATTTCGGTATGATTTGCCACACTCAGGATATACCTTTTGCCAGAAGCCTCTTTGTACTTGTACATACTATTTTGTTTATCAGTAACCGCTAAGATACGAAAAATAATTGAACCTATATTGACGGGCAGATGCCTCCGCTTGAAAGTTTTGCTCCCTGACGGTCGGTCAGTCCCCTCCCTCCCTAACGCCGGTCGCAAACCCTTTCAAGCCTACGGCAATTATCTGCCCGTCGAATGTATAATGGCCCGTGAAAGGACGAAACAAGCCGCGGGCGCGGCCGGCGCCTTGCGCCGCAGGGGTCTTCGGGGGCAGCGCCCCTTAGTAAAATCGGCCAAAGGCCCGTGAAAGGACGAAACAAGCCAGGCAATCGCCTGGCTTGTTTCGAGCCTTTCACGGGACTCGAACCCGCGACCTGCTCATTACGAATGAGCTGCTCTACCGACTGAGCTAAAAAGGCTTTGAGAGCGCAAATATAGAGTTATTTCACATATTTGTCAATAGCGGCGGCAATACCGTCTCCGCGCAGATTGCGTTTAAGGATAGTGCCGTCCGGGCCGATGAGCAGTATCTGCGGGATGCCGGATATGCCATAATCGTCGGTAGCGACCTTATCGTCTGTGTAGATGATGGGATACTTCATGCCCATTTGCTCCACAGCCTTGAGGGCTGCATCCATCTTGTCCCACACATTGATGCCGACAACCTGTACACCCTTCTTGGCGTATGCCTTGTGTATCTCTATCAGGTTGGGGATCTCTGCGCGGCACGGACCGCACCAGGACGCCCAGAAGTCTATCAGCACATACTTGCCCTTGCCCACGAAGGCAGACAGCGCAAGCGGCTTGCCGGCGGCATCGGTACCTTCGATATCCTTGTACTGGCATCCTGCGGCAGTTGACTGCTGGGCAGAAAGCATTTCGCGCTGCATCTGCACATACTCGTCGTTCTTGATAAAGTCAGCAGCGTCTGCCAGATACTCGTCCAACTCTTCCGGGGTCTCAAAGAGGAACACCCGCCTCATGCATGCCAGATAGCCGACAGCATTGTCTTTATTGTCTGCAAAAGCCTTGTCGCAGATCTCCAAAAAGTCCTCTTCGGTGGTGGCGGCGTTTGCCTCTGCCATAAGAGTGTGCAGACTCTCTGTCACCGGGCCGGCCTTAACGCGGTCGGTAGAGTCAAGGTCGATGGTGATGGTTCCTGCTTCCGGGACGAACAGGGCGTGATGGATGCTCCGCTTGCCGTTGTCCAGAGATACAGAAACCAGTGCGGTGGGATCGGCCACACCCTTGAAGGTAAACTTGCCACCTACCACGACGGCGGTGTCGGCCACATCGGTGATCTCGTTGCGCATGATAACCAGCGCGTCTTTTACATCGTCTGTCGGGGTAAGGGTCCCTTTAACGGTAAAAGTGTTGCTGCTGCAGGAAAGAGCCGCAGCAGCAATCAGTATTATTGAAAAGAAGCTTCTCATATCCGTAAACGTTACCGGTTACCATGCAAGGGCGCTGGCGCCAAGGATTGCGGCGTCGGACTCCTTGAGGGCAGAGGGGATGACGGCTACCTTACCCTTCCAGATGGGGAGCAGGTTCGCCTCCATAGCCTCTTTGATGGGCTTGAAGATAAAGTCGCCGGCACGAGCAAGGCCGCCGAACACAACGATGGCCTCGGGGGCGCTGAATGCCACGAAATCGGCAAACTGACGACCCAGCACGGTACCTGTGAAATTGAACACGTCCAGTGCCAGCTGGTCACCCTTTACGGCAGCCTCATAGACATCCTTGGAGGTGATATCTTCTACATCGGCCAGTGCACTGCCTTCGTATTTGCCGCTTGCGAGCCACTCGCGGGCGGTGCGGGCAACGCCGATTGCAGATGCGTACGCTTCCAGACAGTCCAGCTTGCCGCAGCCGCACTGGCGGCCGTTGTGGCGAACTACATTGGTGTGTCCCAGCTCGCCGGCAAAACCGTCGTGGCCATAGACCAGCTCGCCATTAATTATGATGCCGCTGCCCACGCCGGTACCCAGGGTAATCATGATGAAGTTCTTCATACCCAGGGCTGCGCCATATTTCATCTCGCCCATGGCCGCCGCATTGGCGTCGTTGGTGAGGGTTACAGGCACACCCAGCTTCTTCTCCATGTATCTCTTCAGAGGCACTGCGCCGTTCTTTGCCCAGGGCAAATTGGGTGCGAAGGCAATCTCGCCGGTATAGAAGTTGCCGTTGGGGGCGCCGATGCCCACACCGCCAATCTGGTCCATACCCACGCCCTTTGAAAGGTCGCGGATGGCAGCGCACACAGAATCCATAAATTTTTCGCCTTCGTCGGCACCGTATTTAGAGGTGATAACGGTTTGCGCAACAATCTCGCCGCGACGGTCAACGATGCCTATCTTGGTGGTCTGTCCACCTATGTCAACGCCTACTACGTAAGGTTTGTCCATCTTGAATCTCTATTTAGAAGGTTTTAGACTATTCTACAGGGATGTCTTTGTTCACGTTCTTGTGACCTGCAAGACCGTAGTAAAGCAGGAATGCGAGGCAGGCTACAATCAGCCAGTAGCTGGGGATGGAGCCAACCTTGTCTGCCAGCAGGTTCTGCAGGAACGGGATGATACCACCGCCGCAAACCAGGGTCATGAAGATACCGGAAGCGGGTGCAGTGTATTTGCCCAGGCCTTCGGTTGCCAGGTTGAAGATGGCGCCCCACATCACGGAGGTGCACAGACCGCAGAGGGTCAGAAAACCGAAGCTCAGAGGGATGGTCCTGGAGCCGACGGTAACGGTAGATGTCTCGGGGATGAACATCGCCAGAATCAGGAACAGGATAGCTACTGAAGATGTGGTGATGAGCATGGCCTTGCTGGAGACCTTACCGCCGATGGCACTGCCGATAAGACGGCCGATGAGCATGCAGAACCAGTATGCACCGATAAAGAAGCCTGCGACAGCGGGACCTACGGTTTCAAGGCTGGAGAAGTGGATGTTGGCGGTGTTGGGGATACCGACCTCGATACCTACATAGAAGAAGATGGCGATTGCACCCAGCATGAAGTGACGGAAGCTCAGGGGGCTGTGTGCATCCTTGACTGCCTTGCCCTGGCGGCGTGCCGCTTTCTCTTCTGCAGTTTCCATGTGGGGCTCGGGAATCTTGGTGAGCATAATCACCAGGAACGCAATGGCAAAGATGGCCATGGCGATAATCATCACGGGCGCTGCCTTTGCAACGGTTGCATCTGCTATGGAACCGCCCACAAGCCAGCCTACCAGGATAGGAGCTATGGTACCACCGATGGAGTTGCAGCTTCCGCCCATCTGGATGAGCTGATTGCCCTTGTTACCGCCGCCGCCCAGGGTGTTGAGCATGGGGTTGACCACGATGTTGAGCATACACATTGAGAAACCAGCCACAAATGCGCCCAGCACATATACGAAGAAGCTCTCTGCATAACCAGAAACGAACTGGATTGCAACGCCTATGAAGCCCACGATAACTGCAGCCAGGGCAGTGAATTTATAACCCTTGCGGCGCAGAATCAGGCCGGCGGGAATACCCATGCAGGCGTATGCGATAAAGTTTGCGAGAGTGCCAAGCTGGCTGAGAGCCTTGCTGGCGCCAAACTGGTTGGTAACAACCACACCCATCGAACCGGCGAGGTTTGTGACGAAGGCGATCATGAAGAAGAGGGCGAACATCACAATGATTGCAGGTGTGTAGTTCTGTGATTTAGTTTGTGTCATAGTGTTATTTGTTTGTTGATAATAATTGTCCAAACGGGTAAATTTCGACTAAGGTAAAAATTTTATTGCAAAAAGTGAATAAACAGACCGCTGCGGAGCTTGGGTTCGAACCATGTCGTCTTGGGTGGCATGATGTTACCGGTGTCGGCAATGGTTATCAGCTGGTCCATGGACACGGGATAGAGGGCGAAAGCTACAGCCATCTCTCCGGAATCCACACGCCTTTTGAGTTCGCCCAGGCCGCGGATGCCGCCCACAAAGTCGATACGCTTGTCGGTGCGCAGGTCTTTTATGCCCAGAATCTTGTCCAGCACCAGGTTGGAGAGCACCGTAACGTCCAGCACGCCTATGGGGTCGCTGTCGTTGTAAGTGCCCGGCTTTGCAGTGAGGGAATACCATACGCCCTCCAGATACATGGAGAAGTTGTGAAGTTTCTCCGGCCTGTAAGGAACTGTTGACGGACAGTGGCAGGGGAGTTCACACTCGCATTTGCCCCCGTCCAGGGTGCAGTCGCAGCGGCACTCCACAACGAAATCTTTCTGCAGAGCCTCTATGAACTGCTTGGTACTAAGGCCGTTGAGGTCTTTCACAACGCGGTTGTAATCCATTATCTTGAGCTCGCTCTGCGGGAATGCCACAGCCATGAAATAGTTGTACTCCTCGTCGCCACGGTGATTCGGGTTCTGCTCGCGCTTCTCTACCCCGATACGGACACTGGCTGCGGTGCGGTGATGCCCGTCGGCGATATACATCGCATCGATGCCGGCAAAAGCGGCGGTGATGGCGGCGGTGTCAGCCTTGTCGTTGACAACCCACAATGTATGCCCGATGCCGTCCTCTGCCACAAAATCGTATTCCGGTTCGGCGGCGATGGTGCGGCGGATGATCTCTTCAAGCACGGCATTGTCGCGGAATGCCAGGAACACCGGCTCTACGTTGGCGTTCTGGTCGCGGAAGTGGCGCATGCGGTCGTCTTCCTTCTCTTTGCGGGTGAGCTCGTGTTTCTTGATGGCGCCGCTCAGGTAATCATCTACATAGGCGCAGAGCACCAGCCCGTACTGGGTGCGGGAATCCATAGTCTGGGCATACACATAATAGTGCTCTGCACTATCCTGGACCAGCCAGCCGTTTGCCTGCCATTTGTGCAGATTCTCCACAGCCTTTGCATATACGCGGGGTTCGTGCTCGCCGGCAATCGGGTCAAAATCGATCTCCGGCTTTATGATGTGCAGTAGCGATTTCTCGCCGGCCTCTGCCCTGGCTTCTTCTGAATTCAGGACATCATAGGGGCGAGAAGCAACTTCGGCCGCGAATTTTCTGGGCGGCCGAAGTGCAGCAAAAGGTTTGACTTTTACCATATGTGATTAAAAATTGTTGAGTTGAAATTTAGTACATCCAGTCTCAAAGAAGGCGCAGATTTGATTTGCTGCAGCCAGGCCGGCGTTGAGGTTGGCCTCTGCGGTCTGGGCGCCCATCTTCTTGGGGGTCGCGAATACCCGTTCGCCAAACTTCTCGCGCAGTGCGGCGTAGTTGGACGGGGCGATGTCGGTGGCGTATTTCAAATCGGGACGGTCTTCCAGGGCCTTTTCCAGCCCGGACTCGTCAATGACCTCCTTGCGCGCGGTGTTGATAAGGGTCGCACCCTTGGGCATCCTGGTGATAAGGTCGTAGCCGATGCTGCCGATGGTCTCGGGGGTTGCGGGGATATGGATAGACACAAAATTGCAGCTGCCGTAAAGTTCTTCCAGGCTTGCGGCCGGCTCTGCGCCCATCTCTTTAATCTTTTCTGCAGGGATAAACGGGTCTATGGCCATCACGCCCATGCCCAGCGCCTCTGCCTTCTTGCCCACC
Organism: Bacteroidales bacterium; assembly: GCA_017446775.1. Taxonomy (GTDB): domain Bacteria; phylum Bacteroidota; class Bacteroidia; order Bacteroidales; family UBA932; genus Equibacterium. Next base: position 23,781 of record JAFSQE010000005.1, on the reverse strand, counting down.
AGACGGCCCACATTCCCGAAGGCCTGGATGCCGATCTTCTTGCCCATGATTTCGCTGCCAGTGGCGGGGGTGAACTGGTTCCGGCACATGTAAATCATCATGGCAATGGCCAACTCGGCCACTGCGTTGGCGTTCTGGCCGGGGGTGTTCATGGCCACCACCTTGTGCGCGCTGAGGGCGTCGAGGTCCAGATTGTCGAAACCGGCACCGGCGCGTACAACTATCTTGAGGTTTTTGGCCGCATCGGCCACCTCTGCGGTGACTTTGTCGGAACGGACTATGAGCGCGTCGGCATCGGCAACAGCTGCCAGCAACTCCTCTTTACAGGTATATTTCTCAAGCAGGGCGAGAGTGTGTCCAGCACCCTCTACGATATCTCTGATACCAGCCACGGCAGCGGCTGCAAAGGGCTTTTCTGTAGCAACAAGAACTTTCATGATATGTTACTTATGGATTTTTTCGAATTCCTGCATGCAGGCGATAAGTGCCTGGACGGCCTCCACGGGGCAGGCGTTGTAGAGCGATGCGCGGAACCCGCCCACGCTGCGGTGCCCCTTGATGCCCACCATGCCACGCTCTTTTGCAAAGGCGAGGAATTCGTCTTGCAAAGCCTCTTTGCCGGGAGCCATCACAAAGCAGAGGTTCATGATAGAGCGGTCTTCTTTGGCTGCGGTGCCCACAAACATGCTGTTGCGGTCAATCTCGTCGTAAAGCATCTGGGCCTTGCTGACATTGATCTTGTGGATGGCTTCTACCCCTCCAATCCCCTTGAGCCACTTGAGGGTCTCGTTCATGACGAAGATTGAGAATACGGGCGGGGTGTTGAACATGGATGCGCCGTCGATATGGGTCTGGTAGTTGAGCATGGTGGGGATGTGGCGGCTCACCTTGCCCAGCAGATCCCTGCGGATGATGCAGAAAGCCACTCCGGCGGGGCCTACGTTCTTCTGGGCGCCGCCGTAGATGACGCCGTATTTGCTTACATCCACGGGACGGCTCATGATATCAGAAGACATATCGGCTACCAGCGGTACGGGGCTGTCGATATCGGTGCGGATCTCGGTGCCGTAGATGGTGTTGTTGGTGGTGATATGGAAATAGTCCACGTCGGTGGGGATTGTCCACCCCTTGGGGATGTAGCTGAAGGTCTTGTCGGCAGAAGATGCCACAACAACTGTCTCGCCCAGCGCGGATGCCTCTTTGCAGGCCTTCTTTGCCCAGACGCCCGTCTCAAGGTACGCGGCTTTTTTCTCCAGAAGGTTCATCGGCACTGTCAAAAACTGGGTGGAAGCACCGCCCGCCATGAACAGTATCTCATATTCTTCGGGAATGTGGAGAAGCTCGCGCCAGAGCGCGCGGCATTCATCCATAACCTCGCCCCACTCTTTGCTGCGGTGCGAAACCTCAATAACCGACATTCCGGTACCTTTGAAATCCTTGAGGGCGGCTATCGCAGCGTCGATGGCGGCTTGGGGAAGAACGCAGGGGCCTGCGTTGAAGTTGTAAGCTTTTTTCATTGCCTGTATCTGTTATAATGTTACTCTTTTAATGGCGTAAAGGTATAAATTCCTCTGTGGTTTTCTCGCAATAGTGGCACAAAAGTTTGACTTTTTTATCCTCGACAACGGTGGCAAAGCGGGTGGTTACGGCCTGGTTGTTTGTAACGCACATCGGGTTGGAACATTTGGCTATGCCGATGACCTCGGCGGGGAGTTCTATCCGTTTCTTGGATACCACCTGATAGTCGCGGATGATGTTCACCGTGGCATCGGGAGCTGCCAGTGCGATGCGGCTGAGCTCTTCGTCTAAAAAGAAGCGGTCGGAAATCTTGATGATTCCCTTGCGTCCCAGAGTCTTGCTCTCCAGATTGACCCCGATGGTGACGGGATTGCCGCAGTGGCTCAGATCCAGGATATCGATTACCTGGAAGAGGCTCTGCGCCGGGATATGGTCCAGTACGGTGCCGTCTTTTATGGCACTCACCTTGAGTTGTGTGTTTCTCTCTGACATATCGGTGGTTTATCTGTAACCCAGCAGGCAGGCGATGATGGCCATGCGGACATACATGCCGTTCTGGGCCTGCTTGAAATAATATGCATAGGGGGTGTTGTCCACATCTTCTGCAATCTCGCCCACGCGCGGCAGGGGGTGCAGTATCTTCATGTTCTCGCGCACTCCGGCAAGCATAGAGCGCTCCAGGCGGTAGACATCCTTGAACTTCTCGTATTCCATGGGGTCGCTGAACCGTTCCTGCTGTACGCGGGTCATGTACAGAATGTCGCAGTCGCAGAGGTGCTCCATGAGCGAGTCGGTCTCCAGGAACGGGATGCCGCGCTTTTCAAGGAAGGTCTTGTATTCCGCCGGCATGCGCAGGGCCTCTGGTGCGGTGAATATGAACTCCGGGTCAAAGTGTGATAGGGCCTGCAGCAGCGAATGGACCGTGCGCCCGTATTTCAAATCGCCCACCATGTTCACGGCAACCCTCTCCAGACGACCCTGGGTCTGGAGGATCGTGTAGAGGTCGAGCAGTGTCTGGCTGGGGTGCTGGTTGGCGCCGTCGCCGGCATTCACCACCGGAATGTCGCATATCTCGCTGGCGTAGCGGGCGGCCCCCTCCAGCGGGTGCCGCATCACGATGATATCTACATAATTGGATACCATCTTTATGGTGTCCTTGAGGGTTTCTCCCTTGCTGATGCTGGTGTTGGCCACGTCGCTGAAGCCGATGACCTTTGCCCCAAGGCGTTTGGCGGCCGTCTCAAAGCTGAGGCGGGTGCGGGTGGAGGGTTCAAAGAACAGGCACGCCACCACCTTGCCGTCCAGCAGCTTGCTGCTGCCGGTCTCCTCCATTTCGCGGGCTACAGAAAGGATGTGCAGGAGTTCGTCCCGGGAGAAATCGTTGATTGATATCAGACTCTTTGACATATGCAGATCTTGTTCATTGTATCGGTAAATGAAGCTTCGGATGTGAGCCTTACGGATGTTTCCAGAGTGCACTCGTCGCCGTATTCGGGAACCTCCACCGGCAGGTGGAAATCTTTGAGACACTTCATTACGGCGTTCATCCTGGCATAATCGAAGCGGATACGATAGCGCACCGTGGCGATTTTCTCTACCACCGTGGCATTGGCGATAGCATCGGCAGCAGCCGATTTGTAGGCGTTGATAAGGCCGGGCGTGCCCAGCAGTATGCCGCCAAAATAGCGGACCACGACTATAAGGATGTCGCTAAGGTCGTTTGCGACAAGCTGCCCCAGTATCGGCTTCCCGGCGGTGGAAGAGGGCTCGCCGTCGTCGTTGGCGCGCCATTTGTCCGCCATCAGGCCCAGCCTGTAGGCGTAGCAATGGTGCCGGGCGTCAAAATACTCTTTCCTGATACCCGAGATGATCTCCTTTACCTGCTCTTCGCTGTCTACGGGATATGCAAAAGCGAGAAACTTGCTCCCCTTGTCCTTGAAGATGCCTTTGCAGGGGGCGCTTATGCTCTTGTAGCAATCGGAGTGAGATTGTGGCCCGAGGTTCATTTATGTTGCGAATATACGCCATTATTTGTACTTTTGCAAAGTGTCAAAAGACATACGTGTGATATGAAGATATATAAGATAAAGGCTACCGTCCCTGTCAGCAGGGTATTTATGCGCGAGTGGGCAGTCCGCGCCGATATGAACCTGTTCCGTTTCAACAAGTTCATACTGGGCGAGTTGTGCTTTTCTACAGACCAGATGGTGATATACAGGGCATACGATGCTTCCGGCAAGTGCACCAGCCAGTACGGTCTCTTTGATCTTGGCGACGGTACCCTGGACAGGATTACCTTTGCCGATGTGGCCGGCAGGGAGCAGGTCCGCTTCGATCTGGTCTATGACCTGCGCAGCAAGCGTACCATCAACCTGTCTATCGAGGGCGAGATGGAAGAGGATCCGCGTCGCAGCTATCCGCTGCTGATTGCAGAAAAAGGGCACAACCCCGGCCAGTTTGCCGACAAATATGAAGATTACCTCTACGAGAATCCCGTCCGTGGCGCAGGTGCACCCGCTATAGATTTTGACGACGACGAGGAAGACGAAGACGACGAGGACGGGCAGGAGGAGATCTACGACGGCGGCCTCGAAGACGACACCCTTGACTAAAAAACTGCTGATTATACTCGGTCCCACGGCGGTGGGCAAGAGCGACTTTGCAATCGCGAAGGCGCAGCAGTTACATTCCCCGATAATCAATTGTGATTCGCGGCAGATCTTCCGCGAGATGAAAATAGGCGTGGCGCGACCCTCAGAGGAGCAGCTGGCTGCCGTGCAGCACTATATGATAGCCAACCACTCTGTTGAAGAGCATTACACCGCCGGCATATTTGAGCTGGAGGCGATGGCGCTGCTCCAGGAACTCTTCAAAGACCACGACACGCTGGTTATGACAGGCGGTTCCGGATTCTATATCGATGCGCTGTGCGACGGGCTGGACGATTTCCCGCCGTCGGAGCTGCAAATCCGCAGCGAACTCATGCGCCGTATGGATACTGAAGGCATCGAATCACTGCAGCGGCAGCTGGAGCAACTGGATCCTGAGAGCTACCACTCAATCGATATTGCCAACCGGCAGCGGGTGGTGCGTGCCCTGGAGGTGACAATCGCCACCGGCCGCAAGTTCTCCTCTTTCAAGACTTCGCCAGCCAAGCAGCGTCCGTTCCAGATAGAGAAAATCGGTCTTACCCGGGAGCGGGAGGCGCTGTATGCCCGCATTGATGCCCGTGTAGAGAAGATGATGGAGGAGGGGCTGGAGCAGGAGGCGCGCTCGCTGGCGGGATACCGCGACCTGCCGGCGCTGAATACAGTGGGCTACAAAGAGCTGTTCGATTATTTCGACGGGAAATACCCCCTGGAAGAGGCGGAGCGGCTTATCAAGCGAAACACCCGTCACTACGCCAAGAAGCAGATGACTTACTGGCGCCGCGACATCTCTATAAACTGGATTAAGCTGGATTAATTCCCTATCTCCGAGATAAACTTGATGCGTACCAGGCGTACCTCCATCTCGTCGTATCCGGCAAGGTCGCGCATCGCATCGTCTATCGAGTCGCTGTGCGCCTCTTCCTTAAAGTAGGTGTAGATATCCTCCATATCGTCCATATCCACTGCACGGTGGATATAGTAGTCTATGTTGATGCGGGTGCCGGAGTTTACTATGGATTCTATTTCGTCCAGCAGCTCGCACATATCCATATCCTTGGCGCGGCATATCTCCTCGAAGGGCATCTTGCGGTCGATGCTCTGGATAATGAAGATCTTCACCCCGGATTTGTTGGCGATGTTGCGCACCATGATATCGTCGGGGCGCAGTATGTCGTTCTCCTCTACATACCGCTCTATGACCTTGATAAACTCCTTGCCAAACTTGCGCGCCTTGCCCTCGCCGACACCCTGGCAGTGGTGCAGCTCTTCAAGCGTGACGGGATACAGTATCGACATGTCTTCAAGCGACGGGTCGGCGAATATCACCCACGGCGGGAGGTTGAGCTTGCGGCTAAGATCGCTTCTCACCTGCTTGAGGATGGCCAGCAGGATGGGGTCTCCGCCACCGCCGGCAGCGCCCGGTTTTGGACGGGTGACGATACCATCGTCGTCGTCATCGTCGTATTCTGTGAAAGAACGCTGTTCTGTGAGCATGATCGGGTAGGGGTTCCTGTAGAACTCCATCCCCTTGGGGGTGATGTTTATCAGGCCGTATCGGTCGATATCCTTGTCCAGCAGGTGGAGTACCAGCCCCTGTCGTATCACGGCAGCCCAGAAGCGGGTGTCGCGGTCGCTCCCGATGCCGAACAGCGGGTGCTTGTGGTGGTTGTAAGACTTTATAAGGGAGTTGGAGGAACCGGAGAGTATATCGGCAAGATGTTCCGTCTTGAAATTCTCCTTGAGGGAGAGAATCAGCTCCATCACATAGAGCATCTGCTGCTGTCCGTTGAACTGCTCCTTGGGGTAGAGGCAGTTGTCGCAGCAGCCGCAGTTGTCGTGCGGATAGTCTTCGCCAAAGTAGTTGAGCAGTATCTTGCGGCGGCACTGGTTGCTCTCTGCATAGGATACCACATCCAGCAGCAGCTGCTTGCCGATCTCCTGTTCCGAGATGGGTTTGCCCTGCATGAACTTCTCCAGCTTCTGGATGTCCTTGTGGTTGTAGAAGGTGATGCACTTGCCCTCGCCGCCGTCGCGCCCGGCCCGTCCGGTCTCCTGATAGTAACCCTCCAGGCTCTTGGGGACGTCGTAATGAATCACAAAACGGACGTCGGGCTTATCTATGCCCATACCAAAGGCGATGGTCGCCACAATCACATCTGCCCGTTCCATCAAAAAGTCGTCCTGGTTGGCGGCGCGGGTGGCAGCGTCCAGCCCGGCGTGGTAGGGGCGCGCCTTGATACCGTTCACGTTGAGCAGTTCCGACAGCTCCTCTACCTTCTTGCGGCTCAGGCAGTAGATTATGCCGCTCTTGCCCTTGTTCTCTTTGATGAACTTGATGATTTCCCGCTTTGCATCGCTCTTGTCGCGGATTTCGTAGTAGAGATTGGGGCGGTTGAAAGACGATTTGAACACCTTGGCGTTGGTCATCCCCAGGTTCTTCTGGATATCGGACTGGACCTTGGGAGTGGCGGTTGCCGTGAGGGCGATGATGGGTGCCTTGCCAATCTGCGTCACCGTCTCGTTGATGCGCCGGTATTCCGGGCGGAAGTCGTGTCCCCACTCTGAGATACAGTGCGCCTCGTCGATGGCGTAGAACGAAATCCTGATAGATTTGAGCATCGCCACGTTCTCTTCTTTGGTGAGCGATTCGGGGGCGACGTAGAGCAGCTTGGTGCGGCCCGCCACCAGGTCGGCGCGGACCTGCTGGATTTGCGTCTTGCTTAGCGAGGAGTTCAGAAAGTGGGCGATGTGGGCGCTGTCTTCCGTATGGACAAACTCGCGCAGGGCATCCACCTGATTCTTCATCAGGGCTATCAGGGGGGAGATTACAATAGCGCAGCCGGGCAGGCAAAGGGCCGGCAACTGGTAACACAGCGACTTGCCGCCTCCGGTGGGCATCAGCACAAAGGCGTCGTGCCCCTCAATGAGGTGGGTGATAATCTCTTCCTGGTTCCCCTTGAAAGAATCGAACCCGAAGAAGGTCTTTAATCTTGTGTGTAATTCTTCTCTGCTGATGGTCATAGCGGATCGTTCACAAATCGTCCCGAATACCAAATATACCCTCAAAAAACAACTTCACCAAAAAAACTTATGGACTATTTTACCCTATTTTTGAAATATTGAATATATTTGCAGTTCACAATTAGATATTTATAGAGTTTAAAAATAATTTAATCACGCAATGAAATCTTTTAAGTTTTTTGCAGTCGGCGCCATGGTGGCCCTTATGACTGTTTCTTGCTACACCCTTCCCTCCGTTGAAAAACAGCCCGCAGGTATTTCCAAGGCTGAGGTCGATACCGCAAGTTATGCACTTGGCGTTTATTTTGGCCAGATGATCACCCTGAACAACCTTGGTGACCTGAACCTGAACGCTATACTGCGCGGTATGAAGGATGTGATGAAGGGCGACAACCCCGCACTGGACCAGATGTATGTAAATACCAAGATGAGCGAGTTCATGCAGAAGCGCGAGAACATCATGGCAGAGGTCAACAAGAAGGCCGGCGAAGAGTTCCTCGCAAAGAACACCACTGCAGAGGGCGTAGAGACCACTTTCAAAGGTCTCCAGTATATGGTTGTCCGCAAGGGTAACGGCGTGTTCCCCACCAGCCAGCAGGATACCGTAAAGGTTAGCTACGAGGGCTGCACCCTGGACGGCAAAGTGTTCGATTCTTCTTACGAGCGTGGCGACACAGCTACCTTCGTGCTGAGCCGCGTTATCGAGGGCTGGCAGGATGGTCTGATGTTCTGCGACGAGGGGAGCGAGGTCATTCTCTGGATCCCTTCCGAGCTGGCATACGGCGTACGCGGCCCCATGGGCCCCAACCAGACCCTGAAGTTCAAGGTTGAGCTTCATGAGGTTATGCCTTTCGTAGAAGAGGAGAAGAAATAAACTGGCCGGAGCTTTTCGGCCGACGATAAGCCTAAGACGCAGTATGCCGGAAACGTTTGCCCGACATACTGCGTTTTAGATAATGGCGCGCTACAGGCACATGACCACCTTTCGCAGGATACTCTCTTATGCAAAGCCCTACGGACTCTACTGGCCGGGCTATCTGGCCCTTTCGCTGCTCTCCGTAGTGTTTGGCATAGCCAACTATGCGCTTATCGGCCCGGTGCTGTCGGTGCTCTTCGAGCCCGAAACCATGACGACGGTGGTTTCAAAGCCGGAGTTTTCGCTATCCGTAAGTTACTTTGAGCAGATGTTCCAGTATCTGCTGGGCGGCACGATTGCCTCTGGCGGTGTGCTCCGCGGCCTGCTGGCGGTATCGGGGGCGCTTGTTGCGGCATCGCTGCTGTCAAACCTGACCCGCTACCTCTCGCAAAGGATACTGGTGAGCATGAAGACCCGGCTGATGATGAACATCCGTCGCGATCTGTTTGCCAAAATAAGCACGCTGGCCATCGGCTACTTCAGCGACAAGCGAAAAGGGGATATCCTCTCCAGCATTTCCAACGATGTGAATGAGGTGCAGAACACCGTGGCGAGCAGTTTCCATATCATCTTCCGCGAACCGCTGCTGGCCATAGGCTTTCTGGCGATGCTGTTTTACATGTCGCCCCGACTGACCATCGTTTCGCTGGTGGCGATACCCGTATCGGCCTTTGTGATTAGCCGCATCACCCACAACCTGCGGCGGGAGGCGGCCGTTACACAGTCGCTTATGGGGCAGATTACCAGTCGGTTCGAAGAGGCGATATCGGGCTCGCGCATCATCAAGGCCTTCAGCGCAGAGAAATATGTGCAGCGGCAGTTCGCAAAGGACAACCTGCGGCACAAACAGGTCAGCCAGGCAATCTCCAACCGGCAGGAGCTGGCTTCGCCGGTGTCGGAATTTCTGGGCATTACGGTGGCGGTGGTGGTGCTCTTCTACGGCGGGTGGCTCAACCTGCGCGGGCAGCTTGGGATGAGCTGGCCGTCGTTTGTGGTTTACATCGGCTTTTACTGGCGGGTGCTCGAACCCACCAAAGCCATCGCCGCAGCCTACGCCAGCATCCGCAAGGGGCTTGTCTCGGGCAATCGTATCTTTGCCATACTGGATGCAGAAAGCGATATCAAACAGGTACCAGATGCCCTGCCTCTGGAGAGTTTCAAAGAGGCCATCGAGTTCGATGACGTAACCTTTGACTATGGCGACGGACCGGTACTGAAGCATATCAGCTTCAGGATAGAAAAAGGGAAAACGGTGGCGATCGTGGGACCGTCCGGTGCTGGCAAATCGACCATTGCGGACCTGCTGCCGCGTTTCTGGGATGTTACTTCCGGCACCATCCGCATAGACGGGGTGGATATCCGCCGCTACCGCATTGCAGATCTGATCCGTCAGTTGGGCGTGGTTACGCAGGAGTCAATCCTGTTCAACGATACCGTGTACAACAACATAACCTTTGGCATAGAAGGTGTAGAAGAGAAGGATGTCGTGCAGGCGGCCCGGATGGCCAATGCCGATGAGTTTATATCGGCTATGCCGCAGGGATACCAAACCAACATAGGTGACCGTGGCCAACGCCTTTCGGGCGGTCAGCGGCAAAGGATTGCGATAGCGCGCGCTGTGCTCAAGAATCCTCCGGTGCTGATTCTGGACGAGGCAACCAGCGCTCTGGATACGGAGAGCGAGCGGCTGGTGCAGGATGCCCTGACACAGCTTATGGCCAACCGCACCTCGCTGGTTATCGCGCACAGGCTCTCCACCATCCAGCATGCAGACGAAATAATTGTCCTCCAGGATGGAGTCATCGCAGAGCGGGGGACTCACAAAGACCTTATCGCCAGGGGTGGACTCTACAGTCACCTGTGCTCTAGGCAGGCGGTATCGTAAATAACGGCAATGGAGTGTGAATCGTTAAATAGACTGCTTCAAGACAGTATCCGTGAGCATTGGGAGAGGCCGGCCCTATCCAACTGCGACGGGGAGACCATCCTGTATAAGGATCTGGCCTGGCGTATCGTCACCCTGCAGCGGATGTTTACCGGGTGCGGTATCGGCCGTGGCGATAAGATCGCCATCTGCTCGCGCAACCAGGTCAACTGGGCGGTGGCGTTTCTTGCAACGCTGTCGGCCGGGGCGGTTCCGGTGCCGATACTGAGCGATTTCCGCGCCGGCAATATCCATTACCTTGTGAACCATAGCGATGCCCGTATGCTGTTTGCCGGCAGTTCCTGTATCGAGAATCTGGACGAATCGGCCATGCCCCAGCTCAAAGCGGTTGTCCGCATGGAGGATTTCGTCCCCGTGAGCGCGTCCGATGCCGCACTGGCCGATGTTCTGGCCTGTGTTAAGGCGTCCCTGCGTGAAGAATACTCCGGCGGCTTTGGCCCCGACGATCTGATATTCCAGAGCGACGAAAGCGACACGCTGGCCCTTATCAACTATACCTCCGGCACCAGCGGCTTTGCCAAGGGGGTGATGCTCCCCAGCCGCTCGATAGTTAAGAACATAGAGCTGATGCACAGGGTGGCGCCACAGCTGGACTGCAATGCAAATGTGGTATCGATGCTCCCCACTGCGCACATGTACGGACTCACGATGGATCTTATCTTTGAGATGACAATAGGTGCGCACGTCCATTTTCTGATGCGTCCGCCAAGCCCTACGGTGATACGGGATACTTTTAGCCGGATACGTCCAGACATAATCATGACGGTGCCTCTGGTTATGGAGAAGTTGTGCCGCAAGGTGATGCGGGAGGTGGGCTGCGACATTGATGCCGCGGACCTTACGCCGGAGCAGAAGAGAGAGGCTAACCGGCTGCTGACAGAGACCTTTGGCGGCAACTTTTCCGAGGTGGTGGTGGGCGGCGCCCCGCTCAACTCCCGGATGGAGGATTTCCTGGTGGATATCGGCTTTAAGTACACCGTGGGCAGCGGTATGACAGAGTGCGGCCCGCTGGTGTCGCTCTCCAGCCACGCAAACAACAAGCCCCACACCTGCGGTCAGCGGGCATTCTATAACGAGATCCGCATAGACTCGCCCGATGCGGCGAATATCCCCGGGGAGGTGTATATCCGCGGCGGCAATCTCTTTCTTGGCTATTACAAGATGCCGCGCCAGACCGCCGAGGTTATGGGCAGCGACGGTTGGTTCCGCACCGGCGACATGGGCACTTTGGATAAGGACGGTTACCTCTCGCTCAAGGGGCGCTGCAACAGCATGATACTTACAGCGGCCGGGCAGAACATCTTCCCGGAAGAGATAGAGAGCATGATAAACAATCTGCCCTACGTGCAGGAATCGCTGGTGGTGGCAGATAAAAACCAGCTGCTGGCGCTTATTGTGCCCGACAAGGAGCTGGTGGTGGCAGATAACATGAGCGAAGACGACCTCTACCAGACGCTCAAGGCAGAGATCCGCACCCTCAACCAGGAGCTGCCCACCTATTGCACCATAGCCCGGGTCGAGATTTTCTCTGAAGAGTTTGAAAAAACTCCCAAAAACAGTATAAAACGCTATCTTTACCAGCGATAAACCTTTTTGCTTAGATATGACAGACAAACAGCAACAATTCGATCGCAGCTATCTGGACATGGCCGACATCTGGGCGCGCAACTCTTATTGCCAGCGCCGTCAGGTAGGGGCGCTGATAGTGAAGGACAGGATGATTATATCCGACGGTTATAACGGTACCCCCCGCGGCTTCGAAAATGTGTGCGAAGAGAACGGGGTTACAAAACCCTACGTGCTGCATGCCGAGGCCAATGCCATAACAAAGGTGGCCATGAGCCACAACAGCAGCGAGGGGGCAACCCTGTATGTAACCGACTCGCCCTGCATGGAGTGCGCCAAGCTGATAATCCAAAGCGGTATCACCCGTGTGGTCTATCGTCGCGAATATCGTATCACAGATGGGTTGGACCTTCTCAGAAGGGCAGGAATAGAGGTTTGCAAGTATGAATAAAAACGTTTTTGACAAGGTCGTCCGCCCGCTTCTGTGGGTGATTACCATAGCTTTGGCAGCTGGCATAGTGATCCGTGCGCTCCCATCTTCGCGCAGGGGCAAACTGAATGTCAACGCAGTGGCTTCTGAATGGTCAAAGCTGTTGCTGGTGCTGGAGAGCGTGGACAAGAATTATGTCGATGACATAGACCACAAGCAGGTTATAGAGGATATCATCCCCAATGTTATGCGGGAGCTTGACCCGCACTCTGTATATCTCCCTCCGCAGGAACTCAAAGAGGCAGAGGAGTCGCTTTCAGGCGGGTTTGAGGGGATCGGCATACAGTTCAATGTCCCCAACGACACGGTTGTGGTGAATTCCGTGATATCCGGCGGCCCGTCAGAAAAGGCTGGACTGAGGGTCGGCGACCGCGTGATAAAGGTAGACGAGAGGGTCATCGCCGGGGTCAAGATGCCTCAGGACACCATGATATCGCTGATGCGCGGTCCCAAGGATACCAAGGTGATTATCAGTATCCTGCGTCACGGTTCCGACGAACTGATACCGTTCACCATTGTCCGCGACAAGATACCGCTCAACAGCATCGATATTGCCTATATGATCAACGACACCACCGGCTATATCAAGCTTGGCAAGTTTGCCCGCACAACCCACATGGAGTTTGTGAAGTCTATGGAGAAGCTCCGTGACAACGGGATGAAGCGTCTGGTGCTTGACCTCCGCGACAACAGCGGCGGCTATCTCGACCAGGCGATGCTGCTGGCAAACGAGATGCTCCGCAAGGGTCAGATGATAGTTTACATGGAGGGCAAGGCGCGTCCCCGTACCGATATGCGTGCCGACGGACGCGGCCGCAACCAGGATGTTGAGGTTGCGGTGCTTATCAATTCCGGCAGCGCATCGGCCAGCGAGATTGTGGCCGGAGCCATTCAGGACAACGACCGCGGAACCATTTACGGTGTGCGCTCTTTTGGCAAGGGTTTGGTGCAGGAGCCCGTCTATTTCTCCGACGGATCTGGCATAAGGCTCACCGTGGCAAGGTATTATACCCCCTCCGGCAGGTGCATCCAGAAGCCCTACAGCGACGATTATGAACTCGAAATATACGAGCGGTATGCCAACGGCGAGATGTTCTCTGCCGACAGCATCAAGCTTGAAGACGAGGTCCAGTACAAGACCGTGGGCGGCCGCACGGTGTATGGCGGAGGCGGAATCGTGCCGGACGTATTCGTTCCGGTGGATACGGTGGGTGTAACAGATTTCTATGTAGAGTGCAACCGGCTTGGTCTCCAGATAAAATATGCATCGGAGGTGCTTGACGCCCATACCGAGCAGATCGCTGCGGCCAGGGATATGGCATCTTTCAACCGCTTTATAGGCGGCATCGGCATAGAGGATGGCTTCTTGTCTTTCGCCGCCCGCAACAAGGTCAATCCCGGCCCTGGCGAGTGGGAACGCTCCAGAGACTTTATGCTGACGCAGGTCAGGGCGCTGATTGCCCGCTTTACCCCGATGGGCGACGAAGCCTTCTATCCGATATACCAACAGACCGACAAACTGATTCTGACCGCTGTAAAGAATGAATCTCACGACACCGGTATCGATTGAGCCGCTGGCCGATAAGGCGGGCTATGGCGACAGGTTCTTCTTTGTCGGGTCGTGCTTTGCCGATTCGATTGGCGACATAATGGCAGAGGCGGGCTTTGATGTGGTCCGAAACCCGTTTGGCGTGCTCTATAACCCGGCCTCTATCGCGCAATCTTTCTTGCGGCTGGAGTCGCGTGATCTGTTTACCGCTGCCGATGTCATTTGCAGCGAGGGCCTGCACACATCTTTCTGGCACCACAGCCGTTTTTCCCGCCCCTCTGCAGAGGAATTCCTTACAAACGCCAATAGTTCCCTGCTTGCCGCAGCAGATGCCTTTGCTGCAGCCGACGTGTGCGTGGTGACGCTGGGTACCAGCTGGGTGTTCCGTCATATCGAAAGGGATATGATTGTCTCCAACTGCCATAAGATAGCAGCGTCGCAGTTTATCCGCGAACGCCTCTCGGCAGAGCAGAGCGTGGCGTTGCTCTCTCCTGTAGTGGAACGTCACCCCCAGAAGCGGTGGATATTCACCGTGAGCCCGATCCGTCACATGGCCGACGGGGCGCACGGCAACCAGCTAAGCAAGGCTTCGCTGCTGCTGGCAATCGATGCCCTGCAGGCGCGCTATGGCAACGTGCACTATTTCCCGGCGTACGAGATTATGATGGACGAGCTGCGGGACTATCGTTTTTACGAAGAGAATATGACCCATCCCAGCCACCTGGCGGTGGAGCATATCTTTGAGTGTTTCAGGCAGTTTGCCCTTGACGATAAGTGTCTGGAACAGATAAAGGCGGCCCGCAAACAGGCCAGGGCGGCCCGCCATCGCAAATTCCAATTTGGTAATTAGTGGCCAAACGAGTATTTTTACAGTTTGATTAATCGATAAACCATCATGGAAAGAAAAAAAGTAGCTCAGTTGTTGAAAGAGACACCCGGATGCAAGGTGCTCGCAAAAGGTTGGGTCCGCACCAAGCGCGGCAATAAGAATGTGGCGTTCATCGCCCTCAACGACGGTTCTACGATAAATAATATCCAGATCGTATGCGACCTTGCCAAGTTCGACGAAGAGCTTATGAAACGCATTACCACCGGCGCCTGCCTGGCGGTTACCGGCGATCTGGTGGCTTCACAGGGGAGTGGCCAGGCGGTTGAAATCCAGGCTACCGGGATAGAGATTTACGGCGAGTGCGATGCCACCTATCCCCTGCAGAAGAAGGGCCACAGCATGGAATTCCTGCGTGAGATAGCCCACCTGCGTCCCCGCACCAACACCTTCGGGGCAGTGCTCCGCATCCGTCACAACATGGCGTTTGCAATCCACAATTTCTTTAACAGCAAGGGTTTCTACTATCTGCACACCCCGCTTATCACCGCTGCCGATGCAGAGGGGGCCGGCGCCATGTTCCAGGTTACAACCCTTGACGTAGACAATCCTCCCCGTACAGAGGAGGGCAAGGTGGATTACACAAAGGATTTCTTTGGCCGCCTCACCTCGCTCACCGTTTCCGGGCAGCTGGAGGGTGAGCTGGGCGCAACCGCGCTGGGCGAGATTTACACCTTCGGCCCCACTTTCCGGGCAGAGAACAGCAACACCCCGCGCCACCTGGCAGAGTTCTGGATGATAGAGCCGGAGATGGCATTCTACGATATCAAGGACAACATGGACCTGGCAGAGGAGTTCATCAAGTATCTGGTGCAGTATGCGCTGGACCACTGCCTGGACGATATCACCTTCCTGAACAACATGTTCGACAAGGAGCTTCTGGAGCGCCTGCAGGGGGTGTTGAAAGAGAGTTTTGTGCGCCTGACCTACACCGAGGGCATCGAGATACTGGAGAAGGCTGTCGCAGACGGTGTAAAGTTCGAGTATCCGGTGGGCTGGGGCATCGACCTGCAGAGCGAGCACGAGCGCTATCTGGTAGAGAAGCATTTCTGCAAGCCGGTCATCCTTACAGATTATCCGAAGGATATCAAGGCCTTCTACATGAAGCAGAACGAAGACGGACGGACGGTGCGCGCAATGGACGTGCTCTTCCCCAAGATCGGCGAGATTATAGGCGGCAGCGAGCGTGAGGCATCTTTCGAGAAGCTGAATGCCCGCATAGACGAGCTGGGAATGAGCCACCGTACCCTGGAGTGGTATCTGGATACCCGTCGCTTTGGCAGCTGTCCGCACAGCGGCTTTGGCCTGGGCTTTGAGCGGCTGCTGATGTTCGTTACCGGCATGAGCAATATCCGCGACGTGATTCCGTTCCCGCGCACTCCCAACAACGCAGAATTCTAAAATCGCAATATCATGTTAATCATCGGCATAGCAGGTGGCAGCGGCAGCGGCAAATCTACCGTCGTGCGCAGGCTCCAGGAGGTCTTCAAAAACCGCATCGTGGTGATTCCTCAGGACTCTTACTACAAGGATTGCAGCGATCTGAGTGAAGAAGAGAAGGCTGTCTATAACTTTGACCACCCCAATTCCATAGACTTCGACCTGCTGTGTTCGCAGCTGGAGATGATCAAGAAAGGGCAGGCGATAGAGCAGCCGGTGTACTCTTACATCACCTGCGGCCGCAGCAAGGATGAGACCATCCACGTCGAGCCGGCCGACATCATTATTGTGGAGGGGATACTTATTTTTACCTGCCACAAGCTTATGAGGCAGATGGATATCAAGGTGTATGTCGATGCCGACGACGACGACCGCCTCTCCCGCATCATGGTGCGCGATATCGCAGAGCGCGGCAAGGATGTCGATTCCGTTATCCAGCGCTACAACGAAACGGTGAAGCCGATGCACCTGCAGTTCATCGCTCCCAGCAAGCGATACGCCGATATCATCGTCCCGCAGGGCGGACACAACCATGTGGCCATCAACATCCTGCTGGCAACCATAGAGAAAGCCCTGAGCGACAAGACCTGGCTTAGGAAGTAGCAATGGTCGATGACTCCCTGCAGAGGCGGCGCGAAAACCGGGTCGGATTATACGCGACAATCATCTTTCACCTTGTCGTGCTCATAATCCTGCTCGCTTTCTCAATTGGGCAGCAGCTTAAGAAGGAGAGCAGTTTCATTCTCGACTTTACTCAACAGGACAAGCAGGAGCTCATCAAGAAGCAGGAAGAGCTCAAGGAGTTCAAAGACCGCGTGAGCAAAGAGCTGGACGCGATGATTGCCGCCGCGCCTACGCCGGTGGTGCGCAATGTGGCGGTGGATGCCAACCAGATCAAGGCGCAGGCAGAGCGCGAGGCGCTTGGCACATCGGTAGATGCAAAGCTGGAAGCCTCCCGCCGCAAGGCTCTCGCAGAAGCCGAGGCAGATATGGCAGATGTGGGTGGCAAAGAGACGCCTGCCGACGATAAGTCCGATGCTCCGGCATACACCGGCCCCTCTGTGCTCTCATGGGATTTGGAAGGGCGTAAGGCCGCACATCTGCCGATTCCGGCCTACAAAGGTTTTGGCGGCGGCGATGTGGCCGTTGCAATTTATGTGAACCGTGCCGGTCGCGTAATCAAGGCGCAGGTAATCGAATCGGCATCATCCAAAGACAAGTCGCTGTGGCAGTGGGCAGAACGCGCCGCTTCCCGCAGCCGCTTTAACCGCAGCGACTCCGCCCCCGACCCCCAGAAAGGTACAATAGTCTATCGTTTTATCGCGCAGTAATTACCCGATGCAGGCGCCGTTGGTAAGGGGCTCTTCGGGGGAGACGATGCGCATTTTGCCGTCGGCCTGGCGGGCCATCAGAATCATACCTTTGGACTCTATGCCGCGGATCTTGCGGGGTTGCAGGTTGGCCTGGATGCAGATCTGTTTGCCTACCATCTCTTCCGGGGTGTAGTATTCGGCGATGCCGGAAACTATTTCGCGCACATCCAGCCCGGTATCGATCTTAAGGTGCAGCAGCTTGTCGGTCTTGGGCACTCGCTCTGCCTCCAGTACGGTGGCGGTGCGGATATCCATCTTCTCGAAATCTTCAAAGGTGCACCGCTCCTTTGCCGGGTCCACCGTGGGTTGAGGTGCGGCAGCGGCAGCGGCGGCTTCGTTGGCCTTCTTGATATCCTCCAGCCGCTTGATCTGAGCATCAATCTGTGCATCTTCTATCTTGGCGAACAGCAGCTCTGCAGGGTTCAGCTGGTGGCCGGGCTCCAGCAGCTCTACATTGCCAAAGCTCTCCCAGTTGCGGTTTTCAAGATTCAGCATCTTTGCCAGACGCTCCATGGAGAAGGGGAGGAACGGCTCGCACGCTATCGCGATATCGGCACAGAGCTGTATGGAGTGATAGAGGATGGATGCGCAGCGCTCCATGTCGCTCTTGGCAACCTTCCAGGGCTCGGTGTCGCTGATATACTTGTTGCCCAGTCGCGCCAGGTTCATCGCCTCTTTGAGCGCCTCGCGGAAGCGGTAGTGCTCTATATTCTCTTCTATCGCCGCCTTGATTGCGGGAATCTGGCTCATTACCTCGCCGTCTATGGCCTCCGGTTTGAGGTTCTCCGGTACCTTGCCTTCGAAGTATTTGTGGGTGAGCACCACGGCGCGGTTTACAAAGTTGCCCAGGATGGCCACCAGCTCGCTGTTGTTGCGGGCCTGGAAATCCTTCCATGTAAAGTCGTTGTCCTTGGTCTCGGGGGCATTGGCGGTGAGCACGTAGCGGAGCAAGTCCTGCCCGCCGGGGAAGTCCTCGAGATACTCGTGAAGCCATACGGCCCAGTTGCGGGATGTGGATATCTTGTCCCCCTCGAGGTTGAGGAACTCGTTGGCGGGGACATTGTCCGGGAGGATATAGCCGCCGTATGCCTTGAGCATGGAGGGGAACACTATGCAGTGGAACACGATGTTGTCCTTGCCAATGAAGTGTACCAGCCTGGTCTCAGGGTCTTTCCACCATTTCTCCCAGTCGTTGGGCAGCAACTCCTTGGTGTTGGAGATGTAGCCGATGGGGGCGTCGAACCACACGTAGAGCACCTTGCCCTCTGCACCCTCGACCGGAACGGGTACGCCCCAGTCCAGATCGCGGCTAACGGCACGGGGCTGCAGGCCACCGTCCAGCCAACTCTTGCACTGGCCGTAAACGTTTATCTTCCACTCCTTGTGGTTTTCCAGAATCCACTCGCGCAGCCAGGGTTCGTACTTGTCAAGCGGGAGATACCAGTGCTTGGTGGCCTTCTTTACCAGCGGCGCGCCGCTTATGGTGGAGTGGGGGTTTATCAGTTCGTCGGGGCTCAGGGTAGAGCCGCACTTCTCGCACTGGTCGCCGTAGGCGCGCTCGTTGCCGCACTTGGGGCAGGTGCCCATGATGTAGCGGTCTGCCAGGAACTGGTGAGCCTGCTCGTCGTAATACTGCTCGCTCTCCTTCTCGATGAACTTGCCCTCGTCGTACAGTTTGCGGAAGAATTCAGAGGCGGTTTGCGCATGAACCTTGCTGGTGGTGCGGGAGTATATGTCAAACTCGATGCCGAAATCGGCAAAGGCCTTCTTGATTATGCCGTGGTATTTGTCCACTACGTCCTGGGGTGTGCAGCCCTGCTGGAGCGCCTTTATGGTGATGGGTACGCCGTGTTCGTCGCTTCCGCATACGAACAGCACATCGCGGGAGCGCATGCGAAGGTATCTCACATAGATGTCTGCCGGGACATAGACGCCGGCAAGGTGTCCGATGTGTACAGGGCCGTTCGCATATGGAAGGGCGCAAGTTACAAGTGTACGTTTGTAGTTGTCTGCCATATCATTCAATACTTTTTAAGTTCTTTTTCCAGACGGGCGCGAACCTGGCCTAGCAGCAAAAAGGTGCGCATCAGCTCCTTCTGCCTGGCATCGTCGCCGCTTTTGCCCGCCGCCGCTATCTCTTTCTGGAGGGCGGTCTGCTGCAGCCCCACTATCCGCGATTTGTATTGGAGCATCGCCCTGGGAACATCCTTGTAGAGCCGGTGCTCTTCGCTGGTAAGGGAGTCGTTAAAATTCTTTATTGTTATCGGGTGGCTTTCGGAGAGCAGCTCTGTGGTTAGTTGCAGCACATCCTTGTCGTCGTGGAAGGTGAAATACTTTATCACGTGCCCCTGGATCTCTTCGCAATTCTCGCTCGGAGTTTTCGCCAGGGAGAAATATTCGTCGTAGACCTTCTTGTAAAGGGGATTCTGGAACTCCAGGGCATCCTCTTCCATCTGGCCGCGGATATACTGCGCAACCGTCACCTCCGGAATCTTTTCGCCGCCGTAGTTCATGTTGCTCTCCCAGTGGATGGTATATTCGCCCCATTTTACAAGCATCTCCACCAGCTCCCGTTCGCACACCGCCAGATATTCGTTGGTGATGGCTTTGGTATCGCTTTTGGCCGCCACGGGCTCCAGGTTCTCGGCAGGGTAGCTCCCGCCGTCGTCGGGCATGTATGGCGCATCTGCGGGCGGTTCACTCTGGGGCTGACCGTCGCGGACGCGGTTGTAATTGCTGCGTGCGGCCATCTGCTCGCGCCGTTTCTGACGCAGGCGGCGGATACGCGAAAACAGCGAATCCTGCTGCAGGTTGAACACTCCAGCCACCGTCTCTATATAGACGTTGCGGGTTATGTCGTCCGGAATCACGGAGACCGTCTGCACGATGTCGTTTATCATCTGCGTGCGGCCGTAGATGTCGTTGGGGGCGATATCCTTTGAGAGAATGCCGATCTTGAACGATATGAAATCCTGCTCGTGGGTTGCGATGTACTCTTCTATGTCGGCCTTCTCGTTTGCCTGAGCAAAAGAGTCGGGGTCCTCGCCATCGGGCAAAAGCACGATCTTGACCTCCATGCCCGCCTCCAGCACCATGTCTATCCCGCGCATGGATGCCTTTATGCCGGCCGGGTCGCTGTCGTATATGAAGGTAATGTGTTTTGTGAAGCGCTTAACCAGGTTGATGTGACCTTCGGTGAGGGCGGTGCCGCTGCTGGCCACAACGTTCTCTATGCCGCGCTGGTGCATCGATATCACATCGGCATAACCCTCTACCATGATGCATTTGTCCTGCCGGGCGATGGCGTTCTTGCCCTGGAAGAGGCCGTAGAGCGTAGAGCGACTCTTGCTGTAGATAATCGACTCGGGCGAATTGACATACTTGGCCGCCTTTTTCTCAGACGACATTATCCTCCCGCCGAAAGCGATGACCTTGCCGCCAAGCGAGTAAATGGGGAACATCACGCGCTCGTAAAAGCGGTCCGACAGACGGCCGTCATCGTGCTTGATGCAGAGGCCGGTTTCCAGCAGATACTCCTCTTTGTAACCGTTGTCCAATGCGAACCTGGTAAAGTTGTCGAAGCCGGCGGGGGCATAGCCCAGGCCGAAGCGGCGGATGGTATCGTCTGTGAAGCCCCTCTGGCGGAAATATCCAAGGCCAATCATGTGGCTGCGCTCAGGGTCCCAGAGTACCTCCTGGTAGAACTTCTGGGCAGCTTCCGTAACAATCAGCAGGCTGTCGCTGCGCATCCGCTGCGCCGCTTCTTCTGGCGACTCTTCCTTCTCCACCACCTCGATGCCGTATTTCTTTGCCAGATACTTGAGCGCCTCGGGGTAGCTTATGTGTTCGTGATCCATCAGGAACGATACAACATTGCCCGAGTGACCGCAGGAGAAGCATTTGAAGATCTGCTTGGTGGCAGAGACGCTAAGCGAGGGGTGATTGTCCTGGTGAAAAGGACACAGGCCGATATAGTTCGCACCGGAACGCCTCAGCGAGACAAACTCGCCGATGACATCCTCGATGCGGGCGGCATCCATTATCCTCTCTTTTGTGATGTGGTCGATCATCTGCCAGGCGCTAATCAAGTCAACTTACAAAAGTACGCTTTTTAGTTTGATTATTCGCCTCATTAATATTATTTTTGAGGATAATACGCAGACAAATAGCTATGCAGCGCCCCAGACTTTTATTGCTTTTTCTTGGCATTATGGCCTTAATGCTGTGCCAAAACGCATCGGCACAGGAAATCAGGGATATCGAAACCAAAGTCCAATTGTTCCGCAACGGAGACGCACTGGTGACCCAGATATGGGATCTAACGGCAACCGAAGGGACTGAATGGTATATCCCGGTAGACAATCCAGGCAAGAGCCGGATAACAGAATTCGTTGTCTTTGAAGATGGAGTAGAGTTTGAAAGCGACGGTTTTGAGTGGAATTCCAACCGGTCGATGGAAGCAAAAGCTCAGCGCTGCGGTATTGTCCGCAAAAAAGGAGATGACATTGAGCTGTGCTGGGGGCTTGGTTCCTATGGCGACCACACCTTTATCCTTCTGTACATCATAGAGGGCCTGGTTCAGGACTACGGCGAAATTGACGGCTTCCACTGGCATTTTCTCAACGACGAGTGGTCTGTGAAGCCCAGGCATGCCTCCATCACCTTTATCAATGAGACAGAAAACGGAGAGTGGTACTGGAACGACGAGGATGATTGCAACGTCCGTTTCTGGGGCTTCGGCATGGTTGGCGAATCGGGCATAGAAGATGGTATGATCCGTTTCGAATCTACCGAGACGTTCCGCTACAAGAGCTTTTTCTCTGCCCTGATGAGCTTTGACAAGGGGATGTTCGAACCCGACGTTACGGCCGACGGCAGCTTTGAAAAACTTAAAAAGGAGGCCTTTGAAGGGAGCGATTATGGTGAGGACAAAGGCATTGATGAAGAGAAAGCGGGGCGGATTCTGCTTTTCATCATCTTGTTGATACCCGCCCTTATCGTTCTCTTGATTATCTACAGGCTGTTTTGCATCCTTTACTGGAGAGTGTCCGGCAGGCATTACGAGAAAAAGATATTCGGGAAATCCAAAATAGACGGATGGTGGCGGGATTTACCGCTGGACGGCAACCCCACTGCTCTGTACAGCCTGCTTTGCAAGGGGGACAAGCTCATTACAAATTACACGAAAAGGTTCCCGAATCTGGTGAGCGCATATTTTCTGAAATGGATCCAGGATGGACTGCTCACCGTAGAGAGGGACGGAGATAAACAGGAAAGGGTGAACCTGCGTTTTGTAAAGGGCAATGAAGATATTCAGTTTGACGATTATTTGGAAGGGGTTGTATACCGGGCTGCCCTTGAAGCGGCGGGAGATAACCTGCTTCTGGAGAAGAACGAATTCCGCTCCTGGTCGTACAGACACGACTCTACCGTGGTAAGCTGGCCCGACCGGGCTCTAAGCAGCGGACAGGCCCGCTGGCAATCTCTTTCAACTCAGGAGCGCTGCCACGCCGTGGAATTCAGGAACTATTTGTCTGACTTTACGCTGATGGACGAGCGGGAAGCCCCCGAAGTAGAGCTGTGGAAGCAGTATATGATACTTGCGGCGGCACTTGGTATAGCAGACAAGGTGGCCAAGAACTTTGAGAAGCTGTTCCCCAAGGTAATGGAAGAGTACACCCGTAAATCCAATATGACAGATGTGGCCACCACATACCTGATTCTCAACAGTCTGAACAGATCTTCTGTTGCCATGATGGCATCTGCGGTGGAAAGGGATGCCGACAGAAGGGCTGCCGCAGCGCAGGCGCGACGTTCTTCAGGAGGTGGCGGATCCGTCTCGTTTGGCGGAGGTGGCGGAGGCTTTGGCGGAGGCCACGGCGGCGGCGCACGATAGAGCAACTAACTGTTAATCACTAATACTATGGAAATTCTTGATCAAGACTTCTCTCCTTCGCAGATAGAAGGGACCATCATCGGCGATTTTTCTCCGGCTATCAATGTGAGCCGCCTGGCGAGCTTTAACGGCAAACTCATTTTCACTACCGAGAAAGTTTATGTCATGCCCAACTACAATGCCGGCATGTACGATGCCATTGGCGCCGGGTTATACGAACCCCGCTGCTTTACATATGCAGAAGTAGGCAGCTACAAGAAAACGGGTCTGGCAGGGTATCAGATCACCCTTAAGGACGGGACCGTGCTCAATTTCTCCAATGTCTTTGGCAAGATGCGCAAAGGCATCACCGCCGCCCTTGAAGAAGGCCTGGGCCAATAGGTTTCTGGAAAATAAGTGCCCGCAAGGGCACAAAAAGAAAGACAGACTTCAAAGACAGACTTCAAGTCTACCGGCGCTTTGCGCCGCAGGGGTTTTAGGGGGCAGAGCCCCCTAGTAAAATAAGTGCCCGCAAGGGCACAAAAAGAAAG
>JAFSQE010000026.1 GCA_017446775.1 Bacteroidales bacterium | reverse complement strand
GGGGGCTCTGCCCCCTAACACCCCCGCGGCGCTAGCGCCGAAAATATTTGGCGGTTCGGAAAAAAGTCTTACCTTTGCGAGCCTTTTCTCGTGAAGAAGAGGAAGTTAGAATTATTAACTTTTAAAACCAGTTACAATGGCTGTAAAGATTCGCCTGGCTCGCCATGGCAAAAAAGATTACGCATTTTTCCACATCGTGGTAGCTGATTCCCGCGCACCCCGTAACGGTCGTTACATTGAACAGCTCGGTACCTACAACACCAACACAAACCCAGCTTCTATCGTTGTAAACAGCGAAAGGGCTCTCTATTGGCTTGGAGTAGGTGCACAGCCCACCCCGACCACCCGTCGCATCCTCTCTTACGAAGGTATCCTTCTTAAGAAGCATCTTGCAGGCGGTGTAGCAAAGGGCGCTCTCACCGAGGAGCAGGCCGCTGCAAAGTGGGACGCATGGAAGGCAGAGCGCGACGCTAAGGTCGCTGCTAAGGTCTCGAGCGTTGCTGCTGGCAAGCGTGACGCTGCCAAAGCTGCTAAAGAGGCTGAGGCTAAGGTCAACGACGCCCGCGCAGAGGCTATCGCAAAGAAGAAAGCAGAAGAGGCTGAAGCTGCCCGCAAGGCTGCAGAAGAGGCCAAGGCTGCTGAGGCTGAGGCCGCAGAGGCTGAGGCACCCGCAGAAGAGCCCGCTGCTGAGCAGGAGTAATCCGCGATGCGTATCCTCAAATCGTATGGCACTTTTGGCGGCGTGATTGTCAGCGCGCCTGAAGTTGACATAGAAGAGAGGGCAAACGAACCGGTGTTCATCGATTTCGATGGACTGCCGGTTCCTTTTTTTATAGGGGAAATCACCCCTCGCGGTGGGGCGAAATACTATCTCAAGCTAAAAGACATCGATTCACTGGACCTGGCAGAGGAACTTGTGGGCAAGGAACCCTATTTTGAAGATGAGGCGCAGGATACCACGGCAGAGATTGTCGGCTACACGCTTTACGACCAGAGCGGAAAGAAGATCGGAGAAATCACCGCGTTTGAAGATATCCCCGGCAATCCCTGCATAGAGGCGTGCGGCACACTTATCCCCTGCCCCGACGAGTGCATACTTGACATAGACACCCGCAGGAGAACCATCAGGCTTAAGATTGCCGACGGGCTGCTTTAGGACTTATCCAGCTTGCTGCGGTACTCTGTGCGGGCCAACCCCCTGGAAATATTGTTGAGCCGTTTTGCAAGGATCTTCTTGCGGATGGGCGCCGCCTTGTCTGTAAACAGCACGCCGTCCAGATGATCCATCTCGTGCTGTATCATGCGGGCCGCAAAATCGTCGAATATCTCCTCTTTTTGTTCCAGGTTCTCATCAAAATAGCGCACGGTAATGGTCTTGGGCCGCTTGATGCCGGCATCCACGCTGGGAATCGAGAGGCATCCTTCTTCATATTCTGAGATGGCCTCACTCTCCTGGAGGACTACCGGGTTTATCATCTTGCGCACAAAACCTTTCAGGTAGGGGTAGTTCTCTGCCACCTCGTTACCGTCCACCACCAGCATCCTCTCGCTCACACCCACCTGGGGGGCGGCAAGCCCGCAGCCGTTGGCATTGTGCATGGTTTCGTGCATGTCGTTGAAAAAAGCCTGCAGATGGGCTTTATCAGCTTTGGCAATATCGACTTCGGCAGCGCGTGCGCGCAACACCGACGATCCGTAGAGATAAATTGGCAATATCATGATTCCTACATTTTTACAGCATCTGCCCTGTCGAGATAGGTCTGGAGGATGATGGCGGCGGAAATTTTATCCACCGCGGCCTTTTCGCGCCGGGCCATCTTGCGCATCCCCCCGTCTATCATGGCGCGATGTGCCAGCACCGAAGTGAACCGTTCGTCTTCAAGCGTCACCGGAACGTCCGGGAACTTCTTTTTGAGCAGGTTCAGGAAGGCATCCACATCCCGCGCCGCCTCGCTTGGGGTATTGTCCAGGTTCATCGGATAGCCCACCACAAAGCGGACAATGGTCTCATTCTGCGCGTATTTTTGAAGATAATCTATTATATTTGCAGAATGGACGGTGTCCAGAGCCGATGCAAACACCATCAGCGGGTCGCTTACCGCCAACCCGGTGCGTTTGCGCCCAAAATCGATTCCGATTATCCTGTTCATCGGCCGCAAATTTAATGTATTATGCCCAAAAACAGAAAAAGTTATATTTTTTCAGAGAGCGGGGAAGGTGGCAGCAGGCAGCTTTTTTCTTTTAAGGCGACCCGGGGTTGGGCCCGTATGGCGCTGATTGCTGCAATCCTGCTTCTGATGGCGCTCACATATCTTCTGATAGACTTCACCCCCCTGAGGCAGACCATACGCGGATACCCCTCCATACAGAGCCGCGAACAGGCGCTCGAAAACCGGCTTAAGGTGGATTCCCTTGAGAAGCAGCTCGCCCTGTGGGCGTTCCAGGTGGGCAATATCCAACGGGTAATGAGCGGGCGCGAGCCGATAGACCTGGACAGCATATCCGCCGTGCAGAACTCGGGCGGGGATGTTTATGCCACCATGTATGCCCGTCAGGACTCTGTGTTGCGCGGCCTTGTAGAGAAAGAGCTGGCAACGGGCAGCATCAGGCGCGGACCTGACGGTGACATCGAGGGTCTGAAGTTCTTCACCCCGGTCAAGGGTATGGTCACCGAACCGTTCAACCAGGCGATAAACCACCCTTATATCGATATTGCGGCAGAAGAGAATACCCCCGTATACAGCGTTCTGGACGGCACCGTGGTGGGCTCCGACTGGAGCGAGGACTTCGGATATGTGATGACCATCCAGCACAGCCACGACCTGATATCGGTATACAGACACAACGACCGCCTGCTCAAGCAGGTGGGCGACAAGGTAAAGGTCGGCACCCCCATAGCAAGCGTCGGCAACACCGGCCGCCTCTCCACGGCACCGCATCTCCGTCTGGAGCTCTGGCACGCGGGAGAAGCGATCGATCCGGCCAATTATATCAGCTTCTGACATGAGACAGACAGCCAAGACGCACATAGCGGTTCTCGGATCCACCGGCAGTATCGGCTGCCAGACGCTGGATGTAATCTCCCAGCACCCCGACCTTTTTGAGGTGGAGCTGCTCACCGCCGGCAGCAACAGCGCCCTGCTGATAGAGCAGGCCAAAGCATTCCGTCCGAACAGCGTGGTGATTTGCGACGAGAGCAAGTATCAGGAGGTCTTTGATGCCCTGGACAAAGACGATATAAAGGTGTTTGCCGGCATGGATTCTGTGTGCGACATCGCCGCAGGGGGCGACATAGACATTGTGGTGGCGGCCATTGTGGGTTTCGCGGGGCTCAAAAGTGCAATTGCCGCGATTAAGGCTGGCCGCACCATAGCCCTGGCCAACAAAGAGACGCTGGTGGCAGCGGGAGGGCTGGTGATGGCGATGGCCGCGCAGTACGGCGCCCGCATAGTGCCCGTAGACAGCGAACATTCTGCCATCTTCCAGTGCCTGATGGGCAACAGCAGCCGCGATGTGGAGAAGCTGCTGCTGACCTGTTCCGGCGGCCCCTTCCTGCATAAGACTTCGGCCCAGATGGAGTCGATGACCCCGGCCGAGGCGCTTAACCACCCCCGGTGGAACATGGGGGCGAAGGTCACGATAGACTCTGCCAGCCTGATGAACAAGGGGCTGGAGATGATAGAGGCGCGCTGGCTGTTTGACATGCCGGCCGACAGGATAGAGGTGGTGGTGCACCCGGAATCGATAATCCACTCCATGGTACAGTACCGCGACGGTGCAGTGATAGCCCAGTTGAGTGTGCCCGACATGCGCATCCCCATACAATATGCCCTCGGGTGCCCGCGCCGCCTGGAGTTGAATGCAAGGCGCATCAGTTTCCCCGAGTTGTCGAAACTGACATTCATGGCTCCCGACACCAGGCGCTTCCCCTGTCTGGAGATTGCGCGCAAGGCCCTGGAGCAGGGCGGCAATGCCACATGCGCCATGAACGCCGCTAACGAAGAGGCGGTGGCCGCATTTTTGCAAGGGAGAGTCACATTCACCGCGATCCCGGATATTGTCGCCAGGGCCATGCAGCGCACCGGTTTTGTTGCCGACCCCTCGCTGGAAGATATTTTTGCAACCCACGACCAGGCCAGGGCAATTGCACGTGAAATGACAAATTAAAGTGTTCAGATGGTAGTTTTTATCAAGATTGTTCAGGTAGTTTTCGCCCTTTCCATATTAGTGCTGATTCATGAGCTGGGGCATTATACATTTGCAAAGTTGTTCAAAACCAGGGTAGAACAGTTCTACATGTTCTTCAATCCCAGGTTCTCGCTGCTGCGCTGCAAGCGCTTTGGCGGCAAGCTGCACGTAAAATGGTTCTCCAGAAACGACAAACCCCTGCCACCCGACAGCGACCTGAGCACCCTGGCCGACGATGACTGGCGCAAGTATCCCGACCATACCGAATATGGCATCGGCTGGATACCGCTGGGCGGCTACTGCGCCATCGCGGGGATGATAGACGAAACCAAGAACGCCGACTCGCTTAGCAAAGAGCCGCAGCCGTGGGAGCTGCGCACCAAACCGGCCTGGCAGCGCTTTCTGATAATGTTTGGAGGCGTGCTGTTCAACTTTATCCTGGCGATAATCCTTTACGCTGCGGTATTGCACAGCTGGGGCGAGGAGTATCTTAGAAACGACGATGCCGTGTACGGCATCGTGGTGAACGACCTTTCTTATGAGATGGGCTTTCGCAACGGCGACAAGATCCTCTCTTTTGACGGACGAGAAATAGAGGATTTCTCGCAGCTGCAGGTAGAGTTGGTGCACTCCCGCGCCACAGAGGCAAAGGTTGTTCGCGGCCAGGACACCGTATCCATCCATATCAGCGAGGATTACCTGCCGCAGATGCTTTCTTCCCCCGGGATGTTCTCGCTGGCTTACCCATTTGAAGTGGCCGGGTTCATGGAGAATTCCATAAACGCAGGATCCGGACTGCAGCGCGGCGATAGGGTCGTCGCCGTGAACGGAGAGGGGATGACGCTGGTACCCGACATCCAGAACGCCCTCAAAAACCACAGGGGCGACTCCATCCTTGTGGAGATAAACCGCGCCGGGGCAAGGCAGCAGGTCGGTCTGCAGGTAGACACCACCGGCATGATACAGGTGATGCTGGAGAGCGATTTGACAAAGTTCTTCCATATCACCCGCAACAAATACGGGTTCCTGCCCGCCATTCCGGCCGGCATCCGCAAGGCATGCAACTATATCGGCAGCTATGTCAAGGACCTCGGGCTGATATTCTCGCCCAAGACCAAGGCATACAAATCGGTGGGCAGCTTTATCACCATAGGCCGCATCTTCCCCGGCACCTGGGACTGGCAGCGCGTCTGGTCGCTCACCGCGATGCTCTCCATAATGCTGGCGGTGCTCAACATCATCCCGATTCCCGGACTGGACGGCGGCCATATCCTGTTCATCTTCGTGGAGATTGTAACCGGCCGCAAGCCCAGCGACAAATTCCTGGAGATTGCACAGACAATAGGCATGATTCTGTTGCTGGCACTAATGTTGCTGGCCTTTGGAAACGATATCCGTAGTTTATTCCGATAAAACGATACTGCAATGAAACTCAAACAGTCTGCGATGATTATCATTGGTGCAGCGCTTCTGCTGCTTTCCGGCTGCAAGAGCAAGGACGGGGCTAAGATTCTCCCCTCCATAAGCGGCAAGGCCGGCGAAGTGGCGGTGGTGTGCTCTAAGGTAGAGTGGGAAGGCGAGCCCGGCAGCACCCTGCGCGATCTGCTCTGCAACGAGGTGCAATATCTGCCCCAGGTAGAACCCATGTACGATTTGTTCAACGTCCCGTTGCAGGCGTTCAACAAAATCTTCCGTGTGCACCGCAACATAATCATGATCAACACCGACAAAAAGAATACGGAAAACCGCCTTACGACCTGGACCGATGTGTGGGCGACCCCGCAGGTGGTGATTGTGATAGATGCAGAGGATGCCGCAAAAGCATCGGAGGTGATTGTACAGAACGGCAGCAAGATCCTCTCTATCCTTGAAAAGACAGAGCGCAACCGCATCATCAACAACATCAACAGCTTCGAGAATGCCGATATCCGCCGCACGGTGAACAATCTGTTTGGCGGCAGCCCCTGCTTCCCCAAGGGATTCACTGTTAAGAAAACCGCCAAAGATTTCATCTGGGTCTCATACGAACCGGCATACTCTATCCAGGGCGTGTTGATATGGAGATATCCGTACACCGGCGAGGGCGACCTCACGGCAGAGGCACTGGCGGCAAAGCGCAACGCGATAACGAAAGAGCAGATTCCCTGCACCACAGAGGGGAGCTATATGATTCTCAACCCCGACATCTTCCCCGGCTACAGCTGCTTTGACCTCAAGAACCGCAGCGTAGCGGAGCTCAGGGGGCTCTGGGAGGCATACAACGATTTTATGGGCGGCCCGTTCGTATCCCATTCTTTTGTTTCTCCCGACAATCAGTATGTTATCACGCTCGACGGCTTTGTATACGCTCCAAAATACGACAAGCGCAACTATCTGCGTCAGGTAGAGGCGATTCTATATTCGTTTGCATGGAACAATATTCCCGGCGGCGAATAAAATAATTTGGTATATTTCTTTTTTTACATACCTTTGCACTCCCAAAATTGGGGAGAACTGGTGGGTTCGTCTATCGGTAGGACACAAGATTTTCATTCTTGGAAGAGGAGTTCGATTCTCCTACCCACTACATAAGTAATAAAATTAGAAAAGAATAATGGCAAATCACGCATCAGCAGACAAACGTTTCCGCCAGAGCGAGAAACAGAGATTGCATAACAAGTATTATGCTCGCACTACCCGCAACGCCATCAAGGCTATCCGCACTTGCACCGACAAGGCTACCGCAGAGGAGCTCGCTCCCAAGGTATACGCTATGATTGACAAACTTGCAAAAACAAACGTCATTCATAAAAACAAAGCTGCGAATTTAAAAAGCGGTATCGCAATCCATATCAACAAAATGGCATAATTTGAGATTTTGGTCTCTTCAAATAAGCAAAACTCCCCATATTCGGGGAGTTTTTGTTTTATATGCATTATGACCAACATCACTATCAAGAATTGGAGAGAAGAGGACCGGCCGCGTGAGAAGATGCTTCTGCGCGGGGCATCGGCCCTTACAGATGCGGAGCTGCTGGCGATATTGCTGAACACCGGCAGCGGCACAGACAGCGCGTTGGATCTGGCAAAGAAGATACTCGAAAGGGCCGGCAATTCCCTTCGCAGCGTATCCAACTTTTCTTTGAACAAATTCACGGATATCAAGGGGATAGGACCGGCGAAGGCGGTAACGCTGATGGCGGCATTTGAGGCTGGCCGCCGCAGCCTGCTCCCTGGCAGGGACAGCGACACCGTTATTACAGATGCCCGCAGCGTGGTTAACCTGATGGCCCCTTTCCTGGTCCATCTTGACCACGAAGAGTGCTGGGTGATTTACCTCAACCGCTCCAACCGCGTCATTGCCAGGGAGCGGCTGAGCAGCGGCGGCGTATCGTCCACCACCTTTGACGTAAAGCTGGTGGTAAAACGGGCCGTGGAGACACTTGCAAGCAGCATTATCCTGATTCACAACCACCCCGGCGGCAAGGCGGCCCCGGGCGAGAGCGACCGCAAGCAGACCGAATTGCTGCGCAAGGCGGCGCAGGTTCTGGATATAATGCTGCTGGACCACATTATCGTGGCGGGCAACAAATATTTCAGCTTTAGCGAAGAGGTCTGCATACGGCGGTGAGAGTTGTCTAAATCTCCTTGCGCAGGCGGGCAATGGGGATATTAAGCTGGTCGCGGTATTTGGCAACGGTGCGGCGGGCCACATTATACCCTTTGGCAGAGAGCAGGTCTACCAGTTGCTCGTCTGTCATGGGCTTGTGCTTATCCTCATTCTCTATGCTCTCTGTGAGGATGGCCTTTATCTCGCGGGTAGAGGCTTCTTCTCCCGACTGGGTCATCAACCCCTCCGAGAAGAAGTATTTCAGGGGATAGATACCGAAATGGGTCTGCACATACTTGCAGTTCACCACTCTGGAAATCGTGGAGATATCCAGCCCTGTATTGTCGGCAATATTCTTGAGTACCATGGGCTTGAGCTTGGTCTCGTCACCGTCCAGAAAATAGTCGTACTGGAAGGCGACTATGGCGTTCATGGTGTTCTGGAGCGTTTTCTGGCGCTGTTTGAGAGCCTCTACAAACCATTTGGCAGAGTTGAGCTTTGATTTTACAAACGACACCGCCTCCTTCTCCTGGCGGGAAGATTTGCCGGCCGCCTGCATCAGCAGCTCCGCATAGTTCTTGTTGACCCTGAGCTCCGGGATGTTGAAGCGAGGCATGGTGATTACCGGCACCCCGTCTTTGAGTTCCAGGATAAAATCGGGGACTATCTGCTGCGCCTGGTCGGAGTAGGTGTCATCTATCTGGCCGCCGGGACGCGGGTTAAGCCGCACTATCTCGTCTATCGCGGCTTTGAGCTGCTGCTCGCTTATCCCCAGCTTCTGGGTTATCTTCGAATAGTGCTTCTTCGCCAGAGCATCGAAGCACTCTTCTATTATGCGGCGTGCCAGTATCTTGCTCTCATGCGGGCTGTCGGCATCCAGCTGCAGCAGCAGACATTCGCGAAGGTCGCGCGCCCCTACCCCGGCCGGTTCAAAGCCCTGTATCACCTTAAGTATCTCTTCCAGCTCTTCTACGGTGGTCTCTATGTTCAGCTTGAACGATATATCGTCGCACAGGCTCTCCAGATCGCGCCTCAGATAGCCGTCCTCTTCCAGCATTCCTATCATAAACAGCGCTATCTGGTAGCTGCGTTCGTCCAGCTTGCAATAACCAAGCTGGTTCTCAAGGTTCTGCTGCAGGCTCTCCTTAACGGAAAATGTATTGTACTGGGGGCGCTCGTCCTTACCCTGGTTATTCACGTACAGTTTATAAGACGGGGTAGGGTCGCTGCTGCCGTATTCGCTAAGGGAGATGTTCTTGGGCGCCTCCTCTTCGGGATCCTTCTCCTCTTCTGCGGCTTCGTCAAGCACGGGATTCTCTTCCAGCTCCTGCTGGACGCGGCGCTGCAGTTCAAGGGTAGGCAGCTCCAGAAGCTTGATTGTCTGGATCTGCAGCGGCGACAGACGCTGTGTCTGCCGTAATTCCTGTGTCAGCCCTTGTTTTGCCATATTCTCTGGTTTCGCCAATCTGTTTAAGCCCTACAAAATAGGGTAATTTATCTTTTCGCGAACGATGAATCCGGAGGGGTATGCACCCTTTATCGAATTCAAGAACTTGCGGGCATCACTTTTGGTGCGGAAATCGCCCACAGTGACTTTGAAATATGGATTCTCGTACTCGCGATATACTCCGACACCCGGGTGTTGCGCCCGAAAGGCGGAGGCAACACTCTCTGATTTTGCGCGGGCGGTCTGCTGGTTGTCGAAGAAGATACGCACGCGATATCCGGTCATCTTTTTATCGGCGTTGGCGGCGATGTGCGCGCTCATGGCCCGCGCCACCGACTGCGGCTGGTCTATCTCTACCTTACCCTCGTGCGAATAATATCCGTGGCTTTCAGACAGCACCCGGAAAATGTCTTTGCCGGCAAGTGTGGAATCCACCGCATTCTGCGCCGCGTATGTAGAGTCCACCTCAAAAGTGACGTCGTTCTGCGCAAAGGCAGATACCGCCAGAAGGGTCATCGCCAGCATTATCACTATAGTTCTCTTCATCTGTCAAACTGTTTTGCAAGGTATTCAACCGGCACTTTGTCCTCCGTAAACCGCTTTTTAAGGCATCCGGCCTTAAGGGTGCAGTCGTAGCTGAGCGTATAGCCTTTCTCGCCGTATTCTTCTATCGTCATCGCCGCAAGGCTCAGTGCAGAGAGCGGGTTGTCGAAACTTACCAGCAACGGTATCTCCACCGTTTCTGTACTGTGGCGGTGCAGTGTGGGCCGTTTTTCCCCTTTCTCTGCTTCAAAAGAAACAGTGGCAACCCGCTTGCCACTTCTGGAGAAGACCTCAGCATAGAGTTTTACAAGGGAGAGATCCCGGCAGGAGTCGTTACGTCCATCCAGGGAGAGTGTCGTGCCAAGGCTTATCTGCCCCGATGCGAGGCTCACGCTTTCCAGACTCTCAATATCACATCCGGTAACCTCTACCTGTTCACTGAGCGGCGTGCAGGCGGCCGCAAGCAACGCTATCGCGACAAATAAGATATTTAATTTTCCACCCATTCTTCCACAAAGATAAGAAAATTTCTTGTAGCGCTGAAAACAATCGGAAACGATAGGTTAAGTGGGTGATGTAATCATAGAACCATCAACGCTTTAGCGGAGTATCACCGTGTTTCCTTTGATTGCATCAATATCGGATGTTTTCATTCATTTTTCGCTATTTCTGTCTCGTTTTTGTCCCGTTTCTATTATATTTGCATAGATCACATAACTGCTTGTTACACAATATATTAACATCGGAAACGATACGAAAACAAAACGAAGGAAATGGCTAAAAAGAAAAAAGTAATCAAGGTGAAGGAACCTGTCCGTATCCGGGAGAAGACTCTCGGCGACGGGACTATCAGTCTCTATCTCGACATGTACCACAAGGGGAACCGCAAGAAAGAAGGACTGAAACTCTACATCATCCCGGAGACCACCCCGGCGGCGAAGTTGCAGAACAAGAACACCCGACGGCTCGCCGAGCAGATAAAGGCTCAGCGGATCCTCGACATCCAGAAGGACGGTCTTGTGGACTGGGAGAAACTGAAAAAGTCGAGGATAACGCTCGTATCTTGGCTGGAAGACTTTGTGACCTGCGAAGCGCAGTTGTCACCGTCAGGTATGATTAGCAAGCGGAATGCGAAGGTTCGGGTCGAGGAATACCTGACTTCCATCGGGAAGCCGGACATACGCCTGGCGGACGTTGACAGGGAATTCTGCCGTGGATTCGTCGCCTTCCTCCGGATCTGCAAATCCCATAGGGGAAAGGGAACGATAAGCGACACCACTGCTCGGTTGTTGATGTCCCGTGTCGCAGCTGCCATGAACAAGGCCGTCGTAGAGGGCCTGATCCCGAACAACCCCTTCAAAGCCTTAGAAGCCAAGGAGAAACCGAAGATCAAGAACGCTAGACGTGAGTTCCTGACGGTTGAGGAACTGAAAACCTTGATCAGCACCCCATGCCGCTGCGACATCGTGAAGAAGGCCTTCCTTTTCTCCTGCTTTACTGGCCTTCGTTACAGTGACATGAGATCCCTTCTCTGGAGTGAGATCCACACCGCCGCCGACGGGAAAACCAGATACATCGAGCACAGGCAGGTCAAGACGAAGAAGACGGTGACAATACCATTGTCTGAAGAAGCGCTCAGGTGGATACCGAAGCAGGTGGACGGTATCGACCGGGTGTTCCATGAACTGAAAGTATCCACCAACACGGTGGAGGTGATCCTGAAAGAATGGATGAAAGACTGCGATATTGACAAGCACATCACCTACCATTGCAGTCGCCACACGGCGGCGACGACGCTCCTCACCCTAGGCGCCAACCTCTACGTGGTCAGCAAACTGATGGGGCACAGCAGCATCCAGATGACCGAGGTGTACGCGAAGATCGTGGACCAGAAGAAGGTCGAGACCATGAACCT
>JAFSQE010000025.1 GCA_017446775.1 Bacteroidales bacterium | reverse complement strand
CCGTACCGGAAGGTGTGGCTGGAACACCTCCTTTTTGGAGCCGAGGGGTTATGTAGCTTAGAGAGGAGCTTGCAGAGTACAGGCGCGGAAATTGTCTTCCATTAATATACAGGATCGTAGCTCAGTTGGTTAGAGCGCTACACTGATAATGTAGAGGTCCGCGGTTCAACTCCGCGCGGTCCTACCACTGGGGGACTAGCTCAGTTGGCTAGAGCACCTGCTTTGCAAGCAGGGGGTCAAGGGTTCGACTCCCTTGTTCTCCACTTCAAGAGCTCCAAGCGAATGCTTGGAGCTCTTTTCGTTTCGAACAAGGGAGTCTTGCGACCCCTATGTCTACCCATCCTCCCTTTAATCCCTCCTTCCCGGGAAGGAGGGAATTGAGCACCGTTGGTTTGCATTATTCGCGGCGGTTGGGTATTTTTGGGGTGAAAAGTTTAGATGAGGGCTCTGGCGCATATCTGTTTGTGGTTGTACCTGACGATTGCAGGCACATCAGTTTTGTGGGCCCAACCGCAGATCGACAGCGCCTACATCCCCCTGGCTGAGTTTCTCTCCCGTTCTGACGCTTCTTTGACCGCTACCGCAGGCAACGACATAAATCTCATTACCAAAGGCATTGACAAGTGGGACCTGCTGCTTAAAGACCTCGAAGAGGCGCAGCACACCATCTGTATGGAATATTACCGCTGGCACCAGGACGATGCCGGCGACCAGATACGGGATGTATTGCTTAGAAAACTCAGTCAGGGCGTAACTGTAAAGATACTTCTGGACGACTTTGTGAACCCGTTCTACCGCAAGGACTATTATCTGGTGCTCCGCGACAACGGTGCCCAACTGCAGTTCTTTACCGATACCGACCGTCAGTTGTGGGAGATTGCACCGGAGGTCAATTACCGCGACCATCGCAAGATTGTGGTAATAGATGATACGATTGGATATATCGGCGGGATGAATCTCGGCGTGAAATACCGCGACATATGGAAGGATACTCACATGCGTATCTGCGGGCCGGCCGCCCTTGCCCTTAAGAAATTGTTCGATGATATGTGGCAGGCGCGTCAGGGCCCCGCGCTCAAGCGGTATCTGGCAAAGGGGCAACCTAAAGACCAGCATGTGGGGTATGATGGGTTGCAAGCGGCCCGGCAAACGCAAGTATCTCCCACGTCACCGCTGTTTTGCAACAAAACAGTCCAGGTGGCTACCAGTGGCCAGGGCGATAACCTGCTGGAAGAGGGTATATGCCGGATATTAGACCTGGCGAAGCACTACGTATATTTCAAGACGCCCTATCTGTGCCCGTCAGACACCCTGCTATGTGCCCTGCGGGATGCCGCACGGCGAGGTGTGGATATCCGTATCCTGGTGCCGGATCCAACCGATTCCGGTCTTATGACCGTTGCCAACAGCGCTTTCTTCTCAGATTGCATCGATGCCGGTGCCCGTGTCCTAAAAAGTCATGGTGTCTTTGACCATTCCAAGACTATCGTCTCGGATGATTATCTCACCTCTATCGGCACCCTGAACATCGACAACCGCAGCCTCAGGATCAACCACGAGTGCATCGCGATAATATACGACGGAGAGATTGCCCGCTACTGCAGGCAGATGTTCGAAGCCGACGCCGGTGAGGCGTTTGAGGTGACTGCAGCAGATCTTGCAGCCCGCAGCAAGTGCACAATAAAGGTACACCGGTTCTGGCGAATGCACGCCTCCCAGCTATAAAACTACAGAATAATACAGTAACAGTTTCGAGCAGGTCACTACATGTTGTAGTACTCGCTTTCGTCTACAATGAATGGAACGGTGCTGTTTGTCTGAGCTGGTGTGACGCGAATTATGCTGTCTACAATGTAACGCTGCATCCCGCGCCAGGGCAGCATCCCGTTATACTCTTTGTAGTGCAGTTCCACCTGCTTGCCGCTGCAGTGCATAAGCGAATCGGCAACGCTCTTTTTAACCACGGAGAAGTTGAACTCGTTGGACTGGAGCGAACCGCCTCCCTTGGCCCCCTTGAAGCCGGTCTGTATAAGGCGACCCTCGTAGGTCTTCCAAATCCACCCTTTATACACGATCTGGTTCAGCTCCCCGGCCTTCACGCCGCTGCCGAATACGAAATAGAACTTGACGTAGATAAAACCTGCAAGAAACAGGACAACGACAATTGAAATGATGGAGAATACTTTCCCGGCCTTTCTCATATGCTATTCGTCTTTAATGCAACGGACACTGCCAGCAAACGGCCTGGCTGCGGTGGAGTTACTCATCATGGTGACGTCTGCCGTGTTGGCCGTTTTGTTGAACACAAGGGCATACCACATGGATGAACCGGTGGAAGAACCGGAAAGATATGCGGTAGAACTGAATATGTAATTGGATTCTACATAACGCCTGGCCGCGTTGTATCCCTGTATGGTACCGTTGGATGCAAAGCCTTTGTCACGTCCCATGACATATCCGGCCATAGAGGTGTTGAACCCGCCCTCTTCCAGCTTGGAGAGGGAACCGTGACCTTTTGCAGCATCGTAGTATGGCGCATCGGCATTTACCGGCACCTTGGAATCTGTACATTTGCCGACAAGTGCCATCATCTCATTCAGGGTAGGGATATGCCATCCCTTAGGGCAGATGCCCTGCGCCCCCTCCTGTTGCTTGCTGGTGGTAGAGGTGATATTGGTATTGAATACTGTGAAATCGGCGTAGATAAGGCCTTTTGCCAAAATCCCCTCTGTGGTGTTGTCAAATTCAAGCGCGTTGTCGCTGCAGGGATACCAGATTCCGCAACGGCCATCGCCAATGGTGATACCTTTCTGGGAATAGCAGAGGTTCTGTACCATCCACCAGCGGCCGTCGGCCATCTTCTTGATGGGGTATTCCAGGTTGCCGACAACAAGCATCGGACGCTCCTGGGTAATGGTCATCTGGTCGGTTACGGTAGCGTCATCGCCGCGGGCGGTTACAGTCAGTATGAATTCGCGGTCTGTATCGCCCTCATAATCGTCTATGGTAATGGTGATGGTGCCGGGGGCATCCTGCTCATCATCTTCAGATTCTACCGGCTTGCCGGTGACGGGGTCCAGCTCTTCCTCTACAGGCACGCCGGAGGTGGGTTCAACTGTGATACCTTCTCCCTCTACGGTGATTTCCCAGGGGAAGTTGGCGCTTACAGAGAATTTATATTCGCCGCCGGTATAGCCGACCTTGTGTGCGCTCTTGCTGAATTTTACGTATGCCGGTGCCCCTTGTGTCAGGGAGAGGGAAACCAATGCGCATTTTTCGGTAATATGACTCCTGCTCTTGTATCTGGGCAGGTCGATATTGGGGGACACGACGGTAAGATAGTGTTTGAGAATGCTGGTGGAGGTGTTCTCGTGTACGTCCACGGTAACGGTGGTGGTGCCGGCCTCGCCATCCCACTGCCTGGGGAGGAACAAATCGGGATTATCGCTGCTGCAGACAATCTTCCATGTGTCGTTTGCAGTTACGTCAAAAGAGAATGAACCACCCTTGTAGCCCATCTCCAGAGACTGTTCGCTGATACTTACCTGCGGATCCTCCTTGCATGAGACAAGTGCAAAAGATGCAGCTATTACCAAGGCTATCAAATACTTCTTCATATCGTGTGAAATATAATTGTCCTAATATCCTCGCGAAGTTAGTGAAAAGAGCACAAAAACAAATGAAATATCCCGAAAAGTTTCATTACCTTTGGACAAATCATCGGTATGATACAGATTCATTGCAAAAACACGGGCACCACAAAAGAGTTTCCGGAGGGTGTCTATCTGTTCGAAATTCTTGAGGAATTCAAATCGCAGTTCAAACAGCCTTACCCTATTGTCTCCGCAAAGGTCAACAATGTTTCGCAGGGGTTGCGCTACAAGGCGTACAACAGCAATACGGTGGAGTTTCTGGACGTGCGGCAAAAGAGCGGCATGCGCGTCTATTTCCGTTCGCTGTGCTTTTTGCTGTGCAAGGCGACGCACGATGTGATTCCCGGCGGACGCATCTATCTGGAGCATCCGATTTCCAACGGATATTATTGCAACCTTAAGAAGAAGAGTCACAAGCGGCTTACAGAAGAGGATGTCAACCGTATTCGCCTCCGCATGCTGCAGATTGTGGAGGAGGACACCCAGTTCCACCGGCACGACGTCCCCACAGAAGAGGTGGTTAAACTGTTTGCCAAGAGTGGCTACGACGACAAGGTGAAGCTGTTTGAGACAAGCGAGGAGGTATATACGGAATACTATACGCTGGGCGATTTTGCCGATTATTATTACGGGCGTCTGGTCCCTTCGGCCGGCTATCTTAAGATTTGGGAACTGGAGAAATACGGAGAGGGGATGTTGCTGCGTCTGCCGGACAGGCACAACCCCGACCAGGTGATAAGGCGCGTGGACCAGCCGCACACATTTGAAGTGTTCCGTGAGAATCTGCGCTGGAACATCATCATGGGCCTGAGTAACGTGGGAGATGTGAACCGCGCCTGCCTGAGCGGCCATGCGAGCGAGCTGATACAGGTCGCCGAGGCGCTGCAGGAGAAGAAGATAGTGCAGATTGCAGAGGAGATTTCGCGTCGCGCACGTCATCGCGTGAACCCCTGCAGGGTGGTGCTTATCACCGGCCCCAGCTCCAGCGGCAAGACCACGTTCTGCCAAAGGCTCAGCGTGCAGCTTAAGGCGTGCGGCCTGCATCCGATATCGTTCTCTACAGACGATTATTTTGTGAACAGGGCCGATACTCCTCGGCTGCCCGACGGCAACTACGATTTTGACAACTTTGAAACGGTAGACCATGCATATCTCGAGAGCGATGTGAAGAAGCTGCTTGCGGGCGAAACCGTGGAGGTGCCGTGCTTCAACTTTGTGACCGGAATGCGCGAATTTACCGGACGCAAGATGCGCCTTGGACACGGCAGCCTGCTGCTGGTAGAGGGAATCCATGCCCTCAACCCAGCGCTGCTCCCCTCTGTAGAAGACTGCTTTAAATACCGCATATTTATCAATACCCTCACCAGTACCTCCCTGGATAATCACAATTCCATACCCACCAGCGACAACCGCCTGCTGCGGCGTATCGTCCGCGACTACAACAAGGGGGCCTTTACCGCAGTGCAGACCATTGCCCAATGGCCCAGCGTGTGCGATGCGGAAGAGAAGTGGATACTACCTTTCCAGGAGAATGCCGACGTGATGTTCAACAGTGCCTACCTGCTTGAGTTTGCGGTACTGCGCAACCACGCAGAGCAGATACTGCGCACTGTGCCCAAGAACCGTCCGGAGTATAGCGAGGCGCACCGCCTGCTTAAGTTCATACGGTATTTTACCCCGGTGTCAGACAAAGAGATTCCCTCAACCTCGCTGCTGCGTGAATTCCTTGGCGGAAGCTCTTTCAGGCAATAGTGCCTATTTGCAGTGCCTGTCCAGCCAGTCGAATACCTCCCGGTGCCAGTATACGCAATTCTGGGGCTTGAGCACCCAGTGGTTCTCGTCGGGGAAGAGTAGCATCTTGCTCTCTACCCCCATCATCTGTGCCGCATTGAAGGCGGCCATCCCCTGGTCGTAAGGGACGCGGAAGTCCTTCTCCCCATGGATAACCATAATGGGGGTGTCCCAGTTCCTGACCATGGTATGGGGGGAGTGGTCGTAGAGCTTGCGGGCTACCGGGTTGCTGCTCCAGGGGGCTCCGGCCTGGGGTACATCGGGCATCGCAACACCGCCGTTGTCCCAGTTGGGAAACCACATCTCTTCTGTCTCCATGAACATATGCTCTTCATTGAAGATGCCGCAGTGTGCGACAAAGGCGCTGAAGCGCTTCTGGTGGATGCCCGCCAGGTTATATACGGAATAGCCGCCGTAGCTGGCGCCTATGGCCGCCATCTTGCCTACATACGGCTCGGCCAGCAGTGCATCTGCGGCGGTGAAGTAATCCTGCATGTTCTGGCCGGTGTAATCGCCAGAAATCTGTTCGCACCATGCCTGGCCGAAGCCGGTGGTACCGTGCCTGTTGGGGAGCACCACCACATAGCCCTGCGAGGCCATCAGCCGGTAGTTCCAGCGGGTAGACCAGCTCTGGCTGAAGCAGCTCTGGGGGCCGCCCAGGCACACAAGAATAGATGGATAAACCTTTTTGGGGTCGAACTTGGGCGGATAGAGCACCCATGTGAGCATCTTGCCGCCGTCGGTGGTGGTGAGCCATCGGTCTTCTATCTGTA
Source organism: Bacteroidales bacterium (assembly GCA_017446775.1). GTDB lineage: Bacteria > Bacteroidota > Bacteroidia > Bacteroidales > UBA932 > Equibacterium. The sequence continues at coordinate 8,446 of JAFSQE010000025.1, read as the reverse complement.
TATCTTCCAGGTGTGCGAGGATATTGTCGTTCTCGTGGGTCAGCTGTATCCATTTGCCGTCGGTGATATTTACCGCAACTATCTCGGCCGGACGCAGCATGGATGCGTTGGTGGTAATCAGGATATCGTTGCCAAAGGCATCTTTGCCGAATGCCGGGGCGCCAAAGTCATACCACTCGTTCTCCGGGGTGATGCGCATCAGGGCGCCGGAGGCAAGGTCGGCTTTCCAGATCTGGCCAAGCCCCTCTACAACCGAGCTGAAGTAGATGCTGCGGCCATCGGGGCTCCACGCAGGACTCTCAACGTTATAGTCAAAATTAACGCTAAGCTCACGCTTTGTGCGGCTTTCGAGGTCCATGACAAACAACCTGACACGGTCGGCTTCGTAGCCGCCACGCTCCATGCTGAGCCATGCGACATACTTGCCGTCCGGCGAGAACCTGGGGTCTGTGTCGTAGCCCGGCATCCCTTCGGTGAGGTTTTCGCAACTGCCGGATGCCACATCGTAGAGATAGATATCGGTATTTGTAGAGAAGGCGTATTCGCGGCCGGTGAGTTTGCGGCAGGAGTATGCGATATATTTGCCGTCGGGGCTCCAACTGAGCTGTTCCAGACCGCTCCAGGGCTCGGTGGGGAGCTCGAACGGGGCTCCGTCCAAAATGTCGACGCCCTTGCGGAAAGTGCCGCGCGGGTTGAAATCTGCCACGTAGGAGTGGGGGATATACTCCACGAAACTGTCCCAGTGGCGGTACATCAGATTATCTATGGTGCGCACGTTGGCCTTCTTCAGGTCGGGATAACGGTCGGTGGGAGCAGTATAGTTTTTAAAGGGGCTGGTATATATCACCTTCTTTTCATCCGGAGAGAGTTTGAACTCACCGATAAAGTTCGACACCTTGCTGACACGGCGCGCCCCTTTGCCGTTTGGCTTGCAGACATACATCTGCCCCATGCAGAGATAGGCGATCTGTTTGCCACCGTTTATCCAGCGGGCATTGGAGATGCTTGAGGCGGATTTGGTGATCTGGACCGGATCGCTGCCGTCTGCGTTCATCACGAACAGCTGCCGGCATTCGATGTTCCGCTCTATGTTGGTATAGGTCACTCCGTAGAGGATCTTGCTGCCGTCCGGCGAGGGCTGAGGGTCGGAGACCTTGCCCATCAGGCGCATCACCTCTGCGGTGTAGTGGTCGGTTTTTACGCGCGGTTTCTTGACATAGGCGCTGTTCATGGTGCAGGATGCAATCATCATCGCAAGGATTGATATGGTTAGAATGCGTTTCATATCTTACATTATTGGAAATACGACAAATACGGCAGCGTCCCACAGGGCGTGAGAAACTACCAGTGCCGGCAGCAAGCCGGGCTTGATACAGTATAGCAGACCCCACACCGCACCCGCTACAAGAGCAGCCATTATCAGCATGAAGTTAAGCGACCAGATGTGGATCAGGGTATAGACGGCAAGGGTGATTACCGCTGCCCGGATGCGCTCTCGGCTGCTTTGCCGGCCATCTTTGCCCTCGCCAAGTCGTTCCCCTATGAAGCGTTGGATGCACCCGCGCCAGAAAATCTCCTCTGCCGGGCCGGTGAGCAACAGAAGCTGTGCTGCGAGCAGCCATTTGGCAGCTCCGCTTTTAAGCGCGTAGATGCTGTCGACCTGACCGCGGGCAAACGAAAACAGCGTGGAGGAGATTCTGTCCCCGAGCCAGAAAATGCCCCACATGGCGGCGGCGATGGCAATGCCAAGGCCAACCTGTGCCGGAGTAAGGCAGAAGCCATCGTGCCACTTAGGGAAGAAGAGCCGGGCCAGGGTGAGCAGAATCGCGCTGCTGATGGCCATCGTCCCCCAGAACGGCACTTTTGGGGCAGTCCAGGGACTGAACATCACAAACCACAGCGCAGCTGCAATCGCAGCCGCAATCGCTATGCGTGCACTTATCTTAAGCCGACAAGCATCTTTGCCCTGCATGATCCGGATATCAGAATACTAAATCAGGGCGCCAAGAAGGAAACCGGCGCAGAGCATGATTCCCGATATCATCTGCAGCTTGGCCGATCCCAAATCCAGTTGATTGAACGCAGCACGCCCCTCTGTATTGAATTTAAGCGCCTGGCGGATATTCTTTACAACTATCGGCAAGGATAGCAGGATAAGCAGGCACCAAACCGGGAAGAGCTTGCATACCACGGCACACACGGTGTAGATGCAGGGAATGGTTATCAAAAGGATATAATACCATACGGAGGCCTTGTCGCCAAGAACGGCGGCAAAGCTCTTTGCCCCGACGCGACTGTCGGTGGGGATGTCGCGCAGGTTGTTGGCGTGCAGTACCGATACGGTTACGAATCCTACGGGAACGCTGAGCAGCAGGGTGCTGTAGTCGATAACTCCGGTGGTGACGTATGCCGTCCCCAGCATCGGCAGGATACCGAACACAATCAGTATGTCCAGATCTCCAAGCGCATGGAACTTGGCCCAGGGATAGAGCCAGGTAAGCAGGCAGCCGATTCCTCCGATAACCAGCAGCGGCCAGCCGCTGCGAAGGGTAAGTATCAAACCGATTACGATGCCGGCTGAGAGAAGGATCAAAGAGAAGTTGCGGTACTGGCGTGGGGTGTACTCCCCGCTTACCAGATTCTGGACGCAGTACGCTTCGCTGCTGTCTATTCCGGTTTTATAATCGTAATAGTCGCTGTGAACATTGCCTGCGGCGTGGAACAGCACAATCCCGACCAGCGCCAGCAGGGCGTTGACCCAGTTGATGCTGCCGCATCCACATTTATAGAGTAAAAACAAAGTTGTGGCCACAACGGGGGTGGCGGATACCACGAACGACCAGGGTCGCGTTACCATGAACCATTTTTTCATAATGCGCAAATATATATACTATGCGCCTAAAATAGTTTGAATTTGGACTAAAAAAACAGTACTTTTGTCAAATACATCTGAAAAACAACCAATAACCCTATTTACTATGCAAAACGCAAAACTCGACATTATGCAAACCATTCAAGATGGTATGCAGTATGGAATCCAGAATTTCGTTGCACTGATCCTTATGATGTTTCTCTATGTGATTACCGTGTGGATTCCATGGCTTAACGTCGGAACGACTATCGGCCTTTATAAGGCAATCATCGGCATCGGCCGTGGCGAGGTGATCAATCCCACCAGCATCTTCGCAAGGGAGAACTTTACCAATGTAGGCAGCTTCTTCCTGCTGCAGGGGTTTGTTACAATCGGCATCACAGCCGCCATCATCTTCATGTTTGTGCCCGCCATCGTCATGGGTATCGCCTGGGGCTTCGCAATCTTCTTCCTGATTGACAAGAAAGTCTCTCCGCTCAAAGCTCTTGGCTTAAGCTATGATGCTACTTATGGCAATAAATGGCGCATCTTTTTCCTGGAAACTATCTGCAGCATCTGTATTGGCGTAATTACCGTCGTGCTTGGCCTTATCCCCGTTGCCGGTGGCGTGCTTTCGTTTATTGCATCGCTCCTGTGCACCGCAATATTTGTGGCTATAATGGGCGTTATGTACGACTTCTTCTCAAAGAAAGCCGATGCAATCCTGGCTGCAAATCAGGCAAAGTGCACATGTGAGGCACCTGCAGCCGAGCCTGCAGCAGAACCCGCACCGGAACCTGCAGCAGAACCCGCCCCCGAAGCATAATGTGACTTGCAATGATACAATAAGCGGCAACCTCTCCGGCTGCCGCTTTTTTTATTCCTTGATGATTGTAGCCTTTTCTGATACCAGGCCGTCTCTGTTTACAGTTTCCACGGCGTAAGTGCCGGCCGATGGTGTCTGCACTGAAAAAGACATATCCGGCGGGATGACAGGCCGCGCCTGGTCGCCATTGCGGTCGTAATCCTGATAGTTGCCCTGCTGGGGAAGGCGTCCGATAAGCTCCCCGTTGCGGTAGATGTTGAAGTGGCCTATGCCCGATTCTATGTCGGCCTCGGCGCGCCAGCCAAGCACAGTCCCATCTTCGTTGGCGGATATCTTAAGATCATACGGTGGCGCGGGTGCGCTTTTGTCGATATAGATTCCGGTAGAAGCATACTCACTCCAGACCTCGGCGCTTGCACGGTCCGGAAGGCGGCAAAGGGCGCTTTTGTCCCCTTCAAATCCGGCTTCGGGGAATATCGCAAAGGTCTCGGGGTCACCCAGAAAAGTCTGTGCCGGATCCAGAGGTTGCAGTTTTCCGTCAGATGCAAGGCGCCCTCGAAGCGCCGCCTCCCAGAAGGGGATGGTCATGGAACGCATATAGCTGAAGTTGTGCCCCTGACCGCGGGTGTAAGCTATTGCTGCCGGGGCACCGTGAGAACGCAGATGGGCGAATGAATTGCGGGCGGTTGCGGGGATATTGTCGGCACCCTCTCCAGGCCCGGCGTGTCGGAAGAGTATGGGCACATCGTATCCCTCAGGAGCATAATCCCATTGTGGATCCCACGCCGCGGAGTAGCAGATGGCTGCAATTATGCGTTCCGGATGCTCGTGCAGCATGCTCAGGGTCCAGAAGCCCCCGCCAGAGTGTCCCCAGAGCAGGAAGGGTGCATGTGCCAGTTCTGGATGGGATGTGTGGGCAGCAGCCTTGGTCAGAGCCAGAAGCAATGCTGCATAACTGCCGTTGGAGGGGTACGCCCAGATATCGCAAATACCGTAGATGGCGGTTTCTACAATGGCCAGGTTCCATTTGCGGGCCAGAGCCTGATACTGAACGTCGCAGTGTCGGCTTATCCCGAATTCCTCCTGGCTGCAGCCGTGCTGGAATACCATAACGCCCCGGATCTTATCTGCCGTAGATGGAACATATATGCCGTAGTCGGCATGGTCGGCAAACTTGCAATCTTCTCCAATCAGGGTTATTGCAAACACCGTGTCCGGGGTTGCGGCATCGGTGGCTTTGACTCCAGATACGCGAATCGTACGGCAAGAGCACAACAGCATGGCGGTCAGAACCGCAAACGATATCTTGCGGAAAGACATTATGCCTCGGCGTATAGTTTTATGATGTTAAGTATCACCTCGGTGGCCTTCTCCATACTCTCAAGGGGGACAAACTCCAGTTTGCCGTGGAAATTGTGGCCGCCGGCAAATATGTTGGGGCAGGGGAGTCCCATGAAAGAGAGGTTGGCTCCGTCTGTGCCGCCGCGGATAGGCTGTACGCGCGCTTTGATGCCCGCTATTTCCATCGCCTTGATGGCATTCTCCACAACGTGGAAATGTGGTTCGACCTGCTCGCGCATATTGCGGTACTGGTCTTTGATAACCGCGGTGACGATGTTGCCGTATTTGGCATTGATGAAATCCACTGCGCTTTGCACTATCGCCTTTTTTACCTCCAGTTTTGCGGCGTCGTGGTCACGGATAATGTAGCTCAGGTCGGCCTCCTCTACAACCCCCTTGAAATTGGTAAGGTGGATGAAACCTTCGTATCCCTGGGTAAACTCGGGCCGCTGTTCCACCGGCAGCATGGCGTTCAGCTCCATCGCCACCAGGCAGGCGTTTATCATCTTGCCCTTGGCATATCCGGGATGGATGTTGCGCCCGGCTACGTGTATCTTTGCGCTGGCTGCATTAAAGTTCTCATATTCCAACTCGCCAATCATGCCGCCGTCCATAGTGTAGCCAAAGTCGGCTCCGAAGCGGGCCACATCAAACTTGACCACGCCGCGGCCTATCTCTTCGTCCGGAGTAAAGGCTATCTTGATCTCGCCGTGCTTGAATTCGGGGTGATTCACGATGTACTCTGCCGCGCACATTATCTCCGCTACGCCCGCCTTGTCGTCGGCACCCAGTAATGTGGTGCCATCGGTAGTTATCAGGGTCTGGCCCTTATACTGTGCCATCTCCGGGAATTCGCCGACCCGCAGGCTTTTGCCGTTGCCAAGGGCAATGTCGCCGCCATCGTAATCCTTCACAATCTGTGGCTTGATATCGCATCCGGGTGCATCGGGCGACGTGTCTACGTGGGCGATAAAGCCCAGGCGCGGGATAGCCTTGTTTGTATTAGCCGGGATAGAGGCCATAACGTAGCCGAATTCGTCGAGAGTCGCCTCGATTCCAAGTTTCTCCAGTTCGCCGCGGAGCTGTTCCAGAAGTTTGAGCTGTTTGGCGGTGGAGGGCTGGCTTTCGCTCTCTTCGCACGACTGGGTATCAAAGGATACGTATCTTAAAAATTTGTCAAGTATCTTTTCCATAATTATTCTTTATCGACTTTCATTGAAGAACATACCATGTAGATAATAATCAGCAGATAGGGGATTATGGCAATGGTCTCGCCCCAGGTCGCATTCCATCCGGAGAGGAACCAGTCGACATTGGCGAATTTAAGTATTGCACTCACCACGCCCATCAGTGCACCGCCCGCAATGAAGCCGGAAGCGATAAGGGTCCCTTTCTGTTGCCGCGCCTCGTTAACAGCCTTGTCTTTGCTGCGACTGCCGACATACCAGCTGATTGCGCCTCCCACCAGCAGCGGAAGGTTGAGGTCGATGGGGATAAACATACCCAGGCAGAATGCCAGTGCGGGAACCTTGAATATGGTCAGCAGGATGGCTATTACCGCGCCAAGTCCGTACATCAGCCAGGGTGCGCTGCCGCCCTCCATCATTGGTTGGATCACTGCCGCCATGGCGTTGGCCTGCGGTGCTACCAGCGCCTCTTCGCCCACGAATCCGTAGGTCTTGTTGAGCAGTATCACCACGCCGGCCACGGTTGCTGCGGCCACCAGCACTCCCAAGAACTTCCATCCCTCCTGCTTGGCAGGGGTGGTGCCAATCCAGTATCCGATCTTGAGGTCGGTGATAAAGCCGCCGGCGGTGGATAGTGCAGTGCACACCACGCCGCCTATCAGTAGCGCCGCCACCATACCGGTATTGCCCTTAAGTCCGCAGGCTACCAGTACCAGTGCGGTGATAATCAGCGTCATAATGGTCATGCCGCTCACCGGGTTTGTCCCCACTATGGCGATTGCGTTGGCAGCCACGGTTGTGAACAGGAACGATATGACGGCCACAATCAGCAGCCCCACAAGGGCCTGCCAAACATTATTGACTATGCCGCCAAGCGCAAAGAATGCAAACACAGCCAGCAGGGTGATTACTATGCCAAATATCACAATCTTCATGGACAAGTCGCGCTGGGTGCGCTCTACTTTAGCTGCGGAGCCCTTCTCTTTTTTGCTGAACTCGCCCACCGCCAGGCCCACGGCGCTTTTGATTACGCCGGCCTGCTTTATGATGCCGATGATGCCCGCCGTGGCAATGCCGCCGATACCTATCTGCCGTGCGTAGGTGCGGAAGATCTCATCTGCCGACCACAGGCCTATGGCGTCGGAAAAGCTCATGCCAAGGATGTCCATGCCGCCGCAAAAGGCGCCCATAAGCGGGATGAGCACCAGCCACACCAGCAGCGAACCGCAGCAGATGATGAATGCGTATTTGAGACCTACAATATAGCCCAGGCCCAGCACAGCCGCGCCGGTATTGATCTTGAGCACCAGTTTGGCCTTGTCGGCAACCACCTGACCCCAGTGCATCACCGTGGTGGAAAGTGTCTCGGTCCAGGCGCCCACTGTGGATACTATAAAATCGTATATACCGCCAATGAGTCCTGCCGTGAGCAGAGTCTTGAAACTCTTGCCGCCGCTCTCGCCGCTAACCAGCACCTGTGTGGTGGCTGTGGCTTCGGGGAAAGGATACTCCCCGTGCTGCTCCTTGACAAAATATTTGCGGAACGGTATCAGGAACAGGATGCCCAGCATGCCGCCCAGCAGCGAGCTCATGAACATCTGTACAAAGCTGACGTCCAGCCCAAGTATATATATGGCAGGGAGCGTGAATACCGCCCCGGCCACAATTACGCCGCTGCAGGCGCCTATCGACTGGATGATGACGTTCTCGCCCAGCGCGTTGCGCCGCTTGCTGGCGGTGGACAGGCCCACAGCGATTATGGCGATAGGAATTGCCGCCTCAAACACCTGGCCCACCTTGAGGCCAAGGTATGCCGCCGCGGCGGAGAATATTACGGTCATAAGCAGGCCTATGATCACCGACCATGCGGTAGCTTCGCGATACTTTTTCTTTGGAGACATTAAAGGGGTGTACTCCTCGCCCTCTTTCAACTTCCGGTATGCGTTCTCCGGCAGTTGGGTCGTAAGTTTATCCTCTTCCATATAAAATATATGAAGCTTAACAAAAGCATATCGTCCAAAGATAGGTATAATTGCTCCAATAGGACAATTTTTTGAAAAAACTCATTTAAAAATTTTGAGGAAAAGAAAAGATGTGTATCTTTGCAGTCCCTTCCGAGAGGGGGGGTCTGCGGAAGCAGGTAGTTCATTGAAATTTTGAGAGAGATAAAGAGGTAAGAAAAAAGATAGTCTGTAATAGAAATATTAGGGACTACAATTTCAGAAATCATGGAGGGCGCTG
>JAFSQE010000024.1 GCA_017446775.1 Bacteroidales bacterium | reverse complement strand
CGGAGAATCCCAGGCACGCAACAAGTACACCTATTTCGCATCCACTGCAAAGAAGGAGGGATACGAGCAGATCGCAGCCCTTTTCCTGGAGACTGCAGACAATGAAAAAGAGCACGCCAAGATGTGGTTCAAGGAGCTCGATGGCATAGGCGATACCGCTGCCAACCTCGCAGCCGCCGCAGAGGGCGAGAACTATGAATGGACCGATATGTACGAGGGCTTTGCAAAGACCGCCGAGGCCGAAGGCTTCAAGCCCCTTGCAGCCAAGTTCCGCATGGTGGCCGCCATCGAAAAGAGGCATGAGGAGCGCTATCGCGCACTTCTGAAGAATGTCGAGACCGCACAGGTGTTCGAGAAGTCCGAGGTTAAGGTATGGGAATGCCGTAACTGCGGCCACATCGTGGTGGGCACCAAGGCTCCTGCAATGTGCCCCGTGTGCGCACATCCCCAGTCCTATTTCGAAGTTCACAAAGAGAACTATTAATGGCAACTGTTGCAAGCAAAAAAGCGCTCGGCATCGGGTTGACCGATGCCGTCGCTTTATTATTCGTGCTGGTGGTTCCGGCGCTTTCGCACCTGACCGCTGTGCCTTTCTATCTGCTGGATCCCATGCGTCTGGCAGTGCTTGGCGCACTTCTGGCAAGCCGAAGCCGCGTTAACGGCTTGGTGCTGGCCGTGGCTTTGCCTCTGGTTTCTTTTGCCATTTCCGGGCATCCCGTCTTTCCTAAATGCCTTGTGATTGCCGCCGAGTTGAGTGTCAACGTGTTGCTGTTCTGGTGGCTGGCGTCTGTGGTCAAGCCCACTTCCGGTGCGGGCAAAGAGGCCTCGTCTGTGCGTATTGGATTGGCGACGTTCCTTTCGATTCTGTTGAGCAAGGCCTTCTACTACAGCCTCAAGGCCCTCGTCCTCGGCGCCGGCCTGATGCAGATGAAACTGGTTTCCACCGCCCTTTGGGTTCAGTTGGTGGTGGCGGTGCTTATTTCCGCCGGCTTCGTCCTTTTTTGGCGGAGTGACCGTTCCCGGTAACTTGCTAGCCTTCAAGTAGTTACGTATAATGGGATGCTTGATTTTCAGTATCCCATTATACGTAAATAACTGACTAGTAAAGACTTGCCGGGAACGGACACCTATTCCCAAAAGAATTCATTACCTTTGTATTATGATTTTGATGGGAGTTGTCAATCTGACGCCGGATTCGTTCCGGGAAGAGACGCGGGCGATGACGCCAGCGGCCATCAAACGTCGCGTGAAGGCGCTCATGGATCGCGGCTGCAGCATCATCGACTTCGGCGCCGTCTCCACCCGCCCCGGCGCAGCCGACGTCCCCGTCGAAGAGGAGTGGGCCCGGCTGGAACCGACACTGGCTCTGGTTGAAACGGCAGGTGTACCCTCACCGACCGCTTCGCTTCGCTTCGCCCCAATAGGTGTGTCAGATTCCGGGGTCCCCGAAAATCTCCCGATTTTTGGGGTGGCTTGCCGAGGGTGGCGTAGGTCCTGTGAGGGTACACCTGCCGTTTCAGTAGATACTACCAGCGCAGAGATTGTCCGGCG
>JAFSQE010000023.1 GCA_017446775.1 Bacteroidales bacterium | reverse complement strand
AATCTTCGCTTGCTCTTTTACTGTATGCTACAATAAAAATACTTGCTTGTACTTTTGTCTTCCAATAATTCAATCAACTACCCCCCCCTTCGGAAGGGACTGCAAAGATACACATCTTTTCCTTCCCTCCAAATCTTTTTAGAAATATTTTTATTCAATAAAAAAAGTGTACATTTGCACCCGTAATGGAGACATACACTCAGATATCTGTTCTTACACGTGCCCGACGTTAAGCCGGTGGGGCGATTTCAGCTCGCCTTTCACGCAGGCTTACCTCTAAAACCCGGGACAGCAGAATCCCATTACATATTCCACAAATCAATTCCATAATTCATTGTCAGAATGAATATTTCTGTATTGGTGGCCGATAGCGGCCACACAAGGTATTCTCAGGCCATTTGCGACGAGATTGCCTTAAGTGCCAAAGAGCGTGGCACCGGTATTGCCAAACGGTCACCAGAGTATATTTCAGAGAAAATGCTGGCCGGCAAGGCTGTGATAGCGGTTACCGACGACGGTCGTTTTGCAGGATTCTCTTATATCGAAAGTTGGGAAGGCAAACAGTTTGTCGCCAATTCCGGCCTTATCGTGGCTCACGAATTCCGGGGCATCGGTCTGGCCAAAACCATCAAACAGCGCATCTTCCGCCTCTCGCGGGAACTGTTTCCCGCCGCCAAGATATTCAGCATAACCACCGGAGCTGCGGTACTGAAAATGAACTACGAACTGGGCTTTAGGCCAGTAGCGTTCCAGGACCTCACCCACGATGCCGAATTCTGGAAAGGATGCCAGGGTTGCAAGAACTTCCACATCCTTGAAGAGAACAACTACGAGCGCTGCATATGCACCGGCCTGCTGTTCGACCCCAAAGAACATATCAAGATAAACGTAGAATAAAATATGAGCAAGAAAAAAATAGTAGTTGTCGCATTCAGCGGCGGGCTGGACACATCCTACACGGTGATGTATCTGGCAAAGGAGAAGGGATACGAGGTGCACGCGGCGTGCGCCAACACCGGCGGCTTCAGCGCGGAGCAGCTCAGGACAAACGAGCAGAACGCCTACAGACTGGGCGCCGCAAAATACATCACGCTGGACGTGACACAGGAGTATTACAACAAGAGTCTCAAATATATGATATGGGGCAATGTGCTGCGCAACGGCACCTACCCTGTCAGCGTCTCTTCAGAGCGCATCTTCCAGGGAATGGCCATCGCCCGCTACGCGAAAGAGGTTGGTGCCGATGCCATCGCCCACGGCTCTACCGGCGCCGGGAACGACCAGGTACGTTTTGACATGACCTTTCTGGTGATGTGTCCAGACATGGAGATTATCACCCTGACCCGCGACGGCAACCTGAGCCGCAAGCAGGAGGTGGATTACCTTAATGCAAACGGCTTCAGTGCCGATTTCGCAAAGCTGAAATATTCCTACAACGTAGGCATCTGGGGCACATCTATCTGCGGCGGAGAGATACTTGACAGCAGGCAGGGGCTCCCGGAGAGCGCATACCTCAAGCAGGTGACAAAATCGGGCAGCGAAACCCTTTCGATTGAATTCGACCATGGTGAGATCTGCGCCGTGAACGGAGTGGGATATGACGACAAAATAAAGGCGATACAGACCATAGAAGAGATTGGCAGTGCATATGGGATAGGCCGCGACATGCACGTGGGCGACACTATAATAGGTATCAAGGGGCGCGTGGGATTCGAAGCCGCCGCACCTATGCTGATTATCGCCGCACACAGGTTCCTGGAGAAGTTCACCCTCTCCAAGTGGCAGCAGTACTGGAAAGACCAGGTTGCCAACTGGTACGGGATGTTCCTTCACGAGAGCCAGTATCTGGAGCCTGTTATGCGCGACATAGAGGCGATGCTTGCATCCAGCCAGCGCAACGTCTCCGGCACGGTGACCCTTAACCTGCACCCCTACGGCTTCGAAACCGTGGGCGTGGATTCGGAGAACGACCTGCTAAAGTCCAAACTGGGCGAATACGGCGAGAGCCAGAAGGGCTGGAGCGCAGAGGATGCAGAAGGCTTCATAAAGGTCACCTCTACCCCACTGAGAGTATATTACGGCAACCATAAAGACGAACTGATATGATTAAAGCCGCGATAGCAGGAGGCACCGGCTACACCGCCGGAGAGCTTCTGCGGATACTTGTGAACCATCCGCAGGTAGAGATATGCTCTGTGATGAGCACCACCAGCGCCGGACGGGCCATAACCGATTTCCACCGCGACCTGCTGGGCGAGACCGACCTCAGATTCACCGATGCCACGGGCGAACCCGACGTGATGTTCCTCTGTCTTGGGCACGGCCTCTCCAGAGAGTTCCTTTCCACCCACACCCTGCCGACCGGCTGCAAGATTATCGATCTGGGTCAGGATTTCCGCAACGATCCCGACTTTGAAGGCAAACATTTCGTGTACGGCCTCACCGATGTGTATAAAGACGAGATATCAGGCTGCGACTACGTGGCAAACCCCGGCTGCTTTGCCACCTGCATCCAGCTTGGTCTGGCGCCCCTGGCAGCCATGAAAATGATAGCAGACGAAATCCACGTAACGGCCATCACCGGCGCCACCGGGGCAGGCCGCAAACTCTCCGAGACCAGTCACTTCCCCTATCGCAGCGACAACATATCGGTATACAAACCGTTCGCCCATCAGCATCTGGAAGAGATCGGCAACACGCTCCGGGCGCTGAGCGGCAAGGAGCTTTCCGTGAATTTTGTCCCGGTACGGGGCGACTTCGCACGGGGCATCTTTGCAAGCATCTACACCCGCTGCAGCAATACTGCAGAAGAGGTTACCGACATTTATAAAGAGTATTACAAAACCTCTCCTTTTGTATTTGTAAGCGACTCTGCCGTGTGCATGAAAGAGGTAGTGAACACCAACAAGTGCCTGCTTCACATAGAGAGCCACAACGGATACATACATATCACATCTGTAATAGACAACCTGCTCAAGGGCGCCAGCGGCCAGGCGGTGGAGAACATGAACCTGATGTTCGGCCTGGAACGCACCACCGCGCTTAAGCTCAAGGCAAACGCATTTTAACAATGGACCTTTTCAAGACATATAAATTATGGCCGATAGAACCCGTCAAGGGACTCGGATGCAACGTCTGGGACAAGGAGGGCACAGAGTATCTTGACCTGTACGGCGGACACGCCGTGATATCGGTGGGACACTGCCACCCCGTGTACCTGAACGCATTGCAGCATCAGGCATCCGCACTGGGATTTTATTCCAACGCAGTGCAGAACCCGCTGCAGACCACCCTGGCAAAGAAGCTGGGCGAAGTATGCGGCTATCCAGATTACAATCTTTTCCTGTGCAACAGCGGCGCGGAGGCCAACGAGAACGCCCTCAAGCTGGCATCTTTCGCCACTTCCCGCAGCAAGGTGCTCGCCTGCTCAAAGGCCTTCCACGGCCGCACCAGCGGGGCGGTTGCTGTTACCGACAACCCAAGGATACAATCCCCTTTCAACAAAACCGGCAATGTGGAGTTTATCCCCCTTAACGATTGCGAAGCGCTCCGGGCAAAGCTTGCCACCGGAGAGTTCGCCGCCTTGATAGTAGAGGGTATCCAGGGAGTCGCCGGCATCTGGGAGCCTACCTCAGAGTTCCTCAAGACCGCCCGCAAAGCGTGCGACAAATACGGTACTCTGCTGGTAATGGATGAAGTCCAGAGCGGTTACGGCCGCACCGGGCAGTTCTATGCCCACCAGAAGCACGGCATAAAGGCCGACATCGTATCTATGGCCAAAGGGATGGGCAACGGCTTCCCGGTAGGGGCCATCATAATCAATCCAGCCATCAAGGCAGAATACGGCATGCTGGGCACCACGTTTGGCGGCAACCACCTCGCATGCGCCGCCGCCATCGCCGTACTGGATATCATCGATACGGAACATCTTATAGAGAATGCCGCAGCGCAGGGGGAATACCTGATGCAACATCTGGCCGGCAACCCCGCCATAAAAGAGCTCCGCGGACGCGGACTTATGATTGGCATAGAGCTTAAAGAGGGCTACGAGACGCTTCGCGACGACCTTCTCTTCAAGAAGCACATCTTTACCGGTGGCGCAGGCGCCAACGTTATCAGGCTTCTGCCGCCGCTGTGCATAAGCGAAAGCCAGGCGGCGCAGTTCATAGAATCTTTCAACGAATTAACCATGTAGGAGATGAGACACTTTACCAATGTAAAAGATATAGGACCCCTCTTTGCGGCGCTGGCAAAAGCGAGATATGTCAAGGAGAACCCCTTTGCCGACCAGGCTCTGGGCAAGAACAAGACCTTGCTTATGGTGTTTTTCAACAGCAGCCTGCGTACCCGCCTTAGCACACAGAAGGCGGGTCTCAACCTGGGGATGAACGTGATTGTGCTGGACATCAACCAGGGGGCGTGGAAGCTTGAGACAGAACGCGGCGTGATTATGGACGGCGACAAGAGCGAGCATATACTGGAGGCGATACCGGTGATGGGGAGCTACTGCGACATTATAGGTGTGCGCAGTTTTGCCCGGTTTGAGAGCAAGCAGGCCGATTACGACGAGGTGATCCTGAATCAGTTCATACACTATTCCGGCCGGCCGGTATTCAGCATGGAGGCCGCCACAAGGCACCCGCTGCAATCTTTCGCCGACCTTATCACCATAGAGGAGTTCAAGAAGAGCACACGGCCAAAGGTCGTAATGACCTGGGCACCCCACCCCAGGGCGCTGCCGCAGGCCGTCCCCAACTCGTTTGCAGAGTGGATGAACGCATACGACTGTGACTTTGTGATTACCCATCCCAGGGGATACGAACTCGCACCGCAGTTTGTCGGCGGCGCCCGCGTAGAATACGACCAGGACAAGGCGCTGGAAGGTGCCGATTTCGTATACGCCAAAAACTGGGCCGCATACGCCGACCCCAACTACGGCAAGGTAATAAACACCGGCCGCAGCTGGACAGTCACCAAAGAGAAGATGGCGCTCACAAACAACGCATATTTCATGCACTGTCTGCCTGTAAGGCGCAATATGATAGTGAGCGACGATGTGATAGAATCGCCACAGTCGATTGTTATTCCCGAGGCGGCCAACCGCGTGGTTTCTGCCCAGGCCGTACTCAAAGAAATCCTGCTGTCGCTCTGATGGAAAAGCTCAAAGTAATAAAGATAGGCGGCAACGTCATCGACAATCCCGCCAAGCTGGAGGCGTTCCTGGCGAGCTTTGCCACGATGAAGGGTCACAGGATTCTGGTGCACGGCGGCGGGGCGGTTGCCAGCCGCACCCTGCAAGCGATGGGAATAGCGCCAAAAATGATTGAAGGGCGGCGCGTCACCGACGCCGATACGTTGCAGGTGGTTACGGCGGTGTATGCAGGACTTATCAACAAGACCATCGTGGCCACGCTCCAGAAGTACGGATGCAACGCCGCCGGCCTTTCCGGTGCCGACTGCAACGCGATCGTGTCTGCAAAACGGGCAGCAACACCCATCGACTACGGCTTTGTGGGCGATGTCAAGAGTGTCAACGCCAGGGCCTTCTCAATGTTCCTGGACAATGGCATAACCCCGGTGGTGTGCGCCATAAACCACGACGGCTGCGGAACCCTGCTGAACACCAACGCCGACACAGTGGCCAGCAGCATCGCCACGGCGATGGGCAATAGATACGATACTGAACTTGTCCTGTGTTTTGAGAAGGACGGTGTCCTGCTGGACAAAGATGACGCCTCCAGCGTAATTCCGGAGATAGATTCTGCGCTGTTCGCCAAGCTCAAGGCAGAGGGACGGATCTCCGAGGGGATGCTTCCGAAACTGAAAAACGCCTTTGACGCCATCGCCGGCGGCGTAAGCAAAGTAACTGTAAAGAACTCTGATAACCTTACAGACGATACCGGAACCACAATCCGATAACTATGGAACAATATTACGACCTTGCAACAGATCTGCTCCAGAGCCTTATCCCGATCCGCGCATACTCTTTTGAGGAGGCGTCGCGGGCAGATTATCTTACCAAGTGGCTTGAGGCACACGGTGTAAAGGCCAACCGTGCAGGCAACAACATCTGGGCGAAGGAGGTTTTTGACGCCGGGGCCCCCACCCTTATGCTATGCGCCCATATCGATACGGTGCCGGCGTGCGGAGCATACACGTTCGATGCGCTCAATCCCCCGCTGGAGAAAGACCGTATTCTGGGGCTTGGCAGCAACGACGACGGCGGCAGCGTGGTGAGCATGATTGCCACCTTTCTCTATTTCAAACAGCAAGGCCGCTGCCCTGTGAACCTGTTGCTGCTACTCAGCTGCGAAGAAGAGCGTTCCGGAACGGGTGGCACCTGGTCCCTTCGCGAGTTTATCAAGGCCAACGCCGATTTTGCGATTGTTGGCGAGCCGACCATGATGCAGGCCAACATTGCCGAGTGCGGACTGCTGGTGCTGGACGGAACATCTACCGGCAAAAGCGCCCATGCAGCCCGTCCTGCAGAGGGAGAGAACGCGCTCTACAAAGCGCTCAGGGATATCGACATCCTAAGGAACACAAAATTCGACCGGATATCACCCGCGCTGGGAGCAGTAAAGCTGATGGTGACACAAATCAGCGCCGGCAGCGCGCACAACGTAATCCCCGACAAATGCACTTTTGTGGTGGATATCCGCCCGAACGAGCTCTATTCCAACAAGGAGATACTTGACATACTGCAATCCAGAGTGGGCAGCACCCTCACTGCACGGAGCCTTGCAAACCGTGCCAGCGCCACCCCCACCCATTCGCCTCTTTACAGGACAGCGCAGAAACTGGGCATGGAGATGGTCAACTCCCCAACCACTTCCGACTGGATGGAGCTTACCATAGATGCCATGAAGATGGGCCCCGGCGACTCCCGCCGCTCCCATAAGGCCGATGAATTCATCTTCAAGAGCGAAATCGCCGCAGGCATAGACACATACATCAACTTTATAGAAAACATCCAACTATAACCATATGCAGACTCTCTGGAACAAAGGTACTGAAGCAGCTCAGGCCGTAGAAGATTTCACCGTCGGGCAGGATCGCGAAATGGACATGCGGCTTGCCAGATACGACGTGCTTGGCAGCAAGGCACACATCGCTATGCTTGCAGATGTCGGATTGCTCCCAGAAGAAGAAGAGGAACTCCTTCAGAAAGAGCTTGACAGGATCCTGACACAGATAGAGCGCGGCGAATTCGTGCTGGAAGATATTGCAGAAGATATCCATTCGCAGGTAGAGATAAACCTCACCCGCGCACTGGGCGACCTGGGAAAAAAGATACACTCCGGCCGCAGCCGCAACGACCAGGTGTTGGTGGATCTCAAGCTCTACATGCGCGCCGAGCTGGAGGCGATCCGCGTTTCCGTGCTCAAGCTGTTTGACAAACTGCAGGAGCTCTCCCAAAGGCACAGGGATGTCATCCTGCCAGGCTATACCCACGGCCAGATAGCCATGCCATCCTCTTTCGGGATGTGGTTTGGCGCCTATGCCGAGAGCCTGTGCGACGATATGTACATGCTTGGTGCGGCATACCGGATCGTGAATCAGAACCCGCTGGGCAGCGCCGCCGGATACGGCAGTTCCTTCCCGCTTGACCGCTCGCACACCACCCGCACGCTCGCTTTTGAAGACCTTAACTACAACAGCGTAGCTGCGCAGATGAGCCGGGGGAAGAGCGAGCGGGCATTTGCCGCAGCCCTTGGCTGCCTGGCATCCACCATCAACAAGTTTGCTGCAGACTGCTGCCTGTATATGGGCAGCAACTACCGCTTCATATCTTTCCCCGACAGCCTGACCACCGGCAGCAGCATAATGCCCCACAAGAAAAATCCCGATGTGTGGGAGATAATGCGGGCAAAGAGCAACTGCATCGCCGCTGCAGAGGGGACCATAGCGCAGCTGACCGCCAATCTGCCGCACGGCTATCACCGTGACTTCCAGATGTTGAAACAGATCCTGTTCCCTGCGATAGACAGCACGAAAGAGTGCCTGTCGATGTGCGTATATATGCTCGACAACATATGCGTAAACGACAGTATTGTAAGCGGCAGCACCATGTACGACGACATGTTCACAGTAGAACAGGTGAACAGAAAGGTGCTGGAAGGGACACCCTTCAGGGACGCATACCGCGAAGTTGGCGTAGCCGTAAAGGAGGGTCGTTTCTCATACACCGGCGCAAAGACGGTAGAGGGGCTGCACCACACCCATCAGGGGAGTATAGGTAATCTTTGTACAGAGGATATCAGTCGTAAAATGAGCAGAGCAGCTCGTTGGTAACAGTATCGTACCACTCCGACTGGTTTATTGCAAAGCTGCCGTCCCTGACTGCCTTGACGTTGCACTTGTATTTGCGGATCCACCCGCGGCGGATACTGCCCAGGCCACCGGCCGTGATATAGGCATAAACCACGGGGTTCACCACCAGCCGCACCTTGTGCAGCGGCTCTTTCTCCAGAATCTCGGCCAGGTGACGCTCCAGGGCATCGTCCAGAAGTGTCGTGGGGCCAATCTTCCCGGTCCCCTTGCAGGCGGGACAAACCTCCTGCGTCTCAATCTCGGTGGCAGGACGGACCCTCTGTCGGGTGATCTGCATCAGCCCGAACTTGGTCAGTGGCAAAACGGTATGGCGCGCACGGTCATGCTCCATCAGGGAGGTCATGTATTTGTAGAGCTGGTTGCGGTGCTCACTGTCGTCCATGTCGATAAAGTCGACAATCACGATGCCGCCCATATCGCGCAGACGCAACTGGCGGGCAATCTCCTCTGCCGCACTCATGTTCACCTCAAGGGCGTTATCCTCCTGGGCGTCGGTCTTGATACGTATGCCGCTGTTCACGTCGATCACGTGCATCGCCTCGGTATGGTCGATTACCAGGTAAGCCCCGCGCTTTAGAGAGACAACCCTGCCGAAGGACCCCTTGATCTGACGGGTGATGTCAAAGTGGTCGAAGATGTTCTGCTGCGCAGAGTAATGGTGCACAATCTTCTCCTGCCCCGGAGAAATCATCGCCACATAGGCGCAAATCTCATCAAAGGTCGCCTTGTCGTTGACATAGATATGGGAGAAGTCATCGTCCAGAAGGTCGCGGATAAGGGTCGTGACCCGGCTGTTTTCACGGAACAGCAGCTGTATCTCCTTGCTGCGGGCCAGCTTTTTCCAGGAACTCTCCCACTTGTTTACAAGCCCCTTGAGCTCGGCGTCCAGGATTGCCGCCCGCTTGCCCTCTGCAGCGGTACGGATAATCGCACCGTAGTTCTTCGGCAGGATGCTGTATATCAAGCGGCTCAGGCGCGCCTTCTCTTCTTTGGAGGATATCTTCTGGGAGATGCTCACCTTGTCCGAGAATGGCAGCAGCACGATATTGCGGCCGGCGATGGATATCTCTGCCGTGAGGCGGGACCCTTTGGTAGAGATGGGTTCCTTTACTATCTGGACCATGACCGGCTGCCCGGCACGCAGATGGTCCTGGATGCTCCCCTCTTTTGCGAGAGGTTCCCCAAGCGCCACCTTTTCAAAAAAGCCGTTGTAGTTTTTGGAAATGTTGATCTGTTTTACGAAAAAGTCAAAGGCGTTGAAATTGACACCCAGATCCAGATAATGTATGAATGCCTCTTTCTGGTCGCCTATATCCACAAAAGCAGCGTTCAGGCTGGGCAATAGCTTCTTGACTTTGCCAAGATACACGTCCCCAACCGAATACTGAGCCTTTGTATCGCTCTCCCGGTCATACTCTATAAGTCTCCCTCCCTCGGTCAAGGCCAGCTGGACGGAGCCCTTCGAGATATTGATGATCAGATCTTTATCCATTGTAAAAAGGCTGGCCTTGGGCCAGCCTTAAACATCAAAAAGTGTTATTTCTTCTTATGTCTGTTCTTGCGCAAACGTTTTTTACGTTTGTGCGTGGACATTTTATGTCTCTTTCTCTTTTTACCGCTTGGCATAACTGTAAGTATTAAAAGGGATTATTTAAGCTTCTTGACTTGATCGACAAATGTCTTGGCCGGTTTGAAAGAGGGGATCTTGTGTGCCGGGATAGTAATGGTCACGTTCTTGGAAATGTTGCGGGCTGCCTTCTCTGCACGCTGCTTAACAACAAAGCTGCCAAAACCACGGAGATATACATTGTTACCCTTTGCAAGGGACTCCTTTACACTTTCCATAAATGATTCTACCACGTCCAGAACCAACACTTTCTCAAGTCCGGTCGATTTAGCGATCTCGCTAACAATGTCTGCTTTAGTCATAATGTAATCTATATTAAATTCAGTATTGCTTTTTTGAAGGGATTGCAAAAATAGACTTATTTTTTTATTTATCAAACAGATATCGCATTTTTTTTATTTTTTGACTTTGGCACAATGATTGACCTGTATGTAATTCCATATCAATACTGACAAATTGACATAATGAAAGATCCGTTTTATATTGCAGGAGAAGAAGCAGGCATGAACATTATACCCGTAATGAACTTAGATTCAGGGTATAAGCTGCAGGACGACCAGCTGCCGGAGGTATTACCCATCCTGCCGCTGCGCAACGCCGTGCTGTTTCCTGACACCGTGATTCCGATCCCTGTCCGCAGGGAAAAATCGATACAGCTGTTAAACGAAGCATATAAATCCAACAAACTTATAGGCGCCGTGACGCAACGGGACCCCAAGATAGAGGATCCCGCCGGCGACGACCTGTTCCCTATCGGCACGATGGGTCGTATCGTAAAGATAATAGACCTGCCCAACATGCCGGTAACAGCCATCATCCAGGGGGTACGCCGCTTCACCATAAAGTCTATAGATATATTTTCACCGTACCTGATGGCATCGGTAAGCTATATCTCTGACGATATGTCACAGGTGGCGGATGCCGATATGAACACCATTGTAGATG
The DNA here is from genome assembly GCA_017446775.1 of Bacteroidales bacterium. Taxonomy (GTDB): domain Bacteria; phylum Bacteroidota; class Bacteroidia; order Bacteroidales; family UBA932; genus Equibacterium. Next base: position 32,089 of record JAFSQE010000023.1, on the reverse strand, counting down.
GCATCAAAGGGGCTGCGCTGCGCATCATCAAGCTCACGCACACCGTATCGCAGGAGGCCGGCTATGCCATCCGCGACATAGAAGACAACGCCTTTCTGGTGAACTTTGTGGCCACCACCATTGATGTAGAGAATCCGCTCGAGAAGGTACCCCTGCTGGAAGAGGGGAACATTAAAAAGCGCGCCACTGCCCTGCTGGCCCTGCTGGACAAGCAGATAGAGATACTCAAGATACGGGAGGACATCCAGAAGAAGGTGAAGGTCGAGATGGACCAGCAGCAGCGTGAATATTACCTCAACAACCAGCTGAAGACCATTCAGGAAGAGCTGGGCATGAACTCTTCTGGCGATGATGTGGAGAAACTGCGCAAGCAGGCAGAGGGGAAGAACTGGCCCGAATACGTTGCCGAGGCCTTTGAAAAGGAGATCCACAAGCTGGAGAAGACCAATCCCAGCTCTCCCGACTACAACGTGGTTTACGCCTACCTGCAGTTTATGGTAGAGATGCCCTGGAGCGAGGTCACAGAAGACAATCTGGATATGGCACACGCCCAGCAGGTGCTGGACGACGACCACTACGGCCTGGAGAAGGTCAAGGACAGAATCATAGAGTACCTGGCGGTGCTCAAACTAAAGGGTGACATGAAATCGCCGATTCTCTGCCTCTACGGCCCTCCCGGCGTGGGCAAGACATCGCTTGGCAAATCCATCGCCAAGGCGCTTGGGCGCAAATACGGCCGCATATCGCTGGGTGGCCTGCACGACGAGTCAGAAATCCGTGGACACCGCCGCACCTACATCGGGGCTATGGCCGGACGTATTATCCAGACCATCAAGAAGACCGGTACGGTGAATCCCGTGATAGTCCTGGACGAGGTTGACAAAGTGTCGGCCGATTTCCACGGCGACCCCGCCAGCGCACTGCTGGAGGCGCTGGACCCGGAGCAGAACACCACCTTCCACGACAACTATCTGGACCTGGACTACGACCTGAGCAAGGTGCTGTTCATCACCACAGCCAACAACATCGAGAGCATCCAGCCTGCCCTGCGCGACCGTATGGAGATGATAAATGTATCGGGCTACCTGGCAGAGGAGAAGGTCTCCATAGCAAAGAACTACCTGCTGCCCAAGCAGCTTGAAATGCACGGCCTGAGCAGCAAAGACCTTAAGCTTGGCAAGGCAGCGATAGAGGAGATTATCAACAACTACACCCGCGAATCGGGCGTACGCGGCCTGGACAAGCAGATTGCAAAGCTGTGCCGGATCACCGCCAAGAAGATTGCCCTTGGGCAGGAGCGCGAAACCACTCTCAAACCGGAGCAGGTGCGCGAATACCTGGGTCTGCCCACCAACCACCACGACATGCAGAAGGGGAACGAGATGCCCGGCGTGGTAACCGGCCTGGCTTGGACAGAGATGGGCGGCGAGATACTGTTTATAGAGTGCAGCGTGAGCGACGGTCAGGGGCACCTCTCCACTACCGGCAACCTGGGCGACGTGATGAAGGAGTCTGCCACCATCGCCTTCCAGTACCTCAAGGCCAACGCTGCAAAGATCGGCGTCGATTCCAAAGTATTCCACGACAAGGATTTCCACATCCACGTGCCGGAGGGTGCCATCCCCAAGGACGGCCCTTCTGCCGGCATCACCATGGTCACAGCCATAGCTTCGGCGCTCAAGAACCAGAGCATTAAAAAGGGTATCGCCATGACGGGAGAAACCACCCTGCGCGGCAAGGTGCTCCCCGTTGGCGGAATCAAGGAGAAGATCCTGGCCGCAAAGCGCGCCGGTATCCACACCATAGTTATATCCAGCGAGAACCGCCGCGATATAGAGGATATAAAAGAGATCTATATCAAGGGCCTTACATTCCATTATGTTGACAGAGTCGATGAAGTTCTTAAATTTGTATTTGAATAGAACTTTTACCGACAGGCGATGAACGTCATCATAGAACCTTCCTGGAAGGAGTGTCTGGGCAGCGAGTTTGACAAGCCCTACTTTGCCGAACTCGCCAGAGCGTTGCACGAGCAGAAGGATGCCGGGGTTACGATTTACCCGCCCGGCAGCCTTATCTTCAACGCGTTTGCCCTCACCCCTTTCGACAAGGTCCGCGTGGTGATCCTGGGGCAGGATCCCTACCACAATCCGGGGCAGGCAGAGGGACTCTCGTTCTCTGTGCCGCACGGCATGGCTCTGCCTCCGTCACTAAAGAACATCTACCGTGAGATTGAGAGCGACCTTGGGCTGGATCTCTCTCACAAGGACGGTTCCCTGAGGGGCTGGGCAGAGCAGGGGGTGTTTCTGCTTAACGCAATCCTAACGGTGCGGGCAGGGGCGGCGGCATCGCACAGCCGCCTCGGTTGGCAGACATTCACCGACGCTGTAATCCAGACCCTGAGCGAACGCCGCAGCGGCATCGTATTCCTGCTGTGGGGCAATTTTGCCCGAGGCAAGAAGGCTCTGATAGATACCTCCCGCCACTATGTGCTGGAGGCCGCACACCCCTCCCCGCTTGCAGGCGGCGCCTTTTTCGGTTGCCGTCATTTCTCAAAAACCAACGATATCCTTATTAACAATGGTCTCCAGCCGATAGACTGGAGCAGATAACGTCATGAAAATTGCTGTTTTTCCCGGGTCGTTCGATCCCTTTACACTCGGTCATCTTGAAGTGCTCAAATCTTCGCTGAAGATTTTTGACAAGGTCATTGTTGCAGTCGGCCACAACGCCTCCAAGGGGGGCTTCTTCCCCACCGACATCAAGGTACAGATTGCAAAGGACGCCGTCGCCGGGATAGAGAATGTAGAGGTTTGCTCTTTCAGCGGCCTTACGGTGGATTTCTGCATCGAGCAGGGTGCCAAGTTCATTGTGCGCGGCATGCGCACCACCACCGACTTTGAACTGGAGCGCGCCATCTCGCAGGCCAACAAACGGATGCGCCCCTCCATACTTACCGTGTTCATCCCCTCCAGCCACGAGTATTCGTTCATATCATCTACCGTGGTGCGCGATGTGCTGGTCAATGGTGGCAAGGCTACCGACTTCATCCCCAAAAACGTGGATATCAACAAGTACCTGAAGATGATTGAGCCGTGAAACGGTTGTTATTCATAGCGTTGCTGCTTGTTGCGCCCATCTTTTGCCGGGCGCAGGAGAGCAATGTGTATGACTCGCTGCACAGCTATCTGGAAGCCATCAGCACCATGCCGGTGGATTCCATAAACGCCCGCCTGGACGCACTCCTGGATTCGGTTGAAGACAACGATGTGCGCGCAAAGATGGCCGGCATCGCCTTCGACTACTATATGCACTGCCCGGTGATGGGTGCCGAAGGTGTATCGGTATATCTGGCCGACAACTATTTCCTTAACAGACGGCTCAAATGGCCAAACGACGAGACCTACCCCAGCCTGTATGCATTTGCCGAATTCAACCGGCAGTCGCTGCTGGGGATGCCTGCTCCGGAACTTGCCCTGGAGAGCCTGGAAGGGGGCGTCGTGGATATCCGGGAAGCGAGAGGAGCACTCAAGATACTCTACTTTTACGAGGATGGCTGCAGCACCTGCGCCCGCCAGACACCCCTGATCACAGCCCTGCTCAAGGAGTACACGGGCAAGACACCGCTCACCCTCTATGCTGTATATACACAGGGCGACCGCGAGGCCTGGGCCAGATATGCCTTTGCCAATTTTTACGGCATCGATAATCCCAGGGTCACCGTATTCAACCTCTGGGATCCGGAAGGGGCATCTGAGTTCCACAAGAAATACTCTGTACTCACCACCCCGTCGCTGCTGCTCCTGGATGCCGACAACCGCATCGCAGGGCGCAGGCTCGACGCCGATGCGCTGTCCAGCCTGCTGGGGCAGAAGGAATCGTTCACATCATCTTTATACGCCCTTCTTGACGGAGTACGGGATAATCTCGGGCTGGATAAAGAGAGTGTGTCTGACCTCTGCGAAGCCTTCAGCTCCCGTATCTCAGATGACCCGGGGCTTTATCGCGACACCTATCTTGGGATTTACAACTATCTGAGAAATCAACAGGATTACGCTGCCCAGCAGAGCGCGGCATTTGTCCTGGACAAATATATCGTTTCCAGGCCAGAACTCTGGTCGAAAGAGATGCTCGCCGCAGCCGAAGATGCGCTGCGTCGCTTCAGTATGAATCCGGTGGGCACTGTCGCAACCGACCTTCAGCTGCTTGACCGGCATGGCCGCAGCCGCAGCATGCTTTCCCAGGGAGGAAAGAGGTACACCGTCCTGTTCTTCAATCTTGTTTCATGCAGCGATTGCGCCGCCTGGAAGAAGCAGTTGCACGACATGAAAAAGCTTCTGCGCCGAGGCCAGGCCCGGGTAGTATCTGTATACGTTGGGCCTGACCCGGCCGAGTGGAAAGCCAGCCTCAAGGGGTGCAGCTGTTATTGGCGGAATCTGCGCGCCGAATGGCCCGTAAGCGACCTGTACGAAAAATACGATGTCACCACTGTCCCGAAACTATACCTTCTTGACAGCGACGGAACAATAATTGCCAAGGATATAACCCCCGATACCCTTATCCGGCTGCTGGAGGATTGACGTTAGCGGTTTTGCAGGACATCTTCCGGCTCGTTCTTGCCGAAAGTCCGCAAAAGGGAGCTTATCATAAAGAATGCGACTACAGAAGAGACCAGGTCGGAGGCCGGCAGGCTCCACCATACGCCGTCCAGTTGCCAGTAAAGGGGAAATGCCACCAGGAACGGAATCAGGAAGAGCAACTGCCTGGAAAGTGACAGAAAAATCGCCTTGCTCACATAACCGACACACTGGAAAAAGTTTGTCACGACTGCCTGGAAACCGACTACCGGGAACATCAGCACCACAATGCGGAAGGCACGTGCCGCGATAGCCTGCAACTCGGCATCACGGGTAAAGAGCGACACCGCGAAGCGTGGAATGGTCAGTCCGGTCAGGAATCCCAGCGAAAGGGCAGCCACAGAGCAGATTATTGTAAGCCGTAAAACATCCTTCACCCTGTCCCAGTTGCGCGCCCCATAGTTGTATCCGGCAATCGGCTGCATCCCCTGGGTAAGACCCATGGTGATGGTGAAGAACAGGAAGCAGAGGCGGTTGGCGATACCGTAGGCCCCAATTGCCAGGTCTCCTCCGTACCGCTTCAACTGATTGTTGATAAGAATCACCACGAAGCAGGAGGCGATGTTCATCAAAAAAGGTGACATACCTATCGAGAGCGAGCGCCACGCAATCTTTACATCAAACTTGAACACATCCCGGGAGAAGTGCAGCACATTCTCTTTATCGCAAAGTATCTTCACAATCCAAACCAGCGCGACAACCTGAGCCAGCACGGTGGCTATGGCCGCGCCCCGGATGCCCATATCCAGCACAAAGATGAATATCGGGTCCAGGATGGTGTTGAGCACAACCGCCAGGATGGTGGCCAGCATCGCCAGCCGCGGCCGTCCGGAAGAACGCACCACGCCGTTCAGGCCGTGGTAGAGATGTGAGATGATGTTGCCCCACATAATCACCACCATATATTCGCGGGCATAGGTGATGGTGTTCTCGCTGGCTCCGAAAAAATAGAGTATCGGATCCATGAAAATCAGCGTGAGGGCAGTTACCACCGTGCCTATCGCAACATTGAGGATAACGACGTTGCCCAGGACACGGTTGGCCATCTTATAATTCTGCTGGCCAAGCAGGATCGATATCAGGGTGGCGGCACCGACCCCGACCAGCGTACCGAACGCTATGGCGATATTCATCAGCGGGAAGGTAACCGCCAGCCCGGAGATGGCCATTGCGCCGACTCCCTGGCCGATGAATATGCTGTCTACCATGTTGTAGAGCGATGTTGCCAGCATGGCGACAATCGCCGGCGTTGCGTACTGTCTGAGCAACTTTCCAATCTTCTCCGTCCCTAACTCTACCGGTACCATTAAAAAAGAGATCCCTATTTAAACCTGACCAGGGGGGTTACGCTCCCTGTGACTTTGTCCCCAACTTCTACCAACGGTTCCACGTCGCCGGGAATGAGAACCGTGAGGCGCGAACCGAATTTTATAAAGCCGGCCTCGGAACCCTGGGTGCAAAGCGCCCCCTGCTCGGCATAACTGACCACACGGCGGGCCACGATGCCCGCTATCTGGCGGAACATCACCTCGCGGCCGGCATCATCGCGTACCACGATCGTGGTATGTTCGTTTTTCTCAGACGATTTGGGCAAAAAGGCAAAGGTGTGCGCACCAGGATAATACTTGCTGTATACCACTTCGCCGCCCGTAGGGAACCAGGTGATGTGTACGTTGAAAAGATTCAGGAATATCGATATGCGGGTACATTCGCATCCGAAATACTCATCTACATACACCTTGTCCACCTCCACCACCTTGCCGTCAGCGGGTGCCACTACCAAACCGGCATCGTTTGTTATCTCGCGTTGCGGGGTGCGGAAAAAGACAAACATCATCACCAGCATAAACGCGCACGCGAGCAAAAGGATTACTTTCGGCACCAGGTGCCTGCAAAAACGCAGCACCAAAGCAGCCACCGCAATCCAAACCACGGAGTTGATTATTATAAAAGGTATGCCTTCTGGATGTATGGCCATAGCTATCAGATTATTCCGGATAAAACAAAGAAAACGGTAACCGCCGGAATCGCAAACAGCGCCCCGTCAAAACGGTCCAGCATTCCCCCGTGTCCCAACACTATTGTTCCTGAGTCCTTGAGTGAATAATGACGCTTGATAAGCGACTCGAACAGGTCACCTGAGATGCCGAACACCACAACGATCAAAGCCGCTGCCAGCCACTGCGCCAGAGATAATACAAACAGCCCGGTCAGGTAAATGACCACTGCTGTTGCTGCCGTGAAAAGCACACTCCCCACAACCCCGACCCATGACTTCTTGGGAGAGAGTTCCGGAGCCAGTTTATGACTGCCGGCACGCTGACCGAAAGCCATGCCAAGCACATAACCTCCGACATCGTTCATCCACACCAGAGATATCACCGCAATGAAAAGAGCGGGTGAATAGCTGCCCGACTTGTCAAAGAACAGCAGGTTGGTGATTACCATCGGAAGCAGCAGATATACCAGCGGGAAACACAGATCCTGCACGGTGAGACGGTCTATCCGCTCTGCGCGGTCGAACAGTACAGAAAACAGCACCACCGCCAGCAGCGGGAAAGCTCCCAGCAGAGAGCGGGTGCCGAGTCCATATAATTTTGTAATCACACATGCCAGAAAGAATACAACGCACAACGATATCATCATAACCCTTACGACTGTGTGAGTGCCGCGTCCAAACGCCATCCGGTAGAATTCGTTCATCATCAAAGCCAGGGCAAAGCCAAAGAGCGCAGCATACACCAGCGGGTGAAGCAGTACGCCCCCCACCACCGCCACTACCAGCAGCACAGATCCAAGCGTCCTTTTAAGCAATGATGATTTTGCCATACCGGTTTAGAACAGTGTGGGTTGAGAGCCTGTACTCTCGGTCTCGGAAGGTTGTTCGGACTCCTTTTCTGAACCTTTTTTGCGACGGGAACGGGCCGGCTTTGCTTTAGGGGCATCAACTTCTGCAATCGCAACCCCTGCATCATCTGCCTGGAGGGCAGCGGCAACTGGCCCGGCTTCGACAGCCGTAGTCTCGTCAGCGCTCTTTTTCACACGTCTGGGCTTCTGCTCTGCAAACTGCGGTTCCGCACTCCTTAGCACATCGTTGGGATTCACGCCGCCGGGACGCTTGCCCAGAATCCGCTCTACATCTTCAGAGAAGATAACCTCCCGCTCCAGCAGCAACGCCGCCAGCTGTTCAAAACCGGCACGATGCTCTTCCAGAACGCGGGTAGCGGTGGCGTATGCTGTATCTATGAGCTTCTTGACCTCCTTGTCTATCTCTTCTGCTGTCTTTTCGCTATACGGTTTGGTGAGCGACATTTCGCTGCGTCCTGTAGAATCGTAATAAGATATGTTGCCTATCTTGTCGCTCATACCGAAATATGTCACCATTGCATACGCCTGGCGGGTAAGCTTCTCCAGGTCGTTGAGCGCGCCGGTTGATATCTCACCGTTGACCATCTGCTCTGCTACACGGCCGGCGATAGTTGCCGCCATCTCGTCCATAATCTGCTCTCGGGTAGTGAGCTGCCGCTCTTCCGGCAGATACCACGCTGCGCCAAGGGCCTGTCCGCGGGGGATAATCGTAACCTTGAGCAGGGGATTCGCATGGGGCAGTATCCAGCTCACGGTAGCGTGTCCCGCCTCGTGGTGGGCAATGGTCTTCTTCTCAGAAGCGGAGATTATCTTGCTCTTACGCTCCAGACCACCCACAATGCGGTCTATCGCGTCCAGAAAATCCTGTTTGTCTACAAACGCCTTGTTGTGACGGGCGGCAATCAGGGCCGCCTCGTTGCAGACGTTGGCAATGTCGGCACCGGAGAAGCCTGGAGTCTGCTTTGCCAGAAAATCCATGTCAAAGCCAGGGGCGAGCTTGATCTTGCGCAAGTGCACCTTGAATATCTCCAGACGCTCCTTGAGCTCCGGCAAATCGACATGGATCTGACGGTCAAAACGACCCGCACGCATCAGCGCGCTGTCCAGCACGTCGGCACGGTTGGTAGCAGCCAGCACAATCACGCCGGAGTTGCTGGCAAAGCCATCCATCTCGGTGAGCAGCTGGTTAAGGGTGTTCTCCCGCTCGTCGTTGGAAGAGAAGCCGATATTCTTGCTGCGGGAGCGCCCCACGGCATCGATCTCATCGATGAACACGATGCACGGCGCCTTCTCCTTAGCCTGGCGGAACAGATCGCGCACGCGGGAAGCACCCACGCCCACGAACATCTCCACAAAGTCAGAGCCGGAAATGGAGAAGAAGGGGACATTTGCCTCGCCGGCCACCGCCTTTGCCAGCAGGGTCTTGCCGGTGCCGGGAGGGCCCACCAGAAGGGCGCCCTTGGGGATCTTGCCTCCCAGGGTGGTATATTTCTTCGGATTCTTCAGAAAATCAACTATCTCCATCACCTCTACCTTGGCCTCTTCCAGGCCGGCCACATCCTTGAAGGTGACCTTGTCCTGGTCTTTCTTGTCGTTGTCAAAGAGCTTTGCCTGTGACTTGCCTACATTGAAGATGCCTCCGCCAAGGCCTCCCCCACCACCCATGCCGCGCATAGGCAGCACGAACAGCATCACAAAGAATACAATCATAAGTATGATCCATAGCCAATCCATTACACGGGCCCAGCCGCTGGTACGCTCTTCAATAACTACATCAAAGCGGTCCAGCTCCGGCATCTGCTGCAGCACAGCGTCAAACTCACTCTCTGCATTAAAGCTTTCCGAAACCAGAAAATAGAAGTACGGACCAGACTTGGGTTGTGAATTATCCGGAAAATAGTTCTTGAAACGCTCTGCGCTGCTGCTTTTGACATACACCTCTCCGCGGTTGTTGTTGCGGATATAAACCAGCTTCTGCACGCTGCCGGTGGGCAGGATTTCGTCCCGTACCTCGAACCACTCTTTCTTAACCGGTGCAGAACCGCCACTGGAGCTCCACATCCATATCAGGCCGCCAAAAAGAAATGCGTATATCAAAATCACCGGCCAGCGGGGACGCTTGATGTTAATGTTACGGCCGTTTTTGCCGTCTTTGGGTGTATTTCTGTTAAAGGGCATCATCTTCATAATTCGTCTTTTCTGCATCAGACCATAAATCTTCCAGCCGATAGAAATCGCGGTATTCGCTCTTGAATATATGCACCACTATATCGCCGTAGTCAAGGATAACCCAGAATGCATTCTCGCGCCCCTGGGTGCGGACAGGATCCCGCTTGCACTGCAGCCACATCTGCTCAACGATATTGTCGCATATGGCAACCACCTGGGTTGTGCTGTCGGCATTGCAAATCACAAAACTGTCTGTAATAGCGGTCCCTATATTGGTCAAATCCATCGATATCACCCCTTTAGCCTTCTTCTCCAGCATCGCGGCGGCGATTACACCGATTTCTCTCTTTTGCGTTTCGTTAATCATAAATAATACACTAATTTCGCCGATGGCTATTAGAGCGCAAATTTATGAAAATTAAATGGCATAACACAATCGAATCCACCATTTCGGCAATGGAAATTGCAAAAAAAGAGCTGGCGGACAAAGAGGTGTGGGCAGCCCGCTGCCAAACCGCGGGGAGGGGTCAGCGGGGCAATGTCTGGCACAGCGAACCCGGGGCCAATCTCACCTTCTCTGTCTTCCTGATTCCGGACAATCTTCTCTCCTGCGACCAGTTTCTCCTTTGCCAGGAGGTCTCGCTGGGGGTATGCCGCTACCTTGCCGGCAAAGGGATCGACGCCAGAATCAAATGGCCAAACGACATATATGTCGGCGACAGGAAGATTTGCGGAATACTGATAGAGCACGATATCGCCGGGGCAAAGGTGAAGGACACCATTGCCGGCATCGGGATAAACCTCAACCAGACAATATTCCCGGCAGATGTACCCAACCCTACTTCTGTCAAGATAGAGACAGGGCTGAACCTGGTTCCCGAAGACGAACTGCCCCTGCTGCTGAATGATATCTTTTTCGAATACGACAGCGGCGCCACCGACGCGGCAGAACGATATACCGCAAAACTATACCTGAAAGATACCCCGCATACATTCACCGTCGCGGCCACGGGCGACCCGCTTGAAGGGTGCATTACCGGCGTGGCAGAAGATGGCCGGCTAATGATAACCGACACCTGCGGCGCCGGGCACCACTTCGCATTCAAAGAGATTGTTTACTAGGCGTTCGCCATAAAGGCTATCGTTTCGGCAGGGTTCTCGGAGCCGAAAACAGAACTGCCGGCCACGAAAGCATCCACCCCTGCGCTGGCCAGCATAGCCACGTTGTCTTTGTTGATACCGCCGTCTATCTCTATCAGGCACTCGCTGCCGGAGCGGTCTATCATCTGACGCAGCTGACGCACTTTATCTACGGAACGGGGGATAAACTTCTGCCCTCCGAAGCCTGGATTCACAGACATTACCAGCGCCAGGTCGATCTCGCAGAGCACATCCTCAAGCAAAAGGACATTGGTGTGCGGATTGATTGCGACGCCGGCCTTCATGCCCGCGGCATGGATGGCAGATATTGTGCGCTCCAGATGGGTGCAGGCCTCCAGATGGACGGTGAGATACTCCACCCCAAGGTCTGCAAACCTGCCGATAAAATTGTCCGGATTGACAATCATGAGGTGGGCGTCCAGCGGCTTCTTTGCCAGCCGGGCGATATCCTTCACCACCGGAATGCCAAACGAGATATTGGGCACGAACACGCCGTCCATCACATCCAGGTGGAACCATGCGCACTGCGATGCGTTCAACATTTCGATATCCTTTTCCAGATTGCCGAAATTTGCAGAAAGGAGACTTGGAGCTATAATATTTTTCATAACCGTATTGTTTCTATTTATCCCAGAAGCTTGAAGACTTGTCGTATTTGAGCAGGCTGCTAAGGGTAGAGGCGTTGGCCGCGATGCGGAAGCCCCAGCTCTGCCACTTGCCGGTAGGTACCCACGAGACGCTCATGTTAAAGCAGTGCAGGTCGTATGTCGCGCTCAGCTGCGAGGTCGTCATCGTCATCGAGCTGAGGTCAAAACCGGTATTGAGCGAGATGTTCAGGGACTTTGTAAGCCTGATCTGGCCGCTCATGGTTGCGGTGCGGGTAAACTTGTCCACCTTTTGCAGCTGGTTGTTGGTATAGCTGTACGACCCGCTGTAAGACATGTTGAGGCTGAAGCTCAGGTTCCACGGGATATCGGGATTCAGGTAATACAGCCAGCCGCCGGGGATATACTCACCGGTGAGCGGATGGTAGTAGATGCGATAATAATCGGTCTCGGCGGACTTGGATCCTGAGGCGTCCTTGCGACCGTCGTTACCCTCTATATGCCCCTTGCCGTTAAGCGAATACGAGAGCGAAGCAGAGGCATTTGTGATGCGGGCCGGGATGTGGCGGGTCTTGATAAGGAAGCGGTTGCAACGCACGCCGCGCTCGTTGACATCGTACGGGTCAAGCGTCAGGTTTCCGTTGATACCGACCTTGCCGAACACCGTGGTGCTTCCGGAAATCGAGATGGTGGACAGGCGCAGCGAATCGGCCATGAAGTTATACGAACCGCCAATGTTCAGCTGGTCTATCAGTTTGATCTTCTTGGTGCCCACCCCGGTGGTATCCTTTGTATCTTTGACCTTGGCCTCCAGGTTGTTGCCAAACGAGAAGCTCAGGGAGCCGCTCTTGCCCTTGCTGGGCGGGCTGTTCATCTGGCCTGCGTATATGTTGTACTCTTTGGTAATCTCTTCTCCGGCACTGTTCAGATAGGTCAGGGTGCGCCAGCCGTTGGCCGCCGTCCCAAGCTCCGGGTGGTACGACAGGCTGAAGGAGGGGGTTATCATATGGCGGATTGCCTGCAGGTTCCCCTTGGGGTTGAACTGGAACAAACCGTATATGCGGGTACTCATCGAGAGCGATGCAGAATAGGTCTGCGTAAGCCCTATCGTAGAGAACTGCCCGGACATCACCGATTCCACCTTGCCCGTTTCCTGGTCGTAGAACTGGGTGGTCTTGCGGAAGTACATGTTGGCGCCGTAGTTGATGCCCGGCGAGAAATTGAAATACTTGAGCAGGGTGAACGACGGCAGGCCGATGGTCACCTTGTGGGTCATGCCGTTGTTGAACTTGTCGGTGAACCCCTCCTGCATGAACTCGCTCGCCTTGAAGTTGATCTTGTTCTGGAACGAGGTGCTGTAGCTTAGCGATATCTGCTCGTAGAAGCGCTCCTTACCCACCCTGACCTTTCTTTTGAACGGATAGAACCGGTTCACGTTGAAGGTGAAGTTAGGCAGGGTGAACACGTAAGACGAGTCTTTGGTGTTCTGGCTGTGCAGCATGTTCACCGACAGGCTTCCGAAAGATAGAGTCTTGGAATATGAGATAGACGATGATGTCTGGCTCTGCAACGCCTCCGACACACTGGTGGAGTTGTAGGTGTTGTTGGAGGGGCTGCTGAAGTTGACCGATGCGCGGAAGGTGGTTCCCGGGCGCGCTTTGGCGTCCTGCGCGTGCGACCATTTCACCCCGAAGTTCTTTGATTCGTTGTATCCCGTTGTCCCTTTCTCACCAGTCTTATCCACAGAATAGGTGATGTTCAGATCGCCGGAGTAGGCATATCTCTTCTTGTATCGGGAGGTGAGTTCCAGTGCCCACGAACCGTAGCTGTAGATATCGCCGGTGACAGAAAAATCCAAGTGGTCGTTGACCACCACATAGTAGCCCAGATCGCGCAGATAGAGGCCGCGGGCATTCTCTTCTCCGTATGTGGGGGTCATGATACCGCTGGCTCGGTCGGGCATGTCGGGCACAAAACCAAACGGCAGCGCCAGCGGCAGGGGGACATCCTCCACCACCAGGTATGCCGGCCCGAACACCGTGTGCTGCGTGGGTTTGGTTATGATTTTTGCCGCCGTCATCTGCAGATAGTAGTGCGGGTGCTCTGCATTGCAAACCGTATATTTTCCACCCGCTATGTTCACCGACTCGTCTTCCAGCATCTTCAGCCGCTCTCCCCTCAATTCGCCCTCCTGCTGGTTGGTAACCATATTCTTGATGCGGGCCTTGCGGGTGTCAAAGCTGTAGTATATCTCCTCCATCTTATATTCCGACTTGCCGTCCCTGAGCACCGGCTGGCCCACCCATTCGTTGTCGTAGTTCTTGGTTCCCCTGGCATACACGATGTTATTGTCCAGGTCGTACGCCATATAATCGGCAGTTATCTCTGTCTTGCCGTATTTCACAGATACATTGCCGTAGTAATAGATAACCCGCCGGCCGTCTGTGAAGTCCTCTACCACAGAGTCGCGCGCCGCAGAAAAGGCAGGCCTTTCCAGGGCGCTCTTGGGCTTGACCTTAACCGTTTTGAGGGTGTCCCGCCCCGCAACCAGCAGCGAATCCGGCATCGATGGAGCAATGGAGTCCGGCGCAGCAAGCATCAGGGTATCGACAATATCGTTCTGCCTAAGGGCATCGCCTCTGATAAGGGTGTCGCGCAAAACAGAATCGGGAAGGCTGAACTTTGGTGCCGGACGCGTACGCAGGGTGTCGGCATCCTGGGCGCCGGCAGCAAAACTCCGGCACAGAATCAGCATCAACACCAATATATAGCTCAATCGACGCACGTCAGGATTTTAGTCGAAAAATTATCTATCTTTGCAAAACAGGCAAATGTACAGATTTTAGGGACTTTTTACAACTAATATGCCGATTTCGTTCTCCAGAAGGTTAATTGCGCTGGTTTTTGCAGCCACCCTGGCGCTCTTTCCGCTTGCCGCAGGCGACGGCGGTCTGAAGCTCAATCGGGTCGTTATCGATGCCGGCCACGGCGGACACGACCCGGGCTGCATTTCACCGGACGGCAAGGTCAAAGAGAAAACGATTGCGCTGGACATAGCCCTTTTGCTGGGCGAACGCATATCAAAGGCATTCCCCGATGTAGAGGTGTCGTACACCCGCGACAAGGATATCTTCATCCCCCTTTATACACGTGCCGACATCGCCAACAGCCGCCATGCCGATCTGTTCATCTCTATCCACTGCAACGCCGTCAGCAGCAAGAAGCCGTCGGGATTCGAGACATTCGTGATGGGAATGGACAGCAATGCAGCCAACATGGAGGTGTGCAAAAGGGAGAACGCGGTGATACTTCTGGAAGACGACTATACCACCAGATATGCCGGTTTCGACCCCAACGACACCGAGAGCTACATCATGTTCAACCTGATGCAGAACGCATATTTCGAGCAGAGCCTGATACTTGCAGACCTGTGCCAGAAAGCGTTGGCAAAGGGTCCGGTTGTAAACAACCGCGGTATAAAACAGGGTGGACTGGTGGTTCTCTGGCGCAGCACCATGCCGTCGGTACTGGTAGAGGTCGGATTCCTCTCCAATTCAGAAGACCGGGCAGTGCTGACATCCAAGGCCAAACGGGAACAGATAGCCGATGCCCTGGCCAGTGCCTTCGCCAAGTTCAAGGAGCAATACGAAGCCGGTGCCGATGATTTGCCCGAGAACACAACGGCAGCAGAAGAGCCTTCGGGAACTTTTTTTGCCGTGCAGCTGTTTGCGTTATCCAAACTTCTGGAGTCCGGTTCTGCACAGTTCAAAGGGGAGAAAGATATCCACCGGTTCAATGCGGGGAATGTTTATAAATACACCGCCGGAGAATACAAAACAGAGGCAGAAGCCACTGCGGCGGCGAAGCGTTTGGCCGACAAATTCCCGGGCTGCTTCGTCGTCAAAATAGAGAATTTTGAGATTACAAAAAAATAATTTTTCTTTTCAAAAAGTTAACACGCGACATATCAGCATAATAAATTTGAAAAAATATGCTAGTTCGCTACAAATCAGCGCATTGCAAGCACAAAAGATTTACAAATTGTTAATCAGATACTTATAACAATTTTGAATTTTGCAAGCGAAATTTCATTTTTTATTTATCTTTTTTTCAACCAGTTTTGTTGTGGCAAATAACCAAGATGACAAAACAGGATCACATATCGGTTTGGGAAGAGTGTCTTGCCATAATCAAAGACAACACCACGGAAGAAGGATTCAAGACCTGGTTCGCCCCTATCAGGGCAAAGAACCTCTCTGGCAGAACCCTTACCCTGGAGGTTCCCTCGCACTATGTGAGAGAGCATATCGAGAGCCACTACAGCGATTTGCTGCTCAAGGTGCTCACCCGTGTCATCGGCAGCGGATTCCGTCTTATCTATAGCGTCCGTGTGGTTGGCAACAGCTACGTCCGCACGCTGGAGAATAACCGCGAGACTCCGCAGAACAGCCCGGTTGCCCTCTCCGGCGAGGCGCAGCGCTACAACGGCAGCGCCTATGCCATCCCCGGTATCCAGAAGGTAAAGATAGATTCCCACCTGAATCCCAACTACGCTTTTGACAATTTTGTTGTGGGTGACTGCAACCGCCTGGGTTATTCTGCTGGCCTGAGCATCGCCAACAATCCCGGCAAGAACGCCTTCAATCCGCTGTTCATATACGGCGGGCCTGGCCTTGGCAAGACCCATCTGGCACAGGCCATCGGCATAGCCACCAAAGACCGCTTCCCCGATAAGATCGTCCGCTATGTAAACGCCAACACCTTTGTTGCGCAATATATGGACACCGTGGGTGTCAATCACCAGATCACCGATTTCCTCCGCGTATATCAGGCGATCGACGTGCTAATTGTAGACGATGTCCACGAGTTTGCCGACAAGCGCGGCTCCCAGGGCGCCCTGTTCCAGATCTTCAACTATCTGCACCAGTCGCAAAAGCAGCTCATCCTTACCTCGGACAAACCGCCGGTAGAACTCTCCGGGCTGGAAGCCCGCCTGCTCTCCCGTTTCAAATGGGGTCTTTCCGTAGAGCTCACGATGCCCGACTATGCCACCAAGCTGGCCATCCTCAAATCCAAATGCCTGCGCGGCGGCGTAGAGGTTCCGGAAGAGATTCTGGAGTACATCGCAGAGAATGTCAAGGGTAACATCCGCGAGCTGGAAGGCACCATCGTCACCCTGATTGCACAGGCCACCTTCACCAAGAAGGAGATGACCATGGAACTGGCCCGCGAGCTTATAGAGAAAATCGTGCAGACGCCACAGAACGAGATTACCGTCGCCAAGATTTCCAAGGCAGTGTGCGACTATTTCAAGATCGACCCGGAGCAGATTGCCAGCAAGAGCCGCAAACGCGAAGTGGCGCAGGCCCGTCAGATTGCAATGTATCTGAGCCGCACCCTCACCAACACATCGCTCTCCTATATCGGGAGCCAGATTGGCGGCCGCGACCACGCCACGGTGCTGCACTCTTTCAACACGGTGAACGACCTGCTTGACACCGACCGTACTTTCAAGAAGTACATCAGCGACCTCAAGCGTATCCTTTGTCAATAATCTTTCCAGACAATAACCACAATGAACGAAGGAAAAGTAATACAATTTTTCCGGGAGATACTTCGTATTCCCCGCGAATCCGGACACGAAGAAAAGATAATTGAATTCCTGCTGGAGTTTGGCCGCAGCCGCAACCTCGAAACCAAACGCGACGCTATCGGCAACGTGCTGATCACCAGACCCGCCTCTGCCGGTTGCGAGAACTGGCCCACGGTGGTTCTGCAGAGCCATCAGGATATGGTTTGCGAAAAGAATGGCGGCGTAGAGCATGATTTTGCCAAGGATGCCATCCAGGCGTATGTAGAAGATGGCTGGATGAAGGCCCGCGGCACCACCCTTGGCGCTGACGACGGCATCGGCATCGCTTCCGAACTGGCCATTCTGGACGATGATACGCTGCAGCTCGGCAAAATCGAGTGCCTGTTCACCGTTAGCGAAGAGACCGGCCTGGACGGCGCCAACGCCATCGAGCCCGGCTTCTTTACCGGCAAGATCCTCATAAATCTCGATTCAGAAGACTGGGGGCAGCTGTTCATTGGCTGCGCCGGCGGCATCGACACCACCGCCAACTTCAAGTACTTCCCCACTCCTATGCCAGAAGGGCTCATCGCCACCCGCTTTTCTGTAAGCGGCGGCGTAGGCGGCCACAGCGGCGACGATATCGACAAGGGGCGCGCAAACGCCATTCGCGAACTCGCCCGCTTTTTGTACGAGACCCTCGATTATGATATCGAGCTTTGCTGGATAGACGGTGGCAACAAGCGCAACGCCATCGCTCGCGAGGCATCGGCAGTGGTAGCTTTCAAAGAAGAAGACGAGGATGCCATCATAGATATCTTCAATCGCCTTGGCAAAGAGATCGAGTCGGAATACTCCATCACCGACCCCGGCCTGACCTTCACGGCAGAACCAGTGGAGTGGAAAAAGGATATCATTGACACCAACACCGCGTACTGCCTGATTGCAGCCCTGAACTGCGCCCCCCACGGCGTACTGGCCATGAGTGCCGAGGTCAAGGGACTGGTGGAGACCTCTTCTAACCTGGCATCGGTAAAGATGCTTGAGGGCGATGTTATCCGCGTGGGCAGCAGCCAGCGCAGCGCCGTGAACTCCGCCCGCAAGTTTGCCGCGCAGAGTTTCGAGGCCTGCTTTGCCCTGGCCGGAGCAGATGTCACCCACGAGGGCGAATACCCCGGCTGGAAACCCGACACCAAATCCCCCGTGCTGCACGCTACCATAGAGAGCTACCGCCGCCTGTTTGGCGAAGAACCCATCGTGCGCGCCATTCACGCCGGCCTGGAATGCGGCCTGTTCCAGGGCAAATACCCCGATCTGGACATGATATCCTTCGGCCCCACGATACTTGGCGTACATTCACCCGACGAACGGCTCGAACTGGCCACGGTAGATAAGTTCTGGGACCTTCTGATAGATGTCCTGCAGCATTTGGGCTAAAAATATTTGTAATTTTACAATTAATATTTAACTTTGCCAGCCCTTTTGGGAGAGATGCTCGAGTGGCTGAAGAGGCACGCCTGGAAAGCGTGTGTACCCCAAAAGGGTATCGCGAGTTCGAATCTCGCTCTCTCCGCAAATCCCTGGATGTGGCGCAGTTGGTAGCGCACCTGGTTAGGGACCAGGAGGTCGCTGGTTCAAGTCCAGTCATCCAGACAACGGGTATGGAAGCTTACGCCGACATACCCTTTTATATAAGGTGAGTTGTCCGAGTGGTTGAAGGAGCCTGCCTCGAAAACAGGTGTACGGCAACGTACCGGGGGTTCGAATCCCTCACTCACCGCGCTATGCAAAGCAAATAGGGCGCCGCACGATTGTGCGGCGTTTTTTTGTGTGGCCGCTGGCAGCCGAAAGCTAGCTTTCGAGCTGCTATGCGGCCGCACGGAAAAAGAGGCGAAGCCTCGCCCCTATTTGCTTTGCTCTCGGTGACCGAGGGAATGCGCAGGGCGCTCCGCGCCCGAGCACAATCCCGAACAACGCGAGGGAATGCGCAGGATGCGCCAGCATCCGAGCTCAATCCCGAGCTCCGCGAGGGAATGCACAGCGTCAGCGAGCACAATCCCGAACATGTATTATTTCTTTTTTCTTTTGTACTTCTCAAAAAAGACTTACCTTTGCACCGAGACAATAATCCGTGATACGGATGGGTAATCGATTCGCGCAAAAGTCCCCGCCCGCGAGGCCCTCGCTCTTGAAGTAATTCCGCCGCGTAGTCTTGGGGCAAGTATAACAGGAGGTTATTTAGCCTCCTGTTTTATTTTACCAGCATCAATTGCCGTAATACAGTATTGAACCTTCTTTTTATCACTCCTACGAACACCAACAGTCATCTTTACACGTCCTACTCCAGTACAGATATATTCCATAATCAACATCTTCTCAAAAGAGCGCTGATTCTTACTGTCTTGTTTTGTCGGCACTGTTTTGACCAACCATGCATTGGTCAATATTGCATCAAGCTGCAATACTGCAAGTGTCGACAAATATGTCAATGATGCCTGGGCTGCGGTTTCATCAAGAGAGACAGCACGAATATTAATATCTTCATTTAAAGCCAAATTGAATCTTTTCTGATCCGGGTTCTTCTGCTTCCAATGTTGATAATATGAATAAATGAGATCTTGACGTTTACGTCTGTCCTCAGTTGAATCTCCAGACGGGATTGTATCCTCCGCGATATCCTCCATATCCGTCTCACATAGACCATACTCTTCTACTTGGGGCTCAGGAAACAAGCTCAAATCTGGTTTCTCAGGATAGCCAACAAGCATCATAAACGGAACTCCCATCACTTGAGCTGACTTGTAAATAGTCACCAGATTCTTGGACTTAAACAACGCCTTAACGTTTTGCTTCCGAATACCCATCTTTCTGGCAAACTCACTTTTGCTCATCCCTATCGTCTTCAACAATGCCTCCCCTTTTGCCTCGAAATAAATCTGATACATATCATTCCATTTTTTGCGAAGGTAATAAATAATTATTACTGAACAACATTTGTCCTTTTATATCTATCTTTGAATTTGCAAAAGGATGGTATGAATCAACTTACTATAACCCATCCGCAGCGCGAAGGCGCACGGATGCTGGAAGAAGCCATCTACCACGGGCTGTTTCCTGAAGAACATCATTTTTGATTACATTTGCACAAACAAAACGAAATAGAATGCGCCGTATCTATTCCTTTCTTATCGTAACGATTCTCTCCTTTGCAATGCTTACGGCCTGCAAAGACAACCCCGAACCAATAGATGACCCCCAGCCTGAAGCTCCCGTCCTGAACACCAGAGACTTCAACATAATCGCCTGGGAAGGAGGCATTTACAACTTTGCCATAGAGTACAATACCGATTTTGAGATTGAGATTGACGCCGATTCACAACCCTGGATTGAATTCATCCAGACCAAGGCGACCACAAGCGGCAGACTGGAGTTCAAGTTCGCCGCCAACGACTGCTACAACTCCCGCATCGGCAAAGCCACCCTGAAGGACAAAAAGGGAAAGGCGGAACCGGTAGAGATCACCTTCATACAGGAAGAGAAAAAGATTTCCGAGGCCGAGGCCGACATATACGATCTCGGCGTCACTCCCGGCATTCTCGACTTCAAACAGGAACCATTCGTATGGAAAGTCACACCGCGCTATGACTATTCCAAACTCTATATGAGCAAACTGTTCCTTGGGATGGCCAACTACGACGGCGAATACCTGGGATGGTGCAAAATGCGCGACAACGGCACCCAGAGCGTAAACCTCACTTTCGAGCAGGCGCTGGAGGTGATCAAAGGATTGGATGCCATCACTCCCGGACTGAAAAAGATAATCTATCTGGTGGGTTGGCAGTATCTTGGACACGACTCCAAATACCCCGCTTTCTTCGCCGGCAACGAAGCGCTCAAGCGCACTGGCGACAAGGACGCCCTGGAGAGCTTGCGCTGGCTGATGAAAGAGGCGCGCAGCTACAACACCATCGTGAGCCTACACATCAATATGTTCGACTGCTACGTGGACAGCCCAATTTACGAAAAGTATCTCGCCGCCGACGTACTGTGCAAGGACCGCAGTGGCAACCTGATTCACGGCGACTGGGGCTATAAGGTATGTTATCCGGCAGAATGGGATGCCGGGCTCTCCCAGTGGCGTCTCGACACCCTATGCCAGTTGCTTCCCATCGCAGAACAGGGCACGCTCCATATTGATGCGTTCCACAGCAAGATACCTATTCCAGGACCGGACGGCAATATAATAGGCCGCGGCTCTCCCCTCAGCCCCTATCACGGCTATTCCGCCCAGGATGACATCGACGCCAAAAAGAAGATTGTGGCTTATATGGATGCCAAGGGTATCGACATCACTTGCGAAGGTACCGGCAACGATGTCGGCACGGGAGTAACCCCGCGCGAAGGCTGGTTCCCGGCATACTGGGGATACAGCGATCTGCTGACCCACCTGCTAGCCCTCAACGCCCAGCAGGCTACCGGTCCCAACTGTTCACTTGAGATACTAGGCACCAATGCCAATGCAGAGACCATCTTCAACAACGGACTGCCCCGCGAGCAGCAGTTCGAATGGTTCAAGAAAGATTTTTGCAAGAAGTCCGTCATATACCTGTACCTCAACAACTTTGGCCGCAAGCAGATGCAGTACGACCCCGGAGATTCCAACGGACGCAACATCGCCATCTTCGAGAAGGGCGTTCGCACCTTCTACGACCGCGGCAATATGCATCTGGCCAAGGACGGCAATGTACTGGCAGAGAACGGCGATATCTTTGTGCCGGCGGTATGGCTGGACGACCAGTCACTGGTAGCCTTCTCAGAAAACGGCTACAGCACCCATACCTGGACGATTCCCGCAGGATGCACAATCACACCCGACACCCCGGCCTACACCATCGATTACACCGGCAAGACTCCATTTACAGATTTCACAGTGAACGGCAGGCAGGTCACCCTGAGCCTCGCCCCCGGCCAGATGGTTATTTTCTCAAAGGCGATAGTGCAATAAGAACAACGATTATGGGAACATCAACACAACGTTATTGGGGTAAAACCGTCGCATCCTTTATGCTGGTGCTTTTCACGATGCCGCTAGGCCACGCGCTGATGCGCGTAATGGAAGATACCATGACGCCGTCGGCCGTGCATCACAGCGCCTTTGCCATGGGCGCCGTCGGCCTTGCGATTGTAATTTGGGGCGTATTTGTCAAGGGAGACGTCAAGCAAACCCTGATGGGCCTTTTCGGCGGCCTGCTGTTTTGGACGGGCTGGGTGGAATTCCTCTACGCCTATTTCGCCGCCCGCTTCGGCGTCCATTACGACCTGGTGGGCAGCGGCATAGTACAAACCACCACCGAATATGTCAACGGCATAGGCGTCACTCACGAGATGCTCATTAACGGAGTCAATGTCAACGACATCCCGGCGGCGGAGCTGAAAGCGATGCGAGGGTCGCGGCCGGAATACCTGATAATGCCCGCCTCTTTCGGCTTCTGGGTGATGTTCATAGTGCTCTACCTGTTCGGCAGCAAGACCGGTTGCCACGCCCTCAACTGGCTGCAGAAGGTCTTCTTCGGCCCCAAACGGGACGAAATCGTACCCAGCAGGCTGAGCCGCCATACCGCTATCACAGTGTTCGAAGAATTGAACATAATGATGTGGACCTGCTACCTGCTGCTGATGTTCGTTTATGATCCTGTATTACTGGGCGACCATCACCCGGTGACTATCGCCATAGCTATCGGTTGCCTTATCGGGGCCTTCTTTATGTTCCGCTATGAACTCAAGCTGGGCGGCTGGGGGCCCAACATCCGGATGGCCGTTTCCACCGTCGTGGTCTTCTGGACCGCCGTAGAAGTCTTTGCCCGCAACAAACTCCTCTCCGAGTTCTGGGTCAGCCCGCTGGAGCACATCCCGGAAATGATCAGCATTCTGGTCTGCTTCCTGGCGCTCGGCGTCTTTGTGCTTGTAAAAAGCCTCAAAAAGAAAACAGCTGAATTGCATAGCCATGAACATTGATGCCATATTGACTGCCCTTCTGATTCCTTTTGTCGGTACGGCACTTGGGTCGGCCTTCGTGTTTTTCATGAAGAGAGAAATCCCGAACCAACTGCAGAAAGCGCTGCTGGGATTCGCTTCTGGCGTAATGGTAGCCGCTTCGGTATGGTCACTGCTCATACCGTCAATGAAGATGGGCGCAGGCAATGTCTGACCGGCAGTCATCGGCCTTCTGGCCGGCTTCGCCTTCCTTCTGCTGATTGACTACGTAACACCGCACATCCACGTCGGAGGCAAGGCTGAAGGACCAAAGAGCCGCCTTTCCCGCACCGCAAAGCTGGCGCTGGCCGTCACCATCCACAACTTCCCGGAAGGTATGGCAGTGGGCGTCGCCATCGCGGGGGCGCTGCCATCACCAAATAATTCTTCACACCGTAAAACTGCCCGTAGGTGGTAATAAACAACCCATTGAAGGCCTTTGGCTCATCCACCACCAGCTGGATATTCAGCCCGCTGGCAGCGTTAGCCTCCTCCACAGCGTTGCGGAGAATATCCAACCTCTCCGCCTCAATCGGCCTATCTATGTACCGCCGCACAGAGTGGCGGGAATATATCGCTTCTAAAATATTCATAAATTAAAAACCTTATTTATGGTCTTTTCGCGCAAAAATGTTGGCCAGGATAGTACCGCTGATGCTGTGCCAGGCGCAGGAAATAGCGCAGGGAACAACAGCCATCGGGTTCGTGGCCACGAAGAACGTCATTGCCAGGTTGGTACCAAGACCGGCATTCTGCATCCCCACCTCAATTGAAATCGTTCGTTTCTTAGCTGTGCTGAAGTGGAACAACACACCTACAGAGTAGCCCAGCAGATAACCTATGGTATTGTGGCAGAATACCATACAGAAGGTCAGCAGGAACAGCACCCAGCCATTCTTTACGAGCGGATCATGGACCGTGGTTATGACGCCACCCACAATACAGGCCAGGCAAATGACAGAAACGCCCGGCATACAGCCCTGAATCTTATGGAAGACCTCCTTATGACCAAGCCATACGTTCAACATGAACCCTATGGCGATGGGGATGATGGTCACAATGAGTATCTGCCGGAACATACCCCAGGCATCGACGTCCACCCTCTCCCCTGCCAGCATCAGTACCAGCAGCGGCGTGAGCACCGGGGCCATCAGTGTCGAAGCGCAGGTCATACCTACGGAATAGGCGACATCACCCTTGCAGAGGAAAGACATAATATTGCTGGATACTCCACCGGGACAACAGCCGACAAGGATGATACCAACGGCCATTGCGGTACTATATGGAGCGAATGCCGGCACCTGTGAGAACAGCCACGAGAGCGCATAAGCAACAAGCGGCATTATAGTGAACTGTGCGACAGCACCAATGAGTATATCAAACGGACGCTTTGCCAGCAGTTTAAAATCGTCCGGAGTGAGGGTCAGCCCCATTGTGAGCATTATCACCCCCAATATTATTGTTTGAGTGTTGCCCTTAACCCACACAAATAACTGAGGGAAGAAAAACGTGACCACTGCTGTCAGGATAACGAACAGGCTGGCCTTGGAACTCAGGATATCACTTATTTTCTTAATCATTCGTTTGCCCCCATCGTCCTCAAGGCTTCTGCAGCGGCATCCAGCAAGGGCTGGGTGGATACTTCGCGGCCAACGGCGTGGCGCATCCAGTGCTGAGGGGTCAGGCGGCCTGCGGGATATATACGCTCGATCTCCGCGGCTACCGGCTTGCCCTTGAACTGCTGTTCCAACTGGAACTGGATGATATGTCCGTAAGGATAGTTGGCCAGATAGAGCGGCACGTCTATCATGTGGCTGTAGATAGCCAGAATGGGTGAATCCTCCTCGCCGAGGTACTGCGCATAATACTTGTTCCAAACCTCCTGCGCCGTACGGATAACCTGCTCTTTAAGCTGCGCAGCAGTGGCATCAGGGTGGTCGTAAAGCCATCGCCAGCTATACATATCCACCAGGGCCACACCCATAATCTCGTAGCAGCCCCAGAAGATGTCCAGCGTAAACATCGCATCGCTTGTGGGATCATCGTCTTTATAGCCAAGGAAGTCGAGGTCGCGCACCTGGAATACAAAAGCCAGGGCCTCGGTGAAAGCGGTGTTAGGCACCCCTTTCATTATGTAGTGATCTACGTCGTGGAGAGTTATGGTCTGCTCCACATTGTGACCGAACTCGTGAACTGCGATATTGTATCCCTTATAGTCCATTCCGTCACTGCCGATGCGCGTGCGCAGGCGGGCATTGTCGCTGCGCATAGAAGACTCCCAGGCATGGCCGGCGCCTCGGGATGGATCCACTGTGATGTGAGAGCAGATAAAGTCGCTCTTCTCCTGACTGAAGCCCAGTTGTTTCAGAATCAGGGGCATACCTTTGGCGGCGAAAGCCTCACGATTGGGATAGAGCCGGCGCGTCTGCTCCGAGAGGTCATCTTCATTGAGCGTGCTGCGGCTCTTGAAGCCGTCGTACCAGATGTCGAACGGCTCCAGATTGCGACCCATACGCTGCTCAATCAGCTGAGCCACCCCGGCAACCTGAGGCGAGCTGCAGAACTCATCGAACAACTTCTCGATTTCGCTGAAGCTTACCTCCATATCCTCTTCAAAAGCACGTACGATGGCGTTTGGATAACGGGGATTGTAACGGTCCAGCTGCCGCATTGCATGGAAATTATCCAGAAAATACTGATAACGCGTGTCGGGCTCCGGTTCTGCGCCGATCTGCCTGCCATCCTTTGTGACTGTGTTGGCGTATGGATTCCAATCGTACTCCGGATTATTGATTACACACTGGGGGATGCTCTGGTCTATGATGCGGCGCATCACCTGATATATCATACGCTGTTTGGCAAGACCAGCCGCACCGCCATTGTAGTGGGTTTTGAGTTCATCCCTCAGCCCCCAGTGACTGATCAGTGACATATCCGGGAAGATATGTCCGCCACCATCATCCAGCAGATGTCCCATCCGGATGTTGTAATTCGCGATGTAATTGTCTGCAGCAGAGAGCTGTGCCGACAGAGCCTGAAGGCAATCGGCAGGCACACGGGCAGTGAATATATCGCCCAGGCGGGAATACGCCCATTGCTCGCGGCTCCACTCTCCGCCCAGCGAGTTCTTCTCTTCCAGCGTGTAGAACGGGAAATTCAGCACCACTATGAAAGCAATCTTCTGCCGGAACATATCATCGTTGAAATGGGCAGAAGGGCTGTAAGCCCCAAACAGTTCATCGAGGGGTGTCGGCTCCGGGCCGTCCACATGGATAGGCAGATTCAGGTCAACATTCATCTTGTTGAAGCAACCCCAGAGGCTCTCGAAGTCCTTCTCCAGCTGCGCAGCCATACGCGCCCGTTCGCCAGGGTCGGCCACAAAGTTCGCCCCGCAGAACGCCTCGAATTCAGCGGGAGTGCCATCCTCATCGGTCCACAGGGCCGCCACCTGCCCCACTCCCCGCGCAATGCGGTCATCTATGCCATCTATGTCAGCATATTTCCCGCTTAGCGCCTCTATTGTTTTCTCAACACATTTCTTGTCGATATTACTCATCGCAGTTTCGTTGTTTTTCTTGCAACCGGCAGCCAGAGATACAGCCGCCGCCAACAATACTATCAGAAATTTCTTCATATGTGGTTCATTCTCGGTTCAGAAAAGTAAAGATTGCCTCGGCCAGCATCCGGGCGCCTTTGCGCTGCGGGTGGACGCCGTCCATCATATATCCGGAATCAGTAAACAGGTCTTTAAGATCAAGCACCTCCAGCCCCTTTTCAGCCGATATTTCAAGGATGGCCGGCCTTACGCCGGTCTCCAAAATATCGGGGTAAAGTCCCAGTATGGGCATCTTGAGCGGAAGGAAAATCCTGATGGGTGCAACCAGAATCACCCGCGGTTTGGAAGGGAGTTGAAGATAGGAATCCACCAGATTGGAATAATCCCGCCTGAAGATCTCCGGGTCCCAGTTCCTGTGCTTGGTGTCGTTTGTACCCAGCATGATGATCACAATATCGGGATTCCACTCCAGACTCCTGCGGTATACCCGCTTTTTGACATATGGCGTATCGGCGTCAAAACGGGCCGCCGCATCGTTGAAGCCAAAATTCCGGACGGTGTAGTCTGCCCCGAGCATCTCGGCAAGCAATGCAGGATAACTCTGCTTGCCGGGGTTGAGAAGCGTGAATCCCCACGTAATACTGTCTCCTATACAGGCAATGCGAATCATATAAATGCAAAATTACTCATTTTACAATAGTTTTACTATATTTGCCTTTGCCATCTTTGAACAAAAAAACCACAACAATGAAAAAGCACCTTTTCATCCTTTCAACTCTGATTTTGTTTGTTTCATGCAGCTGCAGTGAGTTTGCCGGCGCACCCGTTTCAAAGGATTTTACCGTTGGCCACTACACCGAACTTGAAGTGCATGATGCTTTTGATGTCACCGTAAGCAATGCAGTCACGCAAGTCACCGTTACTGCTGGCGAGAACATCATGCCCAAGGTTGTGGTAGAAGTTGTTGACAACACGCTGAAGATTCACCTCAACGGAATCCTTCTAAACAACTTCGGATCAGACATGAAGGCAGTTATCCCCTATAACGCCGATTTGACGGGCGTCGATCTGTCGGGAGCCTCCGAATTCCATTCGGAATATGGGCTTAAAGGCGCAAATGTAGAAGTTGAACTGTCGGGAGCTTCTAAGTTCTACTGCGATGTCGATGCCGTCGACGTTGATATTGACATCTCTGGTGCTTCCAAGTTCTACGGCGACATTCTCTCTGGCGAGATTGAGATGGACCTGTCGGGCAGTTCCAAGATCAATGGCAAAGTGGTTGCGGGGAATCTTGACCTTGACATGAGCGGTGCCTCCGACGCCACCCTGGAAGGGGAGGTTGGCGCGCTCAGGATGGGACTGTCAGGCTCCAGCAAAATCGTCAAAAAGGTGAACGGCAACCGTTACGCCCTTGGCTGCGAAAGCTGCGAAGGTGAGCTGTCGGGCGCCAGCGATGCCTACATCCACTGCGACGGCAGCATCAAGGTCCGCCTTTCTGGCGCCAGCAAGCTGCGCTATACAGGCAATGCCAACACCACCGACAGTGACACATCCGGCAGTTCGGACATCCACCATGATGTGCTTTGAATCGATAGGATAGCAAGACAATACACCCTGTCAGAATACGCGCCGCCCGATCTCTTTTTGTAACGCCTCCCCCGGCAGACTTACGCCTGCTTTGAAGATGGTCACGCCGCAATCTGCCTCTGACGGGCGCCAGTTACCCACTATCTCCCCATCAAGGGCAACCACCGGATAGAATATGCCGGATTTATTGTGTGCCTTGTGCGAGTGGTCGGGATGGAGCACTACGTGGCGGCTCTTATAACCGATGAGATACTCGTCAAAGGGCGGAAGCAACAGCACTCTCCCACTCCGGAAGCCCCTTGTACGAGCTTCGGCGTGAATAAAATAATCCTGGCCGTCAATCTTGATGGGTACAATCTCATCTCCCAGCAGAGTAATCCCCCGCCGGCAATCACTTTTGTTAAGCCCGGACCACCAGATGAAATCTTCAAGCGTTGCCGGGCCGTGGCTGCGGAAGTATTTTCGGGCAAGCAGACCCAGGGCTTCGTCCCGATCCATCCGTATCGGAGATCCAATCTTCTCAGAAACCAGTGCAAGCGTCCTCTTTGTTGGATGAAGGTCCCCAGAGCACAGAAGTCCGTCATACTCGGCAAGTCGCAGATGATAAGACAGCCGCTGGTCTGTAATACAAACACCCCTCTGTTTCAAGGCCATTGCAATATCCTCCTTTAAAACGCACCGCCCTCCTGCCACAATCTCAGCCAGAGACTCCTGCATCCGCCATTTCTCATCGTCCGGGATATCGATTCCGTTGGAATGCATCCAGCCACGCAGCCCTGCGAGGGCTCTGGGCCGGCACAACTCCAGCATCCAGTGGTAATCCTCGCGAGAGACAAGTTGCCAGGTGGTGCGTTGCAGGTGGGTCCTGATTATCCGGCCATCATTGTATGCCTTCTCAAAGGCCAGAGAAGACGGCCGGCAGGTACGCATCTCCACCGCCCATCGCATCCCCCTGTAGTCCTGAGCCTGCATGGCACCGAACCACGCCACAACCTCCGCGGGGTCTTTGAACTGCGGAGCGGCAAGCTGCTGACTTAAAAGACGTAAGGAAACCGGATTGAAACCAGCCATAAGATGATTGTTTGTTATATCCACCGGAAATTCTCCACCCCTGCCCCTATCTCAAAGTGGCACTTGACGATGCCGAGGTCTACCTGGGTGTAACCCCAGGGCGAGAAGAAGGTCCTGGCCTCAACCTTATTATCCTCATGCAGAACAAACTTGAACTTCTGCTGATTCATGGCAGTGGGTGCCAGCAGGGCAGCTTCCAGGCCTGCACGGAACCACTGTGGCACTTCCCCCTCCGCCTCATAGAACTTCTCCACCGGCCTTACAGGATGCTGACGCCCCTGATTTTCGCCGTAGCCAAGAGATATCTCGCAGTGTATGATATCCCCTTTGCGCAGCGTAAACGCCGATAGAACCTTCTTGTAGGTGAGACCAGCCCAGCAGGTGTTCAACCCCAGTGTCTGCGCCACAAGCACCAGCTGCTCACCATAATACCCCACTCTCTCTTCCCACACCTTCCCTTTGGGCGCCGCCATCACCAGATAATTCTTCACGCCGTAGAACTGCCCGTAGGTTGTGATAAACAACCCGTTGAAAGCCTTAGGTTCATCCACCACCAGCTGTATGTTAAGCCCGCTGGCCGCGTTAGCCTGTTCCACAGCCTTGCGAAGGACATCCAACTTCTCAGCCTCTATCGGCCTGTCAATATACCGCCGCACCGAGTGCCTGGCATATATCGCTTCTGTATAATTCATGTAACTAGAATTACTCTGTTTTACAATTAACTGCGGTAAGATAGTCATTTTTGGGGATGTATCGTCACACCAAATTGCGGGAAAGTTTCCGCAGTATTACTGAAAAGTAGCGGAAGACTACCTCTCCTCGAACCCAGCGTCACTGTTCAAGTAACAAAATGCTTACATTTGTATCTGACAAATCGGTATTCAACATGGCAAGTAACGCAGATTTCGTGCAATACATCGTAGACCAGTGCTCGGGCGCCAGGGAGCACTTCTATATCGACGACGTGGACGACCGGGACTACCTGGCGGCCATTGTCCGGGCAACGATTGCCGGACTGGCCAGCTTGTAAAAGATTTCTTCTCAGTGTCAGTCATTATTAATGTAACTTTGACGTACAAGAGTACCCGCGATATGCCCAAGATTTACGTCGCCTCCAGCTGGAGGAATCAATACTGACAGGATATTCACATAAAACACATGCACGAATTTGGGAAGGCCCAAATTCGTGCAAAAATAAAGGAAAATATCTGTCGGTATGAAGCCGGCTACTCCATGTTGAGGTCTTTGGTGTGGGAAGAACTGTGGATATAGGCCGATTTGCCACCGTGCCGGATATCACCGTTGATTTTTAGGTCGATGTAGCCGTCGGTAGGATATATGATCGCCTCACAGTCATTTGCCCAGTCGGCGCCTGCCGATTTCTTGCAGCGAACCTGCAGATGGATGGGGCCGTCCAGATACTGGTTGGGGCCGATGGGCAGGATGAAGGTCTTCTTGTCCTTGAAGCCGACATGGTGCTCCACCCAGTGGGTGTAACCCTCCATTACGCCATTTTCCTGGGCGACTTTAAGCTTCTTGCCATCCTTGAACTTGGCAAGTTTGTAATCCAGGCGGATCTTCATATCGGCGCCGGCCACGTGACCTGCATCGTTGCGCAGGGTCACGGGGACATGGCTGGGCATGGGCTTATACTCTACGGTGTAATATGTTCCCGTGGTGTTGACAGACACAGTCTTGCCGCTTCCCAGATACCTTACCGTGTAAGAAAGAGGTATACCGTGGTTTGTCGCCTTGTCGAAGCTCAGCTTCTCGGCGATAGCCTTGTCGATATCCGTACCCTTGAGAATGGCGGCAGAAGATTCTGCATCGCCACCGCTTACATACATCCAGGTGCTCTTGGTCTTAGCCTTCTTAACGATTTTCTGGGTAGAAGAGGCTTTCTGTCCGTATGCAGTCACCGATTCGTCCCCGTCGAAACTGAAGTCAGACGACTTGTAATCGTAGAACTTGTATGCACGGCGGCCATAAGTGACAGATGTGATAATTGCCAGGGGAGCCCCCGCTGCAGAAACCTTGGACGATATCTGGTCGGGAGTGACACCCTTGCCAAACAGGTCGGCCTTGTCGTCGGGCATGGTGATGGATACGGTGTAATACTTCTGGGTGTAGTCCTGGACGTGGGTAATAGTAGCCTCGTTAGACGACATCGAGGTCTTAACCTTGGCCTCCACCTTTAAGAAGTTGGCGTTTACATCAAGGCTGGCAGCCATCTCTGCCACGCTGGAAGCATAGTAAGATTTGTATTTCGCCTTGGGGGACGGCGGGTTCTTGGAGTTGTTGATGATGTCGTAAATGGCATCCTGTATCTTGTCGGCGCGGTTGGGAACGTTGTCACGGCTCATGGAGCTGCCACCGTTGAAATCGAGACGGATGGATACCTTGCCATAAGGCAGGCCGCTTAGCGTAGGGTCGCCCATCGCCATACGGTCGTCGGCATAGATGATGGCGCCGGGATAGATGTTTTCAAGATTCTCTGCGAAAATGTCGGTGTTCTTGTCGTCCACCTTGTGGGCACTCTTTACAAGCTGAAGGACCATATTGTCATTTCCTGATTTAGGTTGACTCCGATTGGAGCCTTTCCTTGATAGAAGTTGACTCTGGTTTAACTTATAACTGGTGTAGGTTGACTTGTTATCGTTATCCCTACTTTTTGTTTTCTTTCCAGGTATTATCCCGGTCAGGGGTTGACTGGAGGGCGTAGCCCGGAAGTATACCCCTGACCGACACACAAAGGTAAAGTATTTTCAGGGATAGCCGCTGCATCCTGTTTTTCTTTGATAGCCTTCTCCCGGTAACTGAACCACATCTT
>JAFSQE010000022.1 GCA_017446775.1 Bacteroidales bacterium | reverse complement strand
GCCCGACCCCGAGCCGGAGCAGGATGTTGAAACCAGCGTTATACCGCTGGCAGAAAACACCATATACACATACGCCCTATCCAACTCCCTCACTCCTGGCTGTTACGATGAGTGCGTGGCGGCCTCCACCCTGCAGGGCATTCTCAACCGCCAGGGGCCAGTGATGTACCTCTACGGAGCCAATACAAACAAGACAAGCCGGTGGATAGAGATGTTTTCCAAGCCGGGAGGCTGGCTGGAAGGCAGGCAGCAGGTCAAGCTCGAGAGTTTCGGGGAGCTGTTGCGCCTGGGCAAAAACGTGCTCAAGGGAGTCATCATCTATGACCCGGACGTGCCGGCAACCATCAATGTCGCCACCACAATGGCAGGCGTCGAGGATGGCATAGTGTTCTCTCCCGAGCAGGCAGAAAAATACGCCGCCGAGTATGGCCTGGCCATCCTGCACGACTTCCGCAGCCAATTTGACGGCAGCCTGAGCGGCAGCGCCAAAAACGACGCCTACCGCTGGGCCATAGACAATTATCTGGACAAGGGACTCTGCAGCACCACACAGTCTTTCCTTTACGAGGATTCCCGCTACAACCGCCCCGTGGGCAACCTGGAATACACCTACTGCCGCGATTTTGCGGTCAAAGAGCGTGGCTTTGTATTTGACCTGTCCCCTTGGGAAGACGAAGCGCCACGCGACGATGCGTCACAGCCGCTGGGCACGGACAAGGCCACCTACATACGTATTCTGGAGTCTTACCTGAGGCAGACGGCAGGGCAGCATATGACCTGCCTGAACGGCTTTTTCAGCAAGAAAAAATACTCCGAAATAGATGGGCTGGGCGGCGCGCACGGCCAGGTTGCCACAGAGTGGGAATCAGTCTGGATAGCATCTCCTTACAATGTTTATATGGACACCGGCCCAGGCGAGGTTTACAATATGTCATTCCACAGCAATGCGCCTTTCAAACCGATGAAGCAGGGACGGCCACAGCTGGGCGAACCCCAGGACGGCAAGACCTACCTGCTGTTCCAGCTGGCCGACTACGACGGCGCCGGTCCGCTGTGGGAGTATATGTTCAACGGCATCTGGAACGACGACAACCGGGGCTCCATCCCTGTGGTCTGGGGCATTAACCCCAATCTGATAGACAAGTTGCCCGACATAATGCAGTATATATGGTCTACCAAGACCGACGCCGACTGGTTCGGCGCCGATGCCAGCTGCGCCGGCTATATCAATCCGAACCGCATACAGCCGCAATATCTCCCGCTATTTGTGGAACACAACAAGAAATACTACGACCTGTGCGACATTAGCCTCTCCCCAATGGTGCTGGACCAGAACCAGCCGTCCGAGGCTGTTAAAAACGCCTTTATGGAGTTCTCTCCCGACGGCCTGGCAACTATCGTGATGAACTATCACGGAGGCGGCTCAGCGCCCGTCAACCACGTCTGGAATGGCACTATGCCGGTCTTCAACCTCAACAATTCCGTTTGCGGTATGGGCAACAAGCCCGAAGAACTGGCCGCAGGCATATCCAAGGTTATTCCAAAGAGTTCTGGCACGACACCACGCTATTATATGTTCCGTGTGATATGGGTCGGCCCCGGCAAGATCATAAACGCCGTGAACCAGCTCCGTACCCTTCGTCCCGATTTGGACATAGAGGTCCTGGATCCCTACAACTTCTTCCACTATTTCAAGACGACATATAACCAATAATAATCATTATTCAGCGGGCAAGGTCGGCCGGGATGCCGGACACCTTGCCCGCTGAGGCTACATACGCAGACGCCAGGCCTGGGGGAAGAGGTTGTTGGCGCGGCGGCCGAGGTTCTTCACGAAGCCGAGCGGGAGATTCTCGCAGGTGACGGTGACAAAGCCCCGGGGGGCATCGGGCAGATGAAGGGCGGCGCAGCGAAGAAAGTCCAGGGTCTGGTCTTTTGCCAGATCGACCGACGGAAAGGCATCGAGGCGGAAGGCCTGGCTCAGGGCGAGGTCGGTCTCGTGCCTGGCCTTCTATACGGGAAGTTTTCGAGGCCTGAAGCCCGGCCGCCGGCTATACGTCCAGCAGATGCTCGTAGCCGGGGCGGTACTGGTAGTGCATCAGCTTGGTGGCTTCTTCATCGTGCATGAATTTCTGCACGATGGGGTTCCACTGTACGGGCCGGTTCAGCTCCATAGCAATGTTGCCCAGGTTGCAGACAGTGCAGGAAGAGTGACCCACCTCGATGGGGACATTGGGGTCGATGCGGCTCAGCACGGAATTGATGAAGTTGCGGTGATGACCGCCGCGGGCCTCGTAAGGGATGTCCTCCTCGCCCAAAGACTCTTTCATATTGAATTTAGGGTCGGAAGCCTCATAGCTGCCGCGTGAAACCTTGATCCATCCTTCCTCGCCGTAAATCATAACGCCCTGGCTGTGACGCTCGTTGTAAGGCTCTTCCGACACAATCACACCGTTGTCGTATTTGTATGTCAGGTGGTCATAGTAGCTGTATCCGGGAGGGATTACCTCAACGGGGCCGCTGCCGTCCTTGCCCAGCATCCACTGCGCAATGTCAAACATATGCGCGCCCCAGTCTGTCATAAGGCCGCCGCCGCTGGGTTTGTACCAGCGCCAGGCGCCCCAGAGCTGCTCGTCCTGCTCTGGAGTGATCACGGGATCAAGGTCGGAATGATAATAAACCGACTCCGGCAGAGGGCCAAGCCATTTGTCCCAGTTGAGGCCGGCAGGAACCTCCATATGCGGCAGTTTGCAGGGCATAGGTGCACCGGTCACGGTGTTGACATCGTTGCGGCCGACATAGACTTTTACCTTCTGTATCTTGCCCAGCATACCCTCGCGGGCCATATTTGCCGCAGTGATGAATTCCATACTGGAACGCTGCTGGCTTCCCACTTGGAGTATCCTGCAGTGCTTGCGCACGGCTTTCTGCAACTGCTGGCCCTCATAAATGGTGAGAGTGGCCGGCTTCTCCAGATAGACATCCTTGCCCGCCTTACAGGCAGCGATGGCAATAATGGCGTGCTGATGGTCGGGCACCGCAATCACCACGGCATCGATGTCGGGCCGCGAGAGCAGGTCCTGATAGTCTTCATAAACATCAACTTTGGCCTTTGCTCCATATTTCTCCTTTACCCGGCGGACAAAGCGGTCGCGCTTGACATCATAGACATCACACCCGGCAAGTACACGGACATCGTCCATAGAAATGAAACTGCTCAGCAGATACATTCCCTGCTGCCCCAGGCCTATGAAACCCAGTTGTACCTTGGCATTCTTGGATGTTTTCTTGCTTTTGGCCGGCTCTGCGCCGTATGCGCCCAGTGGCAGTGCTGCAGCTGCTGCCCCGAGCGCCGAAAAACGGATAAAGTCTCTTCTTTGCATAACTAGATTGGATTAATTATGCATAAAGATAAGAAAATACGCGAATCTATCCTAATGCTACATCCGCAGGCGCCAGGCTTGCGGGAAAAGATTATTCGCACGACTGCCGATGTTTTTAACGAAACCTATCGGCAGTTGTTCGTATTGTACCGTTACGAACCCCTTGGGGGCATCGGGAAGCTGCAGGGGTTTGGTACGCAGATAGTCGAGAGCCTGCTCTGCTGTGAGCTCCAAATCCGGCATGCATTCGCGCCTGAAGGCCTGGCTCAGCGCCAGATCGGCCAGCGGAACCAGGTCGCGCCCTTTGACAGAGGCCACCGCCACCCCGCTGCGGATAGTGCGCAGTTTGCTCTCGAAGAACCTGATGTCCGATTCAAGATTGGCCGGATATGCCTTGAGCATCTGACCGGCTGATGTATCAACCGCATAGCACGACATCCCGGCCTGAATCCAGTCGCAGGATGCTTTACGGAGCGGCTTGGACGTTGTGAAAGATGCGGGCTTGGAAGATGCTGTCTTGCGCAGCAGCGCCACATACTGCCCCTCACCCCGCACCAGCCCGGGCGCGAACTGTAACCCGTATTCCGTTTCTATGGCACCAGACTCCTGCGCCAGTTGCGATAATGCGCAGGGCAAGTCCGCGCAGGGAACAGGGGTTCTATGTTCTCCCTGGCCCGGAGCGGACAATGCCCGTAGCGGAGCAACTGGCGCGATCACTTCCGCTCCCAGCTGTTCGCATATCCACTGCACATTGTCATCGTTCTCAAAGCGGTTGAAGGTACAGGTGGAGTATATCAGATATCCGCCCGGCTTGAGCGCAGGCCACACATCGGCCACGATCCGCCGCTGGCGTGCAGCACACAGCTTGACATTCTCCACGGACCACTCAGCAACCGCACCGGCATCTTTACGGAACATCCCCTCGCCGCTGCACGGGACATCGGCTATAATTATATCAAAACACCCGTTGAGCCGTCCAAAATCCTTTGGGTCAGAGTTTGTAACAACTGTGTTAACAGAGCCCCATTTCACCATGTTCTCTGCCAGAATGGTGGCGCGGGAGCCTATCACCTCGTTTGCAATCAGCAAATCATCCGGCCTTAAGGCCGCCGCGATGGCGGTGGACTTGCCGCCAGGGGCAGCGCACAGGTCAAGTATCTTCAAAGGTCGCTTCCCTTCCTCAATAAGTCTGCCGGCCAGGCTGCCCACAAACATCGCAGAGGGGTCCTGCACATAATAGGCACCGGCGTGCAGCAACGGATCCAGGGAGAAAACGGGGCGGGAATCTAGCCAGAAGGCATCGCGGCACCAGGGGATATCCTCCCCCGCCGCTTCGAACCTGCATCGCAGGTCATTAGCACTAATCTTTGCCGGATTGGCACGCACCGCCGTAACGGCATCGCCCTGGGCGAGCGCATCCAAAACCGCCTGCGCCGCACCGCCGAACACAGCTCGGGTATTCTCTATAAATGCCTGTGAAAAGACCGTCATCGGCCTAAACGAAACTCTCCATATTGATATCCGGAGCACGCCCTTCGGCGGCCGCGGCAATGGTATCGGCAAGCTTGTCCAGCAGTCCCTGCAGTTTGCCGCCAAGCATCATCTTGAGCATCCCGCCAAGGTGGGCAGTCAGCTCCAGATGGAAGTTGGTCTTGCAGTCGGCCTCGGGACGGGACGGGTCATCTACCGTATCAAAGCATGCATGCACCTCAAATTCCAGCGGGCTGCCGTCTGTCTGGGTAAAAGTCACACGGCTGAACGGTTCCCGCCCGGCGACCTTCATTCCAAAGTTAAAGCCCTGGATATTGGCAGATATGGTATCTTCTGTGGCTGTAATTGTAGCCCGCCTATCCTCAGGCAGATTGTTTGCCAGGGCGCTGAGGTCGTTCAAAGCGCTGTAAAGGACCACCGGCTGACGGTCTATCAGCACGGTCTTGCTTGTAATGTGTGTGTCCGACATATCTATACCCCCCAGGTCTCGGGCTTGAAGCGCCAACCGCGCAACATCTCGATGTCTGCCTCAGATATAAGTTTGCGTTCTACAGCTGTCTGGATAAGCGCATCGTAGTTGGACAGGGTGTAGACCTCCAGGCCGCTTTTATATTC
Organism: Bacteroidales bacterium; assembly: GCA_017446775.1. GTDB lineage: Bacteria > Bacteroidota > Bacteroidia > Bacteroidales > UBA932 > Equibacterium. The sequence goes on along the minus strand of JAFSQE010000022.1, from coordinate 249,732 downwards.
AAATTCGCGGCGTGCAGAGGGGAAGTTATAAGAGAATACCGCAACCATGCCCTCTACAATGCACCCCGCAGCGCTGAGTGCGTTGGCGGCGCTTAGGCTGCTGGTACCGGTGGAGATCAGATCCTCTATAACGACAACCCTGTCACCACGGTTAAACACCCCCTCTATCTGGTTTTCCATGCCGTGGTCTTTGGGCTTGGGGCGGACATAGATAAAAGGTTTGTCCATCTTTTCTGCCACAAGAGCCCCCATAGCAATGGCGCCGGTTGCAACGCCGGCAATGACATCCACAGTTTTGAAATGGTCTTCTATGGTACGCACGGTAAGGTCGCGGATAGCGGTGCGTATCTGCGGGAAAGAGAGCAGCTTGCGGTTGTCGCAATAGATTGGCGACTTCCAGCCCGATGCCCATGTAAACGGTTCTGCGGGGCGCAACTGCACTGCCCCGACATCCAACAGGTAACCGGCCACCTGCTTTTCTGAACTAATCATAACTTTCTTTGCTTAAAATCTCTCAAATTTAGTGTTTTTAGTTAAATTTGTAAAATGATGTACAAACTATATTTCGGTAACAGAAGCATTTGTGTGGTGCCATCCGGCACAGCGGAAGATCAACTTTCCGATACGGTTTACTACGACGTCCAACCCTCCGACGACCTGTCGCAGCTGCCCGTCTGGTTTGAGAAGGCGGGGGATATCACCTCCCTGGTTATTAAAACCGACGACCCGGACGGTGCGTTTTCAAAGATTATTTCATCCCTCAAGGTAGAGGTCGCTGCCGGCGGTATGATTCGCAACCGCTGCGGCAAGGTGCTGCTTTTCTGGCGCCGCGGGGCGTGGGATATGCCCAAGGGGCATCAGGAGCCGGGGGAAACCCTGGAGCAGTGCGCGCTGCGTGAGGTGCAGGAGGAGACCGGCCTGAAAGGCATCGAGCTGGGCGAGCCAATCTGCATCACATATCACACCTACCACAACAAGGGCAACTTTGTGCTTAAAGAGGCGCACTGGTACAAGATGAAGCTCACCTCCCGCGAAAAAGTCAGGGTGCAGGAAGAAGAGGATATAGAAAAGGCCGTGTGGTGCGGGCCGTGGCGTCTGAAGCGGCTCCTTAAAAGTGCCTACCCCTCTATCCGGGACGTCTTTGCAGCAGAACAATAATAACTAATGTATATGAAGGATATAGTTAAACACTTCGCCATCAAGGGCAACATAACAGAAATCAAGCCTCTGGGCAACGGACTTATCAACGACACGCTGCTGGTCAAGACCGACGGTGCCGACGACTACGTGCTACAGAAGATTAACAACGCCATATTCAAAGATGTGGACCTGCTGCAGCACAATATCGACTGCGCCACCGCCCACATACGCCGCAAGCTGGCCGGCGACCCCGATATAGAGCGCAAGGTGCTCACATTCCTCCCCTGCATCGAGACGGGCAAGACATACTGGTTCGACGGACAGGCGTACTGGCGCGTGTCGGTATTCATCAAAGATGCCTACACTTTCGAAACTGTCGATCCAAAATACTCATACTTCGCAGGCAAGGCGTTCGGCAATTTTGAGGCGATGCTCTCCGATATCCCGGACACCCTGGGCGAGACCATCCCCGACTTTCACAATATGGAGCTGCGCGCCCGCCAGCTGCACGAGGCCGTCAATGCCGATGCCGCCGGCCGCATGGCAGAGCCCGAGGTGAAGGCTATCCTTGCCAGGATGCTGCCGTTCGAGCAGGAGATGTGCAAGGCAGAGCGGATGTACCGCGAAGGCGTGCTGCCCAAACGCATTTGCCACTGCGACACCAAGGTCAACAACATGATGTTTGATGCCGACGGCAACATACTCTGCGTGATTGACCTCGACACCCTGATGCCGAGCTTTGTATTCTCTGATTTCGGCGACTTTTTGCGCACGGCTGCCAACACCGTGGCAGAGGATGACCCCGCCTGGGAGAAGGTCGATTTCAAGATGGATATCTTTGAGGCGTTTGCCAAGGGCTACCTTGAGGGTGCGACATTCCTCACCCCCCTGGAGAAGGAGAACCTCCCCTATGCCGCGTGCCTGTTCCCCTACATGCAGGCGGTGCGCTTCTTCACAGACTATATCAACGGCGACACCTATTACAAGATCAAATACCCGGAGCACAACCTGGTGCGCACCCGCAACCAATGGGCGCTGTTCGAAGCCGCCCGCGCCAAGGTACCCCAGATGAAGGCATTTATAGAGAAGGCATAATAATAAATCCCGGGCGAATCCCCGGGATTTATTTATTGTGGACTGGTACAGCTAGTCGCGCAGGTCGGTGACGATGACGTTGTCTGAGAGCGATGAGGTATCGATTGTAAAGATGCCTTGCGCGAAGGGTTCGGATGGGTTGGCAAGGTTGGTGATCTTTACATTGAATGTGACATCGTCGGCGTAGTAGGTTGCATAGATAGTACCAGTCTGGTCGCGCTTGACGTTGGTCGCCTGCATAAACGGCAGCGCCGCATCGTGGTCTATAACAAGTTCTTCGCTCTCGCTGTTGTACATCCACATGGATGTCCCGTCGCAGCATACAAGCATGTCGCCGCACTCTATGCGGTAGCTGTCCCCATTGAGATAGGCCACCCCCTGTTCTGAAGTTACCACCACGCCATTGGTGTCAATCCCCCTTAAGGTAAAGTCCATAGAGAGCTGCCCCTGCTGCCTGAGGCTGTCCCAAAGGGTCTCGGCATCGTTTTGCGCATACGCTGCAGAAACGCATGCAAGGGCGAATATGATTGCGAATAACCGTTTCATACCTTAACCAAGGCAAAATGAGTGCCAAAGACTACTGATGGTCGAGGGCCTCGATAATCCTGTCCAGCGAATCAAAGTCCGAGATGAGCACGTCGCGGCTCTTGCTGCCGTTGGAGGGACCCACTATGCCGGCTGCTTCCAGCTGGTCCATAAGGCGTCCGGCGCGGTTATAGCCCAGGTTAAGCTTGCGCTGGAGCATGGATGTGGAACCCTGCTGCGTCTGCACAAGTATCTTGGCTGCTTCCTCGAACAGGGCGTCACGCCTGGTGAGGCTGGCAACGCCGCCGCCATCGTCGGCATTCTCGTCGACATATTCGGGAAGATAGAATACATGGCTGTAGCCCCGCTGGCGGCCTATAAACTTGGTGATACGCTCAATTTCTGGGGTATCAATCATGGCGCACTGTACACGCACCAGATCGCTGCCCGGATAGAGCACCAGCATATCGCCGCGACCGATAAGGCGTTGCGCGCCGGAAGCATCGATAATGGTTTTGCTGTCTACACCGGAGTTCACCTTGAAGGCGATGCGGGAGTTGAAGTTGGCCTTGATGGTACCGGTAATCACATCGGTGGTAGGGCGCTGGGTGGCGATTACCAGATGGATGCCCACGGCACGTGCTTTCTGCGCAAGACGGGCTATTGGTTCTTCTACCTCGCGCCCGGCAGTCATCAGCAGGTCGGCAAACTCGTCTATAATAACCACTATATACGGGAGATATTTGTGTCCCTTAAGCGGATTGAGCTTGCGGGCCAGGAATTTCCCGTTGTATTCTGTAATCTTTCTGACACCGGCATCACGCAGCAGGTCGTAGCGTGCATCCATCTCGGAGCAGAGGGAACGGAGCGTGTGCACCACCTTGGTGGTATCGGTGATAATCACCTCCTCTGCATCGGGCAGTGCTGCCAGGAAGTGCTTCTCCAGCGCCTGGTAGAAGTCCAGCTCTACCTTTTTGGGGTCGACCATCACAAATTTCATCTCCGAAGGATGCTTTGCATAAAGCAGCGAGGCGATGATGGCGTTGAGCCCCACAGATTTACCCATGCCGGTGGCACCGGCAACCAGCAGGTGCGGCATCCGGGCCAGGTCAAGGAAGAACGGTTCGTTGGTTACGGTGATACCCAGCGCCACCGGGAGTTCCATACCGGCGCACTTGTCGCGATACTGCGGCGAGTTGAGAATCATCTTGAGCGGCACTACGCTGGGCTTCTCGTTTGCCACCTCTATGCCTATTGCACCCTCCAGAACAAGCACGCGGACGCCCTTGGCCGCAAGCGACATGGCGATATCCTCTTCCAGCCGCTTGACCTGGGCGATGCGGGTCCCCTCTGCCAGGCGTATCTTGTAGAGCGTTACAGTGGGCCCCTTCTTGGCAGAGATGCTCTCTACACGGATCTTGTAGCTGGCCAGGGTGTGGACGATGCGGTTTTTGTTGCGCTCCATCTCGTCCAGGGATATCTCGTACCACTTGTCGCGGTATTCGTCCAGCAGCGCCACCGACGGGAATTCATATTTCGAAAGGTCGAGTCGCGGGTTGTAAAGGTGTTCCAGCTCGTCCTCGTCCATATTGGCATCGGGGTCGTAACCGCCCTTCTCTACCGTAATCTGAACATCGTTGTCATCGGCTCCGGAGAACAGGTCTATCGGGGCATCGTCTGCATCATCTTCCTCTCCTGCATCGACGGTATCGTCGTCAAGGATAACATCATTATCGCTTTCCAGATCGATGGGATCGGGTACCTGGTCAAGGTCCAAAGCCGGGATGGTTTCGTCTTCTTCTATGGTCAGGGCCGGCTTGGGTGTACGGTTGAAAGCGCGGTATACGAACCTGTCTATCGCCAGCGCCACTTTGCCGGAGCACAGCATCAGCCATAGTATGAACAGCAGAGAAATGAGCAACCCTGCCCCCAGGCGGCCGATGGTTGCGGCCAGCCATTGGTTAACGAAGTAACCGTATGAGCCGCCTGCCCCCGTAGAGAGCACGAAGTCGTTCCAGAAACCGGCCACGAAAGATGCCATAAGCGAGATTACGACGGCACCCATCAGGCAAAGGAAGAAGCAGCGCCACAGGCGGACCTTGCGGATGCGGAAGCAGCCGATGGTGAGCACTGCCAGAAGGATGGGGATACAGTACGCCCCCACTCCGAACAGCCGTGCAATCAAGAAGTCTGATATAAAGAAACCCGCCTTGCCGCAGATATTGTGACTGCTGACATATGTACGCCATGCATCGGGATCGGACTTGATGCTGAAATCGGCCTTCCAGGTGAAGATATAAGACACCAGCGAGGCTGTTACAAGAACAGTCAGGCAGAGTAGCAGCAACCCCAGGATAATCCTGATTGCCACTTTATTCTCTTCTGTGAGAAAAGGTTTGTGCGCCTGTTTTTTCTTCTTCTTTTTCTTGGTGGCCATCGCTAGTTGTTATTCCTGAACTTTTTCTTGTTTTTCTTCTTGCCGGATTGTCCCTGACGCATATCCAGCCCGCGCGGGCGGTTGAACTCGCCATGCACGGCGCCCAGCTCCAGACCTTCCGGAATCTCCAGCTTGCCCTGTGCCAGGGTTGCCATATCCTTGAGGATGGTTTCGTCTGCAACGCTGTCTTTGTTCCAGATAAGGTATTGCTGGCGCATGTAGCGGGCAAGGTTGCGGATCATCTCCGTACGGACGGTATCATCTTCTATCCCGGCCACCAGGTCTATCATATTCTCGATATTGCGGCCGTAGCAGCTCGCCTTGATGGGGGTTTTGTCTACAGGTATCGGCTCCGGCCTGGCAGCCGCCTTCGCGGGGGTCGGCGCCTCGTATGGAGAATCGATGTCGATATCGTATCCGGCAATCACATATACGTGATCCCAAAGCTTGCGTTTGTAGTCTGGATATTCCCTGAGCGAGGGGTTTAGCAGCGTCATCACATTCACCACAGCCTGAATCTGCTCGTTACGCTTCTGCCGGTCTTCTATCCCCTTCACCCGCTCAATCATCTTCTGCACGTGCCTCCCGTATTCCGGAAGTATCAGTTTCTCTCTGTAAGTATTGTAATCCATAGGCGTATTATGCATAGTAACTTACAAAGATAACAAATTTATTGACTACTTTTGTGGAAGAAACAAGATTTAAATGAACGCAATTTGGATAACGGGCGCCGGCGGGCAGCTGGGTCGCGAACTGCAAAGGAAGCTTGCACGCCGCCGGAGCGTGTTTGCCACCGATGCCGAGCTTGATATCTGCGATGCCGCTGCGGTTGAAAGTTTCATGGCCGCGCACAACATACGCACCATCGTCAACTGCGCCGCATATACCAACGTAGAGGGGGCAGAGAGCGATATCCAGCGCTGCTACAGCATAAACCATCTTGGGGTCAAGACCCTTGCAGAAGCCGCCCTTAAGGCCGATGCCGCCCTTATCCAGATATCCACCGACTATGTGTTTGACGGACAAAAGCGTTCTGCCTACAAAGAGAGCGACCGCCCCGCCCCGCTATGCGTATATGGCAGCAGCAAGCTGGCGGGAGAGAAGGCGATGCAGCAGGTTGGATGCAAGGGGATAATTATCCGCACCGCCTGGCTCTATTCCCCGTTCGGCAAGAATTTCATGAAGACGATGGCCTCGCTTGGTGCGGCGCGGGATGTAGTGAATGTTGTGTGCGACCAGATCGGGAGCCCCACCGCGGCCGATTCCCTGGCAGAGGCGATAGTAAAGACAGTCGGGCGTGCCGGCGAATACCGGGGCGAGGTGTACCACTTCAGCGGCAGGGGCGCCTGCAGCTGGAGCGACTTTGCGGCGGCAATAATGCACTGCGCCGGTAACCGTTGCCGCGTGGTGGATATAAAATCGGACGAGTACCCGCAGAAGGCTACCCGTCCGAAATACTCTTTTCTCGACTGCGCCAAGATCGCCCGCGACTTTGGCATTACGCCAGAACCCTGGCAGAGCGCCCTTGAGCGCAACATGCGCCGATACAAGAGAAGCTTATAGCGTCCTCTTTATCTGTACGATGGTGTAGGCCTCTATCATATCGCCTACCTTGATATCGTTGAAGTTCTCTATGTTCATACCGCAGTCGTAACCCGCTGCCACCTCCTTCACATCGTCTTTGAAACGCTTCAGTGATCCGAGCGTGCCGGTGTAGACCACGATACCGTCGCGAATCACGCGCACCTTGGCGGTGCGGGTGAGCTTGCCCTCCTTGACCATACAGCCAGCGATGGTGCCGACCTTGGAGATCTTGAAGGTCTCGCGGACCTCGGCGGTTGCGGTAACCTCCTCCTTCTCTTCCGGAGCAAGCATACCCTCGATACCGTCCTTGACCTCTTCTATCGCGTCGTAGATCACAGAGTAGAGACGTATCTCGATACCCTCTTTCTCTGCCTGGCGGCGGGCTTCAACAGAAGGACGCACCTGGAAACCGATGATGATGGCGTTGGAAGCTACCGCAAGCAGTACGTCCGACTCGGAGATGGCACCCACGGCCTTGTGGATGACATTGACCTTGACCTCTTCTGTAGAGAGCTTGATAAGGGAGTCGGAGAGTGCCTCGATAGAGCCGTCCACATCGGCCTTGACGATAATGTTGAGCTCTTTGAAGTTGCCGATGGCGATACGGCGGCCAATCTCCTCCAGGGTGACGTGCTGCTGGGCGCGCAGACCCTGCATGCGGAGCAGCTGTTCGCGCTTGTTGGCAATCTCCTTGGCCTCTTTCTCGTCTTCCAGGACATTGATGGTATCACCCGCGGTGGGTGCGCCGTTAAGGCCGAGCACCGACACAGGGGTGGAAGGACCCGCCTCGGTTATCTTCTGGCCGCGTTCGTTGAACATAGCCTTTACGCGGCCGGTGTAGCAACCTGCCAGGACAACATCACCTACGTGCAGTGTACCGGCCTGAACCAGCACGGTGGCCAGGTAACCGCGCCCCTTGTCCAGGGACGACTCTACCACGCTGCCCACGGCACGTTTGTCGGGGTTGGCCTTAAGCTCGAGCATATCGGCCTCGAGAAGCACCTTGTCCAGCAGTTTGTCTACATTGATACCTTTCTTTGCAGAGATCTCCTGGCACTGGTATTTGCCGCCCCAGTCCTCTACAAGGATGTTCATGTTGGCCAGCTGCTCGCGGATCTTCTCGCCGTTTGCGCCGGGCTTGTCTATCTTGTTTATGGCAAACACCATGGGCACGCCCGCAGCCTGCGCATGGTTTATCGCCTCTATCGTCTGGGGCATCACTGCATCGTCGGCAGCGATGATGATGATGGCGATGTCGGTGAGCTTGGCTCCGCGGGCACGCATTGCGGTGAAGGCCTCGTGGCCCGGGGTATCCAGGAAGGTGATATGGCGGCCATCGGGCAACTCTACGTTGTAGGCGCCGATGTGCTGGGTGATACCGCCCGCCTCGCCCGCAATAACGTTGGACTTGCGGATATAGTCGAGCAGCGATGTCTTACCGTGGTCCACATGACCCATGACGGTGATAATCGGGGGGCGCGGAACCAGATCTTCGGGACGGTCTTCCTCCTGCTCCAGGGCTTCCTGCTCGCCGGCGGTGGTGAATTCTATCTTGTATCCGAACTCCTCTGCCACAAGCACCAGGGCATCGGCCTCCAGTCGCTGGTTGATGGATACCATCTGCCCGAGGTTCATGCAGGCCTCTATGACCTTGGTCACGGGGGTGTTGTTCATCATTATGGCAAGTTCGTTCACGGTTACGAACTCCGTGACCTTAAGGATGTTGCTGGTGAGGGCCTCCTTTTGCATAGCCTCCTCCTGACGCTGCTCGAATATCTCGCGCTTCTCGCGGCGGTGCTTGCTCCCCTTGGTCTTGCTGCGGCTCTCTGTCAGGCGCGCATAGGTCTCTTTGATCTGACGCTGAACCTCGTCTTCGTCGGTCTCGGGGCGGATGAACTTGCTGACAGCGGCATCCCGCTGGTTTTTCTTGCCACGACGGTTGCGGTCGGCATCCCTGCCATAGTTTGCGCTCTGGCTGATATCGACCTTGGCGGTCTGCTTGTGGATGCGCTCGCGCTTCTTGTTCTTGTCGTGTTTTTCGCGTGCAGCAGGCTTGGTCTCTTCAAGGTTTATCTTACCCAGGATCTCGGGCCCTTTGAGCTTCTCTACCTTGGTCTCGATGTGCTCGATAACGGGTTTCTCGGGTGCCTTCCGGCTGGCGGGTTCCTCCTTCTCGGGTGCCTCTGCCACCGGCTTGGGCTTCTCCTCTGCCTTGGGTGCCGGTTTCTTGTGGGCATCGAGGTCTATCTTATCCAGGACCTTGATGGTGGCAGACGGCTTGGCCGGTTGTTCCGGGGCCACTTCTTCCTCCGGAGCGGGTGTCTCGACCACCTCGGGCTTCTCCTCTGCCGGCTTGGGTGCAGGGGCGCTCTTGGGCACAAAAGGCTTGACATCCAGCACATTGGTCTTGATGATGACCTCTTCCGGCTCTTCTGCCGGCGCCTTGGCCTTGTCGCTCTCTGTAATCTCCTTCACGGAGATTGCCACCTTGCGCGACTGCTCCTTAAGCAGATGCTCCTTGGCGAACTCTTTCTCTACCAGGGCGTATGCATCTTCCGAGAGCACCGCACCCGGATTGGCCTCTATCTCGATCCCCTTTTTCTTGAGGAACTCGACCAGGGTCGAAAGGGCAATGTTGAACTCTTTAACTACCTTGCTTGCTCTAATTTTTGCCATATAAGATTATTCAAATTCAGAACGCAAAATCTTCTGTACTTCCTCTACGGTCTCGTCTTCGAGGTCGGCGCGCTGGCTGATCTCCTCTACGGGGAGTGCCAGAACGCTCTTGGCAGTATCCAGACCGATTGCCTTGAGGGCGTCGATGATCCAGGTGTCAATCTCGTCGCTGAAATCCTCCAGCAATACATCCTCTTCTTCTGCCGCCGCCTCGGCCTCGTCGACCTCACGGTAAGCTTCTATCTGATAGTCGATAAGCATACCGGCCAGCTTGATGTTGCAGCCGCCCTTGCCAATCGCCACGGATACCTCGGAGGGCTTGAGATATACGTTCACGGTCTTGTTTGCCTCGTCAAACTCCATCGATGAGATGCGTGCGGGAGAGAGGGCGCGCTGGATAAGCAGCTGCTTGTTGTTGGTCCAGTTGATCACGTCGATATTCTCGTTGTGCAGCTCTTTCACGATACCGTGGATACGGGAGCCCTTGACGCCTACGCATGCGCCCACCGGGTCGATGCGGTCGTCGTAGGATTCCACAGCCACCTTGGCACGCTCGCCGGGGATGCGGACCACCTTCTTGATGGTGATAAGGCCGTCGAATATCTCGGGAACCTCCTGCTCGAAGAGCTTCTCAAGGAAGAGGCTGGAGGTACGGGAGAGGGTTATCACAGGACGGTTGTTCTTCATCTCCACATTGGTGACAATCGCCTTCACGGTGTCGTCCTTGCGGAAGAAGTCAGACGGGATCTGCTCCGATTTGGGCAGAACCAGCTCGTTCTTCTCCTCGTCGTGGATAATGGTCTCTTTCTTCCAGGACTGATGCACCTGACCTACGATAATCTCGCCGATGCGCTCTTTGTAGCGGTTGTAAAGATTGGCGTTTTCCAGATCCATGATGCGGCCTGCAAGATTCTGGCGGATGTTGAGGATACCGCGGCGGCCAAACTGGGAGAGCTTGACCTCCTCTGAATAATCCTCACCCACCTCGTAAGAATCGTCTATTTTGCTCACTTCGTCCAGAGAGATCTCCGTAGCGGGATTCTCTACCGTCTCCACCACCTCGCGGGTACGCCAGATCTCAAAGTCACCCTTGTCTATGTTGATCACGATGTCGAACTTGGCATCCTCGCCGTACATTTTTTCAAGCTGTGCGCGGAATGCCTCCTCAAGGACGCTCATCATCGTGGGCCTGTCGATGTTTTTACCCTCTTTGAATTCAGCGAAAGTGCTGACAAGATTTACTTCCATTATTTAAAATTTAATTATTGGTTTTGCTGATTTGATATCGTTATAGCTGAGCCGTTCGGTAACGGTTTCGCGGGCTTTGGCTCCTTTGCCCTCCCCCTTTTTCTGCCAGGAGAACTCTACCGCATCTTCATCTGCGGCAAGGATGGTTGCCTTGAGACGTTCCCCGGTGGCACGTGTAATCCAGACCTCGCTGCCCACTGCCTTGCGATATTGGCGCGGAACCCTGAAGGGCGACGTCAGGCCGGCAGAACCGATTGTAAGGGCGTAATCCTCAACATCCCGGCTGACACGCTCCTGAATGTATCCCGTCATCCCCACGCAATCGTCCAGTGTCACATCGCGGCTGTCGGCATCTATCGTAACGTCGATGTCGTTATCCCTGGAAATCTCTATCGACACCAGAAACAGTCCGTTTGCATCGGCATACTGCTCTGCAGCTGTTTTTAAAATCTCTGCCTGTTTCATTCTTTACAAAAAAATGAGGGACTTTACCAGCCCCTCGAAATCGGCTGCAAATATAGTCCATCGGAGTTTATTGTGCAAATTTTATTACCTTCGCAGATAAACTTTTATTATCTGTTACCAACGATGAAATTTACTGCAAGAGAGATTGCTGAGCATCTGGGAGGCGAGGTTATCGGCGAGCCGGATGTCCTGGTGGATTCTCCGGCACGGATAGAATATGGAAAGAAGGGCGACATCTGCTTTTTTGCCAACCCGAAATATGAAAAGTATCTGTACAGCACCAAGGCGAGCATAGTGCTGGTAAACCGTTCCTTTACCCCAAAGGAGGCTGTGAGCGCCACCATGATTGCGGTAGACGATGCCTACCAGGCGGTGGCCGACCTGCTGGAGTGGTTCTCTTCACAGAAGCGTGCCCGACGCAAAGGTAACCGCCTGGCACAGCTGCTGCGCTGCCGCTCCGTCAAGGGGAAGATAGGTCGCCGCACCTATATCGGCACCCAGACCATTGTAGAAAGGGGGGCCACCGTGGGCCGCGACTGCCAGATTTATCCGCAGGTTTTCATCGGAGAGAACGTCAGCATAGGCGACAATGTAACCATCTATCCGGGGGTCAGGATTTACCACGACTGCGTGATAGGGAGCAACTGCATCCTGCACTCCGGCTGCGTGATAGGGGCCGACGGATTTGGCTTTGCGCCGCGGCAGGACGGCACCTACAAGAAAATCCGGCAGACGGGCAATGTGGTAATAGAAGACGATGTGGAGATTGGCGCCAACACCTGTATAGACCGCGCCACCATGGGCTCCACCATCATCCGCAGGGGGGTCAAGCTGGACGACCTGATAATGGTTGCCCACAACGTTGAGATCGGGGCCGATACCGTGATTGCGGCCCAGACCGGCATCGCGGGCAGCACCCATATCGGGGAGCACTGCGTTTTTGGCGGGCAGACCGGCATAGGCGGGCACATCACCATTGCCCCCAACACCACCTTTGCAGCAAAGACCGGCCTGATGAAAGACTGGAAGACCCCGGGGCAGAGCCTTATGGGCTATCCTGCCATGACCTATATGCAGTATATGCGCGCCTACTCTGCATTCAAGAGAAGTGGCGAAAGAAAAGCAGAAGAGAAGCAGGACTGATGCAACACACCCTGAAAAGAGAATACACCTTCACCGGCAAGGGGCTCCATACCGGAGTCGTTACATCCATGACACTGCAGCCGGCTCCGGAGAACCACGGCATACGGTTCGTAAGGAGCGACATCGGTCCGCTGGCGCTTGTCAGGGCCATCGCATCCAATGTCACATCCACGGCCCGCGGCACCACCATCTCCAGTGGGGATGCCGCTGTGAGCACCATCGAGCACCTTATCAGCGCCGCTTCCGGACTGGGCATCGACAATATGCTGGTTGACATAGACGGCCCCGAGGTGCCGATCCTGGACGGCAGCGCGCTGCCATACGTCAACGCCATCACGGCCGACGGCCTGCAGGAGCAGTCTGCACCAAGACGGTACCTGGCGCTGCGCGAACCTTTCCACTGGGAGGATGGGGAATCGGACGCCTGCATCGACATCCTGCCTTCAGAGGAGTTTTCTGCCGACCTGACGGTGGATTTCGGCTCCAGGGTACTCGGAATCCAGCGGCTGCGGTATTCCCATCAAGTGGATTATGCCACCGGGATAGCGCCGTGCCGCACTTTCTGCTTTTTCCACGAGCTGGAGTATCTGGCAAGCAAGGGGCTCATCAAAGGAGGCGATATGGACAATGCGATAGTGATTGTGGAGCATCCCGTAGACGAAGCGACACTTAATCGTATGCAGAGCTACTTCGGCGTCGGGGACCTTCAGGTGCATCAGGGCTACCTCAACAACCTGCAGCTGCACTTCCACGACGAGATTGTCCGCCACAAGATGCTGGACCTTCTAGGCGACTTCGCCCTGCTGGGAGCGCCGCTGCTGGGCACAATTATTGCGAGAAAAACGGGGCACCGCATAAATACGACGGTGTGCAAAGCCCTGTTGGAATCTGACTTACTTTATTTGAAATGAACAACCTCTCATACATCCACCCAGACGCCAAGATCGGCCGGAATGTAGTGATTGAACCCTTCTGCTATATCGCCGCAAACGTAGTAATCGGCGACGGCTGCCACATCGGCCCCAACGCTACCATCTACGATTATGTCCGCATAGGCCGCGACTGCCGGATATTTCCCGGCGCGGTGATCGGTGCCATACCGCAGGATCTGAAATTTGACGGCGAAGAGACATGGGTTGAGATTGGCGACAGGACCACCATCCGCGAGTGCGCCACCATCAACCGCGGCACCGCAGCCAGCGGCAAGCGGCTCACCAAAATCGGAGATGACTGCCTGGTGATGTCTTACGCCCATATTGCGCACGACTGCCGCATAGGTAACCATTGCATCATCGTGAGCCATGTTGGCCTGGCCGGCGAAACCGACATGGACGACTGGGCCATTGTCGGGGGCGGCACCATGGTGCATCAGTTCACCCATATCGGCACACACGCCATGGTCGGCGGGGCCAGCGGGGTTGCCAAGGATATCCCGCCCTATATCCTGTCTGCAGGGCATCCTATCGTATATGAGGGGATCAACGCCATCGGACTCAGGCGCCGCGGCTTTACAAACGCCGAGATAGAGGAGATAAAGAGCGTCTACAAGATTATCTACGAAGAGAACAACAATGTCTCCGACGCCCTGCGTATCATAGACGAGTTCTATCCCGACGGCAAGCACGCCCGCATCATAACCGACTTTATCCGCGCCTCCAAACGCGGTATTTGCAAGCGCAGTGGAAGCTTGTAGCGACATCCTGCTCAGCACGGCATACCTGCCGCCGGTATCGTATTTCGCAGCCATCGCCACCAGCGGCAAGGCGATGGTAGAGGCGTGCGAAACATTCCAGAAACAATCGTACCGCAACCGCTGCAACATCTATTCGCCGGACGGGGTCCAGACACTCCTGGTACCGGTACTGCACGCCGGCAGCCGGTTTATCCGCGACATCCGCATAGACTACAGCAAGAACTGGCTGCACACCCATCGCCGCGCAATCGCCACGGCATACGGCCCGGCGCCGTTCTTCAAGTATTATTGGGACGACATCGACGCGATACTTGACAGGCGGTACGAGTTCCTGTTCGATATGAATCTCGCCCTTACAGAAAAACTGCTCTCTATGCTGGACATCCGCACCGAGGTGCAGCTGACCGCAGATTATGAAAGCGCCCCGACCGGTCTGAATGACCTGCGGAGCGCTGTTCATCCCAAGCGGGATACCTGTGGGTGGCGGGCTAAGGAGTACTATCAGACATTCTGCAGCCGCCACGGATTCCTGCCCGATATGTCTATTGTAGACCTGCTCTTCTGCGAGGGTCCCGAGGCCGGCAGTTACCTCTAGACATTGATGGTGGGCATATCCTTCTTTGCATCGGGGATATCGAGGTAATCCCTGAGGCCAAAGTGCAACAGGCCAGCCACGAAAGAAGACGGCCACTGGCGTACCATACGGTTCATCTTGGTTACGCTGTCGTTATATACCATGCGGTTGGTACGCACCATATTCTCGTAATTATTGATGGAATCCATCGTCTTGGTGAACATGCCATCGGCCTTGAGTGCAGGGTATTGCTCTCCGATTGCAATCAGGCGGCCCATCGCCTCGCTGATTTTGTTGTCCTGGGCATTGGATTCGGCGGCGTTGGTAACTTTTGTACGCTGGCCGATAACCTCTACCAGGGTGTCATGTTCATGTTTGGAATACTTCTCTGTCATTGCGACAAGGCTGCTGACTGCGTCCCAGCGGCTGTTCTGCTGTACTGCGATCTGGTTGAAAGCGTTGTTGGCCATCTCGTCCAGATTGACGAGCTTGCGCTGTGTAGAGAAGATGTAGAGCCCTATGACTACTACCAGGGCGATGAAAATAATAAGTGCTACCATATCTTTTGTGTTAGATTGTCTGGTTCAGACTGCTAATTTACCACTTTTTTGATTAATTTTGCTCTGATAATACGTTTTGCCAGTGAAATTCTTCTTAAAAACGATATTAGCGGCGCTGCTTCTGCTGCCGGGCCTGGCCGCCAAAGGCGATGACATGCGTGAAAAATACATCCGCCGATGGCGCGATGTCGCAATGGAGCAGATGGCGGCAAGCGGCGTCCCGGCCAGCATCACCCTGGCGCAGGGGTGTCTGGAATCGGCCAACGGCACATCGCGCCTGGCTGTAGAGGCCAACAATCACTTTGGCATAAAGTGCAAAAACTGGCATGGTCCAGTGATCCGTCACGACGATGACCTCAAGGACGAATGCTTCCGCAGTTATGACAGCGCAGAGGATTCGTTCAGCGACCATTCCGACTTTTTGCGATACAACGACCGCTACTCCTTCCTGTTCGATCTGAGTCCCACCGACTACAAGGGATGGGCACGCGGCCTCAAGAAGGCGGGCTATGCCACCGACCCGGCCTATGCAGAGAAACTGATAAAGATTATTGAAGACTACAAGCTCTACCAATACGACCTGGCAGGAAGCTACAAGGGTCCGAAACCTGTCCTGCCCCCTCCCCCGTCGGTACTGGAACGCTCCGTAAAGGTAGAGCGGCCGCTGCAGTTCCGTCCCCGCAGCCTGGGCAGCGTGGTGATAGACTACACCTTCTACGAGAAACACGGCATCGTGTATATTGTCGCCACCGGCACAGAGACATACGCCTCCCTGGCGCGTCAGTTCAACCTGTTCCGCCGCGAGATACTGCGCTTTAACGAAGAGAAGAAAGACCACACCATCCCCGCCGGGACTATGGTTTATCTCCAGCCCAAGCGTTCCCAGAGCACCAAAGATCTGGCAAAGCACGTGGTAGAAGAGGGCGAAACCATGAAATCGATGTCGCAGCGCTTTGCCGTTAAAATGAAGAATCTATACAAATTCAACAATATGCGTCCTGGCAGGGAGCCTCTGCCTGGCACGATAATCAATCTGCGCAAAGAGAAGAAATGACAGCCAGAAGGCGAAAGAAAGCAATCGGCATTGTGGTGACAGCGTGCGCTTTGGCGGTCGTTGCCGCGGCTGTATTTGCAGCCGATTATTATTACACCTGGCTGCGGAGCAACAGCGTGGGTGGCGGGCGCGCGATCAACATCTATCACAGCACAGACTATAACGGGCTGCTGGATTCCATCGCCGCCAGCGGTGCAGTCAGCAATATGAAATCGTTCCGCCGCGCCGCATCGCGCATGAACCTTCAACAGACTTTCAAGCCAGGTCATTATCAGTTGCAGGCCGGTCTTAACAACAAACAGATAGAGCGGGTCTTCTCGCACGGGTGGCAGACTCCGGTCAAGCTTCTGGTACGCCCTTGCGTACGCGATCTGGAGAAGATTGCGGGGGCGCTTGGCAGGCAACTGGAGGCCGATTCAACAGAGATCATCGCAGCCATCGGCGACCGTCAGATAATGGCTTCGCACGGATTCAACCGCGCAACATATCTGGCGATGTTCATCCCGGACACCTACGAGGTCTATTGGACCATCACCCCTCTGCAGCTTCTGGACCGTCTGAAAAAGGAATATGATGCTTTCTGGAACGACTCCCGCCGTAACAAGGCGCGCGAGGCGGGCCTGAATCCAGAACAGGTGATGACGCTGGCCTCCATCGTGATTGAAGAGACCAAATACGAGCCGGAGATGCCCACGATTGCAGGGGTTTACATTAACCGCCTGCGCAAGGGGATGCCGCTGCAGGCCGACCCCACGGTAAAATACGCAGTGAACGACCCGTCGCTGCGCCGCATCCTGAACAAGCACCTGGAAGTGGATTCTCCCTACAACACCTATAAGCATACCGGCCTGACGCCGGGGCCGATTACCACCCCCACCAAGGCCGCCATCGATGCCGTGCTCAACTATCAGCATCACAACTATCTCTATTTCTGCGCCCACGAGAACTTCAACGGCCAGCACCGCTTCGCCTCCACCCTCGCCGGTCACCTTGAAAACGCCCGCCGCTACCACAGCGCATTAAACGCCCAGCAGAAGAAGTAGCGGGTCTCAGGCAGAGGACTTCGTTTGAAGGTTTTGCTTGCTGCTAATTCATTCTGTTCAGCGGAATCTCGTACTTGTGCTGTTCTTCGGCGAGGTAGGTATCGGGGAAGAGTTCGCGGGCCTGGGCGAGCATGGGCTGCAGGTCTTTGTAACGGGCAGAGAAGTGGCCCAGGATGAGCTGCCTGGCGCCGGCGTCTTTCGCTGTCTGGGCGGCCATGCGGCTGGTGGAATGGCAGTATTTGCGGGCGTGGTCTTCGTAGTCGTCGGCGTAGGTTGAATCGTGGTAGACAAGGTCTGCGCCTGCAATCCACTCCGGCAGCTGTTTAAATGGTGCGGTGTCGCAGCAATAAGCCAGGCGGCGGGGGATGTACGGGATGTAGGTATAATCCTCTGCCTTTAACTTTTTACGGCCGCGGCGGACATCTTCTCCCCTTTTCAGTGCCCCAATCTCAGTGAGCGTAAGATTGTCGCGTTCAATGAGCTCCTTGCGGATATTGCGCAGCGGGGCCTTCTCTTCAAACAGGAAGCCGAAGGTGGGCACGCGATGATTCAGCGGGAAGGCCGAAACCGTGAGCGAACGCATCTGAATAATCTGCTCCTTGCCTTTCATCTCCAGCGGCCTGAAGTTGATGTCATACTTTACGCCGTCGGCAAACTGGTCGTAGAAGAAGTCCAACATCACCTTGAAGCCGGCCGGAGCATAGATATACAGCGGTGCCGTGCGCCCCTGCATCGCCATGGTGCTCAGCAGACCGAATATGCCGAAAAGGTGGTCGCCGTGCAGATGGGATATCAGGATATTGTCTATCCAAGAAAACGGGATGCCGCACTGCTGCAGCGACATCTGGCACCCTTCGCCGCAATCTACCAGAAAGCGGTGGTTGTGTACCGTGACCACGTGCGCGCTGGTGTGGCGCACAGGGTTGGCAGAGGCAGAGGCCGTGCCCATCGTTATCAGGGAGAATTCCATGAGACACAAAGATAGTAAAGATTTCCCGGGAGAGCGCCCGGGAAGGGATAAAAAAGAACGTCTCCCGTGAAGGAGACGTCCCTTTTGATGTTGCGGCGGAGATTATTTCTCTGCTGCTTCCATCTCGCTCTTGAGAGCAGCCAGGTCGCTGATGTCGCCCAGAGTAGTGACCTCGTTGGCAGCGTTGTTCTTCTTCATAACCTTTGCGGTAGAAGCCTCTTCGCTGTTACGTACCTTCACCTCTTCTTTCTTGGGCTCCTCGAAGGTGCGGGTGTGGGAGAGGATGAGCTTGCGGGAGTTCTTGTTGAACTCAAGCACCTTGAACGGAAGGGTCTCGCCCTCCTTGATGGTGGTGCCGTCCTGCTTGGTCATACCCTTTGCCACTACGAAGCCTTCGATACCGTTCTCGAGAGCCACGGTAGCGCCCTTATCGGATGCCGATACAACAGTACCATCGTGTACGGAACCCTGGGTGTAAACACTCTCGTACTCCTCCCAAGGGCTTGGTTCGAGCTGCTTGTGGCCAAGGCTAAGACGACGGATGTTGGGCTCGATGTCAAGCACGATAACCTCGATGGGCTCGCCGATGTTGACAATCTCGCTGGGGTGTTTGATCTTCTTGGTCCAGCTCAGGTCGCTGATGTGGATCAGACCCTCAACGCCCTCGTCAAGCTCTACGAAAACGCCAAAGTTGGTGATATTGCGAACGGTAGCGGTGTGCTTGCTGCCGATAGGATATTTCTCTGCGATAGACTGCCAGGGATCCTCCTTGAGCTGCTTGACGCCCAGGGAGATCTTGCGCTCTTCGCGGTCGAGAGTCAGCACGACTGCCTCGACCTCGTCGCCTACCTTGAAGAAATCCTGTGCAGAGCGCAGGTGCAGGCTCCAGCTCATCTCGCTTACGTGGATCAGACCCTCGACACCGGGCTGAATCTCTACGAATGCGCCGTAATCTGCGATAACGACAACTTTACCCTTAACCTTGTCACCTACCTTGAGGTTGGGATCGAGTGCATCCCAAGGATGAGGATAGAGCTGCTTGATGCCAAGGGCGATACGCTTCTTGACCTCGTCGAAGTCGAGGATAACGACCTTGATCTTCTCGTCGAGAGAAACGACCTCTTCGGGGTGGTTTACGCGGCCCCAGCTAAGGTCGGTGATGTGTACCAGACCGTCCACACCGCCCAGGTCTACGAATACGCCGTAGCTGGTGATGTTCTTAACGACACCCTCGACAACCTGACCCTTCTCAAGCTTGCCGATGAGCTCAGCTTTCTGAGCCTCGAGCATAGCCTCTTCAAGAGCCTTGTGGGAAACGACAACATTGCGGAACTCGTTGTTGATCTTGACGATCTTGAGATCCAGAGTCTTGTTGACGTATGCGTCATAGTCCCTGATGGGCTTGACTTCTATCTGTGAACCCGGCAGGAATGCCTCGATACCGAATACATCCACGATCATACCGCCCTTGGTGCGGCACTTCACGTAACCTTTCACGATTTCGTCTTTCTCGAAAGCCTCGTTTACGCGGTCCCAGCTGCGCAGGCTGCGGGCACGCTTGTGAGAGAGTGCGAGCTGGCCCTTCTTGTCTTCTGTAGATTCTACAAAGACCTCAACCTTGTCACCAATCTGGAGGGTATCCTCGCAGTATTTGAACTCGGCTGCATTGATAACGGCCTCGCTCTTGTAGCCGATGTTTACAACTACTTCGCGTTTGTTCTTTGCAACGACGGTACCTTCTATTACCTCACCGTCTGCAATGTGTGAAAGTGAATTTTCGTAAGCCTCTTTAGTGGCCTGCAGGTCGACTTCGCCCTCGTTGTCGCTCTCAAAAGCGTCCCAGTCGAAAGTGGCGTTGTCTGCGGAAGCGTTCTCGATTACGGGGGTGTGCTTAACCTCTTCTACGGGCTGTGCAACGGGCTCCTGAATCTGCTCCTGCTCGAGTTTTGTTTCTTCGTTCATAATTAAACTAATGTTTTGTTTAATAAGTAATTAGACATTATTTGTAGACCCCTTGCACGCGCGTACCACGCGCAAAGGGAGCGCAAAGATATGCAAAAAATCTTAATTTACAACATTTTGCGGCTGCGGAAAATGGTGATTACCACAATCACCAGAGCCAGCATCAGGGCCATTATCATCACGAAGTCCCAGATACCCCCGATAAGCGGCAGTTGCACGTTCATGCCGTAGATGCTCGCAACCAGCGTGGGAGGCATGAGCAACAGGCTTACCAGCGTGAATATCTTCATGATTTTGTTCTGCTCTACGTTAATCAGACCCAGCACAGTATTCTGCAGATACTCAAGACGTTCAAAGATAAAGTTGGTATGGTTGATAAGGGAGGTGATGTCCTTCAGCAACCCGGAAAGCTTGTCGTTTATCTCGTCCGGAGTCTTTTCGCTCTTGAGCACGCTGGAGATCATGCGCTGCTTATCCACGATGTTCTCGCGAACCATCATGGTGTTCTCCTGCAACTGGTTGATATCGATCAGGAAATCTTCGCTCACGTCTTCTCCCAGGCTCACGCGGCGGCTGTACTGCTCCATCTCCTTGCTCATCAACTCAATCATGTCGGCATCCAGGTCGATACGGTTGTCAAGGATGCCCATAAGCACATGGAAGCCGGTGGGATAATAGCGGATGCCGGATACGATGCGCCGCTGGATATCTGTAAAGCTGCGCAGGGCAGCCTGGCGCACCGATACGATAGTCTTGCCGCACAGGATAAACGACACCGACTCCATAGTGTAGTTCTCCGGACTGGGAATCAGGAAGTTGGTATTGATGAATATGGAGCTGTCGTCTTCGCTGTAGCGGGATGAACTCTCGATCTCTTCTGCCTGCGCACGGCTCTGGAGGGTGGTGTTAAGGTAGCCCTCTACGGCACGCTTCTCCTCCCCTTCCGGGTCAAACAAATCCAGCCACAGCACGTCTTCGCGCCGCAGGGTGGTAAGGATTGCGAGATTGTTGGTGGATTCGAACTTTGATTCCGGGGTCTTGTAAAAAATTTCGATCATAACTCTCCAAGCATAACGGGGTTGATAACTGGGGTGATTAACCAACAGATATCAGCAACCGTTCTCGGGGCGACGTTTTCACGAATTTTATGTTCAATACCGAAATCATCTGATTTTTGCAAAATTGCAGCGCAAAGGTAAGTTTTTTTTCTAAAAAACAATATGTTCCAGCAAAATCTTGATACCTATGACTATGAGGATTATACCGGCTGCAACACCCGCCTTGCGTCCCAGCACCTTTTCGAATGCACGCCCTCCGAGAAGGCCTATCGCCGCCACTATCGCCGTTACGGCGAAGATTGCAGAGAAGGTAACGCTAAGCTTGACGCCAGGAAGCGATATCATCGCCAGCGATATCCCCACCGCCAGGGCATCGATACTGGTGGCGATGCCTGCCACCACCAGCGGCCAGAAATGCGTCAGATCTGCCTTTTCCTGTTCCGATGCGGGACGCACCGACTCTATGATCATCTTGACGCCGATAAACAGCAGCAGGCCAAAGGCGACCCAGTGGTCCACCGATTCTATCAGATTCAGAAAAGCGGCACCCAGCGCCCACCCGGCTACGGTAAAAGCGGCCTGGATAAAACCCAGCGTAAGGTCAATCCTAAGATGGCCGCCAAGACTGACCCGGCCGCCGGCAGCGCCGAAGGCCATCGTGACCGCCAGGGTATCGGCACAGAGCCCAAGGGCCAGCAAAAAAATCTCAAGGTAAGACATTTAGATACTGAATAGCTGCCGGTTGACAATCGCTTTGCCAAGGGTGAATTCGTCTGTGTATTCGAGGTCGTCGCCAAACGCCACACCCCGGGCTATGGCCGACACCTTTACGCCGCTGGCCGCCAGCTGACGGTAGATATACAGCGAGGTGGTCTCCCCCTCCATGTTGGTATCCAGCGCCAGGATTATTTCGGTTATTTCGCCCCTCGCCACCCTCTCCACCAGCGCTTTGATGGGCAGGTCGTCGGGACCTATACCATCCATAGGGGAGATTATCCCGCCCAGCACATGGTAGAGGCCGTGATACTGGCCGGTGTTCTCTATGCTGAGCACGTCGCGCAGACTCTCCACCACACACACCAGACTGCGGTCGCGCGAGCTGTCGCTGCAGATCGGGCACAGTCCGTTGTCGCTTATCATATTGCACTCCGGGCAATAACGCACTCCAGAGCGCATCTGGCTTATGGCAGAGGTAAACTTCTCTACATTGGCTGCAGGTTCTTTTAGCAGGTGCAGCGCGTATCGCAGCGCACTCTTGCGCCCCACCCCGGGGAGCGAGGCTATCTGCTCTACGGCATCTTCGAGAAGTTTGGATCTATAATTCTGTTTATACATCAGCGTTATATGCTTTGACGGCCTTTTTTACCGAGCCGTATCTTTTTATCAACTCTATCGCGCCCTCGCGGTCAAGCGCCGGAATCTCCCTGATAAGCGAAGCGGCGGCCTTTTCCAGGGCGTCATCGCCACTGCTCTGCTTTGCGCCGCCACCCAGAGCGGCTCCGTATTCTGCAAAAGAGAGGGTCAGCAGTGCATCCAGAGCAACCTGCAGGGCGCATCTCTCTTTTAGCGGGCGGTTCTCTGACACCGTTTCAAAAGACAGTATCACGGCAATCTCCGATGCCGTAGCCAGGCTTGATGCGCTGCGGCAAGAGAGGCAGGCGGTAAACATCCCCCAACGCCTCCAGGCGCGCATCTGTGCAGCCATGGCATCGTCTGCATCGCACTCCACCGCCAGGAACACATCGTTCCTGCCAAAGGCAACCTTTTGCTGAAAGGCCGACATATCGGCTTGCGCATCCAATGCAAAAAAGATATCCTGACAACGATATGCCTGCGGCACGGAGCTCGCGCCGCCAATGCAGATTATCCTGCCGCCTGCGCGGAGTTTTTCTGCAGTCTTGCCAGCCAGGCGCCTCAGAACGGGCTCCACCCGCTCCACCGCCTCCAGCACAAGCTTATTGTTGGAGTATATCGTTTGCAAAAGGTCCATTTATCGTTCTGCGTGATATTTTACAAGACCGTCTATGGGCTTTGCGTAAATCGGACCGAGTTTGTATCCGGCAGTCCTGAATATTTGTTCTATCACATCGCGGTAGCACTCTGCTATGCCGCCCACAAAGCCCACCTTGTTGCGGCGGGGGTCGTAGCGCAACACATTGCGCACCATAAACTCCTCAAGGCTCTCGCGGATAAGGACTTTTATATACTGGTGGTTGCGATGTTCCGATATAAAGGGCGAGAAGCTCGCCAGAAAGCGGCTGGGTGCCTCCTCCCGGTAAACCTTGCCCACAATGTCGGCATAAGAGAGATGATATCGCTTGTCAAACTCTTTGGCCAATGCTGCCGGAACAAATCCCTTGATGTAATCTGAAAGCAGCCGCTTGCCCATATAGGCCCCGCTCCCCTCATCGCCCAGTATGAATCCGCCGCTCTTTGCGGTAGCGGTCATCTGACTGCCGTCCCAGCTGCAGCAGTTGCTTCCGGTACCCAGGATGCAGGCAATGCCGCTGCTGTCACCAAACAGGGCGCGGCAAGCCGCCAGCATATCGCTCTCTACCGTAACCTCTGCCTTCGGAAAGCTATCCGCAAGGCACTCTGCAAGGATATCTTTCATGTCGCCCACCACTCCGGCGCCGTAGAAGTGAATCTTATCCACATCGGCACCTGCCACGGGCAAAACCTCTTTACGGAGTATCTTCTTGATTTGGGCCGGCTTGATGTACAACGGGCTCACGCCAACCGTGGCGACCTCCCTGACACTGCCGTCCGCCAAAACGCGCCACTCGGTTTTGGTGGCGCCACTATCAGCAATAAGTTGAATCATATCACACTGTGGTCTTCTTCCCAGACCCCGTTGTTTTTCCAGTTGAAAAAGCCGATTACGGCTGTTATTACATATACAGAGAAGAGTATTCCGGTGGGAACCATCCCAAGTTTGAAATACAATACTGCGGCGATTATATCAAACACAAACCACATCACCCACGATATGATATAGCGGCGGCCGGTGTAGAAGGTCGCCAGTATGGTGTTGGTTGCCAGCAGGGCATCCACCCAAGGCCTCCAGACGGAGATCTCGGGACCTGCCACTTTTGCCAGCAGGTAGTGGAGCAGGAAAAAGGCTCCCGCCGCAAGGGCCACCGACACAAGCCCCACCTTCCACTCGAACGGGCGGATCATGATTTTGCCCTCGTTCTCGGTACCCTTCTCGCGTTTTTTGCTCTGCGTCCAGTCTATCAGGCCGTAGATGCCGGCCCCAATCAGATAGCCCTGGACCCCTGCCATCGCATAGAGGCCGTTGTGGACATACACCAGCAGATAGCAGAGTGCCGCGACAATTGCCAGGTACCACATCAGCGGCTTCTGGAAAATCTGGAAAATAACATACGCCAGGGCCACAGCCGCCGCAAACCATTCGAAATAAGCGAGAAAAACCTCCAGTGTCATATCGTTAACGGAATATTGTGCGAAGATAGCAATTAATTTAACAAAAGAGGGAAGACATACGTTGTCTCCCCCCTTTTAATGTCGGGTAAATCCCCTTGTCGCTTACTCGCCGATTATCTTGACTTCGAGGACGCGTTCGCGTTCGCGGACCTGGTCCCAGTCGATGAAGTAAACGAAACCGAAGTCTCCGAGGGAGAGCTTGCCTTCGTCTATCATAAGGGTCTCGCTGCGGCCAAAGAAGCTGCTGCGAAGATGTGCGTCGGTGTTCAGGCTGCCGCGCTCTACCTCACCGGGATGTGCAAGTGCGAACTCGATATGCTTGGGACCCGGATGCAGGTACTGACCCTCGTAACGGCAGGTGGGAACGAGTTTCTCCATAATGTTGATAAGATCCTGCTGCAGGAACTCACGGTTGAAATAGGTAACGTCGTGAGAGCACTCCTGGATCATTACAGAGCAAGTGGTGTGATGGGAATAAAGTACGCAGATACCGTCCTTGATGCCGCTTTCGGCAACAATCTTCTTGACCTGCTCGGTCACATTGTGGAAATCAGGCATGTGGTCTTTGGACTGGACTGTTACTTTACCTTTGTAAATTTTCATTTTGGTTGATTTTAAATGATTGGTTAATACTATTATTGTGGTTATTTACTTGCTGTGTGTCTCGTCCCAGGCACGGCGCACGGCGGCAATCATCTCTTCCATGGCAGCCTCGGGGTCTTCTGCCCGCATCACGCCGCTGGTGGTACCTGTAGCGTCGGCTCCGGCGCGGATTACGTTATAGACATCCTGACCGCATTTGATGCCGGCGGCCTGGAGCACCTGTATCTCGGGGTTGACCTTCTTGATGGCCGCAGTGGTTGCACGGACATATTCCTCGTCGCTGGTTACTCCGGTACCGATAAGCTCGGACGGTTCTGCCACGATGATGTTCGGATTAAGCAGCGCAACCGCCTCGGCTTCTTTCAGGGAATCGGCACAGATGATGGATACCAGGCCGACTTCGTCGGCACGCTTTACGCTGGCTGCCAGATCGGCCAAAGTTACCGGCTTCTCGGCGTGGTTGAGCATAACGGCGTGGGCTCCGGCGGCCTTGACAGCCTCTGCCAGAATGGAACCCTGTCCACGGCCAACCGGAATCGGGTCAATGTGCTGTGCCACAATAATCAGGTTCCTGGTTTCGTGAGCCAGCATATATATGTCGCTGGGTTGCGGGGTGAAGAGTATCCGCACGTCATATTTCTCTGATGCTGCATCTGCCGCCTTGGCCAGGCGAAGCAGCCGCTCGCCGTACATATAGGCCTTGGGCCCTATCTCAAAGAACGGTGGCTTGATTGAAAATCCTTTATACATAGCTATTTATTTAATCTGTCACCGACAGCACCGCCCGGATGGATAAGGGCGAACTGTTCCAGGGTGTAATCTGTCATCGCCATAAGGGCATTCAACATCGCGTCAAAGATAGCAATTGTAACCACATAACTGGTAGTGGCCATAACGTTAAGGCAGTCGCTTTCGCGCTCTATCTTCATAGGAACCACAATCTGTGACTTCTGCGCCAGGATGGAGTTCAGGTTTTCTGTGATGCCGATAAGGGTCACGCCCTTCTTGTTGCAGACATCGATGATGGGCAGCAACTCGGCGGTCTTGCCGCCGCGGGAGACCATCACCACCACGTCACCCTTTTTCATACAGCCCATACCGCCGTGCACAGCCTCTGCGGGAGAGAGGAACTGCGCGCCGCGCTCTATACAGCAGAGCGAATGGGCAAATTTCTTGGCGGCGATGCCGGAGCTGCCGCTGGCGCAGGTGGTTATGCGCGGGGCAGTCGCAAGCGCCTTTACGGCCTCGTAGAAGCTGTCTTCGTCGAGATAGCCGGCAATATCGGCTATCGCTTTGGCCTCTATCGCGATGGACTCCTTAGCCCTTGCAATCACATCTTCTTTTGTCATTTTCATATCTTGTCGTTTTGATTTTTACAAATTAGTGCAGCGCCTTTGGTGGCGAGTTCTCCGGTGGGTTGAGGGAGATAGCGCCGGCCCAGCATATCGGCCTTGATCTGCAGCCAGAGCGGGTTGCGGGCTCCGCCGCCGGATGGGACCATTTCGGTAACCTTCTTTTCCGGATCGAGCCTGTCCACCAATTCTAACAGAGTCGAAGCCGTAGATTCAAAGATGGCGCGCATAAAATGGCCCGGCGTATGTTCCGGACGGACATTTCTGAAGCCGTCCAAACCTGGATACTTGTCGCTCCGGGGCAGGGCCGCGAGGCCGTCACAGCCGGCCGGAATCTTTTTCGCTGCCTCTTCCAGTTGGGCGATAGTCATTTCCGGAGCGTAATTCTTCTGATACCACTCCACGGCGGTGGCCCCGTTACCATCAAACGCCAGCTGGAAATAGTGGCCGGCATCCATACCTCGGGCTGTGATTACACCAGCGCGGGGATGATAGCCTTCCCTATAACCCACACAGGCCAGCACGGTGCCGGTGGATTCACTTATCCGGCTCCCAGAAGTGATGCCCGCCCCTATGGCCACTGCATAATGGTCCAGAGAGCCAAGATAGAGCGGTGTACCAACCTTGAGGCCTGCCATGGCCGCCCCTCTGCTGGCAACCTTGCCAACCAACATACCGGTAGGAAGCGGTTCGGAGAGCATCTGCGACTTAAGGCAAAAAATATCCAGCGCCTCGTTCCACCAGCAACCCTGCCGGACATCCAGCAGCGCAGTCATGGCGGCGGTGCTCTGGTCGCCAGCCTTGTATCCTGTTAGAGCATATACAAGGTAGTCGGATATTGTCATCACCGATGCGGTACGACTCCAGGTCTGGGGCTGCATCTTTTTAAACCAATCGAGCTTGGCCAGCATAAATTCCCCGTTGGGGACAATGCCGAGCCCGGTTTTCTGAAGAAAGTCTGGCCTTGCGGCCAACTTTTCAAGCGTCTCACAACCGCCCCCGGCACGGCCGTCGGGCCAGAGCACCAGCGGGGTGAGCGGCTCCCCTGCCCCGTCCAGCAGCAGAAAACTGTTGGCCTGGGACGAATAGGATATGCCGTCTATGGCTCCTGCTGGGATGCCAGCCTGGGCCAGCGCATCAGAAACGGCCTGGCGGATGGACTTCCAGAACTCCTCCACCTTTAGTTCGCATCGCCCGCCGACGGCATTCTTGGGCACAGAGGCCCGGCCGAGGCCACAAAGGTTTCCGGCGGCGTCGTAGACTCCCGCCTTGAAGTATGTGGTCCCCAGATCTATGCCCAGAAAACGGCTCATTACTGCAGGCTTGCAATCAGTTTTTTGGTCTCTTCAAGCATCGTGTAACCCGCGCTTACGTCAAAGAACGAGTTGCCCGATTCGTAATATCTTTTTTCTACTGCCTCGCGGGTCACCACATAGCCCTGCAAATCGCCGTTTGCGTAGCCTATCAGAGAGACATTCCTGCAGGCTTCCTTAAGCCAGAGGCCGAACTCTACGAATATCTCGCCCGGCCAGGCGGCAAAGGAAAAGTCGCCGACCTTGATGACCTGTATCTCTGCGGGCAGGCAGCTTGCATACACATCGCCCAACTCGTTGTTATGTGCCAGGGTGGATAGCAGCAGCGCCTCTTCGCTGCCGAACCAGTCTACCTCGGCGGTGCGGGTTTCGCGCTTGTCTGCAGTGGGGTCGGCCTTGAGTGCCTCAAAGTGGGCCTTTGCGCGGTCGCGGTTTGCCTGCGCCCACTCCATCGACGGGAATTCGCGGTGGGGCAGTTCCAGCAGGGTTCCAGCTACTGCAATCTCAGGGTCGCGGGAGAATGTCACACCTTTTGACGCCTCCGCTATCACCGAGGCTGCCACAATCTCGCCCAGGCGCTGCGCCTCTGCAAAGTTGTTGCCGCGGGTCACATGCCGCGGGCTCTGGTCGCCGGAGGTGCCGGTAAAGTATGCCACGGGGCAGCCTTCGCCCAGTAGTTCCTTGCGCAACAGTTCGCGGGTATAGTGCGGGAAATCGGAAGAGCAGAGCTTGGAATCTTCGTGCAGCACGGTGGGGTGCATACAAACCACCATCATTGCAGCGATGTAGCTGCCGTCGAGGCCGCGCACCAGCATAGTGGGCACCTGCATATCCCTGGGGCCTGCCGGATCGTGTCGGTTGGTGCCAAGGCCGGTTGCATCGCCCATCACATAACCCAGTTCGGCGGGCCGGGCAGCCTCGAATGCCCTGATGCCAGCCTTAACCGCCTGCTGCTCCACAAAATGGATATATTGTTTATCCACCGGCGGCACAACCTTGTCGTTGCGGCTGATTATCACGTCGAACGGCACGGGAGCCGAATGGGTGTGGGTGGTGGATATCATTATACCCTCCTGCGGCACACCGGTGGCAGCATTTATGCCACTGCGGATGTTGGCCACGGACTCCTTGTTCAGATAAAGGATGTCGTTGGCGATGAACATCACCTGCCGCTCTCCGTTATCCAGGAACAAAGCAGTGGAGTTAAGCGGGTCGTGCGCACCGGTGCTCATCCTCTCTACGTACGGATAGCCGTAGAGAAACTGCGAGTCAGAGGGGGTTATCTCCTCGTACGCCGCACCCGCTTTCAGAACGTTTTCTGCCATATCCTAATATTCGTTAACCCAATCAGGTTCTATGTTCTTTGCGATGGTCTCGGATACGTATACCGAGGTGGGGAGAGTCTGCATTATGCTCTCCGGGATGCGCGGGCTCACGGGACCGTGCAGCACCAGACGGGTAGTGAAGCGCTGCCATGCAGAGCTGGTGCCGTGGATGGTGATGGCGTGGGTGTCGTTGCGATATTTTGCCGCAATCACGTCGCGCGGACCGATGGTAGCAGCTTTAGGCGGCACTGCGGCCAGGTTGCCGCTAAGGCCGAATGCGCCGTGCAGCGAGTTCTGAGCCAGGGTGAAAGGGCTCAGGGTGCATACGCGCGCCCCCATCTGCTTCCACTCCTCAAGGTCGCCCTGGAACTCGGGTGCGTCGGGCTCTATGAATGCCAGATGGCCGGTCCAGCCGGGGCCTGCATACACTATGTCGGCACCGCCCATATCCTCAATCATCTTGCTGTAGTCGTTGATGTTCTTGTTGGTGAAGCCGGTGAAATGGCTGCGTTCGGGACGCAGTTTCTCGTCCAGCTCATAATAGAAGTTATGCAGCATGGCATAGGTAAAGCCGCACTCCCAGTCTTCCGGAGCGATATTGCCATCCTGATCTGCATATTCGTCCATAGCGAATGCATAAAGATTGTGGCAATCAATCTTAAGGGCGTTGCACATACGTGCCACATAGCGATAGGTTGTCACAGGGTTGGGCAGAATCATCACTACCTTCTTGCCGGTATCGGACGACTCTTTCAGGCGCCTTACCATATCCTCAATCATATAGTGCTCAACAGAAGCATCGGGCACCACGCGAATCTTGTAGTCGGGGTTGGGGTGTTTCTCCATATCCTCGCGCTTGATGGCCGCCACGCGGTCTATCACTTCCTTGTCACGGAAAGGGACGAAAAGCGAAGGCTGGTACGTGAACTTGTTTTCTGACATAACTTTATCTATTAATTGTTTTTAAAATATTCTTCTCCATTTATCCAGGTAGCCTGTACCTGCAGGTCTTTGTCCAGCACCACAAAATCGGCATCGTAGCCCGCTGCCAGCAGGCCCTTGCGGTGCTCTTCGTGCAGTACCTTTGCCGGGTTGTAGCTGAGCAGTTTGCTGGCTTCTACCAAATCGAGCCCCAGGAACCCCACCGCATTGCGCAGGGCCTGGTCCAGGGTAAGTCCGCTGCCGGCCAGGGTATGGTCCTTTACGCTACGGGCGGGAGCGCCCTTATAGTCGAAACAGATGTCGCCCATATTGCCGAATGTATACGTGCCGGGCTCAAAGCCGGCGCCGACATTGGCATCGGTGATGAGGCACACCTTGCCGGGACCGCTCTTCTTGGCCGCCATGGCCATTTTAACGGCTATCGGATCCACGTGTACGCCGTCCAGGATGAAATCGACACTGACACGTTCATCGGCCAGAGCCGCCTCCACTATGCCGGACGGCCTTACGCCAGGTTCCGAAACAGGCGGACACGGGAACACGTCGTAGAAGTGGGTGCAGTGGCGCGCGCCAAGCTCGATAGCCTTCTGCGCCTGCTGCACATTGGCCGCCGTATGGGTCATGAACACGGGGGTACCGCCCTCTGCCATTATCGGAATCAACTCGAATATCCCGTCCACATCGGGGGAGATGCTGAAGATGCATTTGTATGGCCTGGCCGCCTCGATTAGTGCGCGCACGCGGTCGGCGCCGCCACCAACGATGGCATCCTTATTAAAGGCACCGGTAAGAGCCAGGAACGGCCCTTCCAGATGAAAGCCCAGGATGTTGGTCCCGGCCGGCCTGGTAGCAGAAAGGGTTTTCAGAAACGCCGAATCCTTGCCCATCGGGCTTGGCGAGACGGTGGGCAAAAAACTGGTGACACCGTATCGCGGCAGCGTGTCGCACATCCCTTCCAGCGCCTGGGGTCCATTATCCACCAGGAAATTGTGGACACCGTGGATGTGCATGTCGATGAAACCGGGAAGGATATAGCAGCCAGAACGGTCTTCAATCCCGCACTGCGGTTTTGCCAGAGTAACATCGGCAATCCTTCCGCCGTCAAGCACAAGATAGCCGTCGATTACAGCG
The DNA here is from genome assembly GCA_017446775.1 of Bacteroidales bacterium. Classification (GTDB taxonomy): domain Bacteria; phylum Bacteroidota; class Bacteroidia; order Bacteroidales; family UBA932; genus Equibacterium. The sequence goes on along the minus strand of JAFSQE010000022.1, from coordinate 218,392 downwards.
GACTCGGTAACTATATTACCCTTTATCGCTTTCATTATCTGCCGGTAAGTTTATGATAGTCTTCAAGGATCTGTGCACAGTACTGCCCCACTCCGACAACATCGGCACCCATGCTGATAAAGTTGTAGCCCATGTCGATTAGTTCGGGCGCACCCTGCACGCCGCCGGTGGTACCGGCAAACTTGCCGTATTTGTGTGCAAGTTCAGCTACCCTCTTGCGGGTTTGCTTCAGCAGCGGATTGGCGAAGTTCAGCGGGTCTCCTATACCCTGGCTGAAATCGGCAGGGCCGAAGAACAGCATGTCGAATCCGGGCAGCGCTGCAATCTCTTCCAGCTCTTCCAGCGGTTCGGGGTCCTCTATCTGCAGCACGGTGAAGCGCTGCTCGTTGGCCTGCTGCATATACTTTGCGCCGTCCAACATGCAGTATGCCCCGTCTGCGTTGCCGCCGTCTATCGGCCTTCTTCCCACGGGGTGGAACTTGGTGTAATACACAATCTGCCTGGCCTCTGCAAGGCTCATCACGTGCGGCACCATGATGCCGGTGGAGTCCATTTCAAAGGGCTTGATGAGGTTGCTGTATGGGCCGCGGGACACGCGCACCATAGTGTCGGCGCCGTAGGCCTTGCACGCCAGAATCTGCGCCTTGATGTCCTGCCAGCCGTTCACGCAATGTTCACGGTCCAGCCAGATGCAGTCGAAACCGCTGAGCGCGGCAATCTCCGCGACCTCCATACCGGTCATGTTCAACTTGAAACAGGTGGCAACCTGTCCAGCTCTCATTTTTTCAAGCACGCGGCTTTTTCGCATATTTTCTACCATAAACACAAGTTTCGCAAGTTCTGCTTTGTTACTTTATATGTGCGTTAGGACAACTTGCGAAACTTTTTCCTGACGCACATTCTGCTTATAACGTATCCCCATCCCTAAATCCCTTCCCTCGGGGAAGGGACTTACCTACGCCCTTCGGGCTTTAATCTTTTTTACGCTGCGTTTGATTAAGACAAGGAATACCACGCTGGCAAGGGCGGTGAGGGAAACCACCTGCAGTATCAGGCGCATATCCACATTGTGGTCGCGCAGTATGCCTATCACATAAACTCCAAGACCGCCGATTACCGTGGTGAACATGTTCATCATCCCGTATGCAGTGGCGCGGTAGCGCTTGTCGGTGGTAGCCACTATAATCGGCATCAGGTTGGTGTCCACAAACATACGGCTGATGCCATAAACCACCATAAAGCCCACGGCCATCCAAAGCACAACCGAATAACCGGCAAAGAACGCGGCCGGAGCGGCGATGCAGATACCGATGATGGGTATGTTGATACGGGCATACCTGTTGCTCTTGCTCCAACGGTCGGCAATCCACCCGCCCAGCAGCAGACCTATTATCTGCCATGGATTCAGGAACAGGGTCGCCAGCAGGCCGGCCTTGGTCTCGGGCAGGTTGAATGCCTCCTGATAATAGGTCGGCAGCCACGAACCCTCCACCTGTGCCAGGATGCCCACAATACCCCAGAAAATAGAGAGATAGATGAAGGATGGATTGGTGAAAAGATGCCTGAACGCTTCCCAGAACGACACCTTCTCCTCTGCGGGCTTCTGTTCTGCCTCTGCCTTCCCTGCCGTTGGCTCTTTCGGTGCCTCTTTAAGGGTAAAGAAGGCGAACAGCGTATATGCTATTCCCAACAGGCCGCACAGGGAGAATGCGTAGCTCCAGCTATTGTGGGTTGTGGCCATGTGCGAACCAAGAAAGCCCAGGCTGGCGCCCAGCACCAGACCGCACATATGGAACCCCGTCGCCCTGGATTGGGTTGGTCCTTTGTGATAGTCCATAATCAGCGCCAACGCAGCCGGCAGATAGCAGGCCTCGCTTATGCCAAGGGCAATTCGACAGGCCAGCAACTGCTCGTACGTTACTACGCGCGAGGTGAGCCAGGTGATGACCGACCACGAAAGCAGACTTAGGATAATAACTTTTACACGGCTGAAACGGTCTGCCAGATAGCCGGCAATCGGATTGGTAAATCCGTACGCCCATAAAAGGGCAGAAGAGAGCAATCCGAACTGCGCATCCGTCATAGGGATAGCCGCCCTTATGGACAGTCTCATGGTGGCGACCATTGACCTGTCCAACTGATTCAATGCGGCAGCGACAAAGAGGATGGCAACAACTAACCAGGCGTATCCGGTAGGTTTTTGCTGAGGGCTTACTTGAGTTTTCTCCATCTCTAGAATAACATCACGCAAATAAGGCGTATTGAGACTCCAAAGATAATCAAATTACACTTCCGTTATAATGTACAGCTCAATTTAATCGTACCGTTAACAGGGGCGGCGGGGAAGTAGCCGCACTCGTCCCATTCGTAGTCGTACCAGGCGTCGGCTACATATTTTGCATTGAGCAGGTTGTTCACGAAGGCTGATATCGTAACCTTGCCAAAATCGTAGCTTACAGAGGCGTTGAAGACATTGTAGGCGGGCAGTTTGTGCGTCGGGTTGGAACTGTTGTCGAAATACTGGCTGCCGACCACTTTATCCGCGAGGGTTAAGGTCAGGCGGCTGGTAGGATTCACGGTGGCGGAGAATGCGCCCACATAACCGGGGGAGAGCATCAGGTCGGTTAGAGAGCCATCCCCGTTCACTATCTTGTTGAGGCTGAATGTGGAATTGGCATCGAGCCGGAGAACCGGCAGCGCCTGCCAGCCGGCGGAGAGTTCTACGCCCCGGCGGTAGCTGACGGGTATGTTGTCCTTTACGATATGGCCGGTGCTGGTAATCTTGCCGGTTGCCACCAGCTGGTCTTTGTATTCCATCAGGTAGACGTTAGCGGCAAGGGCTAGCCGGCTTGAGCTATACCTGTAGCCGAACTCGTAGTCCAGCAGGCGCTCGGGCAGAACCTCTCCCCCATTTGTGATGGCATCCTTTATGTCGGTGCGGCAGGGCTCCTTGTGGGCCAGGGCTGCGGAGGCGTAGATATTGCTCGTGCGGCTCATCTGCCAGGTAGCGCCGGCCTTGCCGTTGAAAAAGTCGTACGGATGGTCGCCATCAAGCGGGATGAAGTCATCGTCATAGCCGCCGATGTGGTAGCGGATACGGCGCCACTGGGCATCGCCGTAAATGTTAAGGCCGCCGTCCATCAAATTCAGAGCGCCCTTGACAAAGGCAGAGAGGTCTTTCTTGAGGCCGTTGTTGTCGTAATAATGGCGCTTTGTATCCACCTCCGGCATCGCCTCCACCCACTTGAGGGTGCCAAAATGGTCGCCATCATAGATGGAATAGTTCACGCCGGCCTGGGCCAGGCCGCGGGGGGTCTCGTATTTGAGATTGACGCTGCCGGCATAGAAGTCGTTGGACATCTGCTTCATTCGCACCAGGTTGCTCCGCTTGTCGGTGTCGTAGCCGTATTTGCTGAGCTTTGCGTTCTCCTTGAACTGCTCATACCACCCGTCGCCGCGGGTGTAGTTGAGGGTGGCGCTGCCGTAAAGGTTATCGGCAAGGCGCAGCGAGTATATGCCCTGCACTATGTGCTGCATATAGTTGTCGGTCTCGTTGTCGTAATATGCCGGATTGCCGTCGGGACCGGTGTACTCGCCCGCGGGGTTGTAGCGGCGGTCGGTCATCAGCTGCTCGTAAGAGATGCCGTTCCAGGTGATGCCGGTGCGCTGCCGGCCGTGGATATATATCAGCTTTGCACTGCTGCGCCGGCCATACCAGCTGCCCACCACGTTCGCGGAGTGCAGACGGGCAAAGGCGTTGCGGATGTATCCCTCGGTGCGGTTGTAGTTATAACCCACATCCAGGCTGAAGCCGTGCTTACTCAGGCCAGTGCCGGCCCTGATGCCTCCCATCGCTGTAAAGAACGAGCCGCCGGCAATATCCAGTTCCAGATAGGGCCTGGTATGCGCAGCGGCAGAAATCAGGTTAAGGCTGCTGCCAAAGGCGCCCACGCCGTTGGTAGATGAACCCACGCCGCGCTGCAACTGGGCGGAACCCAGCATAGATGAGAGCGACGGCAGGTTGACCCAGTATACCTCCTGCGATTCGGCATCGTTGTAGGTGATGCCGTTAAGGGTGATATTCATGCGGGTCGGGTCGCTGCCACGCACACGGATCTTGGAGTATCCCAGTCCGGTGCCGCCCTCATCCATCGTAACGACCGAGGGCTGCATATTCAGCATCATCGGCAACGAGGATGCGGGGTTGCTGAGCCGCATCTGTTCCCGACTCATCTCGCTGTAAGCCACAGGGCTCGTAGAGGTTGCGCGGGATGCGCTCACCACGATGCTGTCCAACGCACTCTGCCAGGTGTCGTCTGCGGAATAGATTGAGGAATCGTCAAAGTCCTGCGCCATCAGGCCGGCGCACAGCGGCAGAAGCGCCGCAATAGCCATCAAATGCTTTTTCATAATGTCTCCTTTACGCGGGTCCTAACCCGATCAAGTTCATAGGGTATCATCTCAGCTCCGCACTTTGGTGTGCGACGCACCCCTTTCTGGCGTCAAATGTAGTGGAATTTTACTAATTTTGTAACTATGGACGTTATTATTTTCACCTCTTCGCTTCACGACACCTCTTTGTTGGACAAAAAGCGCATGGACGCGATTCAGCGATATTTGGGTGGCAGAGAGCTGCACTTTATCAATTATTACGACGGACTTGATGTGGCGGCCGATGCTGTATGCTTTATCGCTACCGGCGGCACAGAAGAACTCTTCTCGCGCATCTGGGAGAAGATTCCGCAGCCGGTTGTGCTGCTTTCCGACGGCTACCACAACAGCTTTGCGGCGGCACGCGAAATCGCGTCGTTTTTACAGCAGCGCAGCGTAAGGCATACGCTGGTGAACCTGCCGATAGAGGAGTGCGCCCCGTACCCTGCAAGCGGCATTGCTCCCGCCACTGGCAGCACCCCCGCCCTTGATCCATACTCTGACGGACGGGTCGTAAAAGCGCTGGCATCGTCGCGCATAGGCCTGATCGGCGGGGCATCATCCTGGCTGATATCCTCCGGTATAGACCGCGAGGCGGTATGCACCAGTTTCGGCTGCGAGTTTATTGACATTCCCATAAGCGAAGTGGAAGAAGAATACCGGAACACCGCCGCAGGTGAGATTTCAGAAGAGGCTGCGACATACAGCCGCGAGGCACTTTCTGATGCCGAGCGTATGTACCGGGCACTCAAGACCATCTGCAGTCGATACCGGCTCACCGCCCTCACCATAAAGTGCTTTGACCTGCTTGGCAGTTGCCATACCACCAGCTGCCTCGCGCTCTCCCGCCTGAGCGACGAAGGGATTATATCTGGCTGCGAGGGGGATATTCCCTCCCTGTGGACACTACTTGTAGCCCGTGCCCTATGCGGACATCCGGCATTCATGGCGAACCCCTCTTCCAGCTGCGAGGCAGAGTGTACCGTAGACTTCGCCCACTGCACCATTCCCATCTCCATGTGTTTAAGTTACACCCTCCCCAGCCATTTTGAGTCGGGCATCGGAATCGGGGTGGCCGGCCGTCTTGAGCCAGGCCCCTGCAAACTGCTAAAGATAGGTGGCAGCACTTTGCAGCAGGTTTACCATGCAGAGGGAGAGATAATCTGCAACACCAACTATCAGGCACGATGCCGCACCCAAGTTCGGTTCCGGTTTCCTTCACGGGCAGAATTCGACCGCTTTATGGCATCCCGGCTCGGGAACCATATTATCCTTTACCGATAGCGGTTCAGATCAACAGGTCGTCCAGCCGTAATTTAGGGACGTAGTGGATGCCGTCCCGGCGGTAGTAGTTAAGGTCTGCGCCCGCCTCTGCCGGTATCAGGAATATCTTCTCTGCAGGTTTTCCGATGGCTATTACGGCAATTGGCGCCGACGGCAGTTCCAGCTCCCGCCGTACGGCCTCGGCACGGAAGTTAAGGATAAAGATACCGCCCAGCCCCATCTCGGTGGCTTTGAGCAGCATACTCTGGGCTGCGATGCCCAGGTCGATGTCGATAACCTTGTTTTCCGGTTCGGTAGCGCACACTACGATGAATGCCTGCGGCTCGCTGCCAGGATGCGGCAGATGTTCTTGAGGCAGTGCAGCGCCAAGGGTAATGTTTGGCAACAGCTTGCCTGCATCATCTTTGGTTACAAGGCGGTACCTTAGCCGCTGCCTGTTCATCCCCGAGGCTACCAGCGTAGTGGCAGCCACTATCTGCCTAAGCTGCGCTTCTGAAACGACGCAACCCTGGTCAAAACCGCGCCAGCTGCGGTTTTTCTTAAGCAGGGTGTCCAGCGACACGCCGCTGTGGCGCACCACAGGCCGGCGTTGCTGCAGCTCCTGAGCCCTTCTTTCAAGGTAATTATCGGCCATATTACTCGGCAGAAACGGGATTATCTTCAACAGGTCTCGCGGTGCGTACAAACCATCCTATCCTTGGAGTTAAGCTAAAGCTTGTGGTATCTTCCTGCACGCCAACGATGCCGGCCACAATCTCCATAGTGGTCTCGCCAATCACAACTCCGTCCAAATTCTCTTCTCGATATTTGAACGGCACCGCCACGGTCTCTGCAAGCATCGTCTGGGTAACGGTGACTTTTTTGGGGGTACGGCCGTCGTTGTCAAACGGGAAGAACTTCAAGAACCAGCCGTCGAACTTTGTAAGCCGGGGCCTGCTTCCGTCGCAGGTCGGTCCCTGTATCTCGCGGGGACGCGTCTTTTTCACAATATCCTTCCAGAACCAGTAGTCGGGATCTCCTTCCGACGCCCTGGAGAACTGCTCCAGTATGGGCAAAAGATCCTTCACCCACCATTTAAGGCCGTATTGTTCCAGGGACCTGGTCTTTTCCATCACTTTATGCCAGTCCTGGGGGGTGCCGGTCACGGTTATGGAGGGAATGCCGCAGACTCCGTAAACCACAATGTATTCAAAGTACGGCTTTACGACATCCATAAGGGTCACCTCAGATGCAATCCGCTCGTCAACTGCCGTGGTTGTAAAGTCGGCCACCAGAGCAGATGCGATGCCATTGTTGGTGTTTGCAGCAATATCGCCCGCAAATTCATCTATGACGGAGCCCCATGCGGCAACGCTTTGCGGTTTATCGAAGACCCTTACCACAAGCTGCTGCCTGCCCTTATGGTCCACCATCAGATGGCGCACCTTCTCCGGGTTCTGGTTCACGTAATGACTGAACTGCTGGCAGATAAGCAGCCATATCACATCGGGCGACAACACCACCGGCCGGTGCTCCGACCATGCCTGCATCAGCATCTGGAACACTACGTCCTCGCCAATGTGGCACAGATTCGTGTCGGCCGCAAAACTGCACGCCACAATCTCCGGATTCCAGTTATCAATATAATTGCCGTCGGGGGCATTATGGAGACTTTCTGCCAGCTTCAGCCCCGATTCTTCCCTGTAAAGATGGTAGTCAAGCGGTTCGACGTCATCTACGGCAAAGGTTATCGACCCCTCTTCCCTGTGCAGGACAATTTGTTCCGGTTGGGGTGGCAACTGTGCGCAGGCGACCAGCAGCGAGAGCATTATCACAAGTGAGCGGTGCATATTGTAGTTTTTTGATTTGATCAGATGGCAATCACCAGCATGTCACCCTCATCTATTACAAAGGTGTGGCTGCCAGAGGTAACGGGTATCACGGCCCCGGTGCGGTCTATCAGAGAGCAAGGGGCAGTAAAGGTCGCACTGGCCGTGCATTTTTCTTTATCTGTGGAGTTGACAACCACCACATAGCGGGCGCCGTTATTCTCTAAGATCGATACCAGGGCGGTACGGTCGGTATCCAGGGCGCCGACCTCAGAGGGCAAATCGCCTGGCGTAAGCGGCAGGCAGGCGAAGGGTGTCAGGTGTGTGAAACGGGTCGCAAGGACCTTGCAGCCGCCAAAGATGTGTTCGCGGCACTTCATCTCAAGGTTCGCGGCCTTCATGGTATCATAGGCGCTGGTCCATCTGGTGTTGCCCATGTTCGGAGCCAGGGAGCTGCCGCCAAAGTCCCGGATGGTGAAATACTGCATCACCTGCGCGCCGTAGGCAAGGTTGGTATTGATTTGCAGGCGGATGTTCTCCAGCGTCGGCTTCGCGTGCATGTTGTTGGGCCCTTCGCGGTCTATCCAGCAGGTAGCTGCAAATGCCCAGAAGGGAATGTTGTGACGCCGGCAGGTGGCCGCTACCGCCTCGTTGCACATATACCACCAGTTAAGGATGCCATAGCTCATTGCGGGGTAGCAGTCGTAAGAGAGCAGCTTGAGGCTGCACTCCCAGGCATAGGCCTCCACGTAATCGGGATAATAATCGGTACCCAGAGCCCGAATGGAGCCCAGCGGGTTAAGATTGATGTATACCGGATGCACGGGGTCCAGCGCCTCGATATGTTCCTTTACATATTTCAGATACGGAATACGCTTTAATCCCGGCTCGTCGCAGATATGCCAGCCATAAAGGGCGGGATGGTTCTTGAAGCGGTTCACGATGCTGTCCACCAGGTCGAAATCCACCTCCTCGATTGAAGAACGATCTGTGTATGGCGCCAGCACTGCGAGTATCATCAACCCCGTCTCCTGCGCCAAATCCAACTGCAGGGCGGCGGTGTCCTGGTCAAGTTCCAGAGTCAGCATATCTATACCAGCCTGAGAGAGCATCATGAAGTTCTCCAGAGTGGCGCCGGCATCGCGGAATCCGAGATAGCCCATGGAGATAATCTTATCCTGCGCCCGCAGGTTGCAGGCACAGAGTATCAGGATTGCCAGAGTGCAGAACCTTCTCATAAATCTGTCCTATTCTGCCTGTTTCACGCAACGTACAGGATAGCAGCGGGGGCGCAGGTCGCCGTAATAGAGACGCGCCTCGCGGGTGGTTCCGTCCACCTGGGTGCGGCAGCCGCCGTCGTCCCAATATATGAAACGGGCGCTGCAGGAGTTCCAAAGGGAGCAGTAAGGGCCGGAGGGTTCGCTGCGGTCTACCATGCCCAGATAGAAGCCACCGGCATAGGGGAAGAACTCCTTCTGGCCGTTATCGGCCATAAAGAAGAAGCCGCCGGGGACAAACTCCATCTTCTGAGGCACCTCAAAATCTATGAAGGTGTTGGAGGGCGCCACCAGATATCCTGCCGGACACGGGTCGTAGATTGTCTTGACCATATCTTTAAGCGGATGGCAGAAGGCGAAATCGGGGTTGCCCCAGAGGTGATGGTTGGTCTCGTCCTTGCTAACCACATACCAGTCAAACGCATCATAAACGTCCTTCCCTGCCACCAGCAGGAACGCTCGGGTGGGATTCTTAACGGCATACGCGAGTGACTTCTCCTGGTTGACGTACATCTTTTTCAGAATCTGCTTTGATGTGAACGGATCCTTGCGGCCCCACTGATAGTACAGCCCCAGGGTTCCTTCCCAGTTGTCAGGGTCGGCGCTGGTAGCTCCCAGGTTGCGGTCGAGCACGGTCCAGGATATCTTGTCGCGGTTGGTGTGGGTTATCTCCTTAGGGGTATCGGTGCGCCAGATATGCCAGCTCCAGAGCACATCGCCAAATGCGTCGTACACTGCAATCTGGGCGTTTCCAAGAGCCTCGCCGGCACGGAAATAAACCTTGCTGCCGTCAAAGCTGACATCACTCACGGCACCGTCGTTGGTCAGCACCTTTGCAGAAACGGGAGCGATTGTGGCATTCTCGGTATGGAATTTTGCGCCAGGGATGATGCCCTGCTGCCCGTTGCCGATGACGGTAACGTCAAAACAATATAATCCCGCGGCCGGTACGATATAGCAATTGGCATGGCCGGCGTCGCTCAGATTGACAGCCGAATCCCATACAGAAGCGGCAGAATGGCGATGGGAGCACCCTGCAATGGCGACAAGTGCAACCGACAATAATAAAACAAGTATCTTTTTCATAAACTGAACTATTATCTGTATTTGATTACCAACATATCACCTTCGTCCACCACGAAGCTGGCTTTACCAGGCTGATGTTCTGTGAATACACCGTCCCGGTCTATGGTGCAGACAGTGGTGGCGAACTCCACATCTACGGTGAACTTCTCCATACAGCTGCTGTTTACCATAACGATATATCTGTTGCTGCCGTTCTCCACAAACGACACCAAAGCCGTCCTGTCGGAATCAATGGATGTTATCTCTTCAGGCAGGTCTTCACTTATCAGCGGCAGGCAGTAATAGGGAGTCAGGTGGGTGAAGCGTACCTTGGATACGTTGCCGCCGGCAAACACAAAACCGCGGCGGTGTACCTCGGCGTTGAACTCCTTTACCAGGTCATAGAGATACGTATACTTGCCATCTACCGTTATAGGAGCGATGCACTGCTTAGAGTACGAACGGTACACAAAATACTGTACCACCGGGGCACCGTATGCCAGGTCGGTATAGACCTGCAGGCGGAGATTATTCATGGTGGGTATCTGGCGTGCCGGGCGTTCGTAATCCATGCCGCAGGAGGCGGTGAAGAGCCAGATGGGGACCCCCTTTTCTTTGCCTACCTGATAGTTTGCCTCCAGGCAACGGTACCACTCGTTCATCACGCTGCCGTCTATCAGCACCGGATAATGGTCGTAAGAGAGGATATCCATACCGGTCCCCTCTACCATCTTGCGGACATAGTCGGTATAATAATCGGTGCCAAGTGCGCGGACGCTGGCGTGCGGATGTAGGTTGATGTGCACAGGCACGTCAGGGGCGATGGCCTTTATCCAGTCGCGGCGCTGCTTCAACATCGGTATCAGATTCAGGCCGGGCTCGTCAAAGATATGTATCATAGTCAGGTCCGGATCGTCTTTACACAGCTCTATCACACTGGCAAGCTGGGGGTGATGCAGGGAGTATTTCAGACCCGCGTTTTTGATAAGGTCCAGCTTGAAACGGATAGTGGCCAGCATATCGTCGTCGTCCAGTGTGCCGTCGCCGTTCATATCCATCTTTTCGCCACCCTCCAGCGTTATCATGGTGAAGCCGGCCTGCGCCACCTTGTTATAATCTTCCTGGGTAGTATTCACCCTGTCCAGACCTCCAAACGGGAGCAGGTCTATCCTGGGCCGCGTCGCATCGGTATAGGGGTCCTTTACCATTATGGGGAGCGTTGCCACAATCTGTTCACCGCCCGGATAGATTGCATGCGCCACCATCTCCACCTCCGTTGCCGGGTCGGGAGCCGTTACCACGATGCGTCCGTGAAGACGGTCGGCAGCATAAACCTGGCACTGCCAGCCGTGTCCCTTGAGAGTCGATACGGCAAAATTGCCCTCTTTGGGGAGTGAATACTCGATCGTGACACTCTCTGCAGCACTTACGCAGTATCGTGTCTTGTCAAAGCGAATAACACCGTCGCTGGCACCAAGAGTCGCAGAGAGCGACAGCAGTACCAGCATCAACAATAATCTCCTGTACATCTTTATAGTGTATTATTTCTTTTCCGTAAGGGTAACCCGGTACATCCGCGGCCAGTATTTGCCGGTGAGGAATATCTCCCCGGTGTCGGGGTTGCAGGCTATGCCGTTGAGCACATCGGTACGTTCGCTGCGCAAATCACTGGGCAGCAGGCCTCTGCAGTCTATCACCCCTTCGACCTCGCCGCTGGCGGGGTTGATTATCACAATCTCGTCTTTGGTGTATATGTTCGCCCAGATCTTGCCGTTGATAAACTCCAGCTCGTTGAGATAGTTGACGCTCTTGCCTCCGCGATGTACGGTGACGCTGCGCACGGTGGTGAATGTCTTGGGATTGACAAAATAGATCTAGGCGCTGCCGTCGCTCATGATAAGCAGGCTGCCGTCGGTGGTAAGTCCCCACCCCTGGCGCTTGTATGTCTTGCGGCCGATAGGATCGAATGTCTCTTTATCGTACACCAGACACACCCCTTCCAGCCAGGTCAGCACGAATATCTCGCCACCTATGGCGCAACTGCCTTCTGCAAAGATCTCAGCTTCCATCGCAACCTGTTGTTTTGCCGCGCCGGTTTGCAAATCGACCTTGATAAGGCGCGATTCACCGTACTGACCAGCCGTCTCGTAAAGATCGCCATCGGCAAAAAAGAGGCCTTGCGTATAGGAGAGTGTGTCGTGGGGATATTCCTGCTCCACACTGATGCCGTAACGGGCCACCTTCTGTGACGGCGCGCACGCTGCCAGAAGAATCACCGCTATGGTAAAGAGTGTAACTGCAGGCTTCATTCAAAAGGGTATTATTTGGTAGAAACGACCGTCAACTGTGTCACTATGCTGCGGCCGGTGTTGTCCGAGACAAAAACCAGCACGGCGGATTCGCTTGCGACGCCCGGCGACATGACTGTGATATACCCCTCCGAGGCCGATTCCGGACTCACGGTAGCGCTCCAGCCATCCTTGGCATAGGTTATGACCTGGGTATCATCGGTACCCCCGGTGATGGTGTAGCCGATGGTGCGGCCGCTGCCCGCCCCCATTGAAAGGCGGTTGGTGCTCAGAGTCACGCTCAGCGACTTTTGCTTGGGCAGGACAATGCGTGCCCCGCTGGCAAGCACCAGCGTGACAGCGTCGGGCCCATCTTCTACCGAGGCCAGCACAGCAACCCCCACCCGGCCCACATCGGTCCAGCTGCGACCTCCGTCGAGAGAGACCCTGATGATGCCATCCGATATTACGAACTGCGGTGTAGCTGCGCCTGCGCATGCCTCTATCTTATTGCCGGCAGAGTCTTTGAGCCAGTCACCATCCACCATCCAGTAATACCGGCCTTGATACTCTCCCACCGTCACATTTGCAGTGGAATTATAAACAGTTACGCTGCCCCCCTGCTTGAAGGTTACGGTATAACCGGCGACCTTGCCGCCCTCTGTGACCGGTGCAAGCGAAACCACCTCGTCCTGAGCCTGGATAGCCTCTACAATAGCCTTCATGGCAGCAACATTCTCGTTGATCCTGGAGGTTGTTGTCACCAGGTCGTCTATCTGGCGCTGCATTTCATCCAACCGCTGGTCGTAATCGCCACACGAGACGGCAAGCAGCGCGGAAAAGGTCAATATGAGTATCTTGCGTGTCATAATGCCTTGCATTATCTGTATTTGATTACCATCATGTCGCCCTCTTCAATACTGAGGTGCGCATCGCCTTTCTGGTATTCTGTAAACTCACCGTCGTGGTCTATGACATACACCATATCCTCGAATGTGATATCCACATTTATGGCTTCCTGCCAGTTTTTGTTCACCACCACCATATAGCTGTTGCCTTTGTTCTCTATAAAAGAGACAAGTGTCGGCCCGCTGGTGGAGAATGCACTCACGGCATCGGGATAATCCCTTTCCGACAAGAAACAGCCGTATGTATCCGCCTCTATGGTTTGGCGCAGGAACTTGACATCACTGCCGGAGAAAACGTAACCACGATTGTGCATCTCTGTGCAGTATGTCTTGCAGTCATCGTAGGCTTTGGTGTAGGTGCCGTCGCCCATCAGTGGAGCATAGTTTGTACCGCTGGTGGCGCGATATACAAAGAACTGGTTAACCTGGGCTCCGTATGCCAGGTTGGTGTTGCACTGCAGGCGGATATTGCCCACGTTCGGATCTTCCCGGTTATGCTCGCGGCAGCACAGTGTGAATGCCCAGAACGGAATATTATGCCGCTTTGACGACTCATATATTGCTGCCAGCGACCTGGACCATGAAGGGTCTATTCCAGATGTAAAGACCGGGTACTGGTCAAATGTGATAAACTTGAGGTCACACTCGGTAACTATTTTCTCTACATATTCGAAGTAGTCCTCCACGCCCATTCCTCCAGCTGAGACGCTGCTTGGATGGAGATTGACATATACCGGGTGATTGGGATTCGGATCCAGCTCCTCTATCCTGTCCTTCTCGAACTTTATCTGGCCGATGTTCTTTACGGACGGCTCGTCAAATATCTGATATCCCGCAAGTGCAGGCATATCCTTGGCCACTGCAATGATTTCCGACAGCTTTGTATCCGCTTGATTGAAGTAATAATCTCCGGCAGCGCCATTCACGAACAGGACCCCTTTAAGTCCATACTTTTCGGAGAGTTCCAGTTGCTCTTCCCAGTTATCATAGGCCTCTATGGTAAGCATGTTCATCCCGCACTCTGCCATCTTGCTGAAGTGGTAATCGGTAGCGATGCCCGGATAGAAGCAGAAATACCCCATCGCCGCCACATCCGTACGGGTGGCATCGGTATAGGGGTCGCGCACCAGCAGCGGCAGCACCTGTGCCACAGAACTTCCCTCTGTAGTTACTGCCTTTACAACCACGTCGCTCGCAATGGCCGGATCTGGGCAGGTGACCACAATCTGTCCGCTTTTTGCATCGGTCGCGATGAGTTCTGCACTCCATCCATCCTTGACCATGAGTTCTATCCGTGAATCCTCCGGCAGGGTATAGTTCAGAGTCACGCTGCCGCCTGCATCCACGCCATATCGCTCTTTGTCAAAAGAGAAACGATACTCTGAATAAGAGGGGATTTGAACATCGGGGTCGCCCGGGGCAGAGGTTTCTGACAAATCTTGCTGCAAACGCTCTGCCTCCTGGCGCAACTGCTCAAGACGCTCTTTTTCTTCTTTATGGCAAGAAACTGCGAGCAGAAGCACAAAACATGCAAACAGTGTAGATATTCTTTTCATGTTACTTAATTTTTATCACAAGCATATCCCCCGCCTCCATCTCAAAGGTCGAAGTGCCGGCTGCGCACTCTATAAAATTGCCTTCGCGGTCTATCACATACACCATATCGTTCAAATCCAGGCTCAGGGTATTTTCATCTTTATAGGAGCGGTTGCAGACCACCACATACTGGTTCCCACGGTTCTCGATAAACGATACCAGAGCATCGCCGGCTGTGGTTAGCGTTGCAATCTGCGGCGGGAGATCCTTATCTGCAAGCCTCTGGCAGAAGAAGGGCACCACGTGGGTATAACGCACCCGGTCCATCTTGCAGCCATCAAAGATATAGCCGCGCTTTCGCAGTTCCAGATTGAACTCTTTGAGCGTGTCGTACGCTCCGGTCCAACTGCCGTCGTAACTGATAGGCGCATAGTCGGTACCTCCGTACTGCATTATGGTAAAGTATTGCTGCACCTGTGCGCCGTATGCCATATTTGTATAGGCCTGCATGCGGAGATTGGCCACGGTAGGCTTTGCAAACAAATTCTGCTCTTTGTTTATCCAGCAGCTTGCGGCAAACGCCCAGAAAGGGATGCCATACTGTTTGGTGATGTTCGAAACAGCCTCCAGGCACTGATACCAGTATCCTACTATTCCGTCGGGATAATCAGGGTCGGTTTCGGGACGCATGGGATACATGTCAAACGAAAGGAACTTCACCTTGCAGTCGCGCACAAATGCCTCTATATAATCGTGATAGTAGTCAACGCCCAGTGCACCCGGGCTGCCGTCGGGATTGAGGTTGACATATACCGGATGGTCGGGATCCAGCTCCTCTATCTTCTCTTTCTGCATCTTTATCGTGGGGATGTTCTTTGTGCTGGGCTCATCCCATATATGGTATGCCATAGTTGCGGGATGATTCTTCAGTTTGGTGATTATCTCTTCCAGACCTTTGTAGTCATCGCCGTAGATTGAGTAGCGCTCTGTATAATACATTATCACCGGCACGCACTTGACTCCTGCCTGATAGGCCATGTCCAGCTGGTCCATATAGTCTGGTTCGTCTGCCTCTACGGTTATCGCATCGATGCCGGCTTCTGCCAGCTTCTGGAAGTTTTCCAGTTTGGCCACACCGGGCTTGAAGCCATAGTATCCCATCGTGCAAATGGTGGTGCGGGTCTCATCTGTATAGGGGTCCCGGACGATTATGTTAAGCGGAACCGCAACGCTGTGGCCGTTCTGGTCGGTGGCTACAGCAACCAGTTCGCTCCCCACGGCGGGGTCGGGGCAGGTTACCACAATCTCCCCCTGCGTGTCGGAGATGGCATTGACCTCTGCACTCCACCCATCCTTTGCAAAAACCTCTACAGTGGATGGCTTGGGCAGGGAATATTTGATTGTAACGCTGCCTGCAGCATCCACCCCATAGCGTGGCCTGTCAAAAGCAAATGCGTAGGGTTCGTCGCCCGGCACATCAACTTCTACCGATGGAGAATCGGTTGCCGACATTTGCCCGGCAATCTGGTCGGCCTCACTCTGCAGGGCATCCAGCCGGTCTTTACCCTCCTGGTCGCAGGAGGTGGCAAGCAGCAGCGCTGCAAAAAGAATGATATGGAGTCTTATCTTCATAATCGCGTTTATCTGTACTTTATGACCAGCATATCGCCTTCGTCTATGGTAACGGAGGTTGTGCCCGGCTGACGTTCTGTAAAGGTACCGTCGCGGTCGATTGTGTATATCATATCGGTGAATTCCACCTCTGCGGTTATCTTCTCTGTCCAGCTCTTGTTGGCAATCACTACATATTCGCTCCCCCTGTTCTCTATAAATGACACAAGCGCATCGCTGCTGGTAACCAGCGAGGTCATCACTTCCGGATAGTCCTGCACGCTTATCTGCTGCCCCCAGGCTGTCATAAAGTTGGTATGGCGGAGCCTGTTCACCCGGCAGCCTGCGAAAACGTAGCTGCGGCGGAGCATCTCCAGATTGAAATCCTTCAGTACGTCATAGGCATCGGTCCACTGATCGGTGTAGGCCATCATCGGGGCCAGGCTGGTACCGCTGTAGCTGCAGATGGTAAAGTACTGAACCACCTGCGCACCGTAGCACAGGTTGTGATATACCTGCAGACGGAGATTCTCTACCGTGGGACGCTCCCTGAGGGTTGTCTCCTTGTTTATCCAGCAGCTGGCCGCGAACGACCAGAAGGGGACGTTGTGGCTCTGAGCAGCCTTAGACACAGTATCCAGGCACTTGTACCAACTTTTCTGGATTCCACCCGGCAAAATCGGATATATGTCAAACGAGAGAAGTTTCAAACCGCACAATCCGGCATAGCACTCAATATAGTCGGGATAATACTCGGTGCCAAGGAACGACCTTGAAGCATCTGGACCAAGATTCACATATACCGGATGCACGGGGTCTAGAGATTCTATCTTATCTTTGATGCACATCAGCTCGTATACCTTGTCTACGCTTGGTTCATCGCAGATATGATATGCCAGCACCCCAGGCTTGTCTTTGAGGTAATTGACCACCTCGTCCAGGCCGTCGTACGCATCCAGATATTTGTAATACTGTTCGCCGTAGTAACCGATAACGGGCAAAACCTGCAGTCCCGCCTCGATAATCAGTTCCAGCTGCTCCTTCCAGTTGTAATCATCACACTCCAGTGTCACCGACTTGATACCGGCATCCACCAGTTTCTGAAAATTCTCGAGGGTCGCCTGGGCCGGCTTAAAGCTGTAGTATCCCAGGGCGTTGATATACGGACGGGTATCATCGCTGAACGGGTCGCGTACCATCAGATTGAGGATGGTCGCCACCTGCTTTCCGTCTTCTGCGGTTGCCACCGCCACCAGGTCAGCATATTCAGCAGGATCCGGAGCCGTGACGACAATCACGCCCGAAACATCCGTATCCATAGTTACGGTTGCGCTCCAACCATCCTTCGCAATCACCTCGACCGTGGATTTTTCGGGAAGGCTGAATGGTATGCTCACGCTTGCGCCGGCATCCACACCATATTTGTATTTATCAAAGGTAAAGAGATAGGCACTCTCCTGGGGCACTTCTATATCGGCAGTAGCCGCGTCTGTATCTGCCAAAAGCGCAGCAATGCTGTCGGCCTCCTGCTGCAACTGCGCAAGACGCTCCTGCTCATCTTTCTGACAGCAGGAGAGCATCGGCAACAGGGATGCCATCAACAATATGCAAGCGCGTCTCATCTGAGTTCTTACTCGGAAACTTGTTTCACGCAACGTACGGGGATGCCGCGGCTGCGCATATCGCCGTAGAACCAGTAGATTCTGTTGTCCACCATGGACAGACGGGTACATGCACCGCCGTCGTCGTCGTATATGCTGTAACGGGCGGCACAGGAGTGCCAGAGGGTAACCTCAACACCGATTCTGCCAAAGCTGCGGTATGCACGGCCGGCAAATGGATAGAAGTTGGTCTGACCATAGTCGCCCCTTACCAGGATACCGTTGTCGAGATATTCGACCCTGCTTTCGTCTCCAAAAATCAGGAACGTATTGGAGGGCGGCACCATATATCCAAGCGGACACGGGTCGTAAATGGATTTATGGATGTCGGCCAGGTCCATTGTCTTCTGATAGTCGGGATTGCCCCAGAGATAGTTGTTGACCATGGTGCCCTTATACCAGTTGCCGTTTGAAACCTCCAGACATGCGTAGTCGGGGTTCTGTGTTGCGAACAGGAAAGACTGCGAAGAGTTGGTCTTCATTCCGTTCAGCATAACATCGGCGGTGAAGGGATCCTTGCGCCCCCATTGATAGTACATTCCATGTGTCTGCTCGCCGTCGGCGGCATCGGCACTGGTAGCGCCCAGGTTACGGTCCATTACTGTGAACTGAACCATATCGGGATTGGTATGGGTGCGGTCTTTTGGCAGGTCAGTACACCAGATATGCCAGCTCCAGATAATCTTCCCTCGCAGGTTCTTCACCGCGATGACTGCATTGCCTTCGGCTCCGCTTGCATGGAAAGATACTATGCCGTCGGCCGACAGCTGGACATTGCTTATAACATTGTTCTGGTTGGTTAACACCTCCACCTTGTTGGAGAGATTTGTAGTGGCGGGGGCCAAGGCTGCCGTTTCGGGGAAATCGAGTACGGGGAAAACACCCGCAGGGCCGTTGCCTGCAACCTTTGCGTCAAAGTAATAGTCACCCTCGTCGGTTACTATGTAGCAGTTTGCCGTGCCGTTTGCACTCAGATTCTCGCCTATAGCAGGCTGTTTTGCATCCTGCCAGATGAGAACCTTTTTAATATATGCGCCACTGGTGAATGTCACCTGGGCAGAACGCATCGAGGTTGCATCGTTGGCCTTGGCGGTGAAAAATACCGATTCTTCGCGTACAACCCTTGTCAGACCAACGGAGAGCCATTCAGATGCAGCGTCTTCCAAAGCAAGTTCATATTCGAGGTTGGTGTTAAGCTTCACCTCTACAGGGCCTCCTTCGTAACCGACATTATATGCCTCCCAGGTGGGATACATAACAGGGAAGTCTTCATTTACGGTGAGGCTCGCAAGCTCTATTTCAGAAGCCACCATATGTCCCATGCCGTCGCTCACCATAATCTGTACAGTGCTGCCGACAGGTTCTGCCGGGGCCACAAACTTTATAGTACCCTTGAATTCATTCTCTTTAACTACAGTGGCTGTCCAACCTTCGCCGGCAACGGGGGTCACCGTATAATCGCCTGTGTCACCACTGATGCAGTATTCAACCTCCACAACGCCACTGACGGCAAACGTGCTGCCATCGCCGCTGAAAGCGACAGCCAGCGGGACATTCTTGGGGATATCCAGCTTCTGCCCGCCCACAAGGGTGATATGCAGATAAGATGCATCATCTTCAATGCTCACGAATACCGAGTCGTCTACAGCAGGGATACTGTTCCATGTATTCCCGCCATCCACAGACATCTGCAGCGAATAGTCGCTCACCCTGAACTGCGGCAGCGTTGACACCGGAACCTTCTCTGCAGAGCCATCTGTGATCCACTCGCCGCCCAGTTTCCAGTAATAGGCACCTGAGAACCCAGCCACACTTATATTACATGTCTGGTTGTAAAGGGTCACATTGCCGGCTTTCTTGAATGTCACGACGCAGCAGCCATCTGCCGGGGTGTAGAACTTTACCACATCGCCCGCCTGAACGGCCTCTACCAACTGCTGCAACGCAGCCACACCGGCATTGATCTTACCTACAGTGATCTCCTTGCCCGCAATCTTGTCTACCTTGGATTGAAGTTCATCGATCTGGGCCTGATAATCTGTACACGATGCGGCCAGCAAAGCGCACACCGTAAGGATGATAGGGATAATTTTTCTCATATTTATTAGTCTCATATTTCCAAATATGGCGGTTCAATCGCGCTAAGATACCCGTTTTTGAATAAAATTCAAAACCCACCGAAATATAACAGCAAAAAAGGTACCCGAAAAAAGGTACCCGGCCTTCTTTTGCCAAAGTGACGCCAAGGGCGAGGAACGAAGGATTATTCAAATATCGATGTCGGCACTTCGCCGGTCCATGCAAGGGGCTGGTCCAGACCGAAAAGGCGCAGTACGGTGCTGGCGGTATTGACGGTGTTGTTGGATTCCTCTATGGTAAATCCCTTTTTGATGCCTGGACCGGAGATTATCCACGGGACGGTCATCTCTTCCGGAGTGGTACCGCCGTGGCCGTAGCCGATCCCGCCGTGGTCTGATATGAACATCAGATGGGAATCCTCATACAGCCCCTCCTTTTTAAGGAAGTCGATTACACGGCCCACCTGTGCATCATCGTCTTCAATAGACTTTATGTATTCGGGAGACATCCACTGATGCCTGTGCCCCATCACGTCTGTCCAGACATCGTAGAGGAACATGAACATCTTCTGGTCGCGGTTAGCCGCAATAAACTCCATAGCGCGGTCGCACAGAGTAGCGTAATCATTCTCTTCAGAAGAAAGCTTGTCGTCAAGCCACTTCTGGTTTATGGGATTGATAAGCGGCAGCCAGTTCCAGTAATAGGCGGTCTTGATGCCAGCATCGTGCAGCACCTTGAACACAGATGGGAAATAACCGTCCTGGTCTGTCTCCACCGCCGGCAGTTTGATATTGTCCATCGTCCAGCTGTTGTCGACGACGCCGTGAACCTCCGGGCCCGCACCCAGCAAATGACTGGTGTAGTTGGGCAGCGTGATGGAGGGCATCACGTCGCGGGTTAAGAACGATGCGCTGCCGGTTGCGATAAGCGAATCGATATTGGGGGTGTTTGCCTGCGCAAGACCATCCACCCGGATGCCGTCGAAGGTGAAGATGATGACCCTTTTGGCCTTGACCTTTTTGCCCGGCACGGCCGGAGTGCATGCAGTGCCCAATAACGATGTCGCAGCCAGGGCTGCGGATGCTGCGAGGCCTGTCTTAACGAATGATCTGCGCGATATTTTCATAATACTATTGTTTCACAAGTTCTTCCACAGCCTCTATTATAATATGCACTGCGGTGATGTGCATCTCCTGGATGCGGTCGCTGTAGCCATCGTGGGGCACAGCTATCACGGCGTCGGAAAGCGCCGCAAGCGGATTGTCACCGGTGCGGGTGAAGCCCACCACCCTCATCCCCTTCTCGCGCGCCACGCGGGCCGCCTCCACCACGTTTTTGGATGTGCCGCTGGTAGAAAAGCCGCACAGCACATCGCCCGGCCGGCCCAGTGCCTCCACAACGCGGGAGAAAATCTTCTCGAAGGAGTAATCGTTGGTGGTGCAGGTGATGTGTGCCGCATCGTTTATGGCCATCGCCGGCAGCGGGCCACGGCTTTCCCGGAAGCGCCCGGTGAGCTCTTCAGCAAAATGGGTGGCATCGCAAAGCGACCCTCCATTACCGCAGGTGAGCACCTTACCACCCGCCTTAATGGAATCGGCAATCAGCCGCGCCGCCTTATCAATATTCTCCACCGTAACGGCATCGCCCACGAAGGCCTGCGCCACGCGAAGATGTTCGTCAAGACTGTTCTGAATCAGAGATTTCATCATAAATAAGTTTCGCTCAAGTGCGTAACCGAGAGCGAAGATACGAATTTATCGAAATCGGTGAAACCATTTTTGGGCGTGAAGACCAATTCTACCGAGCGTCCGGGATAGAGGGTGAAGCTGTTGTCATTGAATTCGCCGGGGATGTCCCCTACTCCAAGCCAGGTGAAGAATGCTGGTTTGTCAGTGGTGAGAGTCACCGTCCACCGACCGTCACGGACAGCCGGATTGCAGGAAACCGCAGCCTTTTCCAACGGGCTGTTCTTGAATTCGTCAAACAACCAGGTGTTGTAGGCCACCTCCCGGTTGCGGTACAACAACTGCAGCTCCATAAACCGCCCGTTGCGGGCCGCGGAATCACCAAACTCATTCAGAGAGAATTCTGCAGCCATAACAGATGAGTCACCAACCACACTGACAGGAAAATTCTTTTCACAAACCACCTCGCCTTCAAATGTCCACAGCCGAACCACGGCGGTGTATTCTTTGTCGCTTGCGGTATCGTTTACGACCCATATTCCGAGTTTGTCACCATCTTCCCAGGAAGGCACGGCGGTGATGATTTCGGGAGCGAAGAACCTCTTGGCGTGATAGTGGCTCTGTTTCCATTTGCCGTCATATTCTACCGACGCCCAGGATGTTCCTGGCCAGATGTCGTTCAGTTGCCAGTATATGACGCCCATACAGTTTGGCTCCAGAGTGCGCCAGTATTGCGAACAGGTCTCGAGACCCATAGCCTGCTCTACCTGCGAGAGATAGCACAGGTCCTCCATCCGGTTGGGGAAGTTGAAATGCAGGCGCAGCCGGTCCATGATTATCTGATTGCCGCGACGGCCGTCGGTTACCTCCTTGACGTGATGCTCGAACTCAGGCGACCACGGATTGGCGGCACCAGGTGACGAATACTTCGCCACCAAATCGTACCTGGGGAATGAAGAATGACCTATTTCAGAGCAGAAGCGCGGCCTTATCTTGTAATAATCAGAGAGCGGCCCTGCAAATTTGGATACCGACCAAAGGTGCATGTCGCCCTTGGTATCCTCTTTCCAGTTGTCTGTCTGGTAATCGCCCGGACCGGCGCAGGGCGAACTGGGCCAATATACACGCGCGGGATCCACCTCTGCAACGACACGGCCGCGCAGCTTTATCAAGGTATCCAGCTTGGAGGTGTAGAAATGGCGGTTTTTGCGGGTCACATCCCACCATCCCAGCGCGCCAACGCATTCGTTGTCGCCGCACCACATCGCTATGCAACTGTGGTCGCGGAGGCGGCGCAGCTGATGGTTCAGCTCCGCCTCCACCTCGTCCAGGAAGCGTTTGTCCGCAGGATAGATGGCGCAAGAGAACATAAAGTCGTGCCAGAGCATCAGGCCCAGCGAGTCGCAGATATTGTAAAACTCCTCATGCTCGAACTGGCCACCGCCCCAGTGGCGCAGCATATTCATGTTGGCATCTCGGGCGCTGGTCAGGAAATCGGCATAGCGCTCATAAGTCTGGCGGGATTCAAACAGCTCGCACGGCACCCAGTCAGCGCCCTTGGCAAACATATCGCGCCCGTTGATACGGAAGGTCATGCACATCCCCTCCTTGCCATAAACGGTGTCGGGGTAATTCACCACCTCAACCTGGCGAAGGCCGATCTTTTTGGAGACACGACAACCCTCTACGGCCACTTCAAGAGGATACAGATACTGCTCCCCCATCCCGTTGGGCCACCAGAGGCGGGGATTCCTCACCGCAAAATCAAAAGAGACGATGTTACCTCCGGCGGCAAGCTTAACCTTCCGGCTCTTTTTCTGACCCGCAAACGATGCCGAAACGACCGATGAACCACCTGCGGGCGATGTTATCTCGACATTTACCTTGACGCCAACGCGC
Organism: Bacteroidales bacterium; assembly: GCA_017446775.1. Taxonomy (GTDB): domain Bacteria; phylum Bacteroidota; class Bacteroidia; order Bacteroidales; family UBA932; genus Equibacterium. The sequence continues at coordinate 194,860 of JAFSQE010000022.1, read as the reverse complement.
CCCTTGCGGGAGAAATCCTGGTCGCAATAGACATAATCTATGCGGGCGGCATCAACAGCGATGAGTTCCAGCGGCCCGGCAAATCCGGTCACCATCTGGCACGGGCCCCAGTCCCAGCCGCCGTGGCAGGTCGGCTTGCGGATGGTGTTGATGTCGGGCACAAGGCCCACCTCCGACATCGGCATAGGATAGTCATAGCCGGCAGCCACCTTCTCGCACTCATTCCAGGCACTGTGGAAATAGCCCTCAATAACATTTTCTCCAGCCCTGAGATACGGCTTCACATCCCACTCCCATCGGCGAAAGCGGTTAGTGGTACTACCCACATTATGTCCGTTTATAGATATGTCGCAGAATATATCCACATCCTCTGCACGCAGATATACAGCCTCATGTGCCAGAAAAGAAGCATCCAGGACAAACGTCCGGCTGAAAACCCAGTCCTCACGCCCCACCCAGAGATTGTCCAGCTCGTTGAAGGCATAGTACGGGTCTTTAATCAGACCTGCCTCCAGCAGCGCAGAATGGACATCACCCGGCACTGTAACGGCCAGATTCCGCGGAGCATCTTTACCGGCTATATCCAGCCGCCACTCTCCGGAAAGGTTCAGAAACTTACCCGCAAAGGCAGATAGCGACAGCACAAGGGCTGCCGCAACTGTGATTATTCTTTTCATAGAGGTTTGATTTCCAGGAATAGTACGTTGCTCGCCTCAATCCTTTCGCTGCCCAATGTCAGCACCCCTTTAACCACTTCCGCCTCCTCTGTAACAGGCGTCAGGCGAGAACACTCTATATACTTGTCTCTCTTCGTTTTATACATACGGATAGCGGAGGCGCGATTCAGCGTCACGGTCATATCCAGCATCGGGTCGTCCGGACTCCAGGAGAAGTCGGACGTCGTGATGCCCAACTCCTCCCAGTCCGCTAACCAATCATCAAAAAAGTTGCAATCGTCATTTACAAGATATCTCGTAATCTGTACCCTCTTTGCATCGAAAGGCAACTTAATCTGCATACCATAATTGAAACGCCTGGAATAGTTCAAGGCGTTCTTGAAATTATAAACCATAACCCTGACGGTACTGCCGTCGGTTGCGGCAAGGCAATCAACCTCGGAATCATCCAGAGCCTCTATAGAGACATCCGTCTTTGCCCTGTTCATCCCCTCGAACCTGGCGATATTGCGGGCCACGTGATAGCTTATGATGGGATATCCGTAGACGTTGCCGCCGGTGAGGAAATTCCAGGTGGAAAAGTAATCCAGTCCATTGTCAATGCCTTGTTTGAACAGACGGGCATCGTAGGCCGCCTGCCAGGTATAGCCGGTGGTTCTGTTGTAGAGTTCCCTGCTGGACTGCCCGGCGCGAAGGCCGCTCAGGATGCGTCCCTCGTCAATGCCAAAGATAACACCCTTTAGTCCCGCCTTGGAAGCCGCATCCTTCAGCACTTTGATAGTGCCGGGCAAATCGTGGCCGGAGGTGAATACTCCGGGACAAACATCGTAGAACGATGCAGAAAGGAACTTGATGGGGGTACCCTTGCCACCGTTGGCATAGTTGGTGCCGGAAGAGCAGTGCTCTATGAACATGGCTTCGTCCCAGCCCCCTTCGGTGACTGTCATACTGTGAGCACCCACAAACACGTCGGGTCCCAGCACATCCACCAACGCCTGCACCGTATAGTCATACAGCTTGCAATATGCCTCACAGCTGTCGCTGCCCAGCCCGCTGCGGGCCTTGAACCAATCGTAGTTTTCGTATTCGGTCATACATCCGAAGCGCCAAGTGCATACCTCTTCCAGGCCGAATTCCTCCACAAGTGCCTTAATGACGGCCTTTATGTATGTGTAATACTGATTGTAATCGTCCGGCGGATACATATTGGTGCCAAAGGTGCCCGCCACCGGATCGGTCGTGAGTTTCAAAGGCACGCTGCCCAGTTTCAGATGGGGTTTGGCGCCCATGGACAGCACCCCGCGGCAGTTGGTAATCAGCGGCTCAAAGGCATAATCGTCCAGCACACTCCGGTCCGCGGGCCTGCGGAACAAATCCCTCTCTGCGCTGCCGCCGGTGCACTGCATGAACTGCACGTAGCGCACAAACTCAAACACGTTGGCCTCTTCATTTATCTTGGGATGATAATACAGCTTGCCCATATCCCACACATTCACATTATCCACGATATTGGGCAGGACATCTCCCCGCTGTGTAGCATCTATGTGGATGGTATTGCCGTAGATATTGACGGGCTTGTCTTCCGGCTCAACGACGGGGTCGCAGGCGCAGGAAAAGACAGCCACAACGGCAAACAGCAGTGCGATCCTTTTCATAACAGGCTATTTCTGGCAGCAATAAACTACACTTTTGGCTGGTATCTCGACCTTGAGTCCCCCGCCGGAAACTGCGGCACTGACGCCCGGTGCAATCAAAGAACCGTCGTCGGGCAGTTTGCCCTCTTCATATCTGATCAGCTCGAACTCTCCCTGCGCGTCATTCTCTATCTTTAGCTGAAGCTTTCTCTTATCTTGATTGGCGATTGCATAGACCCACTTGCCGTCGGCATTCCTGAATGCCGTGGCAGCGGCGAATTCGCGACCCGTCTCTATCGGATGGATCTCCGCACCGGGCCTTACTCGGCTCGAAAGCAGCGAATATGCATAAAACTGCGGACGGCACTCATAGTCGCATTTGATGCGGGCGAAAGTAGTATCCTGTGAGTATTCATTCTTGACTGAGCGCCAGAGACCAAGCTGCTGCATCTGCTGGTAATCGCCCTGAAAATTATAGTACTGGTCAATCAAACTCCAGTAACTGATAGCGCACGCGCCGGTATTGAAGAAGTTGAGAGCGAGGCGGGTTATGAGCACACCACGCTCGTATTCATCGATATCCCTCTGGCGGGAAGCGCCCACGCACTGGTTGCTGCCGAATTCGCCCACTATATGCTTCAATCCAGCTCGCTGGGAAATAGCCACATTGTTCTTCTCCCACTCTTCTATCTCCGAATTTGGTGTCTCGTAACCGAAGATGTATGTGTGGCTGTTGAATATGTCGGCGATGCCCTTCAGTTGGTTGGCACAAGCCTCCAGATAATACTGATGGGTATCGATATTGTCTGAAAGGTTGAAACGGACCTTGTCGCGCACACCAAGACGACGGAAATGCCTGTCCAGGGCGCGACAGACCTCCATATAGCCGTCGGGCGCGATGATATCGCCGCCGGGCTCGTTGAAGGGCGTCACTTCGTTTACGCAGGTATATCCCTTCTCCTCTATCAGATACTTGACAAGGGCGGCGAAGTTCTCCCCAAACTCTTCATTGCTCTTGGGCGGACACATCCAGTTCTGGTTTGCATCCCAGTCGCACATAAAGCAGGTGGTGACATCGGCATATTCTTCCTCTACCATCTTGACGTAGCGGGTGCAGCCCCAGATGGCCAGGCAAACGCTCATATTGTTTTTCTGCGCCAGGTCCAGAACCTGATACAGCGACTGCATCTCCACGGTGTTCCATCTGAATGCAGACATATCGGTGTCAAAGGGGTCAGCGTTATCATTGTACGGCTCATACCATTGCGGCTGGATCATCACGCGGAACTTCTGAAGCCCCATGCGGGTCACGCGGTCCTCGATGATTTTGAAGTCCTCTGCCTTCAGTCCGGCCCCGGGACGGCCCACCACATTTTGGGCATAGAAGTGCGGGTCGAACTCTGCGCCTATGGATTCAAGGGCCACCGGTGTAGCATCGGCCAGCTTGACCACGGTGAATCCCTTGTCTCCGGAATCATCCGGAGTATCCGGTTTGTTCCGGCGGCTGCCGTTGCAGGCGACCAGCGAGATCAAACTCGCGGTGACAATACAGCCGGCAAGTATTTTACCTGATTTCATATATACCTGTTTTATTTATCCAATTCCTGTAGTCTTCAAGTTTGTACGGCGGTTCGCCATACAGATAGTGGTTGGCGTATTCACGGCCTTCAATCTTGTATTTAATCATCAGCATACCCTGCCCCTTGCGGGAAGGAAGTTTCTTGATGAGGGTAACGGTATTGGCCGCCGCGGTGAATCTGCCACTATAAATGGTCTTGCCGCTTTCCACATCGATAACCTCAACCTCGCCCTCAGCATCTGAGAGAGTCTGATTGTCGGCCCGCAGATAATAGTATTTGCTGTTGGGGCCGTCGTCGGTAATAAGGCAGCAAACGTCATGATGGACATTCTTCAGATAGAAGAACGCCCGTTTCTTGCCGCCGTAATAATCGCTTATTGCATCGGAGAGCAGCGGCCATCCGTCGCGGATGTTCCACCAGATGATGCCGGTGCGATACGGCCTGCCGCCTCTCCATCGTTCCACAAAATATTTCATCGCCTCTGCCTGAACGCTCTGCGAGGCGAAGATAAAGTCTTCCAATTTAGCGGGGATTTCCCCGAAAATGGTTTTGACCTGATTTGTCATCAAATCGTTGCGGCCGCCCTGGAACTTCTCATCATAAATACGATTGGCTTTGGTCTGCCACTCATCGTTCCACATACCAAGCTCACCGTTAAGCCAGGGGTTGACGCATTCAGGAGTGAACATCTTCTTCAGCGTCTCCATATTGGGGCAGCCGTGATAGCCTATTTCGCTTATAAACTGGCTCGGATTCTTCACATAATAATCGGCCTTGTAATAGCCGCGGGGGCCCCAGAGATGGTTCTCTGGCAGGAATTCGTCGCCGTTGCCCTGCTCCACGATGCGGGGACTGTAATATGGCGAAGATGGCAGATAGGGCCGTGTAGGGTCCATCTCATATACCACGCGGGCGATAGTCTCGCGGGATACACGGTCCCGGTTGGGGTCAAGTTTGAAATTGTGCAGACGGCCCCACACCATACTCTGGTCATCTTCGTTATTGCCGCTCCAGAGCACTAGAGACGTGTGACTGCGCAGCTTGCGCACCACGCTGACAGCCTCTTCCTCTATCATGGCAGCAAAATCATCCCGCTGGGAATAGCTACCGCAACCCATGGCGAAGTCCTGCCATACCATTATGCCGTTCTCGTCGCAAAGGTCAAAGAACTTGTGGTCTTCATATACGTTACCGCCCCAGCAGCGGGCAATGTTGCAGTTCATCTCTGTCATAAGGCCAACGGCCTGCTCGTAGTGCGAGGCATCGCGGCTGTGCAGAGCGTCCAGCGGCACCCAGTTGGTACCTTTGGCAAACACTCTCACGCCGTTTACCACAAACTGGAAGCGCCCGGGCTTGCCGGGGAGATTCACATCGTCGATATCCAACTCCACCATCCTGATGCCTATGCGGCGACGGTCGGTATCATAGACCTCGCCGGTATTCTTGTCGACCAGCTGCACGCATACATCATACAGTGCCGGCTCACCATAGCCACGAGGCCACCAGAAGTCGACATTTTCCAACACGAAATCCAGATAGTCAACCGCCTTGCGCATAAGGCGCTCGTGCTCAAACACAATCTTGCCTTTGCGCAGCATGGTCAGTTTCACCTTTACATTGTCAAATGCCTCGAAGGGCATTCTGGTTTGCAGATATAAATATAAACTTGCCTTGCGGGCGGGCATATCCATACTGTATGTCATCCAGTGAGCGTCCGTTATGCTAACCGGATTCTCAATCTTGAGGGTGACATTACGCCACAGGCCGGCGCTTACCAGGCGCGGCATGATGTCCCAGCCGTAGGTGCTGGGGGCACGGCGCACATACGCACTCTCTTCGTTGGAGAAATTGCCTATGCTAAGGACACCCAGGAAGTATTTCTGGGCCTCCAGCACAGAAGACCGGATGATTACCTCAAGGGTATTCTCACCCTGAAGCAAGCTTGTGACATCATATTCATGCTCGATGAGCATGTTGGCTGCACTGCCCACCTTCTTGCCGTTCAGGTAAATCTCCGCGAAAGTATCAAGTCCCGCAAAGCAGAGGATAACCCTCTGCCCTTCTTTAACTTCGGGACCCGTAAAAGTCTTTTTGAAGTACCACTGATAACCTTCCCATTTGCGGAGAGTATAGATATTGTTGCCAATCATGGGGTCGGCAATCAGGCCGGCCCTTTCAAGGTCGATCTCGACATTGCCGGGCACGATGGCCTCTATCATCGTCCCGTCTATGGAGGCTGCCTCTTCCGGAGTCATAACCGCAGCGGGAGGCTGAGGGAAGAACTTCAGGCTCCATGTCCCGTTAAGGGAGACCTCTGCGACGTGGCAGTAGCCTATCGCCGAAACCAGCAGCAACGCCGTGGACAACAATATCTTTTTCATAGTGCTATTCGGTTACAGTTTTGAATCTTTCGTTGTATTCGCGCATCAGATTGAAGGCCATTCTGCCATAAGGCGTATCGGCCTTGAAACTCCACTCGATGTCGCCCTTGAGGGCATAATTCCACATCAGTGAGATTTGAACGCGCTGAGCATAATAGGAGATGAAATGCTTGCGTACCATCAGCGAATCACCTACGGCCGTCTTGGGGCCGGTAAATTCGCCAATGTAATATACCTTGCCCAACTCAGCGGCGGCTTGCTTGGCATACAGAATCTGGTCACTTCGGCCTACCGTGCCTTTGTCGGAAAAGACTCTGGCATCTTCATATACGTGCTCCGACATACCTGTCATCGGGTCGGGAGTGAACACTTCGGTTACCTCTTTGTACTGTGCATATGAGTCCGTATCCCAGCTGGGACCAACCATAAGGTGATACTGCGCATTGCGCATGATGCTGTTGCCGCTGGCGATCACACGCCCGTGGGGGTCCAGAGTCTTGATAAGCTCTGCAAAGCCCTGGTATGCAGTGCTCACTACCCGTGCGGGAATATCGGTATAACCGGCAATGGCAATGTCTGCCGCAAGGTTGAATTCGTTGCCAAACTCCCACATCGCCACGCACTTGTGATCTTTAAGAGTATTGACGATGTCGGTTGTGTAACTCAGCATATGGGCGTAGGTTTTGCTGGACTTATCGCCCCAGGCGGTAGGATGTTCTTCGTAATAGTCGGGAACGGAGCCGGTATTCCAGAAGATGGAGGGAATAAGCAGAATGTGGGCCTCGTCGCATAAAGTGGCCAGATGCTCCAGATTGGCCAGGAACTTCTGTTTATTATCCATATAGAAGTGGAACTGGCTCGCATAGAACGGACTGCCACTGAAGCGGACAATGGGTACCTGCTCCTTTACAAGGGTTTCAACCGTTTTCTCCATATTCTCGGTTTTCATCGCGTTGGATTCGTGACACTGAACGAAAAGATTGTAGCAGTTCATTCCGGTCACGTAGAGCAGCTTGCCGCCCAGGAACATACGTGGCACGGCAACGCCGTTGACTGTGTGTTCTCCCTGCTGAATGCCTATCTCTCCCGTATAATCATCAGCCCAGTAGCGCTCCAGCGCACTGCGGGTATCCTTCTCAGGGGTGTCTGAAGGGTCTTTTTCACAGCCACAAGCCAACAGGGGAAGAAGTACAAGCATCGCCGATGCAATATTGAACAATTTATTCATATCCGATTGTTAAAAAGGAGGCCGGCCGAAAAACCGGCCTCCTTGAACAAACATTGAAAAAAGTGATTATTCTGCATATTTCATACAGCGTACAGGGTGTGCGGCTGCACGTGCGTTGTTGTCACGAGCGTCAAAATTGTGACCTGCCAAACGGAAACCGTTCTCAGTGTTACCCCACGAAGTAGAGCACTCCCACAGGCCACCCCAACCGGCACCGTCGGCATTATACCAACCATATCCTCCGGTGTAAATAAAACCAGCGGCAGGAACGAAAATCTTTCCTTCGAAGAGTGTGAATGAATTGTCGCTATTACGTGATGCAGAACCAACACCGGCAGCGAAGCAGTTGGGAGTAGCCACTGCATAGCCCTTGGGACAAGGATCGTAAACGCTCTTGAAAGGCTGGAAATCGATATTGCCGTCTGCTTCCCAGTTGAGACCCCAAAGATAGCGCTGATTGGGCTCAACAAGCCAGTCGTCATTGCGGTTTGATAAAGCAATATATTCATTGGGATGAGCCACGGAATAAGCAATGCAGTGGATATCTGCGCTACCTGCATCGTCACCGCCACCAACTACAGGGTGATACCAGCCTTCGCCAGATGCTGAATCAAATGCTAATACTCTTGAGAAAGGATCCTTGCGGCCCCACTGGTAATACAGGCCACAACTTTCTTCGTCCTTCGCCATAGTAGCACCAAGGTTGCGATCCATAAGGGTCCAGGTACCGAGGTCTACATCGGTGGGGGCTTCTGCGCTCCAGATGTGCCAGCTCCAAAGGATGGTACCGTCGGCAGCGGTAGCCGCTACAACAGCGTTACCGTCCTTGTTTGCGCAAGTGAAGCACAGGAAGCCATCCTGCAGTTTAACATCAGAGATAAGGCCTTCAACTTCCTGCCATACCAGAGTTGCACCGGCAGGGCTGATTGCAGTTGAGGTGATAGGGAATGAAGAGTGCAGACCTTTGTCGCCGTTACCCATTACGGTAGCCTTGATCTTGTAGTCGCCTGCTGCTGTTACGTTGTAACTGTTTGCAGGGCCTGCAAGCTCGGTATACTCCTTGGGCTTGGGAGCAGCCTCCTGGTTAACAGCCAGAACTGCGGATGCTTCACCGCATGTGAAAGTCACCTTGCCGGAACGCGCCTCATAAGCCTCGTTGGCTGCTACTGTTACGTTAGTACCAGAAACGGTAATCCAGTTTACGTCGGGCTTTGAAGTAAAATCACCGCTGGCTGTAACGGTAACAGCGAATGTCTCGCCGTCAAAAGGAGATGTCCATGTATCCGGGCTAACCGTGATGGAATCCTTAACTTCAGGATCATCGGGTTTCTCGGGGCAACCCCAGAGAAGCATCATACAGCCTACGAGTGCTGCAAAAGAAAAAAGCTTTTTCATTTTGATTGATAATTAAGTGTTAATTGGTGAATATGAATAAATGTGTATGTATTAATAACCGGGATTGGGAACCAGATTGGGATTAACGGCAATGGTGCCGTTGCCAATCGGGAGATAATAGTTGCTTGCAGGGAACACGGGATCCTTGGTCTTGCTGTCAATGTGGTCTTCAAACTCTATCCAGAAACGGGGCTCTGCAGTGCGTTCTCCCCTGTCATTCAGAGAAGCTTCATATGAAGCCCAGTCAAGGAGGTAAGATATACCCCAGTGGGGTTGAGACAGAACTGTCTCTGCCTCTCTCCAGCGGCGCAGATCCCAATAACGGTGGTCCTCAAAGCAGAGTTCGCAAAGACGCTCTTTGCGGATTGCCTCTCGCGTAATACCGTCCAGCTCTGCCACGCCGGCACGGCTGCGGATCTGGTTGACTGCGTCCAGGGCATCGCCGTTTCTTCCGACCTCAAAGCATGCCTCTGCATAGTTCAGAAGTATTTCTGCATATCTGAAGATGATATAATCCGTGGTTGAGCATACGAACCAATTCATACAATCACTACCGGGTTCCAGGTACTTTGCTACACCGAAACCGGTATGATACAGAGATCCTCTCGCGAACTCATTCATCTGGTCGCCCCAGCACATCATCTTGCCATCGTAGGTAGGATGAGACAGGTCAAAATAATCGCTGCCGTCAGGCAGACGGATACCACGGTAAAGACTTACAGTATCATTACCCCAGGGAGAGCCCACGGCGTCTTTCCAATGATAACCGTTGGTCCATACCCACGCCCTCAGACGCGGGTCGCGGTCTCCCCACAGCTCATCCATTGTCCACGCCTTGGATTCCAGCACGCTATGGTCAATCTTGCCTGAACGGCCATCCACATAATCGAATTGTTCAACAAAATCGTAATAAGGATGAGCATACTGACCCACACTCCAAGCATTGGGCTTGGGCGACATACAGATGTCCCAGCTCCAGAGGTCGGTGCTCTGGTCACCAGCATTACCGGAATGATGCTTTGCGAGCAACACCTCAGTATTGTTCTTTACAAGGAATACATCTTCAAGATTCTTGACATAACCTTTGCCCATACTGCCCTTGTAAAGACCATGGCCACTCTTGGTCATAATATCTTCACAGGCCTTTATTGCTATGTCATAATATTCATTGGGGTCCGCATCAATACCCAGAATACCATCAAGCTGAACCGTGCCGTACTGAGCGATGCTGCCGGCATAAAGGGCGGCGCGGCTGGCGAGGGCCAGTGCCGACCACTTACTGGCGCGACCGCTGGCGGGATTCTCTTCCAGATATTCTGCAGCATCCAGGGCCTCGTTGATAATGAAGTCCCAGCAATCCTTCTCTCTGTCGCGAGGGGGATAGATCTCCTCTTCTTGTGCATCAATTTTGGTCTCTTTCTTTATCAGAGGGACACCGCCGTAACGCTTGACAATTGCAAAATAGTTGAAGGCCCTCAAGAAACGCGCCTCCGCCTCGCGGGCCTTGGCATCACTCAGGGTAGATGTCTGCATGCTCTCAATGAAGTGATTAAGCTGACGGTTCAGATAGTAGCCGTTGCTCCACCAGCGCAGATAATTGCTGCTGTTCTGGATGCCGTACATCTTCATGGGATGATAGTTGACCTGAGCGCCTCGTTCACTGTACTTTGCCTCATCCGCAATGGTGGTGGTATGAATCGGACCTTCTCCCTGCACGGAGAAACCAAGGTTGGTGCTCCATCCTGCGCCCTGGTTGAAATCGATATTGATGGGCGATGTACCATAGGTGCAGAGGGCATCGTTTATCATAAAGACACTCATCGCATACAGATTGGCCAGATGGCTCTCGATAAGGAATTCATCCTGCCAAACCTGGGCATCGGTGTATTGGTTGGTCGGTGTCTGATCCAGCGGATCGGTACAGGAAACAGATGTGAAAAGAGCTGCCAGGATAAAAGCGTATAATATCTTTTTCATAACCATTTCGTGTTGAATTATAATACAATGTTGCAACCGAGACTCATTGTGTACTGCTGAGGATACGAATATCCAACCGTACCAGTTGACTCAGGGTCGACGCCATATTTGCTTATGTTACTCAGAGTAAAGAGGTTCATACCTCCCGCATAGATGCGGAACCTGGTAATGCCGACCTTCTTGGTGAGCCTCTCGGGGAATGTGTACCCTACTGCCAGGTTCTTCAGACGCACGTAGGCGCAGTCCCTGTAATAGAAATCTGTAGTCCACCAGTTGGGAGTAGCTCCAGCGGGACGGCAAACAAGAGCGGATGCATCTGCGTTGTGATTCTGGTCAAAGTACAGATTGCAGTATGTTGAAGTGTTGTTGTCGTAGGAAAGGCCTATCGTATATCCCCATGCCCCCTGGAACAGAGCCTGGAGGTCCAAGCCGCGCCAGCCGAGATTAATGGTCATACCACCCATCCAATGGGGCGTGCTTCCCTTGCCGATAATCTGCTGGTCACGCCAGTTTATCACACCGTCGTCATTGGTATCAAGATATTTGATATCGCCGGCCCTTAACGTTGCGTTGTCATTGTCAAGTTCATCAAAACTATACGGCCATGCAGCTACATCCTCTGCGCTGGCAAACAACCCGTCCGTCTTGTATCCAATCTGCCGGTCGGTGTATTGTCCCACATTCTGATATAGCCGTATACGGTCAACATCGGTCTCCTCCGCCTGGTCGTAATAGGTCCATTTGGTGCGGTTGTAAGAAACGTTGGCGCTGATATCGTAGAAGAAATCGCCCAAATGGTTGGCCGTACCAAGCATCACCTCAAAGCCGCGGGTGCGGGTAGCATTCAGGTTCTCCTGGGGCAGGGTTGCGCCGAAGGTTGTCGGCAGGCTTTGGCTGCGATAGCCAGGGATGCCGGTGCGGTCACGCTGGAATACATCCACCTCGCCGTAGAGTTTGCGGCCCCAGAGGGAGTAGTCCAGACCTACGTTATAGATGCGCATCGTCTCCCAGGTTAGGTCTTCATTTGCCAGGCCTTTTGAGATAAGGCCGTTATAACTTTCATCACCAAAGACATAGGAAAGGTCGTAGCGGTATCCTGTCAGATAGTTGAAATCGGCCACGGCATCATAGCCGGAAGTACCCATACTTGCACGAAGCTTAAGCATATCAAAGGCGCCGCCCGCCATGAATCCTTCCCTGGCAATGTTCCAACCTGCCGAAACGCTGGGGAAAAAGCCCCACCTGTGTCCCTCTGCAAAGCGGGAAGAGGCATCGGCACGGAGCGTGGCCTCGAACAGGTATTTCTCGGCATAGCTGTAATTCAATCGGCCAATCCAGGAGCGGCGTCCGTAGTTGCTGCTGCCGGAATCATTCACCGTGGTTTCTTTGTCGCCGGACATCATCTCCTCTATGATTGTAGAGTTGAAGTTCTCGCGCTTAGTCCAGTAATTCCGGTAGTGACTCAGCGTGGTCTCGTACATTGCCAGAGCAGAAACGTGATGCAGGTCAAAATCCCTGTCATAGTTCAGTGAATACTGCTGCACAATGGTGCTGCCCATGCTTGTGTCCATACGAAGGCTGCTGGGAGCCACACTGCCGCCGGCGAAGGCATATTTGTCAAGAGTTGCGTTATATGTGTAGAACTGGCCTCTCTTGTGCATCCACTTCAGGTCGTTTGTCCCGTAGGTATAAAGAAGATTGGCCTTTGCCTTGAGGCCGGGGATATACCTGAAATTATACTCGGCAAAACCGGTGACCTTGAAGTTATTGTTGTTGGTACGATAGTAGCCGCTGTTATTGATATTCACCGCCCAGATAGGTGATCCGTTCTGCATATTCGCCCAGGAAAGTTTGTTCTCGTCCGGCAGATAAAGTGGATACCTGGGGTCTGCGGAATAGATGATACCCTGCCAGAAATTGACGCCGTCCTGGAAAAGATCACCGCCGGAGGGATAGTTCTTGCAGTCTTTCATATACTGCATATTCATGCCGGCGTTAATCTGGTCTGTCACCTTTGCTTCTATATTAGTCTGGAAATTGAACCTGTCATAATAGCCGCTGTTAGGCTTGAACTGCAGCTCCTGACGGTTGTATCCAAAGTAACCGTAGTATTTGATACGGTCGGAGCCACCGCTTATTGACACATTATGGTTCTGCTGCGGGGCAAATTGGCGGATAACTTCATGATACCAGTCAGAATTGAGATACGCAGGGTCTTCGCCAAGAGCATAGGCCGCCAAGTCTTCCTCGGAATAGGGCACGCGGGCCGGATTTCCGCCCTTGTTCAGATAAACGTCATTCTGATATTGTGCCCTCTGGCGGGAATCAGCCGGGAGAGTAGTCACGATGTTGCTCTGCATTGTAACTGAAGAGTTCACCGTTACGGTAGATTTGGCGTTGGCACCGCGCTTGGTTGTCACCAGGATTACACCGTTACCAGCACGGGCACCATAGATGGAGCCGCTGCCATCTTTCAAAATGGAGATGCTTTCAATCTGACCGGCATCCAGATCCGCGATACTTCCTTCTATACCATCCACGATTACAAGCGGGCTGCCGAAGCCACGGATATTGAGGCTGGCGTTATCCTGACCCGGCAGACCGGAAGTTTGCTTGGATACCAGACCGGGCAGTTGGCCGGCCAGAACGTGAGTGGTATTCACCACTGGCGCAACGGTTATTTTACCGGAGTTGATCTGGGCAACGCTACCGGTGAGAGTCGCTACCCTCTGAGTACCGTAACCAACCACCACTGCCTCTTCCAGGAATTCATTGTCGGTGACAAGCACGACTGTCATAGAAGATACCGCCTTTACATCCTGAGTGACATATCCGATGCAGGATATGGTCAGTGAGGACTTGTCGGCCACGATAATGGTGAATCGACCGTTCGCATCGGTCACTGCGCCGTTACGATCATTGCCCTTCTCCACCACATAAGCGCCCACCACCGGCAGATTGTCGGAATCCACAACCGTACCCTTAGCGGTAATCCTGCCCTGCGGTTCGTTTGCTGAAGCGGTTAAGCAACCGCCCATAAACAAAGCGAACAACACAAATACAGAAAAAATTACAGTTTTTTTCATAGGCGTATTAGTTTGTTTTATTGTATTATAATCTCAGAGTATGAGTTCCGCCATTAAGTTCCTGCACGGTATCACCCCACTCCATCGTCGCCTTCATATTGGCAGGAAGGGTCACTTTCAATTCTATTCCTCCGTCAGTACGACGCCACTCGCTCTTTATCAGGCCGCGGACTGACTTATATTCAGCCTTGGCCCAGTCGAGACCCTCCGGCGTGCAGGGCTTGAATGCCAGAGTGCAGCCGCCGTCCGCATCCATTTCAAAGCGGATTCCCGCCAGATACTTCACCATCCAGGCACTGATGTCGCCCAGGAATACGTGATTGGCCGATGAATCGCGGAAACCTACCATATCCAGCCGCCAAACCTCGGCCAATGTGGTCAGTCCCTGCTTTATCCACGCACCCCAGGAGGGGACTTCTTCCTGACACATCATCCTGTATACGGTATCGGCATAGCCATAATCCGCCAGCACCCGCGGCACGAATTTGCTGCCCACGCTGCCAAAGTTCAGGAAATAGTTATTGTCCACGATGCTTTGGTTCAGGTTAGCCGCGACCTGCGCCTTATACTCCTCCGGCACTATGTCAAACATCAGAGCCATCCCCTGCCCAGCCTGAGAGCCGTTGCCATAGAGACAGGTCTTTTTATTAAAATGCTTTTGGTTAATCAAATCTTTCAGGAATTCTGCTTTTTCCTGATATTTTTTTCCGTCGCGGCCCAGAATCTCCGCAAAACGGGTCATCAGCACATTCTGCCAGTAGTAGAACAGCGAGGTGCTGTAGTCGGTCGGAGTAGGAGTGTCATAATATACCCAGTCGCCGATGCCGTAAGTTACGGTGCCGTCGGAATCCAGACGGCGGCCAAGATAGTCCAGATAGCGGTCGCAGGTCTCAAAGATGGTCTCAATGGCCCTGGTATCTCCGTAATAGTGCATCAGGGCATCGGGCACCATGCAGAAGGCGGTTGCCCAAACAGGGCCGATCCAGTCTTCGTAGCCCCAGCCGGCGGTTGGCACGATTCCGGGCAGGTTCCCTTCGGCGTTCTGGCTGTCGACCATATCGTTCACCCACTTCTCATAGAATGTGAGGCCGTCAAAGTTCAGCAGGCCGAGATCGATGGAGAGGTTTGCGTCGGCGGTCCAGCCGTTCTTCTCACGCTGCGGGCAGTCGGTGGGGATTGTCACCAGATTGTCAAGATACGAGAGTTTAGAAGCTGTGTTTATCTGGTTTATCAAATCGTTAGAGCACTCAAAGCTGCCGACCGGCTCCACATCGGTATGGATAAAGAGCGCCTTCAGTGACTCTTTGGTGAGATTCAGCGGAGTGCTGGAAGCCACCTCCACGAACTGGAATCCGTGATAAGTAAAGCTGGGGGTATAGGTCTCTTCCCCACCCTTGGCGTAATAGATATCGGTCTGCATCTCAAAGTCTGGCTTCGGATAGAAGTAGATATCTATGTTGCCCATTTGAATAGAGCCGTCTTCTTTTTTCAGCTCGCCGTGACGCATGGTAATCTTGGTACCAGGCTCAGTTCCGCTGAGAGTCAGCTGACTCACGCCGGCGATATTCTTAGGGAAGGAAAACACATACAGGGTGTCAGAGAACTTCTTCATATCCACCGCCTGCAACTCTTCACAAAGGCGTGCGGGGGGATTTTGCTGCGCCACCAGTTTTCCCGAGGGCGCATCCACCGGTACGGCGGCCGACCATGAGCTGTCGTCGAAGCCGGGCATATCCCAGCCTTCCATCTCTTCTCTGGCATCGTAGATTTCGCCGCTGTAGATATTATTGGAGAGATAGGGGCCTGTTGCGGTCTTCCAACTTGCGTCCGTAGGAATCACCGCCTTGCCGCCATCTTTATAATCTATATGGAGTTCAGCGATCATCCGGGCGCGGCCACGCCAGTGGGCCTTTTCAAAATCCCAGGTGGCCACCGGCTCTATCTCGTTGTAGAAACCATTGCCAAGCACAGCTGCAATTGCGTTGGTGCCTTTTTGCAGCCAGGCGGTCACATCATAAACCGAATATAGGTTGCGCTTGCTGTAATCGGTATAGCCCGGATCCAGAGAGACCGGGCCAATCGGCTTACCGTTAATACTGATTTTGTAATAGGCAGCAGCACTGACATATAGTCTGGCCACAGCCACATCTCCCTCTGCGTTGAACTCTTTGCGGAGCATCGGTGCAGGGGCGAAGTCTTTGTCATTATAATCGGAAATCCACTGCGCCTGCCACTCGCTGCCGGGCAAAAAGGCCGTCTCGAAGGTCTGTGCTTTGCTTTTAAGAGTGGCACCGCCCACCATCTTGGTGGTGACGCGCCAGTAATATCTCGATAGAGACTCCAGCGCATCTCCGGCATAGGTAGTGCGTTGAACGGTGGTTTCTTTTTCTCCGCTGTTCCAAATCACATCTTTGAAAGAGGCGTCGCGTGCCACCTCAACCCTGAAGGAGGCCTGCATATCATCCGCGGCGGAATACTCCCAGCTGAAACGCGGTGCGGGATTGTCAATAGCCAGCGGTGCCACCTGATATTCGCAGCGAGGATTCAACAATTCAGCCCCATTCTGCCTGGTGCAGCAGACCAAGATGAACAGTAAGGCAAAGCCAATATATCGTTTCAACATACCCTTTGTTTACTTAACCGGTTAAGCGATATTGCAAATTTACACATAAAAATTGGAAAAACAAATAATCAGCCGGCTATCATTTCAGCATCATTTCGCAGCTGAGAGTGACGGTGGTGCCGAGGGATACGGTACCATTCTCTATGCTCTCCAGCAATAAATCCACAGCCCGGGCACCAAGCTGCTCAATGGACATCCGGGCAATGCTCATCTTGGGCAGAAGGATGTCGAATTCGGGCAGGGAGTGGAAGCAGGCCCATCCGGCGCCACCCTGCGGCATAATGCCGCGATTGGCAAAATGTACATAGGTGGGCAATACCAGCACATGGGTTGTGAAGAATATGCCGTCCAGATCGGGTACCTGCCGCAGCAAATCATCAAGTTCGTCCTCTACCATCTTCTGATTATATACAGAAGCTACGTCGCGGATAAGCCGTGTGTCGACAGGGATGCCGGCGTCTTCAAGAGCCCTTACATATCCCGCCTGTCGGGCTTTCATGTTAACCAGATTATGGGCAGTTGTAAACATGGCTATCTTGCTGCAACCTTTTTCAATAAGGTGACTTACAAGACGATATGAACTCTGTTCATTATCCACCACCACAGACGGGATGTCGCTGCCCGGCACTGCACGGTCGGCGAATACCAGACGGCCGCCGGCATTGGTGAAACCGTCCACCCAATCGGCACCCTCTGTTGGCGTTGTAATGATTCCGTCCACCTTCCTATGGGAGAAGGTCTCGACCAGAGACGCCTCCTTATTACAGTCTGACTCAGAAGTGGCAATCATCACGGTATAACCCACACTCTCGGCCCTGTTTACAACAGCCTTGGCAATGCTTGAGTAGAACGGGTCGGAAAGGGAGGAAATCAGAAGGCCGATGGTCTTGGAACGGCCAAGGCTGAGGCTGCGGGCCAACATATTGGGGTGATAGTTGTGCGTGGCGGCATACTCTTTCACCCTCTTCTGTGTCGCCTGGCTGATGCGGCGGCTGTCGCCCTTGCCCGAAAGGACCCAGCTGACGGTCGCCTTGGACACACCCAGTGCAGACGCAATATCGCTAAGGGACATATTTGTTTTCTTCTCCAAACAAGCCATCGGACTTAATCGGTTAAGTTTCGTAGCAAAGATACGAAATAATTCTCTGTATCAAATTTTGCACATAGAATCTATCTTCTTACCTTAGTAGTCTCAGAAAAACAACCATTATGACACACAATATTCTTGGACTTGACATCGGCGGTACCAAATGCGCCGTGATATATGGAGTTTTGGAGAACGGAATGCCCCGCATCGAGGACAAAATCCGCTTTGACACCACCTCCGCACCGGAAACGATAGAGAATCTGCTCTCCAACACTTGTGAGATGATGGCGCGCCACGGCCTCACAGCCCAGAATACCGGCGCGATAGGCATCAGCTGCGGCGGGCCGCTCTCCAGCGCCACCGGCGTGGTGATGTCGCCCCCCAACCTCCCCGGCTGGGACAATATCCCGATAGTGGATTTGGTTGAAAAACGCACCGGCGTCAAGGCCAACCTGCAGAACGACGCCAACGCCTGCGCCCTGGCAGAGTATAAGTTCGGCGCCGGCCGCGGCTGCCACAACATGGCCTTTCTGACCTTCGGCACCGGCCTTGGAGCCGGCCTGATAATCGACGGCAAGCTTTACAGCGGCACCAACGACAACGCCGGCGAACTTGGCCACATCCGCCTCTCCGAATTCGGCCCGGTAGGATATGGTAAGCGCGGCAGTTTCGAGGGGTTTGCCAGCGGCGGCGGCATCGCCCAGATTGGCAAGACATTCGTGATGGAGGCTATCCAGAACAATAAGAAGGTGGTCTGGTGCGCACCGGACAAGGTGAATGAAATCACCGCCAAGCAGATTGCAGAGGCGGCTGCTGCGGGCGATCCGATGGCCATCGAGATATATCACACCTCCGCCCGTTACCTGGGCAAGGGGCTTTCCATAGTGATTGACATTCTAAACCCCGAACTCATCGTTATCGGCAGCGTTTATGCCCGCAACGAGAAACTCTTCTACGACGAGATGATGAAGGTGATCCGGGAAGAGGCTCTCGCCGGCGCAGTGGCAGTCTGCAAGGTGGTTCCCGCCGCACTGGGTGAGGCCATCGGCGACTACGCATCGCTCTCAATCGCCGCCAACCTGATAGAGATGCAGCAGTGAAAAAAACGCGGCTGCTGACAGCGGCACTGCTGTGCTTCTTTGCCATGGGGGCGCTGGACCTGGTGGGTCTGGCGACCAACTATTTCAAGGCAGACATGTCCCTGAGCAACTCTCAGGCCGGTTTTATTCCCGGCCTGGTGTCAGTGTGGTTCCTGCTGGTCAGCATCCCCGCCGGACGGATGATGCATTTTCTGGGTAAGCGCGTCACGGTGCTGAGCGCCCTGCTTGTCATCTGTCCGAGTTTAATAATAGCATTCTTCTGCAAGGCATACTGGAGCATGCTGGCCGCAATGGCGATGATGGGCATCGGCTGCACGATTCTGGTGGTATCCCTGAACCCGCTGGTGGCATCGCTGGTCTCCGGGCAGCATCTGGCCTCCACCCTCACGGCCGGGCAGTGCGCCAAGGCCTTCGCGGCCCTGGCGGCGCCCGCAATCGCAGCGCTGGGTGTCAGATATATCGCTCCCGAAGGCGGATGGCGGATAGTCTTCGCCGTCTTTCTGGTTATGTCGCTGCTGGCGGCGCTGCTGCTGTCATTTTCCGGACAACCGGACGCCGAAACCATAGACTCCTCCGGCACCTCCCCCGCCTCACTGCGTCAATGCCTGGCATCGCTTCGCAAACCCGCCATTCTGGCGGCGTTTCTCGCAGTCCTTTGCCACGTGGGCAGCGACGTCGGCATCACGATTGTGCTTCCGCAGATTTTCCAGAAGCGGCTTGCCCTGCCCATTCAGGATGCCACACTCTCCGTTACGGTCTATTATGTAGCCAGGCTCGCAGGTGCAATGGCAGGCATCCTTATACTGAGAAAAATATCCATCAAGAGCGGCCTGATTACGGGCGTGATACTGCTCATTGCCGGCTTGGTTCTTGCCGGACTTGCGCAGTCTTACTGGAGCCTTTATCTGGCGGTCGCACTGCTCGGGTTTGGCAATGCCAATATCTGTGCGCTGATAATCTCCAGGGCACTGCTGGCCGTGCCGGAGGAGCAGAACACCACCAGCGCCGTCCTTACAATGGGATTTGCCGGCGGTGCGCTGTTCCCCCTGCTGATGGGCTTTACCACCGACAGTTTCGGCATCACCGGAGCCATCGCTGTGATAGCGATATGCATCATAGGCGTGCTGGTATATTCCCTTAACTTGAAATCAAACAAAGAACAGATATGAAAAGATTCGTCTCCATCCTTGCGCTGGCAGCGCTTTTATTCACTTCCTGTAAATCTTCTGAATGCTTCGACCACCCCTGGAAAGGGGCCACTGTGGCATATATAGGCGATTCCATAACCGATCCGGGAAGCGTTCCGGAGGGCCACGACTGGACCGGACAGGAGAACTGGCACTATTGGGGATGCCTGCAGGAGTGGCTGTGCATCAAACCGCTGGTGTACGGCGTTAGCGGGCAGAAATGGAGCGACGTGGTGCCTCAGGCAGAGCAGCTCAAGGCAGAGCACGGCAGCGACTTTGACGCAATCACCATCTTCATGGGCGCCAACGACTATATCGCAGACGTCCCTCTGGGAGAATGGTACGATGTCGCACCCGACACCATGATTGCCGCTCTGGGCTATCCCGCAACGGAATATGTGATGCCCAGGCGCACCCCCTCCATGGACCCGGAGACTCTGCGCGGCCGCATCAACATAGCAATCAGCACCTTGAAGGCGATGTATCCAGACAAGCAGATTGTGGTGTTCACCCCGCTGCATCGCGGATACTCTACCTTCAGCGAGCAGAACATCCAGCCAGACGAGTACTTCCCCAACCGCATCGGGCTTTACATTACTGACTATGTGGATGTTATAAAGGAGACGGGAAACGTCTGGGGCGTGCCGGTAATTGACCTCAACTCGGTATCGGGCCTTAATCCGATGGTTCCGGAGCAGATCCGCTACTTCTGCAATCCCGAAACCGACCAGCTGCATCCCAACGCAGAAGGCCACCGCCGCATGGCCCTCACCTTGATGTATCAATTGCTGACCCTTCCCTGCAGGCTATAAGACGTACAGCAGAGTCTGAAGGGGCTTGAGGCTGACGGGTAAAGACTGGCCGTCACTCTTGAGAGAAGATATTTCTCCCGTATCGGGATTCAGGACACGCCAGGTGCCGCATTTGGCAACGCTGAGCGTGCCTTCATAGGCACTGTCGGATGCGTTCTGCACCAGATATATCGTGCGGCCGTCGCGGGTAAACTTGCCGTATACGAGTTGCGGCTGTTCGGGTTCAAAGCGCTCAACGGGAGCTATAGCGTCCTTGACAAACTTCGGGGTGCATTCCACGGGTGCCGCAAGCACCTTACCGCCCTGCTTCTCCATGTCATCTGAAAGTTTGCCTACAGCCTCCGGCATCACAATTCCCGCCGGGAAGACAAGGACGTCGAAGCAATGTCCGCCAAGGTATATCTTTCCGTCACAAACATCGGCGCCACTAAGCGCAAGATAATCGGCCCACACGAACGGAATCTGCGCCTGTGCCAGAGAGCGGCCGGTAGTGAAGGCGGAGCCTATCACGGTCTTCATGGTTTCGCTCTGGTTATGCTCGTCCATCAGCGGCTCGGTCTCGGGGATGAACTCCCGCTGAAGGTCGTATGCAGGATAGTACAACAGCACCGTCTTTACAGGCTCAGCGTCACGCACAATCGCGTTGGTGCGCCCCACAAACTCGCAGTAGCTCTTGAAGCCGGCTTCGCTGCGATAGGGATAATCGGGGCCGCAACTTGTTGGATAGTAGAGATTCAGCTCTGTAACGCCGCCCGCCATATGGCAGGCCGCAGTGCCCTTCATCGCCTCTACGGTGGTGGGCCCGTCGCCCAAGGTGGACTGGTTGTGGTCGCTGATTTCGGCAAAAACCTTCCGCTTGCCGTCCAGATATGCTGCCGATTCGGGCAGCGATGCTATCAGCCAGCAATCCTTCATATTCCACTCCTCAGGGGCGGTGTCCAGCATATCCAGTCCTGGGATGTCCAGGCCGCGCTCCACCATCAGCATATTGCCGTAAAGCGGGGTGTGGCGGATAATCTGTTCTTCGCTAAGGAAATGTCCGGAAGAGAGGGTGCCGGCACCTGCGCACCACTTCTCAAGGGAATCACAATAGTTGGCCCTGAAATGCTCTCCCATAAGCTCCCAGTAGCGCTGACGCACCTCCTTATCGCCCTCGGCATCTCCGCCAAACAGCGATTCCACGTGCAGTGGCTCACCATAGCGCTGCTCATATTCGTTGTCCACGCCGGGCGTCCAGGCCAGCATGGGCAAAAGCTTCCGCTTGGGGTCGGGCTCATCCACCACCCGCACCCTGTTGCGCACCACCTCCGGGATGGGGCCCAGATTGACGCCCATGTAAGAAGGCTCATCTGTGAAGAAAGCCTCCACATGTGAGAACAGTTCATCGCCAAGATGCTCGCGAGTGGCCTGATGTGTCACCTTGGTGAATACCTGCATCGTTTTAGAGTTGCCGGGGTCGGGATAGCGGCGAAGCGCAGCATAGTTGTTGCAAGCGTGTGTAAACTCGTAGGAATTGCGCACATAGTACTGCTTTCCGGCAGGCAGGCTGCTGTCATAAACCATCTCCAATGCCTCCAGGGAGGGATCTTCCTCCAGCACACGGCCGCCTGCGGACGGGCTGGGATATCCTTCTTCATCATAAACCCAAAGCCTTAGCCCGGCATCCACCGCGCGGCGGCACGATTCCACGAAATATGCCCATACCGATTCGTCTTTCAGGTAATCCTTCCCCCTGTAGTTAAGCACAATGCCCCCCGCCCCGCAGGTATCTCTCAGATATGTGAAGAAATCACCGCCATAAGGCGTCTCATCTGCCGGTGCGCCGTGCACGATTTTTATCGGGCGGCAACTTGCAGGAATGTCATTCCAGTCCTTTTCCCAGGACTTGGAAATCCGGGCAGAATTGTCACAAGAGGCCAGGAACAGGGTGGCCAAACCGAGCAGGAAGAATCTCTTCATATTTACTTAACCGATTAAGCAGATGCTTTTGCAAATTTAGGTAATTAAAATTGATATTTTGTACCTTTGTATAATCAATCTTTAATGAAATGAAAGTATTCACACGTTTTATTGTTGTGCTGGCCGTTTTGCTGGGATGCATGCTCCAGCTGCAGGCCAAAGGACCCAAGGATTCTAAGACCACATTTGCAAAGGATGCCCTGCAGCCGTATGTCGACAGCGGCAAGCTGGCCGGAGCCATCAGCGTATTTTACAAAGACGGCGTGCAGGAGACCTGCTGCGTTGGCTATGCCGATGTTGCAGCTAAACGCCGCATCAAGATGGACAATGTGTTCATGCAGTGCTCCCAGACCAAGGGCTTCTGCGGCGTCACCATCGCCAAGCTGGTAGAAGAGGGCAAGATATCGCTGGACGACCCCGTGTCCAAGTATCTGCCCGAGTTCGCTACCCTCTGGGTACTGGACGAGGAGAAGGACGGCATAAGAACGATGCACAAGGCGAAAAACGTTCTCACGATACGTATGGTGATGAACCACACCGGCGGTTTCCCCTTTGAAATCAGCGCCAAGCAGGGCGACATCAAGGGCGGCGGATGGACCGGCGGCGCCCCCCTGCGCCAGACAGCGGCCATTGCGGCATCTTCTCCGTTATTCTTTGAGCCCGGCACGCGCGAGGCCTATTCCAACACCGGTATCGATATAGGAGCTGCGATAGTTGAAGTGGTTACCGGAATGAAGTGGGAAGACTATCTCAAGAAAGAAGTTCTGGACCCGCTGGGTATGAAATCCTCCTGGTTCTGGCCCACCGACCGCCAGTTGAAAAACAAAATCGAGTTGTACGAAAGCCGCGAAGACGGCCCCGTGGTGTGGGTAGAGCAGATGGCCATGCAACAGAAGCCCTACAACGATTCCCACGTGTTTGCATCGGCCGGAGCCGGCCTCTGGACCACCGCCAGCGACCAGCTCAAGTTCTACAAGATGCTGATGAATCTGGGCGTCGGCGACAACGGCGTACGCATCCTCAAGGAGGAAACCGTGAAAAATATTCTGGCTGTATCTTCCCGTCCGGCCGGTATGGGAGGCTACTCGCTGGGGCTGGTGGCCCCCGTTGAAGACAGCGAAGATGCCTGGTTCGGCCACGGCGGTGCCTGGAACACCAACTGCGTTGTGAACTGGCACAAGAAAGAACTGCGGCTCTGGGTTCAGCAGCGTGCCGGCGGCCCCGTGCCGTGGGAACCCGCCTACAATGCAGCTGCAGAGAAGTTCTTCTCGCAGGACTTTACCAAGACCGGTGTTGAAGCATACACCGGCAGGACCAGCGAATAGAATATGAAACAAATCCGCGTAGCCACCATCGGGTCCAGCAGGATTGCCGAGTCGTTCCTGAAGGGGGCGCGGCACGATGCGCGTTTCTGCCACGCGGCGGTGTATTCGCGCACCCTTGAGCGGGGGCGCGAGTTCGCCGCAGCGCACGGCGTAGAGAAGGTTTACACATCTCTGGACGACCTGGCCACGGCGCCCGACATCGACGCCGTATATATCGCCTCGCCCAATATCTTCCATGCGCCACAGGCCATCAAAATGATGGAGGGGGGCAAAAGCGTGCTGGTAGAGAAGCCGGCCGCGACCTGCCCTGAGGAGTTCGAGGCGATGATGGAGGCAGCCCGGCGTAACGGCGTCAGCCTGATGGAGGCGATGCGCCCAACCACAGTCCCCAACTTTAAGGCGGTGCGCGAGGCGCTGCCAAAAATCGGCAGGATACGACGCTACACCGCCAGCTACTGCCAGTACTCGTCGCGCTACGAGGAGTTCAAAAACGGTACGGTGGCCAGCAACCTGAGTGCAGATATGCGCGGCGGAGCGCTGCTGGATCTTGGCGTATACTGCATCGCCCCTCTTGTGCACCTGTTCGGCGCCCCCTGGGAGGGCGGATTCACCCGCGAAAAGCTGGAGAGATGTGTCCAAAAGCAGGAGACGATAATCTATCCCGGCGGCGATAAAGCCCACGAAAAAGGGATTGACGGCCAGGGTTCAATGCTGATAAAATATCCCGGCTTCGAAGCGGTTATCTCCTACTCCAAAATCAGCGACTCTTCTCTGGCGGCAGAGATTCAGGGCGAAGACGGCTGCATAGTGATAGACCGCATCAACCTGATGACAGGACCCCGGCTGGTGATGCGCACTGGCTGCGGCACCCGCGGCGACACCGGCTTTGCCGGAGGCGACGGTGCATCGGAAAGCGGCCCTATAGACCTGTCGCGAGAAACAATCAGTGACAACATCTACTACGAGGTGAAAGAATTCCTTGACACGGTAGAATCCGGCCGTGCGGAGTCCCTGGAGAACTCGTGGGAGCGCAGCCTTGTCCAGGCGCAAATCTGCTCCAGATAGCCAGCAGACTCTCTTTTTGCTTTTCCTGTCTTCTTTTTTTACATTTGTGTTTTTGCCGGGAGCACACCGGCAAGTTTTAACCATAAGAACCTTAACTTATGCCAGCTTCTGTAAGAAGACTATTGCTGATTCTCTTATTCGCGGGGTGCCTCACGGCAATTGGCCCCCTCGCATCGGCCCAAAGCAAATCAAGCCTTGTAACACTCAAGATAAACGTAATCTCCGAATCGGACGGAGAGCCGGTAATCGGCGCTGCGTGCCAGCTGCCGGACTACGGCATCTTTGCAGTTACAGATCTCGACGGACTGGGTGTTATGGAGAAGGTGCCCGCCGGCAACGCCACCCTCACGGTACAGATGCTCGGATATGAAGATTATAAGCAGCAGTTCCATTTTGCCAAAGACAGCACGCTCACCGTCCTGCTGCAGGAATCTTCCCTTACGCTGGAGCAGGTGGTAGTTACAGCCACCGCATCGGCCGCCGGATCTTCTACAAGTTCTACCGTAGGGCGCATGGCCATCGACCACCTCCAGGCCACGAACCTGAAGGATATCATGCAGCTCATCCCCGGCCAGCTGATGAGTTCTTCCGACCTGACTTCTGAAGAGAAACTCACAATCCGCACGCTTAACGCTTCTACCGCCAACAACGCTTTCGGTACATCAATCATGGTGGACGGCGTCCCGATGTCCGACAACACCTCTATCTCCTCTTCTGCGATGGGCGCTTCCGGCGGTACGGGTGTGGACCTTAGGCAGATCAGTGCCGACAACATAGAATCGGTAGAAGTTATCCGGGGTATCCCGTCGGCAGAATACGGCGATTTGACCTCCGGAGCGGTGGTGGTCAACACCAAGGCGGGCTACACCCCGTTCGAAATCCGCACCAAGATAAACCCCACCACCCTCAACACCTCCGTGGGAAAGGGCTGGAAGTTTGACAACAACGCCGGCAGCCTTAACGTGAATGCCGACTACGCCCGTGCCGGCGGCGACCCCCGTGTCAAAAACCGATCTTACGACCGCGTAAGCGGCGGCATCACATACAGCAACACCATCGGGCGCATCTGGTCCACCACAACCAAGGTGAACTTCAGCAGCGTAGTGGACCTGCGCACCCTGGACCCCGACGAAGCCAAAGAGGGCACCGAGAGCGGCCAGACCCAGTATACGCTGCGGTTTTCGCATAACGGCCGTATCTCCATGAACAAACGCTTCTCCCGCTCCATCAATTATGCCTTCGGCCTCTCATACGGCAATACAGACAGCTGGAAATCGGCCATAGTCCCCTCCAACGGCGGCCGTCCGATAATCACATCTCTGGTAGACGGCTACTATAAGGTGCCCTATATCACCGACTCTTACCGTGCCCGCGGCGGCACCAGGTCGCGTCCCGTGAGCATCTTTGCAAAGGTCGGCAACGTCTTCACGTCAGAGATTGGCGACAACTTCCGCCAGCGCTTCAACATGGGCGCCGAATACCGCCGCGAATCCAACAAGGCGCAGGGCTTTTACAATGAAAACGATTTTTTGCCGCTGAGTCCGACTGAGGACGGCCGTCCCCGGCCATATTACGACATCCCAGCCCTGAATCAGGTATCTGCATATCTGGAGGACAAAGTCACCTGGGACCTGCCCGCGCAGATGCAGCTCCAGCTGCAGGCCGGTATCCGGTTTGACATGCTGCAGCCCGGGTTGCCGGAACAGGTTTATTCGATATCCCCCAGGTTCAACGGCGCGCTTAAACTTACCGACTGGCTGACCCTGCGCGGCGGCTGGGGACAGAGCAACAAGACCCCCGGTTTGGCGCACCTCTATCCGGAACCCAAATATATGGACCGGGTGGCGGCCTCTTACCTGCCGGCCGATGCCAGCCGCCAGCTGGTGGTATACAACACCCACATCACAGAGGTTGAACGGAGCAATGCCCTCAAGAACGCCACAAACAGCAAGTCCGAGATTGGCTTTGACATGAACTTCCCCAACGGCATGACGATGTCCATCGTGGCCTATCGCGACTATATGCCCAACGGCTTTGGCAACTATACGGAGTACAACGTATACACATCCAACTATTACACCGCGCAGCAGGGTATCCTGCTTGACGCTGCCGGCGCCCCCTATCTCGACTGGAAGAATCCGGCGCGCGTCGACACCGTGTTCACCACCAGCGGCCGAGTCGGCAACACCAGCGCCAGCCTGGACCGCGGTATCGAGTTCGACTTCAACTTTGGGCAGATAAAGCCCATCCGGACCACCGTACTGCTAAGCGGCGCATATATGGAGACCCAGACCTGGAGCACCGGCCCCAACTTCCAGAACCCCACCGGTGTCCCCGCCAACAGCGTGTACGCGCAGGGTTCCCCCAACACTCCGCCCTTCAAGCTGGCGTATCCCAGCGGCCTTTCCAAAGAGATCAACCGCCGTCTGAGCGCCAACCTGCGCCTGGTATGCAACATCCCCCGCATGAAGATGGTATTCTCCGCTTCCAACCAGGTGATATTCTACCAGTACCGGCACTCCACCAACCAGAAGAGCGACCCTTACGGCTGGATTGATACCGACCTGAGCTGGCACGATATCACGGCCGATATGCTGGCCGACCCCGAATACCGCATCAAGGGCATCCTGCTAAGCGACCAGCGCAGGGATCCTGCCGACAGCAATCCTGTGATACAACCGCCCATCTGGCTGATGAACATGCGTATGACCAAGGATGTCTCCAAGAACTTCGGTTTCTCTTTCTTCGTGAACAACGCATTCTACTATATGCCATACCAGTCCACATCCAGTTCCGGAACCCTTACGGAGAGAAACACCGGGACATTCTCATTTGGTGTAGAAATGTTTATAAAGATCTGACGATGAAACGATTACTCAACATATTAGCGATGTCGGCAGCATTGATGGCCGCATTCTCGTGCCAGAGGGAGGCCCCCACGGGCACCAAGTCGTTCCTTTTGGAGTTCATCATGCCCGCGGAGTGCTCTGCCGGGGTCTACTATTCCGACGCAGAGGTCACCCTGTCCGGTCCGCTGTCTTATACCTTTACCACCGATGTTCGCGGAATGGTAAACGTAGAGAGCGTAGTGCCTGGTATCTACGACATAACAACCCACACCGAGATTTCCGGCAAGGACTACAAGAAGATGGTCAAAAGCTCCTCTACCATTGCGGACAATGCCCGGGTGGTGATTGGGGTTTCGCTTATGAACCAGCAGATATTCGAGGCGCAGGACCTCCGGCTTCAGCTTACCAGCGCCCTTGTCCAGGGGCTGCTGATCTCCAAGGTCTACTACGCCGGTACCAAGGACAACATGGAGCGCACCTACACCACCGATTCCTACGTGGAGCTGTTCAACAACTCCGACGAGGTGATATATGTAGACGGCAGGTACCTGGCTCTCACAGAGTCGGTATCGACACTGGCCTACCCCGCCAGCGAGAATCCCGACTACATTTACATGCGCCAGATATGCAGGTTCCCGGGAAGCGGGACCGACTATCCGGTAAATCCCGGGCAGAGCGTGGTTGTGGCAGCCCGCAGTGCCCGCAACCACACAGAGAGCGCCGCAACCAGCATCGATCTCTCCGGAGCCGATTTTGAGGTCAAGCTCACCGAAGGCAGCGGCAATCCCGACGTCCCGATGATGGAGATAATCTCCAACTCTACCACAACGGCCTATTTCAACCTTATAAGCGGCGGGCCCAACGGCGTGGTGCTCTTTGAAACCGACGAGGATGTACAGTCCTGGCCAGAAGTCTACCAGAAGGGCAAGACCTCCGGCGAGAAGTTCCGCCAGGTGCCAAAGACCGTTGTCACAGACGGTGTCGAGTGCCTCAAGAAACCGGCGCAGAGTGCTCCCGACGTCAATTCCAAGCGTCTGCAGGACGACATCGATGCCGGATACATTGTAATCAACACCGTAAACGGATACAACCACGAATCGGTAGAGCGCAAGGTTTCCCGCTTTGAGGGGGGACGCTACTATCTTATCGACACCAACAACAGCAGTGCGGACTTTGCGGTATGCACCGATCCCACACCACGCAAATACGATAAACAGGAGCTGCAATGAGAAAGATGATGACATTGCTGCTGATAGCAGCCGCAACCGTAGCGTACGGACAGGACAATCTCCCCTCCGACTTCCACCGCCTTACCCTGGAGCAGGCACTGCAGCAGTTCGACAAGAGCAACAACGCCGCCGGCATGGGACTTTTCCAGCCCGCCAGCGGCAGCCAGACATATCTCAAGGGGTTCTATTCTGCCGGAAACTTTCACCTCGCGCAGCAGGGTAGCAGCGACCCCGGTTTCGAGTTCGCCACCCTGCGATACGACTCCCTTGGAGAAAAGCTGTTCATGAAGGGCTCCTTCCACTACACCTTCGACAGCGAAAAGGGCCGGGCCTGGTCTGATGTACGCGACCCGTGGTTCTCTATCCCATATATCTACGGATGCGACATCGCCAAGGATTATGACACCCACAACTGCGGCCTGACTTTCGACCTGTACACCTCTCCCCTGAACGATATCATTTCGCTGGGTATCAAAACCACATACGAAGTTGCCGATATCTCCGGCAAGCGCGACCCGCGTCCACGCACTGGCTATCTGGATTATCAGCTTGTCCCCTCAGCCATGCTGACCTTTGGCAGACACCACATCGGTCTTGGCGCCGGGTACGGCTACAGCAAGGAGAAGCTCACCAACCTGACCACGGTGCAGTCCAACCCCAACATCTACTACTACAAGATGTCTGGCCTGGACAATATCGACGGCGCCCTGTCTGCATACAGCGGCTTCAAGCGCCAGTTTGCAGGCAGCCGCTTCCTCACAGAGGCGACTTACAGCTATGGCGGCGAGGCCGTAAGCCTCCTTGTCGGCGGCGGGATGCAATACAGCCGCCTTGATGCAATAGGCGACAAGATGCAGACCCCCGGCTCTTACAACTGTTTCCGCTACAACGCCCTCGGCGACCTGGTTGTCAAAGGTGGCAGAACGCTGCACAAGATTCACCTTAGCGGCGTGATGGACGACGGCGGCGCAGATGAATACCTGCAGGAGCTGGTGAACACCAAAGACGAGGTGACCGGCGTTGCCACTGAGACATGGAACACTCTTTACACCTACACCAACCGCTACATGCTCAAGAAGCTGGATGCGGCGCTGGACTATACCCTCTACGGCGGCTACACCGGCACCGACTATCTCTGGAGTGCGGCCATCGGTGCAGAATATTCAAAGTGGAGCAAACTCTTCTACCTCCCCGAGTCCAACTTCGGCACATCAGGCATCAGGCTCTCGGCCGGTGGCAGCGTGCTTCTGCTAAGGGCAAAAGGGCATAAGATAGACCTGGAGGCAAAAGGGGGATATTACATGCACGGCGACACCTACAAATCGTTTGTATCCGAAAACGTGTACACGCAGCAGGTGCTCGATAAAGACTACGACTACTATTGCCACAACTTCGCATTTGCTTCTGCCGCCCTCACCTGGACCTTCCCAATGAACCTGGGCAAGGCCGGATATGCCAACGGATATGTACGGCTTACCGGTAACGCCACTAGGGCGCTGCCCGCAGGCAACCTTAACGCAGCTTCGCTGGCGATAGGATTATTCACCTTCTGACAATGTTTCTTATGAAAAAGACCATCATACTGTTATCCTGCATAATTGTGGCCATAGCCTCCTGCAATCCGGCAGAAGATACCCGCTACTTTGCCCCGGAGGTAGAATTCACAGCCGCGACCGTTCCGGTCAGCTCAGATGCCGGGACAGTGAATCTGGTGCTGACTCTCTCCCGCGCCGTGCAGGATGCAATCCAAATCAATCTCAACGTTACCAGCCCGCTGGAGCAGGGGGTGCAGTATAACATATCTGCAAGCACTGTTGTAATTCCTGCTGGTGAAACACAGGCCGTGGTGCAGGTCACCTTGGCAGACGACGAAATCTGGACGGAGGAGTCCTGGATAGAGATGGCCATCGTGCCCGGCGAACTCTACACCGTGGATCCGGAGGGCAACTGCATCTGTCGCATCGAGGTCGGCAAGATTATCAACCTGCCGTTCTTGAAAATCATTGCTCCGGAGAGTGAAATCACCACAAACCCCTATCTGGCAGAGACCCTGCACTTCGTTTTGGAATCCAACCGCGCGGTAGGGAGCGACACCCCGGTAACGTTGTCCTTCGATTCTGCAGAGTTGCCCGCAGTGGTTTTGCCGGCCGGAGCAACACAGGTCGCTTTTGACCTTGATATCCCCAAAAGAGACATTTGCGGACTGGACAGAATAACCACGCTTTCGATTGTTACAAACAAGGGGGTGTATGTCCCCGACCCGCAGCTGGGAGCATTAGACATCAGGCTGTACGACCCTGTGCCCGATTTTTCCAGGTTCCTGAAGACCCAGGCCTCCAACAACGGAGAAGGATATGTGATACGTCAGGCGATACTTGGCCCCGACGGCGTCTGGAACGGCAACCAGACAGTGGACCTTGGCCCCGTAAGCGATGGGTCCGGCTACCTGCGCAACTTCAAGAACATGGCCATCCACGCCTCTTTCAACTGTATGTGCAACACCTCCGTGTCACAACTGTTCCGATTCCCTGACCTCTGCCCCAACCTGACATATCCCAGCCCTGTGGCAATCCTGGACTACGGCAACGACCAGAATCACCGCGAATTCTTCCCCGCCGACTCTGTGATGCGTTTCGTGCCCGACAAGGGCGAAACCGAGAAGGGAAGCATCTACCTTGAAAAGCCCCGCACCTTCGTTGCCCGTTACGGCTCTTACGCAGAGTGGCAGGCCGGTACATCCAACTACGACCGGGCGTGGATACTCGATTCCCGGGCCACGGGCGGAGATCTGGCCGCCTCTACCCATCCCGCCTTTACCGGACAGATATCGGTAACGCTGCAAAGGCTTGAGGGGAGGTTCGATTTCACAAACGCCGATGCACCCGTGCTGATTACGGCCTGGTTCAGCTGCGACCACGAAATGTTCATGAAAGACATTGACAATACACTTTACGACGTAATCCAGGAGGATGGCCTCTGGAAAGTCAAATACAAACTCTGGCCGAGATAGATGAGAAGGATACTGACTGTTGTGCTTTGTCTGACCTGCATAAGCGGCCTTGCCTCCGGCAGGACTACCCTTGACATACCGAAAGATAAAATCGGAACCCACGTCCTGCTGGGGTCAAGAATCGTTCACGTAAACCGGCCGTGCGGCAAGATATATGCCGACGGACAGCGCAACCACCGCCCCGTGCTTATGACGATGGATACCGACAGTTGCGGCAATCTGGTGCTGCGGCATACCGGATATACCACCCCGGAAGGCTATACACTGCGAGTGCGCGGCCATCATCCCAAGGATGTCGTACTCCCTATCGTAAGGGAGAATGCCCGCTACTATACGGTGGATGTCTCTGACTACTTTTCCACCTACCCGGAGGATATATCGGCTATCCCGCCCAAGATGCTCAAGGGGCCGGCCAAGAGCCATACAATACTGGGCAAACAACGCACCGAAGAGTATCTCCTGGTTAAAGCCGACTATACATACGAAAACGGGCTGGAAGTTACCGCCAACTGCTACATACTGTTTCTGAAGCAGACTCCGTCGAAGGTGCGCATCATGGACAAGGAGAAGGTGGGCTACAGCTACGCAGAATACCGCGACAGCTGTTCCAAACGCACCGGACTCTCGCTTCGCTGGGATTTCAGCAACGGGCGCAAGCTCGATTTCTACGTAGATAAAAAGTTCCCCGCCGAGTGGTATCCGTATATCAAGGAGGGTATAGAAGACTGGAACAAGGCCTTCATCGCTATTGGCGTTGGCCCTGTTGTAGAGGTGCATCCCGAGCCTGAAGACAGACACTTTGAACGGTTTGCCCCGCTGGTGAACATGGTGCGATATATGGATGTCGACGAGCACAACGCCAAGGGCGATGTGATGTTTGACCCGCGCAGCGGCGAGATTCTGCAGGGCGATATCCTATGGTGGAAAGATGCCCTCAAGCTGCTCTGCGACTGGCGCTACATCCAGACCGGTGCGGCAGACGGGATGGCGCGGCTCAAGGAGTATCCGATAGAGGTAATCGGCCCTATGATACGCCATGCGATATGCCACGAGATGGGGCATGTGCTGGGGCTGAGCCACAATATGGGCGCCTCCTGGGCATATCCAGCAGATTCCCTGCTTAGCAGGACTTTTACTGCAGAATACGGGACCGCCGCATCTGTGATGGATTACGCCCGTTACAACCATCTGGCCACCGCCGCCGATTTTGAATCTGGTGTGAGCCTGATGCCGCCTCGGCTGGGACCCTACGACTATTATGCTATCGCTATGGGCTACGCCCCTGAAGGCGAAGCCAAAGCGGGCAAATATTGCTATTACGCGCCGTTCATATCGGCTGCAATCTCGCCCGACCCGTCGGCCCAGCCAGAGTCCCTGGGTAACGACCTGCTGCGCTCTTCCATGGCAGGAATCCGCAACTGCAAACTCCTGCTGCAGCTGGACGGCCTGGACCAGGAGCGCACCAGACTTATAAGCCGCCAGTACTACAGATACATCATGCTGGCCCTGTCCAACATCGGCGGCGTGTTAAACGACAAGCCGGTTGGGCGCAGGCTCCGCCGCCGCACGGTCCGCTTTGCTATGGAGGCGCTGTACAATGTACCGCCCGAGATAGCAGATGAGCACAGTCAGCAGGGTGTATTGAAGGAGCTGGAGGGGAACTTCCTCCCGCCGCGCGTGCTTGAAAACAACGGTGTCTGGGGCCTTCGCAACTATCAGCGTCAAGTAAAAAAACTCAAAAAGAAATATTCATTCAATTAACATCAAACACTTATTATGACAAAGAAGTTTTTATTCAAAGCTTTTGCACTGCTGTTTGCAGTGGCTTTTCTTTACTCTTGCGAGGAGCCCTTTACTCCGGCCCTTGCCGTAGGGGAAAAGGCTGTAAACTTCAAGGCCGATGAAGGCCTCCGTAAAACCGTTGCCATCACCAGCAACACCGCCTGGACCGTATCCTGCGATGCTGAATGGGTCAGCATTGAACCCGCTTCCGGCGAAGGCGATGCAAACATCACCATCACCGTTACAGAAAACACGGGGATTGAAGAGCGCAGCGCAGACGTCAAGGTAACTGCAGGTGAACTGTCCGAGACCATCAAGGTCGCACAGCTGGCAGCCGCGCCCAGCATCTCTATTGACAACGATGCCCTGGTCGCTTCTGCCGAGGCAAGTTCTCTTACAATAACCGTTACCGCCAATGCTCCATGGTCGGTAGTTCCTCAGAATGGCTGGGTTACAGTGACCCCCTCTTCCGGCGAGGCTGGCGAGACTACTGTAACCGTGGCTTTTGATGAAAACATATCCCTTAGGGAGCGTCAGACAACTGTGGCCTTCAAAACCACGGCTGGTGCAGCTCAGGCTATCGCCTCGCTGTCACAAACCGGCTGCCAGCCCTGCCGCCGTACCGACTCTCTGGCTCTGGTAGCTATCTACAACGCATCCAATGGTGCTTCATGGAAAGCAGACAAGGTATGGGATCTTACCAAACCCATGGACGACGCAACTGCAAAGTGGAGCGGCGTCACCGTTGCAGACGGCCGTGTGACCAAGGTGCTTTTCACCGCCAAGGATATCATCACCTCCGAGTGGACCCTTCCCGAAGAGATTGGCGATCTGACAGAGCTTATCCAGCTCAAGTTCAACAACTGCAAACTTACCGGCAATCTGCCCGCTTCCCTGTATAGTCTGGAGAAGCTGGAGGTACTCTACTTCCAGACCAACGACATCAGCGCATCCGGCATAGAGAATATCGGCCAGCTCACCAAGCTTAAACAACTCTATGTAAACGACAACGCCAACATGACTGGTACCCTTCCCGCTGCAATCGGCGATTTGAAGAACCTGCAGCAGTTCCAGATTGGTAACACCAAAATCGGTGGCAACGTGGATGTACTTGGTGGCTGCACCGCACTTGTCGGCGTCAACGCATACAACGCAAATCTTGCCGGAACCGTTCCCGAAGCATTCGGAAACCTGTCTGCGGTTACTACCATCCGCCTGGAGGATAACGATATCACCGGTAACATTCCCGAGTCGTTCGGCAACCTGCCTGCAAAATGCACCGACCTCAGGCTCTCCGGCAACAAGATGTCGGGTGTGGTTCCCGCCGCTGTCAAGAGCCATGCAAACTGGGCTACCGGCACCAAGAAGTGGAATCCCGCAACCAACATCCTCCCTCAGCAGGAGGGATTCGGCCTTACCGAATAACGTTTGACCGTTAACAAAAAGAGGAGTCCGATTTTTCGAACTCCTCTTTTTTTATTGTTCCGATGTTCATGCCTGCTGCATCAAATCGTCCAGCTCCGCCATAATCTCGCGGCGCAGCCGCTGGGTATCGGTTATCTTGGGGTCACGCCGCAGTTTGAGGCGATACTTGCGGAAGCGCTGTACCAGTCTGGCTGAGAGCAGGCGCAAATTATGATAGGCAAGCATGGTGACCGGCAGCAGCAAAAGTGCCAACAGGGCTATCCAGAACTTCTTGAATATAATCCAGACAACCGCAAAAATAATCAGGTACCAGGCCAGAAAGGCCAACAGCCCCACTCCAAGCCTCATGGAGTGAACCAGCATATGGTCCTTCATACTTTTTGAGATGTGTCTGGAGAGCTGGTGAGGCACAAAGTTGATAACGGCAGAAAGCAGCAATACCGGCAGCAGCAATATCCACAGCAGCGTACGGAAAATAAATCCCGGTGTTCCGGCCCGCTCCACCACATAATCGTCCATCTTCAACTCCTTGAGCCTGGAGACATACTCCTCTGCCTTGTCAATCAGGGAAGATGAATAGCCGTCCGCCTTGAGCTTGCTATTCACTGCCCGTCGCGCCGCCAGGTCGTTGGTCAGCTGGCTTTTGCGCAAGCCGTGGCGCTTTTCATAAACCGGCACATACATCTGGCAAAGCTGCTCCACAGCCTCGTAGCGTTCCGGCTCCTCGATATTGAGTATCATACTCTCGACACGCTCCCTCGCCTTGGCAGCAAGCAGATAGCGGCCGCGCTCCGGATGCTCTTTATAAGTGTCGTAAAGCTCCTCAAAAGTAAACGGTTCACCGATGGTGAAAAGGGCATCGAGCTGCATCCCGTCATAGCCGAGATAATGGTGGCCTATCGGCAGAATCTTCAGATCCTTTGAGAAATTGCAATCCTCTTCATATCCGAAGGCCATTCTGGCAAAACCTTTCTTGAAGGAACCCAGGTAGTGATGGTCCTGGTGGCCAGCCTCGGGAAAGAGGGCCACAACCGCCCCCTCCCGCATCAGTTTGACCGCCTGTTCAAAGACAGCCGCGTTCTGGCCGAGGCCTTCGGTACCAACGTCCCGCTTGCGATATGCGGGCATAATGCGCAGCATCACCAACATTTTGGCGATGGATTCCTTCTTGAAGATGTCGGCGCGTGCCAGAAACACCGGTTCGCGGGGTGCCACGGCAAAGAGGATGCTGAGCGCGTCCACGAGTCCGTTCTGATGGTTACATATTATCAGGAAGCCCTCCTTGCGGTCCTTGGGGATGTTCTCCCGGCCGATTACCTGGAACTTTCGGTAATAGATAAACCTCAGCGCAAGGCTTACATAGTGATACAACCCATTATACAGAATGTTGGGGCGGGTTATTCGACTAAAATCCGGCATAATAGCAACTCTAGATTACACCCTGTTCAAGCATGGCTATCGCCACCTTCATGAAGCCGGCAATGTTTGCCCCCTTCACGTAGTCTATCTTACCGTCTGGCTGGGTGCCGTATTTGACACACTGCTCGTGGATGGAGCTCATTATCTGATGCAGCTTGGCATCGACCTCGGCGCCCGTCCATGAGATATGGGATGCGTTCTGGGTCATCTCCAGTCCCGATGTTGCCACGCCGCCGGCGTTTACGGCCTTGCCCGGGGCAAAGATTACGCCTGCCTGCTGGAAGGCTTTGATAGCCTCCGGACGGCAACCCATGTTGGAGACCTCGCAGCAGCAGAACGTACCGTTTGCGATAAGCTCTTTGGCATCGGCCTCTTCCAGCTCGTTCTGGAATGCGCACGGCAGGGCGATGTCGCACTTAACGCTCCACGCCTTCTTGCCGGGGGTAAATTTTGCCTTGTCGGGGAAACGGTCGGCCATCATGCTCACCTGGTCGCGGTTGGAAGCACGCATCACCAGCATGTAGTCTATCATCTCCTGGTCTATGCCGCCGGGGATCTCGCACACGCCGTCGGGACCGCTTATTGCAACCACTTTGGCCCCCATCTCGACAGCCTTGGTAGCGGCACCCCACGCCACATTGCCGAAGCCGGAAAGGGCGATAGTGTGCCCCTTTATGTCGCGGCCTGCGGTGGCGAGCACCTGTTTTGTGAAATACAGGGCACCAAATCCGGTTGCCTCCGGACGGAGGATACTGCCGCCCCATGTGAGGCCCTTGCCGGTGAGCACGCCGGTGTTGTATTCGTGCGCCAGCTTCTTGTACATTCCGGTAAGATATCCTATTTCGCGTGCTCCTACGCCTACATCACCTGCAGGGACATCGGTATCGGGGCCGATAATTTTCCAAAGTTCCAGCATGAAAGCCTGGCAGAAGCGCATTATCTCGGCATCGCTCTTGCCCTTGGGGTCAAAGTCGCTGCCACCCTTGCCGCCACCCATCGGGAGGGTTGTGAGGGCATTCTTGAAGGTCTGCTCAAAACCCAGGAACTTGAGCATTCCGGGGGTCACGGCGCGGTGGAAGCGCAAGCCGCCCTTGTAGGGGCCCAGCGCGCTGTTGAACTGTACGCGGAAACCGCTGTTGGTCTGGATCTGTCCCTGGTCGTCGACCCAGGTAACCCTGAACGACAGGATACGGTCGGGCTCTACCATCCGCTCTACTATCTTGTTCTTTTCAAATTCGGGATGCTCGTTGTAAACCTCTTCTACAGACTCCAGCACCTCGCGGACAGCCTGTAGATACTCCGGCTCGTAAGGGTACTTACGCTCCAGGTTGGCCATTACTTGTGAAACTTTCATAATTTTGTTATTGTTGTTATTTGTTCTCTTAGAATGTATCCAGAATAGCTTTTGCCTCGTTTACATATCTGTCGGCGCCACCAAACCACAGATTGGCGTGGGTGAACTGGGATATTGCGGCCTCCAGCTTCTTGAGTTTCGCGGGACGGGATACATATTCTTCGCGCAGTATCTTCACCTTTTCATAGGCCTGGATACCCTCCACAAAGCGTTCCCAACGGACAGAAGAACACCCTTGCGGATACACCATAAAGATGTCGCCGGAGGTAAGGTTATACCAGCGGCCATCGTACAGCGGCTCGCGGTTCCAGCTGTTGTATGCCCAGCGGAGATAGCCGTCGTAATGGTTGCAGAGGGCATACCAGCCCAGGGCCGCCGATTCTGCCAGAGGCGATATTGTAAAGGTGTTGGGATGCCCCTCGCCGCAACAGGTATAGAAGGTGGTTATCTTCCCCTCGGCACGGCGGCGGTCGTTTATCGCGCGGCCGTCGGCACGGATAAAATAATCGTCGTCCACAGCCAGCCCGATGCAGTAGTCGTCCAGCTGGCTTTCCAGCTCGGGGTGATAATTGCCGGCAAGGGCAAACTTGAAGCCGGGGTCGGCCTCATGCGCCACAGCCATCACCCTGCGCATCACCTCCACGCCCCGCTCGTCAACCGCAAGGTAAGTCTTTTCGAACCAACCCTTGGCACGGAGATGGTCTGCGAAACTGCGCAGCAGCGGAATCCAAAAAGAACGGTAGACATCATCGCCATAATCGAACGGGATAAAGCGTTGCGAATCCGTAGCGACGTCAAAATACCTGAAGCGGGTCTGCCAGGGGGCTATCGTGAAGCAGTTGATCTGCTCCGTGATGCCGCAGGAGGCCATGAACTCCACCCAGCGGTCAAAAATGTCGTAGTTGTAAGTGGTGCTGCCGTCCAGTTGCCTGGTAACCTGAACCATGGTCTGGAACAGATCCAGCGTCTGGGGTCCCCAGCAGTCGTACATCAACGTAGCTGTAACAACCTTCTCGCCGCCTTGGGCCAGTGCGGTCATAAGCGGCCTCATCAGCTCCAGGTGATCTTCGCTCCACGGTTCAACGCCATAGTATCGCGCCACCGCAAAGGGATTCTGCCACAGGTCCAGGTGGAAGCTCCAATGGGCCGGCTTGGGGAGCACGCGGTCGCGCACCTCAACGGTATATGTGAGCTCCAGCGGCTTTCGAAGCTCCTTTGCACAAAGTTTCACCGTACCCTTGTAAGTGCCCGGCACAGCGGTCTGAGGCACCCAGACTGTAATCCATACGGGACGGGTGGTGTTTGCTTCTATCTTGGCCATACTGGGGCCGATAATAGCATCGGGGGTGAGCACAGAGTCGCGCTTGCTCTGGTCAAAGCCGCCCATCTCTGCGGGGAAATAGCCGCGCTGGCCATTTTCCGCGCCCAGGCAGTCGCCAATGACATAGCGCTCGAAGCCGATTTTGATATTGGACGAGCCGATGGTGTGCTTGCGGAAAGTCAGGTCCGATACCTCCAGCGCCACATCGTGCAAATCTTCCGGGGTCCAGAGCACCGGCTGGAAGCTGACGCGCTCTCCGCGCCAGGACACCTGACCGGCCACCTTAACCGGCTTTATAACCGGTACCTGCATCTTCTGGTAGCGGACATCCAGGCTCCCCCAGGCAAAGTTCACACCCTTGACAGCTGCCCACGCCGCATCCGGCGTAAAGGGCAGTTGCGCCTCGGGCATATCTTCTATATGGGTAAAACTCTGGGCCCGAAGTCCCATCCACACGGCGCAAAAAAGCGCTACACTCACTAACAGTCTCTTCATATATTAGCAGATATCGGTTTAATTCTGCTAATATAGTAAAAATATTAATGCAAAGTTATTACTCCGTCTACGATATCAGCAGTGATGGGATGCTCCTTGGAAAGCTTCCCTTCAAGGAGCTGCTTTGCCAGCTCATCTATCAAATCGCGCTGCAGCGACGGTGAGTTCCACATAGTGCTGGTAGACAACGGCCGCAGCGAGTGGGTGGCCGATCCCGACCACTGGGAGGCGCTCAAGTGCATCCGCTGCGGCTCATGCATGAACACCTGCCCGGTGTACCGGCGCAGCGGCGGCTACTCCTACAGCTACTTTATCCCCGGCCCCATCGGCATCAACCTGGGCATGCTGCGCAATCCCGACACCGTCCCCGATGCACAGTCGCTCAACGGCACCGGCCTGGGCATTATCCGCGGCGATTTCGGTGTTGCCGAAAACGGATGTATCTGGGTTCCCCAGGCCATGAAAGAGCGGGCGGTGTGCTTCATCTCCGAGCACCTGGTAATCCTGCTGCCCAAGGGGTGCATAGTGAACAACATGCACGAGGCCTACCGCCAGATCGGCTTCAGCGATTATGGCTACGGCACCTTTATCAGCGGCCCTTCCAAAACCGCCGACATCGCCCAGGTCCTGGTCATGGGCGCCCAGGCCTCCAGGTCTGTAACCGTAATCCTTTTATAGGCAACCAATCCGCTCAGAAACAGCTATTTCAGAACCGCTTGCCGATGCAGAACTGGATCGATTCGGCGGCCATGAATTTGTGTGCCTTTAGCACTACGCCGGCGTACATGTTGGCCAGAGAGGGGAAGGTATATCTCACAGAAACCAGCTGATAGAGTTTCTTGCCCCGGGCGAGTCCGTCGTTGTGGTACAGATAGCGGCCCACACCCGCCATCGTAGCAAAGTTGCGATAGCTGAATTCGTGCAGGAACGCAACTCCCACAGACACTGGGTCATAGGTCTCGCCGCGGACGTCATTCTCTGCAATCTCTTCGCAGAACGGCGTCACGAACAGGTCAAAGCCGAAGCCACTCGCCTGGGTGCGGCAGTACTTATAGAGAGCATTCACCTCAAAGGCATACTTGGGATAGCGGTCGTTGACCCACACGCCATCTTCAATATATCTGTCATACTTGGCCTCGTTGCTCATGATGCCGCAAGTAGCCTGCACGGCAAACTGGAATCCGCGCTTGAATCCGTCGTCCACGGTCGCACGCACTACCTCAGACCCCCGGGCGGGATTGTGCAACCCCAGCCGCAGCGCCAGCTCAAATGCATTCAGCCCCTTGTTGGGGAAACAGACGGCGCCGTTGGAAGTATGGTTGAAGAAGAAGCCGAGACCGACATCATAGCGGGGGTTGATGTCGTAGCTCGCCTGCACTCCCAGCGAAATATGGGTGTTGACCGGCGACGAAATGATTACGACGTTGGGGTTGGCAACTGGGTCGAATCGCTTGTCAAACATAAACGCAAGGCCCAATTCACCGCTATAGCCGAGCCGGAAACAGCCCGCGCTTACAACCGGCCGGTCAAAGTAGCCGTAGATGCTGTAGATATTGCCGATGCCGGGGCCGCTGGCGGTCTTTACGTCGCCCAGCCCGTCGAACTGGAAGCCCACCCCCACCTCGGGATGATTGCAAAGGGCCGCATAGGGTGACGGACTATTATCGTTCCATCCGAATTTGACATCGAATGTCGGGAACGTGGGTGCGATGCCCTCGCCAAAGAGGGCGCCGTAGTAGCGGCTGTCGTACAAGGTCTTGTTTTCTCCGAAATAGACGGAGACATTCTGCGCGGCAAGAGTGCCCGCGCCCGTGCAGAGGACCGTCATAAAGACGGTAATTAATCGACGGAGCTTCATCAGCAGTTATTTGGGCCGCGAATATAGCAATTGTTATAAAACAAACGCGCCCAATGGCAGAATAATCCTTCCATTGGGCGCGTTTTGGGCCATTTTTGCTCCCAATGGCGGATTTTTACTGCCATTGGGAGCACTTAATCTTCTACTTCAGGGTGATTACCCCTTCAGAGATATCCGCCGTGATGGGGTGCTCTTTGGAGAGTTTACCCTCGAGCAGCTGTTTGGCCAGCTCGTCGATGAGGTCGCGCTGGAGCACACGTTTGATGGGCCGCGCGCCGTAAACGGGATTGTAGCCCTTGTCCGACAAGTATTCCACGAAACCTTCGGTAAAATCGAGCGTGATATCCATCGCCGCCAGCTTGCCCTGCAACTCCGCCATCTGTATCTTCAGGATTTCGCGCACATCCTCCCGGCTGAGCGGGTGGAACATGATTATCTCGTCGATACGGTTCAGGAACTCCGGCCGCACGCTGTGTTTGAGAAGCTCCATCACCTTGTCGCGGCAGTCATTGAAATCTACGCCCTGCGCGATGCTGTCCTGGATAATATCGCTGCCCACATTGGAGGTCATAATCAGTATGGTGTTCTTAAAGTCGACGGTGCGTCCCTTGTTATCGGTCAGGCGGCCGTCGTCAAGCACCTGCAGCAGCACATTGAACACGTCGGGATGCGCCTTCTCTATCTCATCCAGCAGCACCACGGAATAGGGCTTGCGGCGCACCGCCTCGGTAAGCTGGCCACCCTCTTCATAACCGACGTACCCCGGAGGCGCACCTACCAGACGCGACACGGTATGCCGCTCCTGATATTCGCTCATATCGATACGGGTCATCATGTTCTCGTCGTCGAACAGATACTCCGCCAGGGCTTTGGCCAGCTCGGTCTTGCCCACACCGGTGGTACCCATAAACAGGAACGATCCGATAGGGCGCTTCTCGTTCTGCAGGCCGGCACGGCTGCGTCGTACGGCGTTGGCCACGGCGCTGATGGCCTCGTCCTGACCCACTACCCTCTTGTGCAGTTCCTCTTCTATATGCAGCAGCTTCTCTTTCTCGCTCTGCATCATACGGCTCACAGGGATGCCGGTCCAGCGGGCCACAACCTCAGCGATGTCATCTTCGCTCACCGCCTCGTTCATAATGGGATTCTCCCAGCCCTCTTTTTCTTTGGTGAGCCGGTCTATATCCTCCTGCACACGCTGCATGCGGCCGTAGCGGATCTCCGCCACACGTCCGTAGTCGCCGTTGCGCTCTGCTGTTTCGGCCTCGTGGCGCAGATTCTCCAGCTCCTGACGACGGTTGCTCAAATCGCCAAGGACATTCTTCTCGCTGTTCCACTTCTCCATCAGTCGTTCTTGCTCTGCCTTGGTCTGCTCCAGATCCTTCTCCAGCTTATCCAGCTTGGCCGACTCGCCCTCCCGTTTTATGGCAGCCTTTTCAATTTCCAGCTGCTTGATACGGTGATTCAAATCGTCTATGGGCTCCGGCACGGAATTCATCTCCAGACGTAGCTTGCTGGCCGCCTCGTCCACCAGGTCGATGGCCTTGTCCGGCAGAAAACGGTTGGTGATATAACGGTGAGACAGTTGCACGGCGGCTATAATCGCATCGTCTTCTATACGCACCTTGTGGTGATTCTCGTACTTTTCTTTCAAACCACGCAGTATCGAAATCGACTCGGCGGGCGAAGGTTCGTCTATCATCACCATCTGGAAACGGCGCTCCAGCGCCTTATCGGTCTCGAAATACTTCTGATATTCATCCAGGGTCGTGGAACCGATCGCCCTCAGCTCTCCGCGGGCCAGGGCGGGTTTGAGGATATTTGCGGCATCCATAGCGCCGCTGGTACGCCCTGCGCCCACCAGAGTGTGGATTTCATCTATGAAAAGGATGATTTCGCCGTTGCTTTCGCACACGGTCTTGACCACGCCCTTGAGGCGTTCTTCAAATTCGCCCTGATATTTGGCACCAGCAATAAGTGCCCCCATATCCAGCGAGTAGATAGTCTTTGTCTTAAGGTTTTCGGGGACATCACCGTTGATGATTCGCTGCGCGATGCCCTCGCTGATGGCGGTCTTACCCACGCCGGGTTCGCCCACCAGGATAGGGTTATTCTTGGTCCTTCGGCTAAGAATCTGCAGCACCCTGCGGATTTCGTCGTCACGGCCGATCACAGGATCCAGTTTAGACGCACGTGCCCTCTCATTGAGGTTCACGGCGTATTTTTCCAATTCTTGAGCGTTGTTGTTCATATCATTTTTC
The DNA here is from genome assembly GCA_017446775.1 of Bacteroidales bacterium. GTDB lineage: Bacteria > Bacteroidota > Bacteroidia > Bacteroidales > UBA932 > Equibacterium. The sequence continues at coordinate 150,741 of JAFSQE010000022.1, read as the reverse complement.
TCCTTTGCCTGAACAACAATCAACATATTTGCCAGCCGCCAATTTTCTGCCAAATTGTCAGCATATAAGCAAAACATGCACCCCGCGATGCAAGGTGCATGTTTTGTAGCCCCTACAGGAATCGAACCTGTATTTAAGGTTTAGGAAACCTCCGTTCTATCCGTTGAACTAAGAGGCCGTTGTGGGGGCCTGATTACTGTGCGTTCTTCGCTATAATCTGACGTCCGCGATAGTAGCCGCACTCGGGGCAAACATGGTGGTACATTACGGTAGCACCGCAGTTGCTGCAAGTTGCCAGGGTCGGCATGGGAGCTACATCGTGAGTTCTTCTTTTGTCTCTGCGCTGTTTGGAGACTTTTCGTTTAGGATGTGCCATTGTCTTCTATTTTTAATTTTTCTTTTGTTTCAACAAATCTTTCAGCCCGCTGAAGGGGGTGTTCATCGCCGGCTGGCTCTCCATCTGGGCTTCGTCACTCAGACGGGCAAGCGCCTCGGGGTTACAGCCTCCCTGCTGGTGGACTTTCTGCATCGGCAGCGAGACACATGTCAAATCGTACAGCGTCTGCCCCAAATCGAACTCGGAAGTGCCTTCAAGAAGGGTGATGACATTGTCATCTTCATTGACAACTTCTTCCGGTTCTGTGTCAAAGCGGACGGTAAGCATCTGGTCTATTACGACCGGCAGCCGGAGATCTTCCAGACAGCGGTCGCACAGCACCAGGGCCTGTCCCGTTACCGTGCAGTGTATTTCAATCCAACTACCCTTCTGCTCTGCTGCGATGTGCGCCTTGCAATCCAGCCCCTGAACCACATCGTGAGAAAATTCATCCAGGAAACTGTCGTCAAGCACGAAGTCAAACTCCTGTCCGCCACGAGTAAGGCCGTGAAGTGGAATGATTATCTCGCTCATCGCTTTACCTTAAGCAAATTGGGGTGCAAATATAGCAAATTATTTTTGGTTTGCAACCTATTTTAAAGCAGCGCGCTTGCGGGCAGTCTCGTCCAGCAATATCTTGCGCAAACGCATCGCATGCGGCGTAACCTCAACCAGCTCGTCCTCCTGGATGTACTCCAGCGCCTCTTCGAGGCTGAATTTGATGGCAGGCGGCAGCATCACCTTCTCGTCGCTGCCGGCAGCACGGACGTTGGTGAGCTTCTTGGTCTTGCAGATATTGATGTTCAAATCGCGCTCGCGGGTGTGTTCTCCCACCACCTGGCCGGCATAGATCTCATCGCCCGGCTCCACAAAGAAGCGGCCGCGGTCCTGCAGCTTGTCCATGGCATAAGCGATGGCGGTACCGGTATCCAGCGATACCAGGGAGCCGTTGATACGCTTCTCGATGTCACCCTTGTACGGTTCGTAATCCTTGAACCGGTGGGATACCACAGCTTCGCCGGCAGATGCGGTGAGAAGGTTGCTCCTCAATCCCATCATGCCACGCGAAGGGATGTCGAAATCGAGGTGTGTGCGACCGTCGCGGGAATCCATGTGTACCAGCGCCCCCTTGCGGCGGGTTGCCATCTCTATGGCACGCCCCACAAACTCGTCGGGAACGTCAATCGTCAGATTCTCGATGGGTTCGCAACGCTGCCCGTTGATGGTCTTGTCCAGCACCTTGGGCTGGCCGACCTGCAGCTCGAAGCCCTCGCGTCGCATCGTCTCAATCAAAATTGACAGGTGCAGCACGCCGCGACCATAAACCACAAACGAGTCGGTGCCGACGCCGGGCTTCACCCTCAGCGCCAGGTCTTTCTCCAGTTCCCGGTCCAGACGCTCCTTAAGATGGCGGCTGGTGACAAACTTGCCGTCCTGGCCAAAGAAAGGCGAGTCGTTTATGGAGAAGAGCATGCTCATCGTGGGCTCGTCCACCGCGATTGGCGGCAGCGCCTCGGGATTCTCGAAATCGGCAATCGTATCGCCTATCTCAAAGCCGTTGATGCCCACCACAGCGCATATATCGCCGCACTGAACGCTCTCGACGGTGTTTTTCTCCAGTCCTTCGAACACCATCAGGTCTTTGATCTTCTGCTTCTCAACGATATCGTAGCGCTTGCAAAGCGAGATACTGTCGTTCTTGTGCAGCGTGCCGCGGGTGATTCGTCCCACCGCGATACGCCCCACGTACGGGGAATACTCCAGGGATGATATCAGCAACTGCGGGGTACCTTCCACCACCTCAGGCGCCGGAATTTCATCTATGATGACGTCCAGCAGCGGGCTGATGCTGTCGGTGGGTTTGCGCCAGTCGAGCGACATCCAACCCTGCTTTGCGCTGCCGAACACCGTTTTATAATCCAGCTGCTCTTCCGTCGCGTTCAGGGTGAACATCAGATCGAACACCTGCTCGTTTACAAAGTCGGGGCGGCAGTTGGGTTTGTCCACCTTATTGACCACTACTATGGGCTTCTTGCCCATCTCGATGGCTTTCTGCAGTACGAAACGGGTCTGAGGCATAGTCCCCTCAAAGGCATCCACCAGCAGCAGCACGCCGTCGGCCATATTGAGCACGCGCTCTACCTCGCCGCCAAAATCGGCGTGGCCGGGAGTGTCGATAATATTGATTTTTACGCCCTTGTAGGTCACCGACACATTCTTTGCCAGGATGGTGATGCCGCGTTCGCGCTCCAAATCGCCCGAGTCAAGAATCAGGTCGCCGAGCTTTTCCACCTCGCGCATGTGGGTGGTCTGCTGTATCATCCTGTCCACCAGAGTGGTCTTGCCGTGGTCGACGTGCGCGATAATCGCTATATTTCTTATGTTCTGCATGGTCGTTTTAAATAGGGCGCAAAAATACAACATTTTTTCATATTTTTGTTGGCCTATAATCCTTTGGTTTATGACGGAAAAAATTCTCATTCTGGACTTCGGCTCGCAGGTTACGCAACTGATTGGCCGCAGGGTCCGGGAACTCAACGTATATTGCGAAATCCACCCCTTTAACAAGATGCCCGAGATTGGGCCCGACGTGAAAGGAGTCATCCTATCCGGCAGTCCGGCATCGGTGCGCGACGAGAATGCGCCCCGGCTCGATTTGAGCGGCATCAAGGGGCGACTGCCGCTGCTGGGCATCTGCTACGGCGCGCAATATCTGGCATACAACTACGGCGGCGGCGTAGAGAACTCCGGCAGCCGCGAATACGGCCGGGCGATGCTCCGCGTGGTGGATACCGCTTCGCCCCTGTTTGCCGGCGTGAGCCCCGAATCCCAGGTCTGGATGTCCCACGGCGACACCATCACCCGCCTGCCGGAAGGTGCCGAGGTGATTGGCTCTACGGAAGATGTGGTGAACGCGGCCTATCATATCTGCGGCGAAGATACCTACGCAGTACAATTCCACCCCGAGGTGTTCCACAGCAAAGAGGGCCCCAGGATTCTGGAGAACTTTGTGAAAGGCATCTGCGGCTGCGGCGGCGACTGGACTCCGGAAAGTTTCATAGATACCACTGTTGCGGCACTGCGTGAGAAGATTGGCAGCGACCGGGTGATTCTGGGTCTGTCCGGCGGCGTGGATTCCACAGTGGCGGCGGTGCTTCTGAACAAGGCCATCGGCAGCCAGCTGACCTGCATATTCGTGGACAACGGCCTGCTCCGCAAGAACGAATTCAGCGACGTGCTGGAGTCATACAAGGATATGGGTCTGAACGTGGTTGGCGTGGATGCCGGCGAAAGGTTCCTGAATGCGCTGGCGGGTATCACCGACCCCGAGAAGAAGCGCAAGGCTATCGGCGCCGCCTTCATAGAGGTGTTCGATGCCGAGGCGCAAAAGATAACTGGCGCACGGTGGCTGGCGCAGGGCACCATCTATCCAGATGTGATAGAGTCGTGCTCCGTGAACGGCCCCTCTGCCAAAATCAAGTCACACCACAACGTGGGCGGTCTGCCGGAGAAGATGAACCTCAAGATAGTGGAGCCGCTGCGCAGCCTTTTCAAGGACGAAGTGCGCCGCGTAGGCCGTGCTTTAGGCATAAAAGACGAACTTGTTGGGCGCCACCCATTCCCCGGCCCGTCGCTGGGCATCCGCATCCTTGGCGACATCACAGCAGAGAAGCTGGAGATACTGCGCGGTGCCGATGATATCTATATCCGCAGCCTGCGCGCATACAAGTGCGACCTGCCATCGGCCAGCGAACCGCTGCGGCGCGCCACCAACCTCTACGACGCCATCTGGCAGGCGGGCGCGATACTGCTGCCGGTAAAGAGCGTCGGGGTGATGGGCGACGAACGCACCTACGAATACACCGTTGCCCTGCGCGCAGTGGTATCCACCGACGGCATGACCGCCGACTGGTTCCCCCTCCCCTACGACTTCATGGCCAAGGTTTCCAACGATATCATCAACAAGGTGCGCGGCGTGAACCGCGTCTGCTACGATATCTCCTCCAAACCCCCGGCAACGATCGAGTGGGAGTAACAGGCAAATTCATATTCTAACATCCAACGAGATGACACGTAAACACGTTCCCCTTTTTCTCTCCCTTGAACGGCGAGAGCGTTACACTTAACCTGACAATCTAAGCTGGCCGCTTCCATAGTTACGGATGATTATGAGAAAAGCGTGGCTGTTCATATTATTTGTATCGATATGCAGTCTGACTGCTGCAGCCCAGGCAGTGCCGGAGGGTGTGGAGCAGGACGGGCTGCTGTATTCCATCGACTCTGTAGCGGTGACGGCTTCCAGGGTGCCTGTGGCGTTGCACGCGAGTGCACGGACAGTTACGCTGCTGGACAGTGCGGCGATTGCGGCGGCGCCGGTCCAGACTGTGAACGACCTTTTAAAGTATTCTGCCGGGGTGGATGTGCGGCAGCGCGGGGCATTCGGGATGCAGACCGACGTCAGCATCCGCGGCGGCACATACAACCAGGTTGCGGTGCTGCTTAACGGCATCAATATCACCGACCCGCAGACGGGGCACAATTCCTTTGACTTACCGGTGATTCTGAGCGACATAGACCATATCGAGATTCTGGAGGGGCCTGCGGCGCGCGTATATGGCACATCGGCGATGATGGGCGCCATAAATATCGTCACCAAAGCCCATGTGAACGCTCCGGTTACCGGTACCACGGGCGATGCCGACCTTTCCGGCCGCATCTGGATAAGGGAGGCCAACCACACGACCCTCTCCTCCACCATCAATCTCGAAGGAGGTTCTTTCGGGTATTACAACCTTGGCAGTTCCCTCTCGTTTGCAGACTGCCACAACTACCACAATCTCTCTTTCGGGGTATCTCAGAGCAAAGGTTTCAGCACCTGTGCCGACGGTACGCCCAACACCGATTTCAAGGCCGCCAAATTGTTCTACAGCGGCGCTCATGAATGGACACGGCGAAACCTGACATGGCATGCCGGAATAAGCGGCAAGTGGTTTGGCGCCGGCACTTTTTACAGCACAAAGTACGACAATCAGTACGAAAGCACCGCCAAGGTATTCATGGCAGTCAAGAGCGACGGGCGCGGCCTGCTGCACTTTACCCCTGCCCTCTACTGGAATCATGGCGAGGATGAGTTCCAACTGTTCCGCGACGAACCGGATAAATACCCCTACAACTATCACAAGACCGATGTGCTGGGGCTAAACCTCAACTGTTATGTGGATTCCCGGCTGGGGCGCACGGCGTTTGGCGCCGAGGCGCGTCACGAGGCCATCCGAAGCACCAATCTGGGCGAACCGCTTACAGACCCCAAAGGGGTGTATGTCCGGGGCCTTGCCCGCACCGCATACAACCTGTTTCTGGAGCACAACGTAAACATCAGCTGGTTCAGCGCATCGGCCGGGGTTACCGCCGTGTACAACACCGGCAACAACGAAGGCCTCAAATTCTTCCCCGGCGCCGATGCCAGCATCCGTCTGGGCGAAGGGGGTCGCGTATTCGCCTCATGGAACTCCTCTTACCGGATGCCGACCTTCACCGACCTCTATTATTCTGTGGGCGGACACCTGGCGGACCCCAACCTCAAGTCAGAAAAGATGAACGCGGTGGAAATCGGCCTGAAATTCTCTGCCCGCGGTTACAGGTTCCTGATTTCAGCATTTGGCAGCAGGGGCTACGACCTGATTGACTGGATCAAGGACACCTCTGCCGGAGAAGACGCTCCCTGGACAAGCGTGAACCACGGCACGATAGGCATGTCGGGCAAAAGGGCCATGGGGCAACTCAGTATCCCGACGCTGATCAACCGTCCAGGGTTCTTTATCCGCGATATTTCACTGGATGTACAGCTTATCAACGAGCCGGTCAAGACACTGCCGGATAATTACCGCAGCATGTACTCTCTGGAATATGTACGTGGAAAGTCATCCGTCCAGGCAAACTTTGATATCTGGAAGGGGCTGACGGCCAACGTATCTTTCACCTCCGTGGACCGGGCTACCAGCTCTGAGCTGATAAAGCCCTACCATCTGCTGGATGCAAAGCTGGACTATAAAGGCATATATGTCCGGTTCAACAATCTGCTGAACCGGACATATTATGACTTTGGAGAGATACCCCAGCCGGGATTCTGGTTCACCGCCGGCATCTCTTTGAATCTGTCGGGCGGCCCGTTGTTCCGTTAGGCCTGGCTCCACTGGGTTTTAATCAGTTCTACGGCAGCTGGGATTACCACTGCGGGGTCGCCGATGCTGCCGCACTCAAGGCTGATATACTTGTCGTAGCCAATCTCTTTGAGGGCGCGGAATCCATCCACGTAATTGTCGGCCTCGCCATCTTCGCCAGGGGTACAACGGTTCTTGCGGCTGGCTATATGGATGTGCTGCAGATACTTCTTGCCGGCAGACATCAGGGCAGCGTAGTCGCTGGTCTCCTCTTTCATGTGCCAGAAATCGCCCATGCACTTAACGCCTTCGCTGCCAGCATCGCGGCAAATGGCTGCAGCGGCGCTCACCAGACGGAGATAGAAGCACTCGGCGCGGTTAAGCGGTTCCAGAATTACGGTTGTGCCGCACTTAACTGCGAATTCACCGAGTTCGTGAAGCTGTTCGCACAGATAGTCGTAGGTCTCCTGGTTGTTGGGCTTGCAGGGAGTCTGACGGCTGAACGCGGGCACCATTATCACGCCCGTGGAGCCGATAGCTCCGGCTGCCTCTACGATGCGGCGCATGGAGGTATCAAACGCAGCTTTCTGCACCGGCTCATCGGCCAGGATAAAGCCTTCGAATCCTGCGCAGATTGCAGAAACCTTAACGCTGCGGCCTTCCAGGGCCTTTGCCAGATCGTCGTATTGATTTACCAGCTCCCAACCGCCCGGCTCAAAACCGGTAACGCCAAGGGATTCGCAGTAATCCAGTTTCTCTGTATAAGTTTCGCCCAGAGCTTTGCCGCCCTGCAAAGATACATTGCATCTGGCGCCGGTATCGGCTGCCTTCCTGCCAGCGCAGGCGGTCAGTACAGAGGGGCCAAGAGTCACCGCAGCGGCTGCTGCCAGGGATGTTTTGAAGAAATCTTTCCTGTTCATAGCGACGGGTTATTTGCGTGCTTCGCCGGGAACGGCTATTTCGGGGTGCTTTACTGCATCCAGGCTGCAAAGTGAAAGTGCATCCATGTCTGCGGGGAGGTAGTCCATGTCAGAAGCCATAATCTCGTCCCATACAATGGTTTTGCCGGTGTATGCAGCCTCGCGCCCCATTACGCCGGCCAGGGTAGAGAGTGCCGTATCAGTTGCCTGGTCCAGCATCTCGCCGCGGCGGATATGGTTGATAAGGTCCACGTGTTCCAGAACGTACGGGTCGGTCTGCGCATGCTCTGCACGCTCAGCTGTGCCGTCGAACTGCCAGATGATATCGCCCTTGTTATTGCGGATAGCCCCGTCGATTGAATTCCAGTAACCCAGGGTTCCGCGGACATACTCGCTCACATTGTTGGAGCAACCGTCTATCTGGCGGCTCATGGAGTGCAGGTGCACACCGTTGTCAAATTCAAAATCGATGCTGAAGTTGTCGTACTGGTCGCCGGTCACACGCCTCTGACGGCTGCCGAAGCCGGTAGCTTTTACGGGATGTGCACCGGTCATCCACATAAATACATCGATATTATGTACGTGCTGCTCTACGATATGGTCGCCGGAGAGGAATTTCCAGTTGACCCAGTCGCGGATAGCCCACTCCATATCGCTCCAGCCCTTCTCGCGCTCACGGTACCAGAGCATGCCCTGGTTCCAATACACATTACCGCCGGTGATTTCACCTATCATGCCCTCCTGGATGCGTTTGAACGCCTCCACATAAGAGCGCTGGTGATGACGCTGGGTACCGGTGACAACTGCCAGCTTTTTGGCCTGTGCCTGCTTGGCTGCGGCAATCACGGTGCGGCAGCCCTTTGCATCCACGGCCACCGGTTTCTCAAGGAATGCGTGTACGCCATTGGCTACGGCATACTGGAACTGATAAGGGCGGAATGCCGGGGGTGTGGTGAGGATGACTACATCCACGCCGCTGTCGATAACCTTCTTGTATGCGTCAAAACCCACAAATTTCTGGACGCCCGACACATCGTAACCCCATTCTGTAAGGTTGGCGATAGCCTCGTCTATCCGGTCTTCAAACACATCGCCAAAGGCGGTGAATTTTACACCGGCGGCTGCCTGCAGCATGTTTGCGGCAGCGCCCGTACCACGTCCGCCGCAGCCGATAAGACCGGCCTTGAGTTCGCGGCCGTCTGCGGCCTTGTCGTCCAAAACGGGAAGATAGTATTCACCGGGAGCACGGAGCGGAAGGTTCTGGGGCTTCTTGCCGCTGCAAGAAGATAGAACCGGGACAGAAGCCAGCAGCGCCGTCCCGCCCAAAGCGGCGGTACAGCCAAAGAAATCGCGTCTTGAAATTTTGCTCATAACTGTATGTAATTTATTGTTTCAATTCTTCCGGGACTTCGCACACCACGCGGAATCCTATCCCCTTGATATCTGAATACCACCAGATGCTCTTGGGTATCTGCGGGTCGGTGTGCAGCCACGCATCGTGCTCGGTGTGGGAGCGGGCGGCGCAACGCAGATCGGCAGCATCTGAAAGATAGTACCCGCCACGAACCACATACTCACTGCCCGTCTCGGGACCCCTGGGGTCAACCGCGCCGTCGGCCATGCGGCTGTATGCGTCTTCTGCATACCAGTCTGAGCAGTACTCCATAACGTTACCAAGCATATTCTTCAGGCCAAACGGGTTTGCCTGCACATCCTGTGGCAGGCCGGTGCGGTTATGGCTGTTCTGAGCATAATACACATTGCTTGATATGACTGCAGTATCCGTGCCGAACAGCTTGTTTTTAAACGTTGCCGCAGAGAGTTTCCTGGGATTTCCTTCAAAATAGTAGGGCGTCACTGTGCCGCCGCGGGCAGCGTATTCCCACTCCGCTTCTGTCGGCAGGCGATATTTACGTCCCGTCTTAAGGCTGAGCCACTGGCAGAAAGTTTCTGCGCCGTAGTGGGTCATGGTGATTGCCGGGCGGTCGCCCCTGCCCCAGCCCTGGTCGGGCGCGCCGTATGGAGGGGTGGGTCCGCTCACGGCATCGATATCCTCACGGGTGTTGTTGGCATATATCTTACTTGGCGATGTGCGGCCCGGCGACTGGGTCTCCAGGAAGAAAGCCCAGTACTGCGTCCAGGTGACCTCCACTTCGCTCATGAAGAAGTCGGAGACGGTGACCTTGCGCACCGGACCCTCGTCTGCCTTGCGGAAAGGCTCACTCTCCGGCGAACCCATCTCAAACGTACCGCCGGGGATGGCCAGCATGTTTATTGCGCAGACAGTGCCGGGGACTGTCTCTGTATAGTTTTCGAATTTTGTCACTGTTGCCGCCTCTGCATAAGGCTCAATATCGGGCATGCTGTCGTCGTATCCGGCCAGGTTGTGGCCGTGCTGGTAGCTGGGGTTGTAGTGGCCGGCGTCTAGATGGCAGTTGATACACTGCAGGTTGTAGTCCTTCTCATGCTCCTCGTAATAGAGGTGGCTTATAACCGCGTCATCTGAGATTCCTTCCGGGAAGATGTCGGCATGACACTTCTTGCAGGATGAGTTGAAAACGATTTTCCTGGCATAATCCAGTTCCCGCTTCGCCTCCCAGTTTATCTTCTCTTTGCTCTTGAAGATATAGCTGAACAGATCCTTGGTACCCATCCTTGCCTTGGCCATAAAATGCTCGGAGGGGGTGCCTGCGGGGAGATGGCAATCGGCGCAATCGGTCACGGTGCCGCTGGAATTGCGGTAATGCATGGATAGCATCCATGTAGAATCGGCATAGGTGTGCACGTGGCACGACATGCAACTCTCATTGGACGAACTCTTTACATAGAACGAGTTCAGAAATATCATCAGGGCGAAACCCAGCACGAAGCCACCCAGCGTGAACCAAACTATTTTCTTATTGCGCATCGTGCAAATTTATCAAACAAAATTGATATTTCGCTACATTTCGCTTGATAAATAATGCTTGCCGCTGCCTGTTACAAGACGGCGGTAACCGTCGGCAGAAGGGAGATAAATCTCTACCGTGGTATTGAAAGGTATCTCCACCTCCAGATAGAATTTGTTTCCCTCCAGAGTCCAGAGCGATACGACCTTTCCATAAGGCGTTTGCTGCTCTGCCCGCATAAAGCTGATGCCGCCTCCGGGATGGGGCTTGATGCAGATTCTCTTGAATCCGGGCTCCGCCTCCTTGATTCCAGCCGCCTCGCGGTAGAGCCAGTCTCCGATGGCGCCGTAAGAATAGTGGTTGAAGGAGTTCATTCCGTTGTCCGGGATAGTCCTGTCCGGCATCATGGAGTTCCAGCGCTCCCAGATGGTGGTGGCACCCATGGTCACGGGATATAGCCAACCCGGGTAACCCTCGTGCAGCAGCAGTTTATAGGCAGTCTCGTCCAGGCCGCAGGCGGTCAAGGCGGTGGTGATGTGCGATGTACCAAGGAAGCCGGTGGTGATGTGGCCGTAGCTGTCTACCCTCTCCTTCAGGTTGGCGGCCAGCAGCGGGCGCATATCCTCCGGAACCATATCGTATGCCAGCGCAACCACATATGCCGTCTGGGTATGCGACACCAGATGGCCGTCGGCAGTCATATAGCTTTTGCAGAAGGCCTCGCGGGCACGGGCGGCCACGTTGCGGTAATAAGCCTCGTCTTCTGTGCGGCCCAGCACCCTGGCTGCATCTGCCATAATTGTGGCGGAATTGGCAAAGTGGCACTGCTGAAGCAGCGGCACGTATGTTACAGAAGAGCGTCCTGCCACGTCGTTGTCCACGTCGAATGCGAGCCAGTCACCGTAGTGCCAGCCAGTGTTCCAGAGGAAGCTGTCGCCGGCGGCACCGACTATATAATCGACCCACCGTTTCATACTTTCGTACTGATCTTCAAGGATCTGACGATCGCCGTATGCCATATAGACCGTCCATGGGATAATGGTGGCAGCATCGGCCCAACCGACGTGTCCGGCGCCAACCAGACCGTGGACCATAGGCACTATGTCGGTAACCTGACCGTCGGGCCACTGGTCAAATGCCAGATCCTTGAGCCACTTGCTGTAGAAGGCGTATGTGCCGCGGTTGAAGGTGGCGGTACGGGCAAATAACTCGGCATCGCCCGTCCAGCCCAGGCGTTCGTCGCGCTGCGGACAGTCGGTGGGAACATCCACAAAGTTGCCGCGCAGGCCCCACTGTATGTTGCTCTGGAGCTGATTTACGCGCCCGTCGGAGCAGACAAAACTGCCGGTGGGCTCCATATCGGAAAAACGTACCTGCGCCTTGAAATCGTCCAGGTTGATATCTTCCTGCGCAATGCCTTCTATCTTGATGAACCGGAAGCCGTAAAAGGTGAAGCGGGTGGTATATTCGCGCCTTGTGCCGTCGCAGATATATTTACTCTGCGCCTTGGCGCTGCGCAGGTTGTGGGTGTAGAAGTTGCCGTTCTCGTCCAGCACTTCTGCATGCGAAACGGTAATTTCCTGTCCGGGCCTGCCGGCAAAAGTTATCACCTCGCTGCCAACAAGGTTCTGGCCAAAGTCTATCACCAGTTCACCTTCCGGGGTCACTATAAGCCCCTTGGCATCCAGAGTCTGCTCTACCTTTACCGGCTCGTTCTCCTGCGGGGCCAGATTGTCATAGCCATACTCCGCAACCGCTACCGGGGTCCAGGCAGCATCGTTGAAAGATGCTGTGCACCATCCCTGATGCACCCTGGCAGCATCAAAGGTCTCGCCGTCGTATATGGTGCTGTGCAGCACGCCGCCGGTTGCGGTTTTCCAACTATCATCGGTACCCACAATCTCCTGAGTGCCGTCTTTATAGGTAATTACAATCTGCGCCAGAAGCGCCCATTGCTGCTCCTTGAAATTGTAGCGGTACTGGGCCGGATCGGTCCACCCCATCATACTCAGGTACCAGCCGCGCGAGAGTTCCGCCCCCACGGCATTATCGCCACGATGCAGTAAATCCGTGATGTCGTACGTCTGATACATAAGGTGATGGTTATAGCTGGTATAGCCGGGAGCCATGAACGACTCTCCAACCTTTGCACCGTTCAAGAAAGGCTCGTAAACGCCGTGGGCCGTGAAATATGCCAAGGCACATTTGACGGGCTTTTTCACGGTGAAAGTGCCGCGCAGCAGTGGCGAGGCTTCGCTCATAGGGGGGACAATCCACTTTGCCATCCAACCGTCCTTTTCCAGACCTGTCAGGAAGGTCTGCTTTGCGCTCCAGCGGCTGGCATTCCCCTCCGAATCCCAGATGCGCACATGCCAGGTATACCGGCTGGCGGATTTGAGGGCCGGCCCTTCATATTTAACAGCTACGGAATTGTCCGACAGCACTTTGCCTGTGCTCCAGACGGTGCGGCCGTCCACGTCATACACCTTGATTTCGTATGCGCTCTGCAGGTCGCATTTGCGGTCGCTGACGCCGATCCAGCTGAACGAGGGGTTACCGGTGATGCCGGTGGGTTCCAGCAGATGGTTGACCTTTAGTGATGTCACATTGACTTTTGCTGCGGCGGGAATTGCTGCCGCAAGAAACAGTATGGCAAGGAGTTTTTTCATCATAGGGACAAATTTAGCAAGAAAAAGATAACTTTGCAGTATGAAAATCGCTTTTATAGGATGTGGAAATATGGGCGGCGCGATTGCGCGCGGCCTGGTCGGCAAAGGGGTCCTTGCCGGAAAGGACATTGTTTGCTGCGACCATAACAAAGAGAAACTCGCCCGCCTGAAAGAGTTCAATAAGGACATTGACATCACCCTGAGCAGCCGCGAGGCGGCCGACGGCGCAGACATCATAGTGCTTTCGGTAAAGCCGTGGTGCGTGGAGGCCTCTTTAGCCGAGATCCGCGACCTTATCGACACCGGCCGGCAGGACCTTGTAAGCATCGCCGCCGACGTAAGCTTCGACACCCTCAAGGGCTATCTGCAGAATACAGATGCAACATTGTTCCGCGTGATTCCGAACACGGCGATAGAGGTTGGCAGCAGCATGACTTTCGTGTCTGAGTGCAACTCCACCCCGGAGCGCACCGCACGCATCGTGCAGCTGTTTGATGCTCTGGGACATGCAATGCTGATTGAAGAAGAGAAGATGGCTGCCGGCACGGCGCTGGCCTCCTGCGGCATCGCCTACGCAATGCGTTACATCCGCGCTGCGATGGAGGGGGGCATCGAACTCGGTTTCAGGGCAGCTGATGCCCGCGATATCGTTCTCAACACCGTAAAGGGAGCCACCGACCTGCTGATTGCCAGCGGCGAGCAACCGGAAGATGCCATAGACAAGGTGACCACACCCGGCGGCATCACCATAAAAGGACTTAACGAGATGGAAAAGGAGGGCTTCAGCCACGCTGTAATAGCGGGTCTGAAAGCCAGCAGATAGTTTTGGTTTGCGAAACAGGAGCGTATGGATCGCATAGCAGTTAAAATAGGCAGCAACGTGCTCACCCGCGGCGACGGCAGCATAGATTTCACCCGAATTTCTGCGCTGGTAGACCAGGTATGTGACCTCCGCCGCCAGGGCAACGAGGTGATTCTGATATCCTCCGGCGCAGTGGCCTTTGGCCGCGACTCGCTGGGCACAAGCACTCCGATGGACACAGTCTCTGCCCGCCAGCTGTACTCTGCCGTGGGGCAGACCAAACTGATGCACACCTATTACCAGCTCTTCAAAGAGCGCGGCCTGGAGTGCGGGCAGGTGCTCACCACCAAAGAGAGCCTCTCTACCAGGCATCAATACCTCAACCAGAAACACTGCATGGAGGTGATGCTCGCCTCCGGTGTGATTCCTATCGTGAACGAGAACGACACCATCTCCCTAACCGAGCTGATGTTCACCGACAACGACGAGCTCTCCGGAATGGTGGCCACCATGATGGATGCCAGGCTGCTGATTATCCTCTCCGATGTGGATGGCATCTTTACAGGCGACCCAGCCGATAGCGGCAGCGAACTGCTAGCAGAGATCGCGCCCGGCAGCGATGTCGCTGAGCAATTTATCCTGAATACAAAATCGTCCCGGGGACGCGGCGGGATGCGTACCAAATATGCGATTGCCCGCAAACTGGCCATGGAGGGGATTCCGGTGGCGATAGCGTGCGGCAAGAGGGACGGCATCCTGGGCGCCATTGCCTCCGGCAGCAGGGACCTCCCATACACTATGTTCCGAGCGTCCGAGAAACCTATTTCCGGCGTAAAAATGTGGATAGCCCATAGCGGCGGATTCGCCAAGGGGAGCGTCACCGTCAATGCCGGGGCTGCGGAAGCGCTTCTGGGTGGAGGAGCGACATCGCTTCTTCCGATAGGCATAACAGCAGTAGAGGGTGACTTTGAAAAGGACGATATCGTGAAGATTCTTTCGCCCGAGGGGCGTTGCATCGCCGTAGGCAGGGCCAACTGCGATGCCGAAACCGCCCGGACACAGATGGGGCGCCGCAACGCCAGGGAATTTGTACATTACGATTACCTTTATATCGAGCAGGTATGATAACAGAGTTATTATCACGGGCAAAAGAGGCTGCAGGCGTCATCGCCTCGATGAGCGACCATCAGGTAAGCAAGGTGCTGCTCCAGGTGGCCGCAGCCATCGATGCCAACACCCGCTACATCCTGGACGCCAACAAAGAGGATCTGTTCAGGATGGACCCTGATAATCCCAAATACGACCGTCTCAAACTCACCCCGGAACGCATTGCGGGCATCACCGCCGATATGCGCAGCGTAGCCGGCCTGCGTTCGCCGCTGCACCGCATCCTGGAGTCTCACACCCGCCCCAACGGGATGAAGATAGACAAGGTAAGCGTGCCGTTCGGCGTGGTGGGAGTCATATATGAGGCACGTCCCAACGTCACAGCCGATGTATTCGGCCTGTGCTTCAAATCAGGCAACGTGGCTGTGCTCAAGGGGGGCAGCGACGCCGCCGATAGCAACCGTGCCATAGTGGATGTGATAGGCGATGTCCTAACCCTGAATGGCCTGCCCAAAGAGCTCTGCACACTGTTGCCGGCCGACCGCGAAGTGACCGACGCAATGCTGCACGCCAACGGAAAGATAGACGTGATTATCCCCCGAGGCAGCGCCTCGCTTATCAATTACGTGCGCCAGAACGCCACCGTACCCATAATAGAGACCGGTGCAGGGGTGTGCCACACCTATTTCGATTCCGACGGCAATACCTCGATGGGCAAAGAGATAGTCTACAATGCCAAGACCCGTCGCGTGAGCGTATGCAACGCGCTGGACTGCCTGCTGATTGCCCGCGACCGGCTCGCCGACCTGCCGGAGATATGCAAGCGGCTGCCCGATGAAAATGTGGTCATCTATGCCGACGATCAGTCGTACGCTGCCCTTCAAGGTCACTACCCCGCAGAGTTGCTGCAGCATGCATCCGTGGAAGACTATGGCCGCGAATGGCTCGATTACAAGATGAGCATCCGCACTGTGGAAGATGTCGATGAGGCCATCGCACACATCGCCCGATACGGTTCAGGCCACAGCGAGTGCATCGTGACCCGCAGCGAGGCCGCCGCAGAGAAGTTCACATCAAAGGTTGATGCCGCATGCGTCTATGTCAACGTCTCCACCGCCTTTACCGACGGCGCCCAGTTCGGCTTTGGCGCAGAGATAGGCATCAGCACCCAGAAACTCCACGCCCGCGGCCCCATGGCCCTCCCGGAACTCACCACCTACAAATACATCGTCTCCGGCAACGGCCAGGTCCGCTGGTAGTGCTAACTCCCGTGGCGTTAATGAAACAACTTATAACGTTGCGTATTTCTCGCCGTACTCGAGCTGCTGGGCGATGAAATCGTCGCAGTACTCTACCTTGTAGTCTACCACTTTGCCTTTCTTAACGACCGGGACGATGGTGGGATTTACAAATCCACGGTAGGGCTTAAGCTCCAGGGCGGCATAGCGCTGCAGCACTTCGCGGTGCAGGCCAGGATCGATATTGACCGCATACTTCTCTACCAAAGCACGACCGGCGGCATAATCGCCCTCCGATTTGATGCGCTGTATCTCTGCCAGCAGCTCTGCGAACAGGCCGCGGAGGGCGACGTAATCGTTTATGACGAAATAGGTCTTGCCGTCGCGGACGCGCATCTCGATAACATTATCAGCCGCACCCTTCTCAAAGCACCAGTCAGCAATAAGCTTGCGGTTCTGCATATGCGCCTCCGTGTTCTGCTTTCCAAGCTCTATGCGGGTGAACTGGGTAAAGATACCGTTGCGGATATAACTGTCATATTCTGCCTTGTACGCCTCTGGATCTGTAAGCAGGCCCAGTTCTATCATCTTGGGGTCTGCCAGATAGTAGAGGGCGAACAGATCGGCGCGCGCCTCCTCCAGAGTGGAGCTGTACTCCTTGAGCGCGTTGGGATTGGTACCGTCCAGCAGCTGGCCCGAACCGTGTCCCAGGCACTCGTGCAGGTCGGTGTGCAGATTGCTGGTGATATAGCCGTACTTGGTGATGCGATTCCGCTCTGCATCATCCCACGCAAACTCGCCCATCATGCTGTTGGGCTTCTCCAGCGCGGCCTTGTCGTACGCCTCCGTAATATTGGCGATGGTGACCGACTTGCTGCCGTGCATCTTGCGGATCCAGTCAGCATTTGGCAGGTTGATGCCGATAGCGGTAGATGGGTATGCGTCACCGGCAATCACTGCGGCATTGATAACCTTGGCCGAGACGCCCCTGACGGTGGCTTTGCGGAAACGGGGGTCGATTGGCGAATGGTCTTCGAACCACTGGGCGTTGGCGCTCAGAATCTCGGTACGCTGCGAAGCCTCGATATCCTTGAAGTTGACCATAGCCTCAAAGTTGCCCTTGAGTCCCAACGGGTCGCCGTAGACCTCTATGAAACCGTTTATGAAATCTACGCGGGATGTGGTATCCTCCGCCCACTCGATGCTGTATTTATCCCAAAGACGCAGGTCGCCGG
This sequence comes from Bacteroidales bacterium, assembly GCA_017446775.1. Taxonomy (GTDB): domain Bacteria; phylum Bacteroidota; class Bacteroidia; order Bacteroidales; family UBA932; genus Equibacterium. Next base: position 133,345 of record JAFSQE010000022.1, on the reverse strand, counting down.
TATGGTAATAGTCCACAAGATCGGCAATTATCTGCTTCTGGACAACGTTCTGCGCCACGAGCGCCGCACGCTCCAGATTCTCACAAATCTTGGTGAGGGCCGCACCGTAAAGGCCGTCGGTGGTGTATTTAAGCTCCATCAGATTGCCGTCGGCAGCCTTTATCAGCCTGCTGTTAAGGCCATAGGAAATTGGGCACGGGTCGTCGGGGTCCTCCATATCGGCATAGAACTGCTCCGCCTCGGCCTGTGTCACTCCATCGTAAAGATGGTTGGCAGAAGCCACGATAATATCCTTGTCGGTTCCCTGGTATTTGCGCACGGGGGCGATGTCCGGGTTATAGATAATCTCAATCAGATTATCGTCCTGCCTGCATGATGCAAACAGCTTTGCCATGTATTCCCTTTCACAACCGGGGAAAAACTTGTGTTCACCGTAGTGGTGATGGATACCGTTGGAGTAGAACACCCGCTTGGCATACACCATGAACTGCTCCCACTGCTCTCCGCTGCGTTCGCCGTCGTAATCCCTGATAATAGTCTCCAGCGCCTTGCGGATTGGAAGGTTATACTCGTAATTCTGCGCCCAGATAATGTCGCGTCCGTATTTTGCCGCCTCTGCCAGATAATAGACATACTCTTTTTCCTGCAACGAGAGCGAATCCCAGTCGGGAATCTGATACTTTATCACTCCGATATCGGCAAACTCGTCTACGCAATATTTGAACTCACCCGCAGCCTGATCCCGGTCGCAGGCAGAAAACAGTACACCAAGTGCAGATGCTACAGCCATAATTTTCAGGTTTCTCATAAAAACGATATTTAGTGTTCCAAAAATAGTAACTTTGAGGGTCATTTCTAACATAATTTGCAAAATATGTTGACTCCGCTCACCGCCGTATCCCCCATAGACGGCCGTTATCAGGCCAAGACAGAAAAGCTGGAGCAGTATTTCTCCGAGTTTGCCCTTATCCGATACCGGGTGCGGGTGGAGATTGAGTATTTCATAGCTCTCTGCGAGATTCCCCTGCCGCAGCTGGAGGGCTTCGACCATTCGCTGTTCGGGCCGCTGCGCAATCTGTACCGCGACTTTTCTGTTTCAGACGCAGAGGCGGTGAAGGAGATTGAGCGCACCACCAACCACGACGTCAAGGCGGTGGAATACTTCATCAAGAAGATGTTCGCCTCTCTGGGAATCGATGCCCGCTACGGCGAATTCGTCCACTTTGGACTCACTTCGCAGGACATCAACAACACCAGTGTGCCTCTGTCCCTGAAAGAGGGCATCGCAGATGTCTATCTGCCGCTGCTGGAAGAGGTTTGCAGCGTGCTGCGCGGCTTTGAGACTGATTGGAAAGATGTGCCTATGCTGGCCCGCACCCACGGGCAGCCCGCCTCTCCCACCCGCCTTGGCAAGGAATTCGGCGTGTTCACCGCCAGGCTCTCCGAGCAGATCCGGCAGCTGGCTGCGCTCTCCTACCCTGCCAAATTCGGCGGCGCCACCGGAAACATGAACGCCCACCACGTAGCTTACCCTTCCATTGACTGGAAGGCATTTGCCGATATGTTCGTAGAGGAGCGGCTTGGCCTTTCGCACTCCTGGCCTACCACACAGATAGAGCATTACGACAACCTGGCGGCCATCTTCGACTGCCTGGCCCGCATCAATACCATTCTGGTGGACCTGTGCCGCGATATTTGGACATATATCTCCATGGAATACTTCCGTCAGAGGGTCGTTGCAGGCGAAGTCGGATCTTCTGCAATGCCTCACAAGGTGAACCCCATCGACTTCGAGAATGCAGAGGGCAACCTGGGCGTGGCTAATGCGCTATATCATCACCTTAGCGCCAAGCTACCCATCTCGCGTATGCAGCGCGATTTGACCGATTCAACCGTGCTGCGCAACGTAGGCGTACCTGTCGCCCACAGCGTTATTGCGCTGGAATCGTTGAAAAAGGGGCTCGGCAAGCTGATTCTGAACGAGGCCCGGCTGGCCTCCGACCTGGAGAATAACTGGGCCGTGGTGGCCGAGGGGATCCAGACGATACTCCGTCGCGAGGGTTATCCTAACCCGTACGAAACGCTCAAGGCCCTCACCCGCACCGGCGAAGCCGTCAGCCGCGAGACCATCGCCAAGTTTATCGATACTCTCGCCGTGAGCGACAACGTCAAGGCCGAGCTGCGCGCCATCACGCCAAGCAGTTATACAGGCTTATAAACATGAACGCACAGGGCAGATGCCTTCGCTTGCAAAGTTTTGCTTCCTGACTATTATACTGGGGCGCTGCCCCAAACCCCACCGCTCCGCGCTGGCTATTCTTTATGCTTACCCGCGCGCGCTTCGCTATCGCCTGATGGCGATTGTTACCCTCCTTCGCTAGCGCCGGTCGCAAATCCTTTCAAGCATCCGGCTTGTACCTGCCCTATGCTGAACGAAATATGAAACGACTTATCTGCATACTTTTCTTGGTTGCTGCCGTATCAGCCCAGGCGCAGCCGTATTGGAACCAGGACAACCGGATTATGCCGCTGCGCCTGCCGGTTGGCGAGCGGCCAGAGTTCATGGACCTCAATGGCGACGGGCGGCAGGATGCCGTGAAGAGCTATATCCACGGCAACATCCCCATCCTCTGGCTGGACGAGGACGGCAATATGGCCCCAGGCGACATCGAGGGCGACACGGTTAACGACTGCCTGCTGGCGGACCGCGACGGTGACGGCGTCTATGACCTCATTGTGAAATATGCCGACCAGACTGGCAACGGTCGCGCCGACCTGCAGCTGATAATCGACTATCCCCACGGCATCCACCAAAACTCGCGCAACTATATGTACGTCTTTGACGACGACGGCGACGGGGTGTTCAACTATATCGACTGGAACGAGATGGAGCTGCGCTGCTGGGAGAAGAACGGCATCAGCGATTTCTACACCGACTACAGCGGAAACAGCACCTTCCTCAAAACCCACCGTATGCCCGACCAGCTGGCCGACCTGCGCTATCAGTGGGAGAATCCCTTTCTCTTTTACGACTACGACGGCGACGGCCTTAGCGAGATGGCGGTGCGTTTCTGCGACGGCCAGTTGCCCGACAAGGCGGCCGAGGCTGCCGGCTACGACCTCCAACAGCACCAGGGCTGGATGCACTGGTTCTCTATGGGCATCGATATGGACAACGACAATGTCGCGGGCAACGACTTTGACTTTGACATGACGCTGTGCTACCGCGGCGAAAAGGGGGTGAACTATAGCGAGTGCGCCCATCCGCTAAAGAATATGCGAGGCCTTCCCGAAGCCGACAGATTCTTCCCCGATGCCCGCTTCCGCCTTCTCACCGAGCTGATTTACCCCGACCGCAAGCAGGCTTTTGCCAAGGGTTTCGCAGGCAAATGGTCACGCGCCCTCTTTGTCTGGGATGAGGATGATGACTGCGGCCGCTGGGAGCGCGTGGAACTCTATGACAACCTGGACGCTTTCAAGATGGGCACGGGAGGCGGCGGCCTGGACAACAACTCGCAGGCCGACGTGGCAGGCGACCGCGGCGAATGGGACGAGGATTTCTCCGGCGGCGGCAACATCTACATAGGCCGCTTTGACGGACGAATCCACCTCTACGGCGCCGAGCGCGGTGCCTGGCGCATCGACCAGAACACCCGCCACTACCAGGGCTTCAACCGCACCTGGCAGAACACAGTTCCAGGCGGATTTGCCACCGTGGAGTATCTGGACACCGACGGCGACGGCTTTCTGGACCTCATAAAGTACGACCTGGACGGTGACCGGCAATACGAGACGCAAATGTCGCTGAAAGACATAGGCATCGACGACAACTGCGAAGTGCTGGACGTCTCAAAGATGAAATATCGGGACTACACCCGCCTGTTCAAGAAGGTTTCCAAAGGAATGTGGCAGCGTGCGATGGATGCCCGCAAGGTGGCCCGCAAATACGGCATCGAAACCCGCTGGTATGCCAAACTCCTGGACGCCCGCACCCTTCGCGAGAAGTACCACGACGGCTGGTGGTTCCAGTTCTACATCTACAAGGACCTCGAAGAGCGCTTCACCCGCACCGGCGACACCCTCTCCCTTAAAAATCTCCACCACGCCTACTACACCGGAGGCTGGAAGGAGATGTTGTAAAAATGCGCCCAATGGATGCTTTTTTACTCCACTGGGCGCATTTTTGGCCTATTTTGCTCCTAATGGCATAAATCACCCGCCATTGGGAGCACTCTATTTTAGTAGCTCTGTGCGATGGCGATAAAGTCAGCTGCCTTGAGGCTGGCACCGCCAATCAGGCCGCCGTCGATGTCGGGGCATGCGAAAAGTTCCTTCGCATTGGAAGGCTTGCAACTGCCTCCGTAGAGGATTGTGCAATCATCGGCAATCCTGGCACCAAACTTATCGGCAATAGTCTTGCGGATAAACGCGTGTATCTCCTGTGCCTGCTCGTTTGTTGCGGTGACGCCGGTACCGATGGCCCAGACGGGCTCGTATGCAATCACGATGTGACCCATCTGCTCTGCCGTAAGACCAAAGAGAACCTCCTCTATCTGAGCTTTAACAACATTGAAATGGTTGCCGGCCTCACGCTCTGAAAGCATCTCACCCACGCAATAGATAGGCTGCAGACCATTCTCCAGCGCTAGCTTGATCTTGGGTACGAGGGTAGCGGAAGTCTCGCCGTAGTACTGGCGACGCTCTGAGTGGCCCAGGATTACATACTGGCAACCGATGCCGGCAAGCATGGCAGCAGCGACTTCGCCGGTGAAAGCGCCCTTGGGCTGGTCGGCACAGTTCTGTGCTGAAAGAGCGATCTTACTATCCCTGATAGCCTCGCCCACACTTGTCAGATGTACGAACGGCGGTGCCACAACCATATTGACGTCAGCGGGAACCTCTCCCATATTTGCAACCAGCTCCTTTGCCAGAGCAACACCTTCGGCAACGGTGGTATTCATCTTCCAGTTGCCGGCAACGATTTTTCTACGCATTGTGATATAAGATTTTATTGTTTGTATTCGGTTTGCAGGGCGCAAATATAAGAATATTATCATTAACTTTGTATGATTTGCGCCCCGCAGCCGCAGGTCGCCGGTCACAACATTTTTCGTGATGAACAAACTATTCCTCATAGATGGCCACGCCCTGATTTTCAGGATGTACTACGCCTTCATGCGACGCCCGATGATTAACTCCAAAGGGGTCGACACATCGATTCTGTACGGTTTCACAAAATACCTTCTGGAAATTATCAGCAAGCGGCAGCCAACGCACCTGGCGGTGGCGTTCGACCCTCATGCCGCCACCTTCCGCCACGAGGCCTATCCCGCCTACAAGGCCAACCGGAGCGAGGCGCCTGAACTGGTACACGAGGCGCTGGAGCCTCTGTGCGAACTGCTGGGGGCGATGGAGATTCCGGTGCTGATGCGCCCCGGATTCGAGGCGGACGATGTCATCTGCTCCGCGGCCAAACACTTTGCCAGCGATGCGATGCAGGTGTATATGGTGACCCCCGACAAGGATTTTGGGCAGGCGGTGCACGGCAACATTTTCCAGCTGAAGCCGGGCAAGGGAGGAGACGAGGACACCGTGCTGGACGAGGCTGCCATCTGCGCGAACTATGGCATAGAGAGCGCCCGGCAGGTGATTGACATACTCACCATCTGGGGCGATGCCAGCGACAATGTTCCCGGCGTGGCGGGCGTGGGCGAGGTCGGTGCCAAAAAACTGATCGGCAAATACGGCAGCGTAGAGAACATCTACGCCCATCTGGACGAACTCACCCCCAAGCTGCGCGAGAGCTTCGAGGCGGCGCGGGACTACATTGACATGAGCAAATTCCTTGTGACCATCAAGGACGATATCGATATAGATTTCTCACTGAACGATATGGCGCTGACGGCTACCTGCAACGCCGCCGTGCGCGAGCTGTTCGACAAGTACGAATTCCGCAGCCTAATGAAGATGCTGCCCGAAGGAGAAGGCGGCACGACGGCTGCGGTTCAGTCCAGGCAGCTGCAGTGCACTGAGACACCTGCAGCGGAGCTTCTGAGGGCAGCACACGAATCGTGCAGCGTGGCGGTGAATGTCACCGACAGGATAATTCTTGCCTGTGGCAGCAAATGGGCCGAATTCGATGCCAATAATCCCGCAGCACTGGCAATTCTCTCAGACTCTTCCGTTACCAAGACCGGTCACGGATTAAAAGAGGCGATGCACCGCCTTGGAACGGATATCAAGGGCCCGCTGAAAGACATCGAGATAATGCACTACCTGCTCAATCCGGAGGTCAACCACAAGATAGACTACCTTCTGCGTAGCTATCTGGACTTGGAGTTGGAGCCGGCGGCAGAGTCTGACCAGCCGGCGGCGCCGCAGTTTGACCTGTTCTCTATGCCAGCCCCGGACGCAACCGACCGCGAAGCCGAAACCGCCCGCCGCAGTTGCGTCGCAGCCGGAATACTGGCGACCGCAATAGAGAAGGAGCTGCGCGATAAAAGCCTTTGGAACCTCTATGAAAAGATTGAGATGCCGCTTATCGGCGTCCTCTACGAGATGGAACGCACCGGCGTCAAGATAGACGTGGAGCAGCTCCACCGCTTCGGCGACTCGCTTCAGGGCGATATCGACCGCCTGGAGGCACAGATTCGCGAAATCGCAGAAGATCCAACCCTCAACGTCCAGTCCCCAAAACAGATAGGAGTTCTGTTGTTTGAAAAGCTCAGACTGGACCCCAGGGCCAAAAAGAGCCGTGGCGGCGGATGGCCTACCGACGAGGAGACCCTCCAGGCCCTTTCCGACCGACATCCCGTAATCGAAATGATTCTGGAGTATCGCGGTCTCAAGAAGCTTATGACCACCTACATCGCTCCGTTCCCCGGATATATCGACCCCGCCGACGGACGCGTGCACACCACCTTTACCCAGGCGCTCACCGCCACGGGCCGCCTTTCCAGCATCAAGCCCAATCTGCAGAACATTCCGGTACGCACATCGCTCGGGCAGGAGATCCGCCGCGCGTTTATACCAGAGGCGGACTGGATTGTAGCGGCCGACTACTCGCAGATCGAACTGCGCATCATGGCGCATCTGTCCGGTGACAAGTCCCTGGTGGCCGACTTTCTGACAGGAGACGACATCCACGCCGCCACAGCCGCCAAAATCTTCAACGTTCCGGTGGCCGAAGTCACCAAGGACCAGCGCAGACAGGCCAAGACAGCCAACTTCGGCATCATGTACGGCATATCCTCTTTCGGCCTGGCACAACGGCTGGGCATTCCCCGCGGCGAGGCCAAAGCGCTGATAGACGATTATTACCGCAGCTTCCCCGGCATCCGCACATATATCGACACAGTTATCGCCCATGCCCGCGAAAAGGGATATGTGGAGACCATCTTCGGCCGTAGGCGCTACCTGCCGGATATCAATCCAGGAACTTCACCGTCCGCAGCCTGGCAGAGCGCAATGCCGTGAACGCCCCCATCCAGGGGAGCAGTGCCGACATCATAAAGCTGGCCATGATTGCCATCCACCGGCGCCTGAAAGAAGATGGCTACCGCAGCCGCATGGTTCTGCAGATTCACGACGAACTGCTGTTCGACGTGTATGATAACGAGCGCGAAAAACTGATGCAGATGGTGGTGGAGCAGATGCAGAGTGTTTGCAAGCTGGCCGTCCCTGTGATCGTGGACTGCAATGCAGCAAAAAATTGGTTAGAAGCCCATTAATGGAACAGATACTGAAATATTTTCCGGAGCTGACCCCCCTTCAGAAAGAGCGCTTCGCGGCGTTGGAAGACCTTTACACCGATTGGAACGCCAAGATTAACGTTATCTCCCGCAAGGATATGGAGAGTTTCTATGAGCACCACGTGCTGCACTCACTTGCCATAGCAGCCATCTGCTGCAGTGCCCTGAGCCCCGCGGGACAGACCATACTGGACGTTGGCACCGGCGGCGGTTTTCCGGGCATCCCTCTTGCAATTCTCTATCCTCAGAACAAATTCACCCTGTGCGACTCCGTCGGCAAGAAGACAAAGGTGGCCGAATCTGTTGCCAAAGCGCTGGAACTGGACAACGTTACGGTGGTCAATGCCCGGGCAGAGAGCCTGCCGGACAGCTTCGACTGGGTTGTCTCCCGCGCCGTGGCATCGATGGACAAATTACTCCCCTGGGTCCGCGGCAAATACTCCAAAGGGGTCATCTGCCTCAAAGGCGGAGATGTAGAAAGTGAGTTGCAAACATGCATAACCCGCCACCTCCTTAACCCTAAGAAGGTGACAATCAGCGACATAAGCCTGTTCTTCAAATCAGAGTGGTTCGAAACAAAAAAAGTTGTGTCCATAGCGCAATAAATTTGGTATTTTGCTCCAGACTATTTACTTTTGCAGTCCCAAAATTTTGAAATAATAAAAATTACGCAATATGAAACGCACATTTCAACCCTCTATCCGCAAGCGTCGCAACAAACACGGCTTCCGCGAGCGTATGTCCACTCCCAACGGTCGCCGCGTGCTTGCAGCACGTCGCCGTCACGGACGCAAGAAACTCACCGTTTCCAGTGAAGACCGCTTCTAATATCAGACAGTGATATGCAAAAAATACCGGCCACATGGTCGGTATTTTTTATTACATTTGCACACCGTTAAAAGAAATAATAAAACGTCGATATAATGCTTACACTTAAACTTCTCCGTGAGAGACCCGATTTTGTTGTTGAACGTCTGGCTGTCAAGAACTTTGATGCAAAGGCAATTGTGGATGAGATACTCGGTTGCGACCGCGACCGCCGCGCCGCGCAGAGCGAGATGGATGCCCTGCTGCAGCAGCAAAAGGCAAAGGCCTCCGAGATCGGAGCCATGATGAAGGCCGGCAAACGCGAGGCGGCAGAGGCCGCAAAGGCCACCGTAGCTGCGCTCAAAGAGCAGTCCAGGTTGCTGGAAGAGAAGATGGCAGAGGCAGAAAAACGCCAGAACGACCTGCTGGTGCTGCTGCCCAACCTCCCCTGCGCACAGGTACCTGAGGGCAAGAATGCCGACGACAATGTCATAGTTAAGATGGAAGGTCAGATTCCGGAACTCGGAGCAGATGCCCTGCCCCACTGGGAGCTCGCCAAAAAGTATGATATTATCGATTTTGACCTGGGCGTGAAGCTCACTGGCGCCGGCTTCCCCGTGTACAAGGGCAAGGGAGCAAAGCTGCAGCGCGCACTGATAAACTATTTTCTGGAGTTCAATGGCAAAGACGGATACCTTGAGGTAGAGCCGCCCGTGATGGTGAACGAAGCATCTGGATTCGGGACCGGCCAGCTCCCCGACAAGGAGGGGCAGATGTACCACGCGACAGTGGATAACTTCTATCTGGTGCCCACCGCAGAGGTTCCCGTTACAAATATTTACCGCGATGTAATCCTCTCTCAGAAGGATTTCCCGGTTAAGATGACCGCCTATACCCCATGCTTCCGCCGCGAGGCCGGCTCTTACGGCAAAGACGTTCGCGGGCTCAACCGGCTCCATCAGTTCGACAAGGTAGAAATCGTGCAACTCGACCTGCCCGAGAAGTCTTACGAAGCGCTGGACGGCATGGTGGCTCACGTAGAGGCGCTTGTGGCAAGCCTGGGCCTGCCGTTCCGCATCGTCCGTCTGTGCGGTGGCGATATGAGTTTCACATCGGCCATAACATACGACTTCGAGGTGTTCAGCGCAGCCCAGCAGCGTTGGCTGGAGGTTAGTTCTGTTTCCAATTTCGAATCTTATCAGGCAAACCGCCTCAAACTCCGCTATAAAGACGAAAACGGCAAAACACAGCTGGCCCACACCCTAAACGGCAGCTCTCTGGCACTCCCGCGCATAGTTGCCGCGCTGCTGGAGAACAACCAGACTCCGGAGGGCATAGTGGTTCCCGAGGTCCTGCGCAAGTGGACCGGTTTCGACATTATCGATTAAAAACCGGATGAACCGCACCGGCCAGAGAGTCATCATGGGAATAGACCCCGGCACCAGCATCATGGGCTACGGGGTCATTCTTGTCGATGGCAAAAAGGTGCACTTCGTTGACCTTGGCATCATTGATCTCCGTAAAGAGAAAGACCATTTTACCAAGCTGCAACGGATATTCGTAGAGGTCGGGCAACTTTACGACCAGTATAAGCCGGACGACCTTGCCATAGAAGCCCCATTCTACGGCAAGAATCCACAGGTAATGCTAAAGCTTGGCCGGGCGCAGGGGGCCGCCATCGCCGCCGCCCTGCAGCGCGACATCCCCATATTCGAATATGCTCCCCGTAAGGTCAAGATGGCCATAACGGGCAAGGGCGCCGCCTCAAAAGAGCAGGTCAAGGCCATTCTGGAACGGACGATGGATGTCACTCTGGATATCAAATATCTGGATGCCAGCGACGCCATCGCCATCGCCATGTGCCACTTTTACCAGCTTACCAATCCCATGACAGACACCAAAGCCTCCACCAACTGGAAAAGCTTTGTCGCCGCCCACGCAGACCGCATCGTCAAAAACTGACATCCGCATAGATGGGAAGATGGTCTGAGGCGATGGTTGCATCGCCGTGGTAGAAGCGGGTCATAGTGCCGGCGCCCAGTACCTCGACCGGAGCCGATCGTTTGAGGTGGAATATATAGTCGATGGTGCTTCTGGCAGTGGTCAACTCCTCGGTATTGGATATGATATTCCAGACAGTGCAAAGTGTCTGTATCGCCTCGGAATCGGGTCTGGAATTCATGTCGCCGCACAGAAAGACGGGCTTGTCGCAATCTGCATATTCCTCGCGCATCCAGGTGTTGATCTCTGCAATCTGAGACTGGATGTAGGCCTGCGATGAGTGGTCCAGATGAGTAGTGGCGACAACATACCTGTCTGTTTCGACTACAATCATCCCGCGGCTTTCGTAACTGGTCTTGTTCTCGAAGCATAGCCTGCTGACCTTCATGACCCTGGCACCAGAGGGTATCATGATGCCGTTCCCATATGCACCGCCCCTGTAGTCCAAAGTCTTTCCGTAGAAGTAGTCCCACTTGCCGGCAGCCTGCGCCAGAAGCTTGAGCTGGTAGTGGTTGCACCGCGCGTTGCAACTGTCCAGTTCGTTCAAACCAACCACATCGGCCCTGGCTTCGATTATCATGGACGCCACCATATTGACATTCTCTGTAAGATCGGGTATGTATTTGTGCAGGGCCCCGACATTGTATGACATAATCCTGAATGTCCCCTCTGCCTTGGGATAGTATGTCTTGTCGGGATCCACTGCAACCGTGTCCAGCTCCAACTCCTTTCCCCACTGGTATGGTTCACCCTTTTCTTCCTGCTCCCTGCCAGGATTGCACTTGTTCCCGACAAAGAGCAGGAAGACGGCTGACGTCAAAAGTACTGTGTATATTCTTTTCATGGTATCACTTCAGCTTCGGGGTGTCTCCGGCAAGGTCCCATACATCAGCAGGCCAGCCCAGCGATGCAGCCACAGATGATATGGTAGCTCCTTCCGGCGCCGCCTTGCCGTGGTAAGGATAATAGTTCGGTATCCGGGCGGCATCTATCAGCGGGGCCGAAGGCGAGACATTGGGACAGTCGTACAGGATCTCCCCTCCTCCGTCCAGGAATACCATATCGCTGCGACGGTAGTTGTTTGTGAGGGTGTTATAGACATTCGTCACGCCAATGATGGCTCCGGAACTCCACGTCCCTGTCGCCTGGTTGGATACAAGCGCGTTCCATGCGATAGAATCCTCAAGGGTAAAGTCCATGAGGTCTGTCAACACAGAAGATTTTGCAAAACTTACCAGTCCGGCGGCCACCGAGGTTTCCGAAACGACATCACCGGTGGCGTAGCAGCGGCGGACAGTGACTCCCGTCTTGTTCTCCACGACTCCGATAAGGCCACCTACCATACGTCCGTTGCTTGCAGTCAGGGTCACATTGCCTGTCGCATAGCAATCCTCGATTAACGTATCGCCAGTGGTACGGGCGGCATTGCCGATAAGTCCACCCACATGGTTGCCCCCTTTATTGAGGACATTACCGGTGGCGTAACACCGCCGGATCTCAGAGGTGCCGTTCATAGAGCCTATCAGCCCTCCGCAGTAGTGGGCGCTGTTGTTGGTGACATTACCGGTGGCATAAGAATCCGTTACGGTGAGTAACGGGGCGTAGGCCAGGCCGATGAGCCCACCCGAATTTGCCCCGAAGTTGACAATTTCCATAGCGGAAGAGCATCTTTCAACCGTGACACCTTCTGCAGTGTCTATTATGTAACCAATCAGGCCGCCGACCCTGGCAGCGCCCGTTGCAAATCCACTGGTTTCGATATTGTTGAACTGGCATGCATTGGCCACGACCCCGACTATCCCACCAACAGAGTTGGGGACCTTTTCGTCTGCATCGGCATCGATTATCTCGGCCTGCAGTGTTATATCGGAGAAACTGGTATTATACGCACGTCCGACAAGACCGCCGATACCCTCTGTCGTACCATTGAGGTTGATGGTCAGTCCCGTAACCGTAACGTTCCTGATTTCTGCCGCAGCTCCCTCTGCCGTCCCCGACTGAGCTGCTATCAGGCCTGCCGGAGAGGCTCCGACAGTCAGCACGGGATTCTCAAAGACGACGTCGTGGATACAGCCATTCAGCACTCCCACGAAACTGGGATAGGACTCGGCATTGCAATTGAAGCCGACGATCTTATGCCCATCGCCGTCAAAATCGACAGCCATGTCATACGGGCTCGCGACATTGGCCGCAGACCAGTCTTCAAAGTCACTTAAATCGACATCAGCAACCATCTTGAACCAGGTCTTCTGCCCGCTTTTGCTGGCATGTGCCATGCTGGCCAGTTCCGTTTGATTGCTGATGATGTACGGATCGTCTTCTGTACCGGTCCCAACTTCAAAGCCAGAGGCCGGAAGCATTTTGCGCCGGAAGAAGATAAAGAAGGTACTGTCTGTCTGCGCCAGGGAAACCGGGCTGGTCCCCTCTATCTTCGTGACGGTGAGCGGGAGAATCCTTGTAGCGCCGTCGTCCGGCAGCGCACCGCTTCTGAGCGTCAACACGCTGGTAGAGGATTTCTTGTTGTAGCGCGGCAAAAACAGCTGTTCCTTGGTAAGGGAAAAGGCGTCGCCAGGAACCATCTCGAAAGATGTTCCATGTGCAAGATTGTAGGCATCCGCCTTCGAGGGGTCGGAGCCTATCGTCAGGGTGAGAAGGTCGTCTGCAATGGATGTTGCCTCGATGCGGACGGTGTATGACTTGGTGCGCGGAGACATCAGTACGACCGTATCCTCAATCGCTTCCACCAGGATAGCAAAATTCGCTGGCGTATCGATTTTTATCTTTTTCTCGTAGTCGTGTTCCTGGACGCAACCGGCAGCCAGAAGCGCGACGAGAGCGATAAGTGCTGGTATTCTGTATGTTTTCATGATTCTATGGTATTAAAAGCGGACATCCGCATAGATTGGAAGATGGTCTGAGGCAAGCGTGACGTCTGCTGTATTGAACTGCGTCATCACATGCGATCCGACCGGCGTCACGGCTGCGGATTTCTTATAATGGAAGATGTAATCAATGCATTTTTTAGAATCCTGCGAGGGATACGTATTCTCCGTTGTGACAGAGAGCAGGGTCCAGTTATGTTTGAGCTGCGCGATGGTCTCAGAGTCGGGGCCGGCATTCATGTCGCCGACAAAGAACACCGGGACTTTCGCATCTTGGTATTCCATATCGGCCCATGCATCTACCGTCTCCACCTGTTCCAGACGCGCCTGGGCCGATGTATGGTCCAGATGGGCGGCGCCGATTACGTATTTATCGGTCTCCACCACCGCTACGCTCCGCTGCTCCGCCCCGGATCCTTTGGCAAGGGGGATGGTATACTTGCGCAGGATGCGCACCTGCTGCGGAACGATAACTCCATTGCCGTACGCACCGTCCCGGAAAGGCATGGCACGGCCGAACCACCACTGCCAGTTGCCCACGGCCTTTGCAAGTTCTGCGGTCTGGTTTACAAGGTGGCGGCGGTTAACCGAGTCGCACTCGTTAAGTCCGACAGCATCGGCCTCGGCTTCAACTATCATATTTGCCACCATATCCGTGCTGTTTGTCATATACTTGGAGAACGCCCCGACATTGTAAGAGACGATACGGAACGCCCCTTCTGGCTTTGGATAGTACGAGGTACCTGGGGATTCCTGCGGCGGAACCTGCTCCTGGGAACCGGAATTGACCGGTTTCCACACTTCAGGTTCCTGAGAGGTGTCCACTGTGGGCGGGCCATTCCTGTCACATGTAAACAGGGCTGCTGTAAAGATCAATACAGCAATGTATGTTGATAGTGTTTTCATTACCATTCGGGGTTTTGTACAAGGTTTTCGTTCAAGCTCAGTTCATCGGTCGGAATCGGGTAATAGTAGTCGCGCGCCTCGTTCCATGCACCCGGATCTGTCGGATTGGTGAGCACGTAACCGTGGTCGCCCTCCGTCAGGAAGATGTCGGTACCTATCTTGCGCATTATCACCGTGGCCGGCAGTCCAGTCGGGGCCGTATCCTTATATATTGCAACATCGATAACACCGTCTCCGTCAAGGTCATAATTGCCCGGAGCCGGGAAATACAAGCCCAGGTTCGGATGCCTGAACGCCTGTCCGTTCTTCCATCGCATCAGGTCGTAGTAGCGGAAGTTCTCGTCAAACAGCTCTACGCTTCTCTCCCGGCGGATTTCAAGAATCACCCCGGCGTTGGGGCCAGAGACGTTAGGGTATCCAGTCGCCTCTGCCCTCAGGTAGGGATCCGGATTTGCATTGGCCTCGGCCATATTGATGTTGGGCATCCCCACTCTGTCGCGCAGCAGCTTTACAGACCTGTCCAGATCGGCCTGGGTCAGGGTTCCCAGTTCCGCTTTGGCCTCGGCATAATTTAGGTAGACCTCAGCGCTGCGGAAGATGGGCAAGTCGTTGTAAGAGGCTCCGTAAAGGTCAACCCCCAGGTCAACTCCCTGCATATATTTTGTGGGCTGATAGCCGGTCTCGGAATCGGCCAGGCTCGGCGCCTCTGTCTTGTCGGAACCTATCCGTCTGTACCCCGGAATCCGGATGGACTGGCCAAGGCGCGGATCACGGTTCCTGGTCTCCTCAACAAAGCTCATCGTCTGCCACCCCTGCTTGTCGGTGAAGCGGGTGCCGTCTGCCATCAGGTAGGTGCAGAACATCTTCCGGGTCATACCCGGGTTACCATAGTTTCCAAGGGTGTAATATGTTCCGTTGTGCTTTACATCCAGCGTTGCATCATAGTTCCTGGCCAGGATTATCTCGGTGCCTATGGCGTCGGTGCTGGCGAACAGGTCGCGGTATGCATTTGGCCCGGCGCTGTAGATAGAGTATCCGCTGGTTGAGATAAATTCGTCGCCGGCTGCCGCGGCCTGCTCCAGATACCACTGCCACGAATGAGCGTCGTACTCCAGGCCGTGATATTTCCTGAAGGTTCCTTCAAACAGGCAGGCGCGTGTCTTGAGAGCCATTGCCGTCCACTTGGTAACCTTATAAAGAGACCGGGCAGAGGGCAGGTGCTCGATTGCGAAGTCCAGATCGGCCACGACATTTGCCATTACCAGTTCCCGGCTGTCACGGGGCTTGTAGAGCGCCTCGTCTGCAGAGCCGAGCTGGGTGTCATACCACGGGACATCTCCGAAACGCCTTACCTTGTCCAGATAGAAATACGCACGGAAGAAACGGGCCAAAGCGACATACTCGTTACGTACGTTTTCGTCGCTGCAGTTACCGGCATAGTCTATAAGTGTATTGTACTTGCGCAGGGCCGACCAGCTCCAGCCACCGCCCGAAGCGGGTACCGGGCGGGCGCTCCGCATCTCGTTGGTGAGGCCCATCTTGATAATCATATCGGACTCCTCTTCGTAAACAGAGGTCCCGGGAAGCGCAGAGTAGAAGTCATTCGCAAAGGCGTCCAACTCATTCGCATTGGAAAAATAGCTGTCGGGAGAGAGGGACGCAAGGGGGAACTTATCCAGGTCACAGGATGCGACGACTACGGATAATATCATCAGAATGAATATATTCTTTTTCATATAGCAGTCCTCCATCTGTTAAAATGTGAGATCTATACCGAACATATATGACTTCTGCCAGGGATATATCCGGTTGGTGGTGTTGGTTTGCGCCATTTCCGGATCTATGTAGTCGGAGTGTATGCCAGACCACTTGGCAAGGTTTTCACCGGAGAAGTATATGCGCACATCCTCTATCCCGGCCTGGGAGAGGAGTTTCTTGGGAAGGGTATAACCTACGTTCAGGCTCTTTAGGCGGCAATAGGCGATGTTCTGCAGATACCGGTCTGTCGGGACTGTAAGCTCGCGGTTGGAACCAAGGGCGACATATCCTCTCGGACGCGGATAGTAGGCGTTGGGGTTGTCTTCGCTCCAGATCATCTTGTGGAAATCCCTAGGAATAAGGGTCGCATAAGGGCGGGCATACGGGCCCCAGAACAGGACGTTGTTGGTGGCCGGCGCCCAGTCGAGCTTGCCAATACCCTGGAAGAATACAGAGAAGTCGAATCCTCCCCACATCAATGCCACATTCAGGCCATAGTTATACCTGGGCTCGCTGTTGCCTATGATGCGACGGTCGCCGGGATTGTCTACGGTGTTCTCACCTATTCCTATCTTGCCATCGCCGTCAAGGTCGCGGAACTTGAGGTCACCGCCACGCAGGCCGCGTTCGCTACCCGCAGAAGAATTGATACCGTTGTTCACATAGCTCTGGTCGATTGGCCATGAAGACGCCTCGACATCATCCGCAAAAAGGCCGTCGGTATAATATCCCCATATCTCGCCCCATCTCATCCCCTCGTAATAACTTTGGGCAAGGGAGCGGTTGGGATTGTCGAATTTGGTTATTGTTGTCCAGTAGTCGCTGAAGGTGGCGGTAGCGCTGTAGCTGAACGGCCTGTTTGCCAGAGTGAATGAGTCGCGCCACATCAGCTGGAGCTCATAACCTCTGGTACGCAGGTCTGCGGCATTCATCTTTGGAGAAGATGCGCCGTAAACTGCCGGGAGGGTCTTTCCGGCCGTGAGCATATCCTTGGTGTCGCGGATATACGCATCGGCGGTGAAGACCATGCGGTTGCCAAGCAGGGCCACATCCACTCCGAGGTCGTGCTGGACAGTCCGCTCCCATGTAAGGTTAGAGGCCACCGGGGCCCCTATTGTGGCAATCGTCGGCTTGGCTCCGGTTCCGAAAAGATAGCTCCCGGTGCTTATCTTGACCTCCCTTATGTAGTCGTAGTACCCTACCTGCTGATTGCCAAGGGCACCATAGGAATAACGCACCTTGAGGTTGTTCACAACCGGCTTGACAGACGCAAAGAACGGCTCTTCCGATATTCTCCATCCTGTAGATGCAGAGGGGAAGAAACCCCACCGGTGGCTCGACGCAAAACGGGAAGAGCCGTCGTAGCGCCCGCTCAGCTCAAGGAGGTACCGCTCCTGGTAATCATAGTTGATTCGTCCGAAAAAGCCCGCCAGTGCATATTCGTTCTGCCCGCCGGAGACCTCCATGCGCTGGTTGCCGTCTGCATCGGCACCGACAAGGTTAAGGTCAGAGAGTGTCTGGCTCATCAGGTAGTAGCCTATAGCCCTGTTGTCTTTAAGGTGTTTGGTCTCCCAGTTGAAACCACCCATCAACTTGACATTGTGATTGCTGTAGAAACTCCTGGCCCAGGTAGCATAGGCGTTTACAGAATAGTAGTTGTGGGTCTCGTAGGTCTCGGTAAGCCGGTCGATGGAGCGGCTGTTGTTCACCGCAATTATCTCTCCCGGATACTGGGAGTAGTATGTAACCAGAGCCCGGTTGCTGTAGCGGTTCTGGTCCAGCGCATAGGTAAAGTTGGTCCTTATCTCAAGCGAGCCGAGTGGTTTGAATATCACCTCTGTCGTCGTCCTGAAATCGGTCATCTCGTCTTTATTCCTGTAGTTGGGCTCATCCAGCACGGTGAGAAAGCCGTCCATTACAAAGTTGTTGTCTGCGAACGATGTGAAGCCGATTGAAGTACCATCTGGATTGTGGGCGGGATAACTTGCCAAAGCATGCACAGTCATAAGGGAGAATACGGTATTCACACCGCTCGCTCCCGGATATTCGTACCTGTATTTGTAGAATGATGTGTTGTTGGACATGCTTATCCAGCTGTTGATATCGAATGAAAGCTTGGAGCGGAAGTTATACCGGTTGAGTATGTCGGTATTCCTGCGGAAAAGCCCCTGCTCATAGTTATATGCACCCGACAGGAAATAGTTTACCCTGCCGCTGCTCCCGCCAAGTGAGATGCTGTGCTGCATTGAGGGGCGACGGTCCTGGAAGAGTTCGTGCCACCAGTCGGTATTGGCATAGTAAACATACGTGTCACGGCCGTTACGCTGGTCTATCATGACCCACGGCCTTTGAGGATTTTCTACCCTGTCGTTCACCCGGGCCCATAGCTGTTTCATATCCTCCTCGGTATAAACTGTGTAGTTCTTGCCGTTGTATGCCTTGAAGAAGAGGTCGTTGAGATAGACGGAATAATATCCCCTCGTTTCAAAGTCGGTAGATGTCGTGGGCTCTTGCCATCCTACACGGCTGCTGAACTGTACGCGGGCATAATCTTCTTTGGGCATACCGGCCTTGGTGGTGACCAGGATTACCCCGAAGGATGCCCGGGCACCGTAGATGGCTGCTGCAGATGCATCCTTGATAACCGAAATCGATTCGACATCGGCCGGGTTTATGCGGGCAAGGTTTCCCTCTGCCCCGTCTACAAGTACAAGCGGATTGCCACCGTTGATGGAGTTGATACCGCGGATGTTGATGTTGGCCGAATTGCCGGGGCGTCCGGAACTGGTTGTGACATTAAGTCCCGGAACAACGCCCTGGAGCATATGGGTCAAGGTTGGAGATACCCGCTGTTCCAGGGTTGTGGACGATACCGAAGCGATTGCTCCGGTAAGGTTGACCTTTTTCTGTACGCCATACCCGACCACTACGGTTCCCTCCAGATCCAGGGCATCCTCCAGGAGGATGACGTTGACAATGCGCTGTGTGGCATCGACTGTAATTTTCTGAGGGATATATCCCAATGATGATACTGCCAGTCGGACCTGGCCTTCGGGAACACTCAGCGAGAATGTTCCGTCCATGGAAGAGATTGTGCCTTTTGTTGTCCCCTCTATCAGAATACCGGCGCCGACAATGGGGTCGCGGTTAGCATCTCGGACCGTGCCGGTAATCGTCCTTTCCTGTCCAAAAAGACCCGCTGTCGCCAAAAGCACAAACGTAATCGTAAGAGTTACTGTTTTGAAGCGCATAACGAAATGGTTTTGGTTGGTTAATAGGGTGTCATCCATCTGTGCCTGAAGCAAAAGGGCAAAGTGCACTTTTGTCCATGCCGGCAACTGGGTGTCGACGGAAAAGATGGTTCAATCGAACTACCCGGTGCGTAAAGATGAATTGATAAAAAAAGCCCGGAAAAACATCATTGCCGGACTCAGGAGAGGAATTGTCAGTAATGACAATTGTGAAGGATCATCACAAATATAACAAAAAAATCAATCCGCAAACAGCTTGATAACACTGCCTGAAGATATGTGGGTCCAGCCAGGTGCCCGAGAGCTATCTACAGAGATAGCTCTGCCTCTCCGGCTCAGGGAATTTCTCAATCGCATATCGAAGCATCGTGCGGGGCATCGTGCGATATCGGGGTATATTATCCTCCTGTACAGACCCTTTAAGATATGCCGTGAGGGCATCCTTGTCCCGCTTGCCAGCCTCTCGCAGCAGCCAGCCCTCCGCCTTTTGTATCAAATCGTGCTGGTGGTGAAGCAGGATATCGGCGATGGCAAAGGTGTCGTCTGTCTGGCCGTGGCGGATGAAGGTCATAGTGCTGACAATGCCTATGCGCTGTTCCCAGATGGTGCGGCCATTGCGGGCCAGATAGTACAACAGAGAACGGTCCTTGTCCAACAGCCACTCCCCCAGCAGGGGATAGCAACTCAAATCCACCAGGTCCCAATTGTTGATGAATTCGGTGTGGTCCAGATAGAACCGCACGCATCTCTCCCGCGTCGCCCCCGGCCTTTGCTGAAGTCCCCGGGAGTCCGTTACACACGTTTGCTCCAGACAAGCATCCGCCCCTGGCTTGACCGGGGTATTCTTTGCTGCGTGACGGAAGATCTCCACCAAAGAGAGCAGCGCAGCCAGTCGCACCTCGTGGTACTCGCTGCGGATGCACTCTTGAAGTTCCTCCAGCCCGACCTCCCGCCAGCACTCCCTGACCACTCCCCTTGTCACGGGCACCTTAATACCAAGGAACTTGTCGCCCTCGCCGTATTGGCCCGGTCCCGTCTTGAAAAAGCGGGAGAGACCCTCCACCTGTGTGGAATCGGCTTTTGCAAGCATCCGCTGCAGGAGGATGTGTTCCATAACCGTTTGTTTATTTGCTCCAACGTTTCAGCGTCGGGAAGAACTGCCGCATCTATTCCGCGAGCCGCCTCGTATGCAAATATACGCACCTTCGCGAGGAATCGCAAATACAGATGGTGGCCTTGTGGGCCTGGCTCAGCTGGAAGCGTCGAGGCACGCGATACGTCTTGCCATCCTTGATGGAATGCGCTCCCGTCTGGTGGAAGCGGAAGGCGACGTCCGCCGCAATGCACTGTCCTCGGATGTCAAGTATCCATTCGTAGCCACATGGCCGGGCATCTCGTCCTGCCGATAGACATAACAATACTTGCATCCGGGGCTGATTTTGGTGCAACCGTGCCACGGATTCCAGTCGGCATAAACTTCCCAGTTCTCGGACATAATCAAGACAGCAGGCTCGATATCTAGCCTATGACCATAGCAAGGGCATAAGCTATCCCGACAAGGGACACAAGTGTCGTTGCTCCTGTCATTACCTTCTCCCGCTCAAGCGCTCCCAGCTGAATACGGTACTGCCTGACAATCAGGTGCACGAAGGCAAGTGACGCGAGAGCATAAACAAGTGCAGCTCCCCAGCGCATCTGGGCTCCAAGCACTATCGCCGGGCTTAGCACCCATAGTATGAGCAGGAAGCGATACAGCCGGTCGGTACGCTTGCGGCCAATGATGCATGCCAGTGTCTTTCGCCACGCCGGGATGTCACGCTCGATGTCGCATCCGTTATTGGAAAACATATTGATGGACATACCGATCATAGGAGGCAGAGCTTCTACAAGGACAAACCAATTGAGCTCTTTTACCTGCATATAATACCCCGCCAGCGGAATCAGGCCGCCCATAACAAATCCGCACAGGAGTTCCCCGAGCGGTAGATATGAAATCGGATACTTGCCAAACGCATAGCATAACAAAACTACGGCACCTACCAGTCCGATGTACAGCGGCACCATTCCGCAGGTGAGCACTACATACACAGCCGGGATTATAGCCAAAAGCAAGGACAGAAAACCCAGATTGCGCGCCGTCTTGGGTTTCATCCCGTACACAATCACTGCGTCGTATGCATCCGGGGAGTTTTCCAGGGTGTCGGTACCCTTCACGAAATCGGCATAATCGTCAAAAGCGTTCACAGCCGACTGCATCAGGATAACTATTACCATCAGACAGAACACCATAAGCGGGTCCAGGTGGCTGGTTTGGTGGTACGCAATGGCCAGCCCTATTACAGCCGGCGTCACGGAGCCGGTCCAGGTATGGGGAGCGGCAAGGTTTATAATGTCTTTGAGACGGAGTTTGTTTTCCATATTCTACAAATATAGCATATTCCATCCCCTTGAGCAAATGCTGGTCGGCGTAGACTTCCCAGTTCTCAGACATAATGAATTCTGCTTCGGGTAGGGTTTATTCCTCTTCTTCCATCACGTTCTGGAGGATGTCGCGGCCGGTGGCGTAGCTGCGCCATTTGGCCAGAAGGGCGGTGAAGTCGGCGGGGAGTTCGCTGTCGAAGAAGACTTCCTGGCCCGTGCCGGGATGCTTGAAGCCCAGCGTCTTGGCGTGCAGTGCCTGGCGGGGCATTATGGCAAAGCAGTTGTCGATGAACTGTTTGTACTTGGCGTAGAGCGGACCTTTGAGCACCCTGTCGCCACCGTAGCGGTCGTCATTGAAAAGCGGGTGGCCGATATAATTCATGTGGACGCGTATCTGATGGGTGCGGCCCGTCTCCAGACGGCACTCCACCAGGGTCGTGTAGCCGAACCGTTCCAGCACGCGATAGTGGGTAATAGCGGTCTTGCCGGCAGATCCGTCTTCAAACACTTTGAAGCGCATCCTGTCGTTGGGGTCCCGCCCCAGGTTACCTTCTATCGTGCCGGAGTCCTCCGCGACATTTCCCCACACCAGAGCCCAATAGGTACGCTGGATGGTGTGCTCGAAGAACTGCCCTGCCAGCTTCAGCTGCGAGAGTTCGTTCTTGGCCACTACCAACAGTCCGGAGGTGTCCTTGTCGATGCGGTGTACCAGCACACCCATCCGCTCGTCGGTGGCGTCGGCTTCCTGGCTGATGCCCAGATGATATGCAAGGGCATTGATAAGAGTCCCGGAAAAGTGCCCGAAGCCGGGGTGTACCACCATCCCGGCGGACTTGTTCACTATCAGCAAATCATCATCCTCATAAACGATATTCAGCGGAATCGGCTCGGGACGCACCTCAAAGCCGCGCCGCTGGTAGGGCAGCATTATGGTAATCACATCCCCCGGCTTCACCTTGTAGTTGGCCTTTACGGGACAATCCCCCACCCTCACATACTGCGCCTGCAGAGCCAGCTGTACGCGATGACGCGAGGTCTGCTCCATCTTGCTGGTGATAAAGCGGTCTATACGCAGCGGTGCCTGCCCTTTGTCTACCACAAAGCGGTAGTGCTCGAACAACTGCTCGTCGTTCTGCTCAAGCTCCTCCTGCTCAAGCTCCTCCTGCAGAAGATCGTCCGGGGCCATTATTTGATCTTTTCCGGATTTACGGTGAGCCAGATATCCACGCTCCGCCCCATTGGAACAGTAGTGGCCGAGGCCGGAGTCTGGCTGTAGACCACGGCGTGCAGGCTGTCGACATAGTTGCGGACGCTGTCGTCGTAGCGCACACGCCCCACATTGAGCGAATTCTCTATGATGTTGGATGCGGCGTCGGTGTATGTAAAACCGTGCACATTGGGCACGTCGGTGGTGTTGTCGCTGCTGTTCAGGCCAAGTACCAGGTCGATACGGCTCTCGGTCTCAACCTTGCTGCCGGCGGCGATATCCCTGCCCTTATACTGCTGGCGCAGCACATTGTTGGTGGCGATATCGCTCACGTAGTTCAGCCGGCCTACCCCCAGACCGGCTGCAGAGAGTTCTGCCGATGCCTGACGGAGCGAATATCCGATAACCGACGGGACAGAGACCATGCGCGGCACACGGGAGTTGATGGTGACAAATATGCGGCGGTTCTTCTTGACCCGGCTGCCGGCAGGCGGATTCTGAGAGAAGACAACCCCCAGCGGAAGGTGCTTTACGAATACAGAATCTGCCACCTCTATGCGCAGGTTCATCACCTGTGCCATATGCTCTACCTGCGGCATATCCAGCGCGGTAAAATCAGGAACCGTGAGCTCCCGGTTGTGACGGGTAAAGAGTGCCAGCAGCAGCTGCAGCACAAGGACCATCGCAATCACAAACACGATGCCCCATATAAAATTGCGCAGCAACGGTTTATCTTTCAAGGAAAATTTTGCCATAACAGAGCAAATATAGTAATAAACCGGGATATATCAATCGACAGGATCCGGGAGGATAATCACCGTGGTGCCTACCTCAACCCGATTCTTAAGATCCACGATATCTTCATTCCGCATGCGGATACATCCCTCTGTGGCACGGGAGCCTATCGATTCCGGGAACGGGGTGCCGTGTATACCGATATCGATGAAGCCAGGCACATCCAGACGGAGGAACCACGGCCCGTAGGCATCGGGAATCGGCCCCTTCCCATCGTGGAAATCGTGCGAAAGCCCTTTGGCATAGAGCAGCTGGTTGATTTTGAAAGTCCCCTCTGGGGTCCGATGGTCGCCGCGCCGCTTTTTGGGTCCCAGGTTCACCGCACACGCAATGACGTATTGCTTTAAGGCATTCCCGGCAGAATCTACCAGGGAGAGGGTGAAAGCCTGCTTGTCCACAACCACAAACGGGAATGTGCCCGCCTTGGAAAGGTATTTTGCAAATGGTGCCTGGGCCATTGCCGCACTGCAAACCAACCCCAGGACCAGAACAACGATAATTATCCTTTTCATAATCTGCGCGAAGGTAGTAAAAAAATAAACGACCCCGGGCGGAGCCGTTTATTATTGTGCGTGAAGCCCTGTAAGCTTATGCCTCGCCCTGGGTTTGTGCAGGGACTACAGAGACGTAAGACTTGTTGCCACGGGTCTTCTTGAATGCCACTGTGCCATCGACCAATGCGTAAAGAGTATGGTCTCTTCCCATTCCGACGTTTGCGCCAGGATTGTGGACAGTGCCTCTCTGACGGACAAGGATGTTGCCAGCCTTGGCAACCTGACCGCCAAACAATTTAACGCCCAAGCGTTTGCTTTCCGATTCACGGCCGTTCTTCGAACTGCCGACACCTTTTTTGTGAGCCATAGTCTAAACGGTTTTAAGCGATTTCTTCAATTTGAAGTTTGGTCAGATACTGACGGTGACCGTTTTTCTTGCTCATACCTTTACGGCGGATCTTGTGGAAAACGATAACCTTGTCAGCTTTGCAGTGCTCCATAACGGTAGCCTTTACAGTAGCGCCGGCAACATAGGGTGCGCCAACCTGGACGGCACCTTCGTTGTCGATCAAAAGGACTTTGTCAAAGTTAACCGAGGAGTCAACCTCGGCTGCGAGACGGTTCACAAATATCTTGCTGCCCTTCTCAACCTTGAACTGCTGTCCTGCAATGTCAACGATTGCGTACATAAATTAATTTTTAAAAATTAATAGCCGTAAGCGGATATTATCTCTTAAATATCTCTTTGTCAATAGCTTAGCGACTGTCAACAGCCCTTAAAGGGAGTGCAAAGATACGAAAGATATTTGAATTGCAAAATATTTATATATATATTTGTAACACTTGTGTTATTTACCGGATCCTTATGGTTTCTTATTTCGACAGCCACTCCCGCGGCGAACGGTTTGTCTCACGAGGCGAGACTGTCCGCGCACTGGCGACCCAGATCAGAGAGAAGAAGTTGACAACTATATATGCTCCGCCCGGCTACGGTAAGAAGACCGTGGTGGAGAAGGCTGTGAACTCCGTTTTCCCGGGGTCATCGTCCGCATCCCTGATAACCCTGGACCTGTTTAACATAACCAGCACGGCAGAGCTTTGCGCCTTGTACGTTAAGGCGTTAAAGAAACGGATAGAGGATTATAACCGCGACGCCCTGTTCCCCATACCTGTCGATCTGGAGCACCTCAGCCTCCGCACAACGATAAACCTGCCCGACATGGTGGCAGGATTCTCCGGCGCGAACTATGTGGTATACTTCAAGGAGTTCCAGAACATACTTAACCTTGACGGCTGGGAGCAGTTGCTCAAGATGATGGAGAAAGAGATGCCACGGCACGTCAATGTGGCATATATTATCACCGGAGAGCAGGTTAACGCCATGAAGTATATCTTCGAAACCAAAAAGTTCTTCTTTGAGAGCAACTGCAACATCCATCTTGCACCGCTGGACAAAAAGGAGAGCGTAACGTATCTGCGAAACGGTTTCCTGCGCAACGGCAAAGACATGGAAGAGGAGACGGGAGAGAGGCTGTACCTTGCCGCCAGGGGCTACCCCATGTTTATCAACCGCCTGGCCGCCATCTGCGACAACATCGCCCCGGGATACATAAACAAACGGATACTTGGCAGCGCGATCGACATCTGGCTTAACGAGCACGAACCGCTGTACCGGTACACCACAAGCAGCCTTACCGCCAATCAGGTCAATTTCCTGCGGGCGGTGTGCGACGGAGTTGAGCGCTTCAGTTCTTCTGAGGTGTTGAAACAGTACAGGCTTAACAGCTCTGCCAATGTTTTCCGGCTGAAAGAGGCGTTGCAGAATAAAGAGATAGTGACCTTTGATGCAGATGATAAGGCAGGCCTCATAGATCCGATGTTTGAACTGTGGCTCAAAAAGCGTTATTTTGCGAAATAGATTATGAAAAAGCTTGTGGTATTGACAGGCGCAGGAGTCAGCGCAGAGAGCGGAATAAGCACATTCCGCGACAGCAACGGCCTCTGGGAGAACTATAACGTAGAGGATGTGGCCACCATAGAGGGATGGTGGCGCAACCGTGCCCTTGTGCTGGAGTTCTACAACCAGCGGCGGGGCGAACTTGCCACCAAGAAGCCTAACAAGGCGCACGTGCTGATTGCGGAGTTGGAGAAGTATTACGACGTGACGGTCGTAACCCAGAATATCGATAACCTGCACGAGCAGGGCGGCAGCACCAGGGTAATCCACCTTCACGGCGAAGCCACCAAGGTAAGGCCGGAGGACGCCGACCAGGACGAGCACACGATAGATGTCGGTTACAAACCCGTGAATCTGGGCGATACCGACAGCCGTGGCGTGCAGCTGCGCCCCAACATCGTCTGGTTCGGCGAGGCGGTGCCAAAGTTCGAGACTGCTGCCCGGATCGCTTCAGAAGCCGATATAATGCTGATTGTGGGCACCTCGCTGCAGGTTTATCCCGCTGCGTCGCTGGTGCAGTATGCCCGTCGCGGGACACCCGTCTACCTTATCGACCCCAAGCCGTTAAACTATAACATGAGCGGTATAGTCCAGATTACCGATGTCGCCACCCGCGGCATGGAACGTTTCATGGAGATAATTAATACTAAATAAGATGTCTGAGAAAATTGTAAAGTTGATGAACGATAACGCCTTTGCGCGTTGGGGGGCCCTGATTCTGATTGCCTCCATGATGTTTTTTGCCTATATGTTCGTGGATGTGATGTCCCCGCTAAAGAGCATGCTGGAGAGCCAGCTGAGCTGGAGCAGCACCACCTTCGGCACCTATGCTGCCAGCGAATATATCCTGAACGTGTGCGGCTTCCTGATTCTGGCCGGCATAATCCTGGATAAGATGGGGGTACGCCATACCGGCATACTCTCCGCTTCGCTTATGGTAGCGGGCGCCTGCATAAAGTTTGTGGGCATCAGTGACTGGTTCCAGGGCACCGCATTCTGCAACTGGCTGGGCAGCTGGTGGGTTGCCCTTCCCGGCAGCGCCAAGATGGCCGCCCTTGGCTTTATGATATTTGGCTGCGGCTGCGAGATGGCCGGCACAACGGTGTCAAAGGCTATCGCCAAGTGGTTCAAAGGCAAGGAGATGTCTCTCGCAATGGGCGTAGAGATGGCAATCGCCCGCCTGGGCGTGTTTGCGGTGATGTGGATATCCCCGCTAATCTACAATAAGTTCGGAAGCGTGGTTGCGCCGCTGGCGTTCTGCACCGCCCTGCTTATCGTCGGCCTGATTTTCTTTATCGTATTCACCATAATGGACCGCCGCTTCGACAGCCAGCTTATGGCAGTCGGCCTTATGTCAGAAGAGAAGAGTCCGGAAGACGAATTCCACATCAAGGACCTGGGGCAGATTTTCTCAAGCAAGATGTTCTGGATTGTGGCACTGATGTGCGTACTCTATTACAGCGCGATTTTCCCGTTCCAGAGATATGCCCCCAACTATCTGGAACAAACGCTCGGCATAGATGCCGGAACCGCCTCTCACCTGTTCAGCTTCTTCCCCATCCTGGCCATGGTGCTTACCCCTTTCCTTGGCGCATTCATCTCTTTCAAAGGCAAGGCAGCCAGCATGCTTCTGATCGGCTCGCTGATTATGGTTGCCTGCCACCTGAGCTTCGCCTTCCTGCTGCCGGCATTCCCCAGCAAGTGGCTTGCACTTGTGCTGATTCTGGTACTTGGTGTATCATTCTCCCTGGTTCCGGCCGCCCTGTGGCCGTCAGTACCCAAGATTATAGACGAGAAGGTGCTTGGCAGTGCCTACTGCCTCATCTTCTGGGTACAGAACATCGGCCTCTGCCTGGTGCCTCTGCTCATAGGCGTGGTGCTTGACAAAACCGGTGGTTATCTGGCACCGATGCTGATATTCAGCTCTTTTGGTGTGCTGGCATTCATCTTCACCTTCATGCTCAAGATAGAAGACCGTCGCAAGAAATATGGTCTTGAACTCCCCGAAGTAAAGAAATCGGAACAATAAACAACATCTGTCATGAAAAAAATAGTTTCCCTTATCGCAGCAATCGCACTCTCTGCGTTTATGACAACCTCCTGCGGCCTTACCCAGCAGGTTGCCACCGCATCCCCCTCTGCCAGCGGCACCACCACCGGCAAGGCTCTCCTGAACCTGTTCACCCAGTATATGGCCGACGGAAAGCTTGATACCGGCAACATCTCCAACCTGATAAATCTGGCTACAATCGCCACCAGCATCCAGAGTCTGAAGGGCAACAGCGACAACACATCATTGCTTGGCAACTTTGCCGCAGGGCTGGTGAAGGGATCCAACAATACGGTAACCAGTGCCAACAGCTCGTCTATCACAAGCATCCTGGCATCCCTGGCCAATACCACCGACCTATCTTCCCTGGCATCGCTGCTTACCCGTAGCGGAGAGGTAGACCAGCAGGCTGCCGCACAGGCCCAGAAGTCGCAGGCGATGGCCAGCACCACCAGCGCATTGTCCAACATCTTTGCCATGATGAGCAAATAATGGGACGCAGTCTGATTCTTGCAATACGGGGCGCACTTGTCTGCGCCCTTGTTGTAAGTTGCTCCGGCAACCGGGCAGCTGTTCCTGAATTCGATTACGCAACGCTCAACGCCAGGGCGGCAGAGGAGTATCTGCAACCGGTGCATCCTGGAATACCGGGGGAGGTACCATTCTGGAACGGCTACTCTTTCAAGTTCATTTACGCCCCGGCATTTGATTTTGAAGATATCGCCGGCGCTGCAAGTTATCTGTTCACAGCTACTGCCGATGGTCAGAGCTGGGCTTTTGAAGATGCAAGTCCCCGCGCCGCCCTGTCCCCTGTCTGGAACGATCTTCCGGTTGGGCCGGTACAGCTCTGCGTGCAGGCCCTGGACAGCTCCCGCCACCCGGTTGGCGAGCCTCAAAAGAGAACTTTCGAGCGCGACAACCCCTTTGACGGCCCCTATGTCCCCGCCCCCAGAAGCTATCGCGAAGCGGCCATAATGGCGGCAGAGTTCATTCACAACAGCCCTGTGGCACAAGGATGGCTCAAAGGCGGCGAACCTGACCTGCGGTACCAGCTTAACTGCTACCCGAACAAAATCTGGGGCGGAACCATCCAGATAGAGTGCCTTCTGGCAAAGCTTAAGCCGGAATACCGCGACCAGGCGCTGGAGGTGGCCCGCAACGCCGCCAACGCCCTGATAAGCCACTCACAGCCCGAGGACGGCGCCCTGCCCTACTTCCCCCCGACATACTACACGCGCGAGGGGGCGGAGTTTATCTGGTATATCCAGCGGGTGATAGACAAGAATATCGACTACACCATGTTTGCCGATGCAGTGATGGCAGCCGAGGCCCTTCTGGACCTGTACGACACCACCCTCGACCGGAAATATTTCAACCATGCCCTTAACATTGCCACAACCTACCGCAATCTCCAGGCAGAGGATGGTTCCTGGCCGGTTAAGGTAAACTGGCACACCGGCGAGCCGATAACCCCGGCCCGATGCATGCCCACCTCGATTTTGCAACTGGCACAGCGGCTCCACCGCCAATACAGGGTCAAGGGCTTTGAAAAGATGATATCCAACACAGAAGCGTGGCTCTGGAAGAACACCATAGCCAATTTCAATTTCAACGGCCAGTTCGAGGATGTCACCGTTGCAGACAAGGCCGCATACCAGAACCTGACCAACTGCATCGCCGTGGATTGCGTGGACTACTTCCTTAATAAACCCAGGCCCAGCAGGCAGGAGATAGATGCCTGCATAGAGATGGCCCGCTTTGCAGAGGACCAGTTCACCCGCTGGCACTCCCCCGTGGAAGAAGATGCCATTGCCACCGCCGCCGATGCCTATTCCACCCCGTTCGTATTTGAACAATACTCCTTCCAGTGCCCGATAGATGCCAGCACGGTGGGAGTTGCAAACGCCTGGATGAATATCTACCAGATTACCGGCGATGCCCTGGCTCTGGCAAAAGCCCAGGCGCTGATAGACAGTATCGTAAAAATACAGGACCCATACTGTGGCTGCATCCCCACATCGCTTTACCAGAGTGCCAGCGTAGATATCAGCGAGCACTGGGTCAACTGCACATACAGCAGCATAGAGAAACTGCTCCGCCTGGAGAGTATCCTTTCGAACAAATAAATCCCGACACAGATGAAAAAAGCACTCCAAATCCACATACTTCTCGCCGCCCTGTGCTGCGCCCTGCTATCCGGTTGCGAAGCGAAACAGAAAAGCATCCTGGACAGGCTCGACTACGAGAGTCTTAACGCCAAAGCCCTGTCAGAATACGCCATGCCCGTGCATCCCGGCCACCGCGGCCAGGTTCCGTTCTGGAACAAATACGCCTTCAAGTTCATGTACGCCCCGGCATTTGATTTCGACGATGTTGAAGGGGCGGTCGGATACACCTTTGCTGCCGAAGCCGGCGGGCAGACCTTCACCTTTGAAAGCGTAAACCCCGGAAGCGCACTCTCCAAGATATGGACGGCCATGCCGGCGGGTAAGGTGTGCCTGAGTGTACAGGCCCACGATGGCGAGGGTAATCCCCTTGGCGAGCCCCAGGTGCGGGAGTTTGAGAAGGACAGCCCCTTTGCTGGTCCGTACCCCTCTGCCAGGGTCGATTATATGGAGGCTGCCGTGCGTGCCGCAGAGGCGGTTCACCGCAGCATAATTGCCCAGAACTGGCTTAAGAGTCCCGAACCCGATCTGGAATATGTGTTCAACTGCTACCCCTGCAAGATTTGGAGCGCAACCATTCAGAACGAATGCTTCCTTGCAGAGCAGAAACCCGCCCTGCGCGACTCTGCCCTCGCCGTGGCACATATCGTGGCCGACTGCCTTATCCGGCATGCCCGTCCGGCAGGCTCCCCGCTGGCCTATTTCCCGCCTACCTATTATCGCAGCGAATCGGGAGAAGGCGGCATACAGGGCGTGGTTGACAGCAACATCAACTATACGATGTTCGTGGAGGCAGTATGCGCTGCAAAGGCGCTGCTGGACCTTTACGATGCCACGGGAGAAGTCAGGTATTTCAACCATGCATTCTATATCGCCACCACCTACCGCAAGCTCCAGGCTGAGGATGGCTCCTGGCCTGTCAAGGTGAACTATTTCACCGGCCAGCCCGTGGCCGATGCGCCGTGTATGCCTACCACCATACTGCAGCTGGCACAGCGGATGCTGGAGCAATACAAGGTCACCGGATTCGAGAAGATGGTGAAGAGGGCTGAGACCTGGCTTAAGGAGAATACCATCGCCACCTTCAACTTCAACGGGCAGTTCGAGGATGTCGCCGTAGACGACAAGGCTCCCTTCCAGAACCTGACCAACTGCACCGCCGTGGATTGCATAGACTACCTGATGGGCAAACGCGCCCCCACAGAACAGGAGATCAATGCCTGCATACAGATGGCGCGCTTTGCAGAGGACCAGTTCACACTTTGGAATTCGCCCATAAACGCACGCCAAAGCCACCAGGAGAACTATGAACCCGTAAACAGGCCCTTCGTGTATGAGCAGTTCGAGTTCCAGTGCCCGATAGACCACAGCACCGCCGGCGTTGCGATGGCATGGATGCATGTGTATAATGCCACCGGCGACCTTCTGGCCCTGGCCAAGGCCAAGACCCTGATAGATACTATCATCTGGGCGCAGGATCCGGAAACAGGCATGATACCCACCGTACTGTACGACAAATATCCGTTTACCATCTGGGCCAACTGCTCCTGGCAGAGCATCACCGCCCTGACCCGTTTTGCAAAACTTATATCAGACTCTGAAGTTCAATAACCATGAAACGCCCCTTATCGCCCATATTATTTGTTGCGGCCGTGTGCTGCATGATGGCTGCCGGATGCAACGGCGGCAAAGGCAAACTTGCAGACCTGGACTATGCCGCGCTCAACGCCCAGGCGCTGGAAGAGTATCTGCAGCCGGTTCACCCCGGTGTTCGCGGCGAAGTGCCATTCTGGAACAAATATGCCACCAAATATATCTACGCCCCCGTTTTTGATTTTGACGATGTAGAAAATGCCGTCGGATACACCTACACCGCAGAGGCGGGCGGGCAGTATCTTATATTTGGAAACGAGAGCCCCCGCGCCGCGCTGAGCGATATATGGGCAGAAATTCCGGTGGGCCCCGTGACCCTTACAGTACAGGCCCACGACGGACAGGGAGAGTCCCTTGGCGCACCCCAAAGCTGCACCTTTGAAAAGGACAACCCCTTCTGCGGCCCCTACGACCCGGCCCCTATCGGTTATAGGGAATCTGCTATCCGCGCAGCAGAGTTCCTGCACAAGAGCGCAATCGCACAGAGCTGGATTCCGGGGCCTGACCCCAGTATGGAATACCGTCTCAACTGCTACGCCTGCAAAATTTGGAGCGGCACCATCCAGACAGAGTGCTTTTTGGCAAAGATGAAACCCGAATACAGGGAAGAGGCCCTTGACATCGCCCGCAGGGCCGCCGATTTTTTGATCGCGAACGCACAGCCTGCCGACGCCCCGCTGGCCTGCTTCCCCCCGACATACTACAACTCCCCCAAAGGTGGCGGAATAGAAAAGGTACTTGAGCTGAATCGGGGCAACACCATGTTCCTGGAGGCCGTATATGCCGCCACCGCAATGATGGATATCTACGATGCCACCGGCGACCAGAAATATCTCGACCTTGCCTGCAACATTGCGGAAACCTATAAAAAGACCCAGGCAGAAGACGGTTCATGGCCGGTCAAGGTAAAATATGCCACCGGCGAACCCATTAACGAGGTCCGTTGCCTGCCCGCCCTCATCCTGCAGCTGGCACAGCGCCTTGGCCAGCGCTACGGCATCACCGGCTTCGAAGATATGGTTGCCCGCGGAGAAAAATGGATGAAAGAGAATATCGTCAAGGACTTCAACTTCAACGGACAGTTCGAGGATGTCAGCATCCTTGACAAGGAACCCTACCAGAACCTGACCCACTGCGTCGCCGGCGACTGCATAGAGTATCTTATGGGCAAGCCGGAGCGTTCTGAAGAGGACCTCGCGCTGTCGCTGCAGATGTGCCGATGGGCAGAAGACCAGTTTATCCGCTGGCACTCGGAGGTAATATACGAGGCCGACGCACTCAGCGCCCGCGACAGTGCTTTCTCAACCCCGTTTGCGTTTGAACAGTATGTATGGAAATCCCCCGTGGATGCCAGCATATCCAAGGTCGCACAGAACTTCATGTACATCTACAAGGCGACAGGCGACACTCTGGCCCTGGCCAAAGCCAAAGCCCTCACAGATTCTCTGGTAAAGCTTCAGGACCCCGAAACAGGGCTTATCCCCACCATTCCGGAGTGTGTTCCCGACAAGGACATCAACGACAACTGGGCCAACTGCACCTACTACAGCATCGAGACCCTTATGATGATGGAAGCTATTCTGGACGAATAGCAGAAAAACCTAAATGACTTCGATATCGCCGGAGGGCATCCACCCCTGCCGGCCGTCGGAGATTTCTACCTTAAGCCAGCTCCCCAGGCGGTCGAGTATCTCGACCTTGGTTCCTTCGTGCAGGATGAAGAGCGATTTGCCGTCCTCGCCCGGCGAGCTCTTAACAGACGATACGGGAAGCATCACAATCCCCTCGTCCTCGCTCAACACATCGCCTCGTTCGCCAAGTGAGAACAGATAGGCCGATATCATAAGCACAAAGAGCACGCACGCGAGAATGAAAGAGAAGCGGCGCCATCCTATACTGCGGAAGTATCTGAAGCCCAGCATGCAGAGTGACACCAGAGTCATCAGCACCAGCGCTACCCACGCCCAGGCGTTGCTCGAAAGCAGGTACTTGACATCGCGCACCCACTTTACCAGGATAAACTCCGGAACCACCTCTATGCGGTCGATAACCGACTCGCGGGCGATGGCCAGGTTAAAGCGGGCATCGGCATTGGATGGATTCAGCCGTAGGGCCTTTTCGTAATAGAGAATCGCCTCGCCCAGTTCGCCGTTCTTATAGTACGCATTGCCGATATTGTAGCACAGACGGTCTGAGGTAAGCCCGCTGCTCTCTATCTGCTTATATTTTTCAAGGGCATCCTGCCAGTTGCCGGCAGCATAATCGGCAGCAGCCTGGTGCCAAAGCGTGTCATCGGCAGCGAAGGCTCCCAGGCACATCAGCAAGGCCGCTATCACAGCCACCGCCTTTTTGCCTTTACGTCCGCTGCGCTTAACTCCGGACTCTATGGCGGTAATTGTCTCCAGGGCATCGCGGTACTGGTCTTCCATCTGCTCCGGGGTATAATCGGGAGCATATCGCGCCTGTTCGCAGGTGTTTATGATGTTCATAAGAGTGTCTATGGTTTCTTGCCGGACATCCCGCGCGGCAAGCGCTTCGCGGATATTGTCTTTGCTAAGGTCCGCCACCGGCATGGTGAGCTTGTCGCTCACATAGCCCAGCACGGCCTTGTGCAACTCTTCGTAATAGGCGCTCACCAGCCCCTGCTGCAGATAGCCCTTGCTGCGGCGAAGGCGCTCGGTGGCCATCTTGTTGGCGCGACGGGTGCGTGTTCCTGCGACATCGGCCATCATTGCGCGGTATTTGTCGAATACCACACAAAGGATAAAGAACAGCGCCACAATCGCCGCCAGGATGATAAAGAACGCCCACGAATTGACAAAGAACCGCCCCTGAGGCACCAGGCCCGCCGCTCCGGTAGCGATATAGCGGATGTCGCTGCCGATATTGCGGACCCCCTGACGGACTCCGCCGGGCACGCCGCTGCTGTCTGCCACCTCAAAGCCGTCTGCGGACACCTTGATGGTTACCGCCGGGGCTTGGGTGGTGACATACGAACCCTTGGATATATCATAGTAGCTGTATTTGACCGGGCCTATGGTAAAATCGCCGTAGCTGCGGGCAATAAAGGGGTATTCAAACACCTTGCTGCCAGATGTACCCGATGCATCGCTGCGGTCTGTGGTCTTTACATCGTATACGTCGAAATCGGTAGGGAACTCTATCTTTGGTGCAGATAGCATAGTTACATTGCCCTTGCCGCTCACGGTAACTATCAGCGACGATGCCTGGTTGGCGGCGATTGAGTCGTTGGCAAACCTGGCGGTGATGCTGAACTGCCCCACTCCGCCCCCGAACGATGCCGGAGCGCCTGAAGGCAGCGCCTTTACATGGAAGTTGATGGTGGGAGTCGCCACCCGCTTGCGAACAATCTGATAGTTGTCGAAAAAGTCATCGAAGATAGAGCGCGACCGCCCCTGGTTGGAGCGCACCCGCACCTGGCACACCGCCTCTGCCGGCTCTATTACGATTGTCCCCTCCTGCTGGGGAATCAGCATATAGCGGCGGATGACCGTGGTGTTGTATATCTTGCCGCCGATATTCTCGCGGGTAAGGTCCAGATTGGTGGGGGCATAGGTCTGCTTGCTCCAAAAGCCGTTGAAGGTAGGGAGCTTGAAATCCTCGAAGCCGGCAATGTCGGCCCGGGTATAAAGCTTGAGCACGGCCGTAACCGTCTCGCCCTTCACCGCGGTGGTCTTGGAGAGATTCAGCCGCATGAAGATATCCTCGTTGGATACTGTGCCGGTAATGGCAGGATCGTTTGATGTGCTGCCGGAAGAACCCTGCGAAGCGCTGCCACCCTGCCCCTGGCCAGCCGCAGAAGACTGGGAGCCGCCCTGGCTGCCGGAAACATCTGCATCGCCCTCTACAACCTCTATTGTGACGGTACCGCTGGAGCACTGGGTGCCCGACACCTTGCAGGTTGCGGCTGGGATTGTATAGGTACCTTTAGTGTCGGCCGTAAACAGATATGTATAGCTCTCCGTACGGCTGGACTCCCGCTTTCCGTTAACTATGGATATCGAACTGGAAGAGCCCTTCTGCGGCCCCCACATCAGCGTGAGGGTTGTGGGCGGCTCCCATTCAAAGTCCGTGACCTTGCCGTCGGCGGTAAACACCACCCTGAACGGTTCGCCGGTAGCCACCACGTTTGGGGCATCCAGAGTGAGGTTCTGGGCGCCGAGTGCCGCCCAGGCAAATAACAGAATCAGCGTAAGGTATCTTTTCATATTCATGTATCTCGAAAGTATCTTCTACCAGTTCTTCTCTTTCTGACGGGAACGCACGGCCGCCGCCTTCTCTTTGTTGACCTTATCCTGGGTCTCATTCTCCTTGGCCTGGATAGCCTGCAGCATCTGCTCCGCCGCCTCAGGACTTATCTTGGGCTGCTGCTGGTCCTGCTGGGGAGGCTGCTGCTGATTGTCGTCCTGATTCTGGTTCTGATCCTGCCGGTCATCGTTCTGATCTTTGTTCTGATCGTTTTGATTATCCTGCTTGTCCTGGTTCTGGTCCTGATTATCCTTGTTCTGGTCGTTGTTCTGGTCTTTATTCTGGTCCTGCCGGTTGTCCTGGTTATCCTGGTTCTGATTCTGGTTCTGCTGGTCCTGCTGCTCCCTCTCAAGCATCTTCTGGGCATAGGCCAGGTTGCTCTTGGCATCCATGTCGCCCGGATTCAGCCGCAGGGAGCTCTTGAACGCCTCTATAGCCTCGCCCCAGCGACGCTGCTGCAGATAGATATCACCGGCATTGAAGTATGCGTCGGCGGCGCGGGGACTCTTCGAGAGACTGTCCAGCGCAGCTTTACTGTATTTCTCCGCCTCCTGATAGTTCTCCAGCCGGTAGAGGTCGTTGGAGAGGTTATATTGCGCCGCCACCGAAGTGGAATCTTTCAGAAGCGCCTTCTTATAGTCTATCTCGGCCTTGGCGAATTCGCCCTTGCGGAAAGCACGGTTGCCGCTTCGCACCTCGCGCCGGTCAATCTGGGCAAACGCCTGCGACGCGCAAAGCACCACCATAAGAATTGTGACAACTAACCTTTTCATAACGATTCCTCCTGTCTGAAAAGCTGGCGGCGGTTACGACGCTGCCCCACAATCATTTCAAGGATAAAGAAAAGCAGCGCTATGCCAAAGAAGTACATGTACTGCTCGTCAAAATCTTCGAATACAACCGATTTGAACTTTGAAGCCTCTATGCTGCGGATATTGTCTATAATCGGGTTCAGCCCGAATTCACCGGCAGCGGCACGGACATACTCGCCGTTACCTGCAGCGGCTATCTCGCGCAGGGTCTTCTCGTCGAGGCGGGTAACTACTATGTTCCCATCCTTGTCGCGGAGCATGTCGCCCCCCATGGGGATGGGTTCTCCCTTGGCGCTGCCCACACCCACGCAGTAGATGCGTATCCCCTCTTCTGCAATGCTCTCTGCCGTTTCCAGCACCTCGCCTTCGTGGTCTTCACCGTCTGAAATAAGTATTATCGCACGGCTCTTCTCGCTCTGGGTGCTGAAGCTGCGGGCGGCAGTCATCAGCGCCTCTGCGGTAGCGGTGCCCTGGATTGGTATCGACCCCGGCTCTATGCTGTTAAGGAACGACTTGGCCGATACATAGTCGGTGGTGATGGGGAGCTGCACAAAGCTCTCGCCCGCAAATATGACCAGCCCGATGCGGTCGCCGGCAAGTTTGTCAACAAGCCGTGAGATAGCCAGCTTGGCCCGTTCCAGACGGTTTGGAGAGTAATCCTGCGCCAGCATGGAGTTGGATACATCCAGCACTATCATGATCTCCACACCGCTGGTCTCTTTCTCCTGCAGGCGGGCCCCAAGTTGCGGACGGCTCAGCCCCAGCACAAAGAAGAAGAAAGCCAGTGAGAAGAATGTCACCTTGAGCCACCCCTTGGCCGTGGAGACCTCGGGCATTAGGCGCGCCACCAGAAGCGCATCGCCCAGGCGGGCGGCACGCTCTTTCTGCCCCTTGAGATACCACCAGTACCCCACGAAAAAGAGGGGTATGAGCAGCAGGAGCAGCAGATATTCAGATTGGGCTATATGTAACATCTTAAGGCAACTTCTTTATCACTAAATACTTAAGTACGAGTTCCAGCACCAGCGCCGCCAGTGCCAGCAGGGCAAAGAGCATATACCGCTCGGAATAGACGGGGAAACTGTCTACCGTGGTGCGGTTTTTCTCCATCTTGTTTATCTCGCTGTATATCTCCATCAGCTTGGTGTTGTCGGTGGCACGGAAATACTTGCCGCCCGTAGTCTCGGCAATCTTTTGCAGCAGCGCCTCGTCTATCTCCACCTTCATGTTCTGTACCTGGACGCCCCAGGGGGTCTGAACCGGATAGGGGGCCTCCCCTTTAGCGCCCACACCGATGGTGTATACACGTATTCCGTAGGTGCTGGCTATTTCCGCCGCCGTCTCCGGCGCAATTTCGCCACTGTTGTTGACGCCGTCGGTGAGCAGTATCACCACCCGGCTCTTGGCATCTGAATCTTTCAGACGCGCCACCGCCGTAGCCAGGCCGTTGCCTATTGCGGTACCGTCTTCAATCAGGCCCGTCTGCACCTCCTTCATCATGTTGATAAGGGTGATGCGGTCGGTGGTGACGGGGCACTGGGTATAACTCTCTCCCGCGAACACCACTATGCCGATGCGGTCGGTAGGGCGGCTGGCGATAAATTCTATGGCGATATCCTTGGCCGCGCCGATTCTATCGGGCTTGAAGTCGCGCGCCAGCATAGATGTGGACACATCCATATCCAGCACGATATCGATGCCTTCAGTATCGACCTTTTCAAAATTCTTCGAGTCGCGGGGGCGGGCGATGGCCACTATCAGCAGCGCCAATGCCGCCAGGCGCAGTACATACGGCACGTGCCGCAGTACACGCATCGGCCAGGAGGGCTTAAAGCTCCACCGCTGCAGGTTTGAGACCTGCAACGCCGGAGTGCGCCCCTTTATCTCACGGTAGATATAGAGGGCCGCCAGGGGAAGTAGCAGCAGTTCAAGCCAAAGTAGTTTTGGATATTCGAAAAACATCGCTTATTCCTCCTCTTCCTGGTTGATTTCCTGCATATAGGTGGCGTTCACAAAGCGCACGGCATCTGGAATCACCTCTTCATTCTCCTCTGCGCTGGCCTGATACTTGGCAAACTTGACAAGGTCGGCGCGCTTGAACAGCTCTTCCATCTTGTCGTAGAGCGCGGGCTCTATATCCTGCTTCCTGAGGTCGGAAAGCATCTCGCGCGAAGGACGCTCCATGGCCACAATGCCGTAGCGGCCGGCCACATACACGCGCAGGGCATCGGTAACCTCTGTGTAGAACTGCTTCTGTTTGTCGTTCTGCCAGAGTTTCTGCTTGCGGATCTTGTCAAGCGCCCTTAGCGCAACGATGTGCGGCGGATCCTTCACTATCGGTTTGCCAAGGAATGTGCGGTTGGCCCGGCGCATCTTTATCCAGCGCACCAGTACGTAGATTATGGCCGCCAGCAGCAGGGCGAGCAGCACCCAAGGCACCACCTCCCTGAACTTGAGCGGATATTTTATCTGCCCCTTGATATCTTTGATTACGTATGTAGCAGTATCGATGGGCACGGTGGTAACTTCAAGCGTAGGTCCCTCCATGTAAAGGGTGTCAACCTTGCCGCTTTCCCGCTCTATCATGGCAATCAGAGGCGGGAGGAACCAGCTGCCGGAATCGAAACTGGTAAGTATCACCCTCCCCTCTATCTTTAACTGCCTGCGGCTGCTGGACACGGTGTCCATCTCCAGCGGCTTTATTATCTCCACACCGGGTGCCGGAGGATCTGCGATATCTTCCAGGAAGTATTTCTCGCCTGGAGCCATCTCCAGCGGGATAATCCACTCTATCTGGTCGCCAATCAGTATGGTATCGCGGCTAAGACGCGTAGCGGGGTCGGCCTCCTGCGCCCTGATGGCCGCGGATGCACCCAGAAGCACTATCGCCGAAATCAAAAACCTTCTCATTTCAACCCCCTGTTTTTGAAGAAGCCAATCAGACCCTGGACATAATCCTGGTCGGTGGCTATGCTCACGTTGTCTATGCGGTATTTATTAAGCAGCTGGCGGCACTGTTCGTCGGCCTGCCGGGAGCGCTTCTCAAAAGCCTTGCGCATCGCCCTTGAAGAGGTATCTACCCAGGCCGACGCCCCGGTTTCTGCATCGCGCACCCGCACCAGCCCGATATTCGGTATCTCCTTCTCCCGCCTGTCGTAGAGACTTATCACAGATATATCGTGCCTGTTGGCCGCTATCTTCAGCGCCTCTTCGTAACGCGGATGGCCATCGGCATCGGTGTCCATCATGTCAGAAAGCACAAACGCCGTGCAGCGTTTCTTGATTGCGTTGGTAAGGTAACGCAGCGCTTCGCCAAGGTCGGTACCGCTGTCTTCCGGGGTGAATTCCACCAGCTCACGGATTATGTGCAGCAGGTGGCTGCGCCCCTTCTTGGGCGGGATGAACTTCTCTACCTTGTCGCTGAACAGTATCGCCCCCACTTTGTCGTTGTTGATGGATGCAGAGAAAGAGAGCACGGCCGCCACCTCCGTTGCAAGGTCCTGCTTGGAACGCACGGTGGTTCCAAACGCCCGCGACCCGCTCACATCTACCAGCAGCATCACGGTGAGTTCGCGCTCCTCCTCAAATACCTTCACGTAGGGCGCACGCAGGCGGGCCGTGACGTTCCAGTCCATGTTGCGCACGTCGTCGCCCCACTGATATTCACGCACCTCGGAAAAGGTCATGCCGCGCCCCTTGAACGCACTGTGATACTCTCCCGCAAACATCTGGTGAGAGAGTGCACGGGTGCGGATTTCAATCTTGCGGACTTTGCTTAAGAGTTCGTTGCTGTCCATCGTTGCAACCTCCCGCTACTACGGAACTTCTATTGTGTTAAGGATATCGCTGATGATATTCTCCGAGGTGATGTTATCCGCTTCTGCTTCATAGGTCAGGCCGATACGGTGGCGCAGTACCTCGTAGCAGACGGCGCGCACATCCTCCGGAATCACATAGCCGCGACGGTGGATAAACGCGTATGCCTTGGATGCCATAGAGAGCGATATGCTGGCACGCGGGCTGCCGCCAAACGATATCATGTTCCTGAACTTGGCCAGATTGTACTCCTCGGGATTGCGGGTAGCGAACACTATATCTACGATATACTTCTCTATCTTCTCGTCCATATAGACGTCGCGGACAACCTTGCGGGCACGCACGATATCCTCCGGCTTGATTACCACGCTGGACTTGGGCAGCCCTTCGCCGGTGTTGTTCATTCGGATAATCTGCTTCTCCTCCTCTTTTTTGGGGTACTTGACCACCACCTTGAGCATAAAGCGGTCTACCTGCGCCTCCGGCAGCGGATAGGTCCCCTCCTGCTCAATCGGGTTCTGGGTCGCCATAACCAGGAACGGCTCCGGAAGACGGAAGCTCTCGTCGCCGATTGTAACCTGACG
Organism: Bacteroidales bacterium; assembly: GCA_017446775.1. Taxonomy (GTDB): domain Bacteria; phylum Bacteroidota; class Bacteroidia; order Bacteroidales; family UBA932; genus Equibacterium. The sequence continues at coordinate 91,766 of JAFSQE010000022.1, read as the reverse complement.
TTCCTGCATCGCCTCCAGCAGTGCACTCTGCACCTTGGCCGGAGAACGGTTGATCTCATCTGCCAGGATAAAGTTGGCAAAGATGGGGCCCTTCTTAATCTGGAACTGTTCGCTCTTCTGACTGTAAATCAGGGTACCGGTAACGTCGGCGGGGAGCAGGTCCGGCGTGAACTGGATACGGCTGAATTTGGCGTCCATAGTGTGGGCCAGGGTATTGATTGCCAGGGTTTTCGCAAGACCCGGCACGCCCTCCAGCAGGATGTGGCCGTTTGCCAGCAGGCCGATGAGCAGGTTCTCTATCAGCGGCTTCTGCCCCACGATGACCTTGCCCATCTCCATCTGCACCAGATCCACGAATGAACTCTCTGCCTGGATACGTTCGTTCAGTTCTTTGATGTTTTCACTGTCCATATCAAAATGTTTTGTAAATTTGCTTGGTATATATCTGACAAAAATAGCAATTATTTCCCAATGCGGTTCTTTGCGAATGTGTCATATAATGGCGAGCGCTACAGCGGTTGGCAGAGGCAGCCCAATGCCGTCACCGTCCAACAGATTCTGGAAGAAGCCATGACCAGGGCCTGCGGATGCCCGATAGCCCTGACCGGTGCCGGACGTACCGATGCCGGAGTAAGCGCAAGCGGCTATTTCGCCCATTTTGACTGCCCTTCGCCTGTCAAAGAACCAGCGCAGCTATTGTACAAAATAAATGCCATCCTGCCTGCTGACATTGTGGCAAATTACATAGCTGCGGTAGCAGACGATGCCCATGCCCGCTTCGATGCCACCAGCCGCAGCTACAGCTATAAGGTCCACACGGCAAAGGACCCGTTTGCCTGGCACTCTTTCTACTGCAAGTTCCCTCTTGACGTGGATGCGATGAACCGTGCGGCGGATCTTCTGCATGGCCGGCGCGACTTCTCCTGCTTTGAGAAGACCGGGGCCGACAACAAGACATCGGTCTGCAACATAAGCCATGCCCGCTGGAGTGCCGCAGATGCCACTCATCTGCAGTTCGACATCACCGCCGACCGCTTCCTCAGGAACATGGTTCGGGCGATTGTGGGCACGCTGATAGATGTGGGACGGGGAAAGATGGCACCCGAAGATATCCCCGCGCTGCTTGAAAAGGGCGACAGAAGCGCCGCCGGGCAGTCGGTTCCGGGAGAGCCGCTTTTGCTGCGCGAGATAACTTACCCCTACCCTCTTTTGCCGTTATAACCTTTTTGTGTTACTTTGTACCGCTTTTTGGCATCAATTTAGAAAACAATAAATAATTAAATACCGAAACAATGTTACTGACCACATTCCTTCAAACATCTGCCGATGAACTTGCGACAACCGTAAACGAGGTTGCAGGCGACGCTTCTTTCTCGCTGCTGGGCCTGGCCAGCAAAGGCGGCTGGCTGATGATAGTTCTGGCTATCCTCTCTGTAGTGGCAATCTATGTATTCGCCGAGAGGCTGTATGCCATCAACCACGCCGCAAAAGTCGACAAGAACTTTACAAAAGACATCACCGACTACCTGCAGGACGGCAAGAAAAAGAGTGCCCTGGCACTCTGCAAGAAGAGCGACACCCCTATTGCACGCATGCTTGAGAAGGGAATCGAGCGCATGGGTCGCCCGCTGCACGACATACAGGCTGCAGTAGAGAATGTCGGCAACCTGGAGGTGGCACGCCTGGAAAAGGGTCTGCCGGTTCTGGCATCCATCGCCGGCGGCGCCCCCATGATCGGCTTCCTTGGTACCGTAATGGGTATGGTGCAGGCCTTCTTCAACATGCACAGCGCAGGTAACAACATCGATATCTCGCAGCTCTCCGGCGGTATCTACACTGCAATGATCACCACCGTGGGCGGCCTTATCGTGGGTATCATAGCATACTTCTGCTACAACTACCTCACCAGCCGCGTCTCCGACGTGGTGTACAAGATGGAGAACAGCACCATAGAGTTTATGGACGCCCTTGAGAGCGGTGCGGTTTCCCGTCCCTCAGGTTCCATAGATCTCGACGTCGAATAATCCTTCACCGCAATGGCACTCAAAAGATCCTGCAAGATAGATTCCAGCTTCTCGATGTCCTCTATGACAGACATCGTGTTCCTGCTGCTGATTTTCTTCCTGGTGACATCGACGCTCATCAACCCCAACGCCCTCAAGCTCCTGCTCCCCAAGAGCACCGGGCAGGTGTCTGCGAAGCCGATGGCGACCGTCTCCATAAAGCACTACCCGCAGCAGAACCGGGTTACCTACCACATCAACGGCAACACCACCCCGGTGAAGTTTGAACAGATTGAAGCCGAACTTCGCAACGAACTGGATGGCGAAGACGACCCTACGTTCAGCATCTATGCCGACGAGACAGTCCCCATCAAGGAGGTAGTTGCGGTGATGAACATCGCAAAGCACAACCACTACAAGGTGATAATGGCCACGTCGCCTGAATAATATCCTAAACTATCGCGCATGAGCCTGTATGGATACGAATCAAGGGCGAGGTTTATCGGGACGATGTCTGCGATAGGCTTCTGCCTTGCGCTGTTCATACTGGGTTCATACACCAATATCTCCGCTACCGTAAAGCATCAGGACACAGAGATCCTGATGGAACTGGAGCCGGAAGAGTTGCCGGAAATCGAGCCGCAGAAGATAGAGGTGGCCGCCGGCAAACAGCCCCGCACCGAGGTTCCGAAGCCAAAGCAGCCGGTAAAGCTGGTGCAGAAGTCAGAGGCACAGACCGAGGCCAAGCGGCCTAACCTGAGCCAGGAGAGCACCGTGGGCGACAAAGGCGACGTGGAGGTTCCCGAGCCGCCGCGCGAAAAAGAGATTAACAAGCGCGCCCTGTTCACCTCTGCCCAGAATACCGACAAGGATACCCTGGCGCAACAGGTGGCAGAGAAGATTTCCGAAAAACTCACGGCTGGGCACACCCAGGGCAACACCACTGTAGGCAACCCGGAGGGTGAGCCCTCTGCAAAACTGCAGGGGCGCACCGTGGTGGGCTCGCTGCCGCTGCCCTCGTATACGGTAGAGAAAGCGGGCCGGGTTGTGGTAAAGATTGTGGTGAACCAGGATGGCAACGTGATTTCTGCCGTGCCCGGAGCCCCCGGCACCACCGTTTCTGACACCAGCCTGTGGAACAGCGCCAAGAAGGCCGCCATGGGGGCCAAATTCAACGTCTCCCGCACCGCCCCCGAGGCCCAGGAGGGGACAATCACCTACGTATTCAAGCTGAGATAAAAAACGGGACCCCCTGCGGAGTCCCGTTATGGTAAAAGGTGAGGTTGTAAGCCGGGTTCTGTAAGTGTCCGGGGACACCCCTCTATCATTTATCTGACGCAGCCTACCCCCCGGCAAAGGGCGGGCAACCCTTAACTGCCGGTATATTTGGCCTTGCAGCGCGCGGCCGCGTACCAGATGCATGTCGCCATACACCCGAGTGGGCTCTTACCCCACTTTTTCACCCTTGGCCCTTGCGGGTCGGTTGTTTTCTGTTACGCCGACGCATAAACTTACGCCCATCTGTGATTTCCACAGCGCGCCGCCCTGTGCTGTCCGGACTTTCCTGAAGCCACCCGAAGGCAGCCCCCGATAGAGCGCCTCACCTAAGGGAGTGCAAAGGTAGAAAAACTTTCGGGATTATTTGACCGGGTCGTCAAAGACGAACTTATCGGGGTATTTCCCCTGTACGCCGAGGTCTTTATAGTGCTGCTGCAGGCGGAGCATATCGGCCTGGGGGTCATCGGTAATTTCGAACTTCTCACCGCAGCTGACCACCTTGCGGCCCCAGTCAATGAAGCCGGCGTAGATGGGGATGCCAGCCCGTTTGGATATCACAAAGCAGCCGGTCTTCCACTTCTTGACGGGCTTGCGGGTCCCTTCTGGTGCCAGCCCCATAAAGATATGGTCGTGAGTATTGAAGGCGTCTATCATCTGCATCAGGGTGCTGGTGCCGCCGTTGGACTTGCTTTTGAGCGGTATCGCCCCCCACTTGCGAAGGATGGCCCCCACAGGCCAGAAGAAGAACTTCTCCTTGACCAGGATGTGTATCGGCGCACCCTTGGAAATGGCATAGAGATAGGATATCACCAGGTCCCACACCGAGGTGTGCGGCACACCCAGCATCAAACCCCTGTGGTCCTTGGGAAAGTTGTCCTCGCCCGTCCAGCCCAGAATCCTGGTCAGTATGAAGTCTGCGGTCTTGGCTTTCATAACGGTCTCTTATTGAGATTCCTCCACGTTGTCGATATCGCTGCGCAGGTTGTCGCGGATAAAATCGAGACGGATGCTGTCGTTTTCGCCCATGTAGAACTCCAGCAGGTCGGCAACCGGGTCGTCGCCGCTAAGATGTACCTTCTCAAGACGGATATCCTGCCCGATGAAACCCTTGAACTCTTCCGGAGATATCTCACCCAGGCCCTTGAAGCGGGTCACCACAGAGTTTTTCATCTTGCCCGTTGCGGCATCTTTCTCTGCGGTGGAGTAGCAATATACGTTGTGGGTCTTGTCCGCCACACGGAACAGCGGGGTCTGCAGGATGTACAGATGCCCCTGGCGGATAAGGTCGGGGTAGAATTTCAAGAAGAAAGTGAGCAGCAGCAGCCGGATGTGCATACCGTCCATATCGGCATCGGTAGCAATCACGACATAGTTGTAGCGGAGGTTGTCCAGATCCTCGTCTATGTTCAGGGCTGCCTGCAGCAGCGAGAGCTCTTCGTTCTCGTAGACATCGGTCTTGGTGGCCTTATGGCTGTTGAGCGGCTTACCCTTGAGGCTGAACACCGCCTGGGTATTGGCGTTGCGGATTTTTTTGATGGAGCCGCTGGCGCTGTCGCCCTCTGTGAGGAAGATCATGGTGGAGTCGCGCTCCGGGTTCTTGTCGTTGTAGTGGATCTTGCAGTCAGAGAGCTTCTTGTTGTTCAGGGATGCCTTTTTAAGCCGCTCCTTTGTCTCCTTGCGGAGCCCCTGCACCGCCTTGCGCTCTTTCTCGCTGGCCAGGATCTTGGCCAGCATCATATCTGCCACATCCTTGTGCTGATGCAGGTAGTTGTCCAGCTCCCGACTCACAAAGTCGCCCACGAACTTCTGCATTGTGAGCCCGTCCTTGTTCACCACCTTGCTGCCCAGCTGCACCTTGGTCTGCGCCTCGAACTCGGGCTCGTCCATGCTTATGGCGATGGCCCCGACGATGGACTGACGGGCATCGGCAGGGGTAAAATCCTTCTTGTAGAAATCCTTGAGCGTCTTGCCGATAGCTTCGCGGAATGCCGCCACATGGGTTCCGCCCAGGATGGTATTCTGGCCGTTCACGAAAGAGTGGATGTTCTCCCCGTATTTGTTGCCGTGGGTCAGCACTATCTCTATATCATCTCCAAGCAGGTGGACAGGCGGATAGATCGGTTCTTCGTCTATATTGTCGTTGAGAAGGTCCAACAGCCCTTCCGTGGATTTATAGGTCTCCTTGTTGTAGTTTACCGTGAGGCCGACATTCAGGTAAGAGTAGTTCTTGATCATCTCAACCACATACTCCTCGTTGAAGGCATACCCCTCAAATATCTCGTTGTCGGGGGTGAAGACGATCTGGGTACCGTTGCGCTCCGAGGTAGCCTCTTCCCCCTCTCCGGTGAGTTCTCCCTTGGAGAAGGTGGCCCAGCAGGTGGCGCCGTCGCGGAAAGACTGCACCCTGAAATAGGTAGAGAGGGCGTTGACCGCCTTGAGACCCACACCGTTAAGGCCGACACTCTTCTTGTAGCTCTTGTCGTTGTACTTGGCGCCGGAATTCAGGCGGCTCACCGCCATTATCATGGTCTTGAACGGGATGCCGCGGCCCCAGTCGCGCACCGTTACCGTGCCGTTCTCTATGGTGACGTCTATCTTCTTGCCGTAACCGCCGCGAAACTCGTCCACAGAGTTGTCTATGACCTCCTTGGTGAGTACATATATGCCGTCGGTAGGGTCGCTGCCGTTGCCCCGGCGGCCGATATACATGCCCGGGCGTTTGCGGATATGGTCTACGTCATCCAGATGGATGATGCTTTCGTCGCCATATTCGTTGTGGTTCTGTATGTGATCCTGTAACAGAATGTCTTCGCTCATCGGTTGTCTCTCCTATTTCTGTCTTATAAATATCTGCAGCGGGCACCCCTTGAAATCGAAATGCTCCCGAAGCTTGTTTTCCAAAAAGCGCTTGTAGGGGTCGCGGATATACTGCGGCAGGTTGCAGAAAAACGCGAATGCCGGGAATGCCGTAGGGAGCTGGGTGATATATTTTATCTTGATATACTTGCCCTTCCATGCCGGCGGCGGATAATTCTCTATCTCGGGCAGCAGATGCTCGTTGAGCGCCGATGTAGGCACTTTGCGCGAATAGTTGTCATACACCGCCTGCGCAGCGTCCAGAACATCCAGGATGCGCTGTTTCTTGATTACAGAAGTAAAGATGATGGGCACGTCGTTAAAGGGCTGCAGACGCCTTTCAAGCGCCTCGCGATACTCCTTCATGGTGTTATTGTCCTTTGCGACGGTGTCCCACTTGTTCACCACCACCACGCACCCCTTGCGGTTGCGGTTTATAATGTTGAAGATGGCCATATCCTGCGCCTCGATGCCCTGCTGGGCATCTATCATCAGGATGCAGACATCCGAATTCTCTATGGCACGGATAGCGCGCATCACAGAGTAGAACTCAAGGTCTTCCGTAACCTTTTTCTTCTTTCTGAGGCCGGCAGTATCCACCAGCATGAATTCGTGACCGAACTTGTTATAGTGGGTGGCTATGGCGTCGCGGGTTGTCCCGGCCACCGGAGTCACGATGTTGCGGTCTTCGCCAAGCAAGGCGTTGGTAAGTGAAGATTTGCCTACATTGGGCTTGCCCACAACCGCGATGTGCGGCAGTCTGGGGCCAGTCTCCTCTGCAGCCTTGCTGTCTGCGGGGAGTTTTTCCAGAACCGCATCCAGCAAGTCGCCGGTGCCGCTGCCTGTTGCAGATGATATCGAGAACGGCTCTCCAAGCCCCAGGGCGTTGAACTCATACACGCCGTACTGCTTCTCTGCCGTATCCACCTTGTTCACCACCAGCACCACCGGTTTGCGGCTGCGGCGCAGGATCGATGCAATCTCTGCATCGAAATCGGTGATGCCCGTGGCCACCTCAACCATAAAGATCACCAGATCGCTCTCGTCTATGGCAATCATCACCTGGTCGCGGATGGCGCTCTCGAACACATCGTCGCTGTTCACCGTGAATCCGCCGGTATCCACCACGCTGAATTCGTGTCCGCACCACTCGCACTTGCCGTAGTGGCGGTCGCGCGTCACGCCCGAGACATTGTCTACGATGGCCTGCCGCATCCCCACCAAACGGTTGAAGAGGGTGCTCTTGCCCACGTTGGGCCGTCCTACTATAGCTACAAGATTGTTCATATCAAACTAAAAAGCCGGATGGGCATACATTACCACATCATCTTTTGTTATGGTATCGCTGCAAAGTATCAGCAAACGCTCCACCACATTGCGCAGTTCGCGGATATTGCCGGTCCAGGGCATCTTCTGGAGCTCTTTATATGCACCGGCCTCCACCTTGAGACGGGGCATGCCGCTCTCTGCACATATCTGCTCTATGAAATAATCCACCAGCAGGGGAACATCGTCTATGCGCTCTGCAAGCGGCGGAACATGTATCAGTATCACGCTCAGGCGGTGATAGAGGTCTTCGCGGAAGTTGCCCTTGGCAATCTCGTCGGTAAGATTCTTGTTGGTGGCTGCAATCACCCTTACGTTTACCTCGATATCCTTGTCGCTGCCAACGCGGTTGAGCTTTTTCTCCTGAAGCACGCGCAGCACCTTGGCCTGCGCCGCAAGGCTCATGTCGCCTATCTCGTCCAGGAACAGGGTACCGCCGTCGGCCTGCTCAAATTTGCCCTTGTGCTGCTTGATGGCCGATGTGAAAGAGCCCTTCTCGTGGCCGAACAGCTCACTCTCTATCAGCTCGCCGGGGATGGCGGCGCAGTTGACCTCGATAAACGGGGCGCCGCTGCGGTTGCTCAGAAGGTGGAGGTTGTGCGCCACCAGCTCTTTGCCGATACCGTTGCCTCCGGTAATCAGCACGCGGGCGTCGGTAGGCGCCACACGGGCAATCACATCCTTCACATGGCGGATCTGCTCCGACTCGCCCACTATCGTGTAGCGGTTGTCGGTTTTCTTGCGCAGAATCCTGGTCTCTTTCACCAAAGACGACTTCTCCGTGGCGTTCTTGAGGGTGATGAGTATCCGGTTCAGATCGAGCGGCTTCTGAATAAAATCGTATGCGCCCTTCTTGATGCAGTCTACGGCGGTGTCGATATCGCCGTGGCCTGATATCATGATAACGGAGGCTTCGCACCCCTCTGCAACCAGTTTTTCCAATACTTCCACCCCGTCCATCTCGGGCATCTTGATGTCGCAGAAAATAGCGTCAAAACTGCCCGCCATAGCCGCCTCGTAGCCCGCACGCCCGTCTTCTGCCACAGAAACGGTGTGCCCCTCGTACTCCAGAATCTCTTTCAGGGTATTGCGGATGGCCCTTTCGTCGTCTATAATCAATAGTTTCATACTATCAATGGTTTATTCTTGCAAATGTAGTCATTTTTTTGAGTATCTTTGTCAAAATTGACTCGGTATGAAACAACAGCCCAAAATCATCATAGCCATAGACGGTTATTCCTCTACCGGCAAGAGTTCGTTCGCCAAAGTAGTGGCAAAAAAGCTCGGATACATCCATCTCGATTCCGGGGCGCTTTACCGCGCCGTAACGCTGCACGGGTTGCGTAACGGAACCATAGCCGGCGGCAGGATAGATGCGGAAGCGCTTGTTGCCACCCTGCCAGGCCTGGAGGTTTCACAGCGTCCCGACACCTATATCGGAGAGGAGAACGTAGAGGGGCTGATCCGCCAGATGGAGGTCAGCAGCTACGTCAGTCCGGTGAGCGCAATCCCCCCGGTACGCACTTTTGTAGACGATAACCTGCACAAGATGGCCAGCGGTGGCGGAGTGGTGATGGACGGCCGCGACATCGGCACCACCGTGTTCCCCAATGCAGAGCTTAAGATATTTATGCAGGCTGACGAGATGGTGCGCGCGATGCGCCGTTACCGCGAAACCACCGACCCCGGCACCACCTTCATCGACGTGCTGCACAACCTGCGCGACCGCGACAGGCGCGACTCCACCCGGCCGGTTTCACCCCTTCGCAAGGCCAGCGACGCGATTGTGCTGGACAATACCAACATGACTATGGAAGACGAGCTGGCCTGGCTGGTAAATCTCCTCAACGACAAGTATGGCTTTGAGCTGTAGCATCTGCGAAATCGATCCCGACTCTGGCTTTTGCCACGGAGTTGTACGGGCGGTGAACAAGGCAGAAGAGTTTCTTGCCGGCAGCGGCAGGCTGTATTCGCTTGGGGCGATGGTGCACAACACGGCAGAGATTGCCCGTCTGGCCGGCAAAGGGCTGCAGACCATCGACCTGGAGCAGATGCGGTGCCTTGAGGCCGGCGACACGGTGCTGATACGCGCCCACGGCGAACCCCCGTCGACATATTCCCTGGCCCGGGAAAGGGGCATCAGACTTATCGACTGCACATGCCCCGTGGTGCTCAAACTGCAGCGCGATATAGCATCGGCATACCGGACCACGGCCGCTTCGGGCGGTACGGTGGTGATTTTTGGCAAGAAGGGCCACGCCGAGGTCAACGGCCTGGTAGGCCAGACCGACGGCCATGCCATTGTTATTGAAAATCTTGACGAGATCGATACGCTAGATTTCGGGCATCATATCGAACTGTTCTCACAGACCACCAGCGACCCGGCCGAATATGAGGCGCTGAAGGCCGCCTGCCTTGCCCGCACCTCAGACATCACAATCCACGACACCATCTGCCGCCAGGTGGTCGGCCGCCACCGCAAGCTGGCCGCCTTTGCCGAAGGCCACGACGTCGTGTTGTTTGTCAGCGGCCGCGAAAGCTCCAACGGCAAAGTTCTCTTCGAGCTCTGCCGCCAGCACAATCCCAGAACCTATTGGGTGGATTCTCCCGAGAATCTGGATGACATTCTTGATTACCTTGTTCCCGAGAATGTCGGGAATGAACAGGTGAGCAGGTCTGACGGGAACTCATGCAGAGCTGGCGAGGATTCTCCCCTGCGCATAGGCATCACCGGCGCCACCAGCACCCCCCTCTGGCAGCTGGAGCAGGTGGCCGAATGGGTCAGCCTAAAAGGGTTGCCCCGGACAGAGGAATAGTGAGACTGTTACTCCATTCCGGGAGTCAGGAAATCCTCTGATATCTGCATTACGCCCTCGGGGGTAAAATCATAACTGCTGATATGGATCACCCTCGGATGGATCTGGCCAGGTGCATAGTGAGAGTGGAACACAATCCTGTCTCGGCCGTCGACATCCTTGAAAAAGGCGTGATGACCAACCCCGTCCAGTCCTCCGACATTCTGATATATAGGGTTGCCGGCATATTTTGTCCAGGGTCCCGCCGGCGATGTCGCCGTCGCATAACCGATACCATACTTGGGTGATTCATAACCATTCCCCGAATAAGTCATGTAATAGATGCCGTTGTGCTTTACAACGAAAGGCCCTTCGTTGACATCCTCGAACTCCCAGTCCTGACTGCGGGTTATACAGAACCTGAAGGTATTTGGCTTGATGGTCATACAGTCATCTTCCAGCTCAGCAACCCATATCCCGCCGCGCTCGGCACGGACAAAAAATATCCAGAGCTTGCCGTCGGAATCTATGAACAGGCTGTGGTCCAGCGCATACTCATTTAGCATCGGGGTCTTGACCGCCTGCACGAACGGCCCGGTAGGCGAGTCTGCCACAGCAACACAGATATGGGTCTCCGCCGTGTAGTACATAATATACTTTTTACCCAGCTTATATACCTCAGGTGCCCAGAACCAGTAGGTGCCGTAGGAATCATCCTTTGCAAGGGCCAGGTGTGACTCACCGCCGCCGGGAACACTCCAGCGCACCAGATCCTGCGACATTACCACTGGAATGCCGTCGTCGGAGCCGGTGCCGTAGAGATAGTACCATCCGTTATCATACAGGATGAAAGGGTCGGCAAACGGGATAAGTTTGTTAGGGAGCGATCTGTTACGCACCGTAACCTTGCACTGCGCCGTTTTGGTCCCGGCCCGGGCAACGATGGTAGTAGAACCGGCAGATGCTGCCGTAACGACGCCACCGCTCACATAGGCCACCCGGACATCCGGGCTGGTCCATTGCACTGGCAAATCCGTTGCATTATCCGGAGAGACCGTAGCCTTCAGGGTAAAAGATTCCCCCTCTTCCAGGGTCAGTTCGCTGCGATCGAGAGTGATAGAAGCGACATCCACAAAACTGTCGTAAGGCACCACGAGGGGATGCGAAGGCTCATCTTCAATAGGTTTGACATCCGTGCAGCCGTCAAAAGAGAGCGCCAGGATGGCTGCAAATGACAGTATTTTGATAAAATGCATATTATGGAACATTATTCATTCAAGTTGAAATAGTTCTGGAAAAAATCCAGGTGCTTAGGGATGGAACCATGCCAGTAATCGTCGTCGTGGATTCCGGGACGGAGCTCGTAACTGTGGCTGATACCGGCTGCTACAAGGGCGTCGTGGAAGAGTGTGGTCCCCTCGAGGATAAAGTCTTCGGATCCGCAGTCCACTATGATGGCGATTTCCCCATCCTTGATATAGGGTATCTGCCCTATCGCTGTGTACTGCAGCCACTCGTCCATGTGGGTCTCATGGCTTCCCAGCACGGGGTCGAGTATACCATAGAGCACCTCCAGCGGCCTGAAATCGAGGCAACCGCTCATGCTTCCCACCGCCCCGAAGGTGTCGGTGTGTTTAAGAGCGTTGTACATTGACCCGTGCCCTCCCATGCTCAGGCCGGTGATGGCACGCTTCTCCCTTTTTGGGATGGTGGGATAGCAGTTGTCGATATAATCCACCAGCTCTATGGAAGTGAATGTTTCATAGCGGATACTCGCATCCACCGGGCTGTCCATATACCAGCTCATAGCCCCGTCGGGGATGACGAAGATGAAACCGTACCTGTCTGCCAACTCGTTTAGTTCAGGACATACCCTGTACCAGTGTTCTGGTTTTCCGTATGCTCCGTGCAGGAGGTATACAGTCGGGCATTTGACCGGATTGCGGCCGGTGGCGATGCCGGGAACGACCACAATGGTCTCTATCTCTGTCCCCATCGAAGGACTCTTAACCTTGATTGTCTCGGACTGCGCCACGGCCGTGACAGTGACCTTGCATTGCGCCGTCCTGACCCCTGCTCGGGCCACGATTATGGCCTCTCCGCGGGAAGCAGCCCCCACGGTGCCGCCCGACACCCAGGCCACGGAAGGATCGGTGCTGGTCCACTCCACTTCTGTCCCGGATGGATTGACCGTTGCCTCCAGAAGGACGGTCTGCCCCTTTGTCAGTTCCAGAACATCGGTGCCGAGGGTTATCGACTCTACAGGCACATCTTCTCCGTAATGGACAATAATATCATCCAGACCTTCGTTTTCCAAAGGGGAAACCGCCGAGCAACCGGCTGCAAGAGCAGCCAGTACGGCAATGTTGCATAGTGTATTGCGCATAATCATGGCAAAGCGTTAAATTATGTAAAAATAATCCTTTCGGGGTACAAAAGCAAATTGTCAGCGGACGGGGAACTCCGCTATGCGGAGCTTGGTGCAGCCATAGGGTACCAGTTCTATCTCGGCCTTTTCTTCCGGCGTCTGTGCCCACTGGATGCCGTACATCACCGGGCCGCAGTCGCCATTGTATTCCTTCCATACAGGCAGCGGATAGCCTGTGGTGAAGATGCTCACCGGCGCCTGTGCGGCCGTCCACGGCCATGCGGGGAAATCCTCCCTGACCTCTACCCTTTTCTCGTCCCACATCTTCACGGCATAGTTCCATCTGTCAGAAGTTGTAACTTCCCAGTAAGTATCGCCGAATTCGGAGGACTCCTCTCTGCTGAACTGCCTGGGGGTCCATTGCTCCCCGAGCCGGAGCGCGTACACAAGCGGCCCGCGCTCAAAGCATACCGCCCCGTTGTACCATGTGCTCAGGCCGACCTCCTGGGGCAAATCCAGCACAACAATATCTCCCTTGTGCCATTCCCTGCTGACGGTAACTATGGTACCAGGGTTGCACTCAATGGCAGCCTCACGGCCGCATACAGTCACAGAAGCACCCTTGCACCAGGCCGGAATGCGTAAGGATAGCGGGAACGAGACTCCTTCCCCTGGCAAGTCGGTAATACGGAAAGTGACGGCCCCGTCGAAAGGATATCGGGTCTGTTCACTTATGCTCACCCGCTGCCCGTCCGCCACCAGCATATCGACCCGGCAGGGGGCATATACCAGCGCTGCCGCCCCTGCGGCGGGGGTGGCATACCAAAGGTTCTGCACAAACTTGGGCCAACCCTGATGCATATTGGACAGGCAGCAGGGATAGCCGTTGAGAGTACCGAAAACCGTATCTGTTCCCTTATGGGGAGTGGTAAAGCTACGCTCGCAGCGGGTTGCTTCTATCTGATTTGTCTGCTGATAGTACTGCTTTAGTGTAAAGTTGGCGTCTATCTGTGCCGGAAGGGCATTGTATGCAACCCGTTCCAGATAATCCATCCAAAAGACATCACCGGTGATGCGGCTCATAATCTCCAGCGAGTACATCATTTCCACCGCCGTGCACAACTCGCTGCCCGCCGACGGGTCGCCGCAGTGCAGCATCTCGTCGCCAGCCCACAGGCCGGTGGGAAGACCTACCGAACCCCGGATGGTGGCCGCCGCCTTCTTTGGCGCCTCAAGATACCGGGCCTCGCGGGTTTGCTGCCAGTAGACCACCGGCTCCTTGAAGCCGTGGGCAAGATTGACACAGTGGTGCCCCATAAAGGTCCGGATGGTTTCACCACCTTCGAACGCCCCCGTCCAGTCGTAGGTCTGAGAGTGGATCAGATCTCCCAGTTCCATCAGAAACTTCTCCCCGGTAAGATTGTACAGCCAGTAAACAATGTCCAGATTGTCGCCTCCGCGCTGTTCCGCCCAGAATGTCCAGTAGCCCAGAGGAGTCTGTCCAAGATGGTCCAGCTGATAGCGGAAATATTTTGTCATGAAGGGTATCACCCTCTCGTCGCCGGTCGCCTGCCAGTATTGCCTGAGGACCTTGAGCATCACCATCCTGGGCCACCAGTCGTGGCTGTTGCCGGTCTGCAGCCCGTCTGCAGGGGGATTGTCGTGCGACGGCCCGAAGAATCCATCTTCGTTTTGGGAGGCCAGCGTCCACTCGACCCACTCCTGCGCCTTGGCCTTGAGCGTTTCGTCATCCAGAAGATATGCCAGCGGCAGCAGCCCGTCTATCCAGTACGGACCCCTTTCCCAGCAGTCCCCGTCGCCACCCAGCCATGCGTTGGATGGGCCATCCACAGCGCCGTAAACGATGTCCATATTACCCGTAAGGCCGTCTTTCATACGCAGCAGCTGATCCTGCAGCCAGCCTTCGGCGTGGATTGCCCCGATGGGGAGTTCCAGATAAGGCGCCGGGGCCAGAGGTTCCCTGCTAGCCGTATAGTTTGACACTGCCGCGCCGCCACCGGTGCAGGAAACTGCCGCCAGGGCAGCCAGGATTATCGATAACAGTCTGTTGCTCATCTGTAAATATCAGCTCTTGTAAATATTATGTCGTGACCTGCAGATTGCGGGTTGCTCTCTTCTGAAACCACCATTTTCAGGGTATGTCTGCCGGGAGTCAGATTCATAAGATGGAAAAGGACCTCCCTGTTGATTATGAAGTAGCCGCAATCTTCCGGCCAGTAACAGTCTACGGTTTTTACCTTTTCACCGTCCAGATATATATCCGCCATACCGCAGGTCGGCCCCCACGCCCCCGTGACGGCAATCATGCTTCCCTCAAATTCCAGCGAGGCGCTGGCTCCAGGAGTGCCGCAGCGGCAGAAGCTGTCGGTATCATATACGGTGAACGGGCTCCACCCCCCTTCATATTTCCAGATAGAATTGGCAGCATAGAAGCTCTCAGCGTAGCGCAGATTGCAGAACGGCTGGCGGCACTGCCCACTGAAGCCAGGCTTCTGCCTTGGGATCCGACAGGTACCGTCCGACACACTCCCACCCGCCTTGCGGATATTCTCCCCGGCAAACTGCGCGATTTTATCGGCCGCCTCCGTCCAGGTATAGTCCGTATGGTCGAACTTCTTGGATGAAAGCTCTTCCAGAGCCGCCTTGTATTCATCCGGAATTGCACTGTAACCGTGCATAGTACCCCAAACCGCAGCAGCGGTCGAGGCATTGCAGTCGGCATCCTGACCGCAGCGGACGGCGATTTCCAATGTCTTTGAGAAATCCCCGCTGCCAAAGAGCAGCGCTATGGCTACGTAGGCACCGTTCATCTTGGCGTCTATGTTGAACGGATGGTTTGGGGTGCAGATGTGGGGTTCCCATTTATCGTGCAGCAGGTTCCAGGCAGAGCGCCAGTTGGACGGATCACGGCGGTACTGCCCCACCACATCGGCAATACATTTATAGTAATCGCTTCCCCGTGGGATATTCTTCAGGGACTGCTCCACAAGGCAGAGCACATCATTCTCAAAAAAGGCCAGGCTGTGCATCGCGGCCACAAACATCCCTCCGTACAGGCCGTCTCCGTCATTCATTATGGTGCCTATCCGCTCGCAGTAATCCTGTGCCAGACGCGGCATCCCGGGGCACATCAGACCTATAAAATCGGCATCTATCTGAAAATCGATGTCATCTGCGTGAAGATTGTTTTCTGCAGCGCCTGTCTGTGGCGGCCTCAGCCCCTCCATAAAGTTCTTGCGGGCCTGCAGGTTTGCGTGGAACAGCGGGAAACCGGCATTGGCAAAATCCCTTGCAAGCTGCTGCGGTGCAGCGTCCAGGCCATAACGGTCCAGGGTGCCGATAAAAGAGAGCTGGGTGTATATGTCGTCCTGCCCCAGGGCCCCCTCATAATCTATCGGTACAAGTATGGAATCCTTCTCGTTGACAGAGCTCAAGTGCCAGAATTCGTAGGGTGCACCAGTTTGGACCCCGATGATTTTTGCGGCCATCGCCCCTTCTATCCTGTCTTCAAGAAAACACTTGTCTATAATGCAGTCATTGCATCCTGAAGACAGGAGACACGCCATAATAATTATTAAGGATACTATGCGTTTCACCATACAAATGTAACAAAAGCCGATAAATAGCCAAAAGTATGTAAGAGAAAGAATCTGTACGCAAAGCGGAACAGGATAACAAAACACCTTTGCCTCATAGGTCATACCGTATATCTTATTGTCATCAATATGATTATTAAACGCTTATCTTTCAGACGATTTTTCAAGGTTTGTCTTTTTTTTGGAAGCAGTATTCCTATTTAGTAATTTCGTATGTTATTGATAGAAACAAGTCAATCGGTTTACTATGAGTTTGAACAAATTTTTGCGATTGTTTACCGCCCTTGTCCTGACGATCATTCCCATCGTCTCAGTGGCTCAGGTGCGGTCCGTATCCGGTCGCGTAACCGACTCGTCGGGCGGCGCCGTTGCCGGGGCGGTAGTAATGGTGGAGGGCACCGGAACCTACACCACTACAGATGCCGCCGGCAATTATTCGATCAAGCTCCCCTCGGGAGCCAAAACGCTGCTTGTCCAGATGATGGGTATGGAAGATGCCCGGATAAGCCTGGACGGTGCACAGACAACTTATGATGTATCCCTGCAGGATAGCCTCAACTACCTGGAAGAGGCGGTTGCCATCGGTTACGGCTCCATCATCCGCAAGGAACTGTCATCTTCTGTTTCGTCTGTCCATTCGGAGCAGCTGATAGAGCGTGCCTCTGCGTTCAATGTAACCCAGGCGCTTGCAGGAAAGGTAGCGGGATACACCGTCTACAACACCTCCGGCCGCCCGGGCGGCAGCAACACGGTGCGCATCCGCGGCCTGGGCAGCGTCAATGCCGGCTCCAGCCCCCTGTATGTGGTGGACGGCGTGGTTGATGTCAGCATAGACATGATCAACCCCAATGACATTGAGTCCATCGACGTACTCAAGGACGCCGCAGCCACTGCTGTGTACGGCGCAAAGGGCGCCAACGGTGTGATAATCGTGACCACCAAGACCGGACGCACCGGCGACGGCAGGGTGACATATACCGGCAGCGTGGGCGTAAGCTCCCTTGCCCGCACCTATAAGGAGATGACCGGCGAGGAATACCTCAAAGCGCTTCGCGATGCATACGCATATTCAGGAAGCGTGTTCGACCCATACTTCACCACCCCATACGAGAAGCTTTTCGATTATGAGAAGAATCCCGACGGCAGCTATGCCACAGATGCGGCCGGGCTGCTGATACCCAAGCCCAGATACAACACAAAATGGATGCAGGAGTATTACCAGAACGGTCTCACCATAGACCAGAACATCTCCTTCTCCAAGGCGGGCGAGCGCAGCAGCGTTTATGCTTCTGTCGGTTACAAGTCTATGGACGGCATCATCCGCAACACCGACGCAAAGCGCCTTAACGCCTCCATCAACTTTACCTCTCACCTGGGCAAGGTTGCCGACCTGCGCATCGGTGCCAACTTCTCTTCCAGCAGACAAAACCGAAACGATATACTTATCGACGGCAGCATTTACCACGTGGTGTTCGACAACATTGCCCCCTTCATCCCCTATAAATACGAGGATGGCAGTTATGGTCAGCAGGACGACCACCTGACAATGTCCAGCAACTACGACTACAATACAATGCTGGACGAGGCTATGCACCGCCGCCGTACCACCCAGACGGTGCTCAACGCCGCCATCGACTTCCATCTTCTGCCCGGACTTGACCTCACGGTTAAGGGCGATATGCAGTCCCACTTCTCTTCATTCGAACAGTCGGCCCCCGGCGGCATCAGCGGAGCAACCATCTCCAACAACGGCTTCTCCAACATTGCCAATTCCGATGTCCACCGCTGGTCTAACGAGGACTATCTCACCTATCGCAAGTCTTTCTTCTCTGACCGGCTCAAGACTACCTCGGTGCTCGGCACATCTTTCTATTATATGCACGGTGAAAGCTCTTCGGGCGGCGGCACAAACTACCCCGAAGGCTACGGCGGATATATGTATATGCAGGACAGCCAGACCTGGGACTCCTCTTCTTCCGGCTACGACAAGCAGACGATGCACTCCGTTTACTTCAGGACCAACCTTGCCATGGACGGCCGGTATCTGCTGGGCGTGACTCTCCGCGCCGACGGTGCCTCCAACTTCGGTGACAACAATAAATACGGCTTCTTCCCCTCCGCTTCCGCTGGATGGATTGTTTCTGAAGAGCCGTGGTTCCCCGTCTCCAAAGATGTGGTGAGTCTGTTCAAGCTTAGGGCCAGCTTCGGCCAGGTGGGCAACGCCGCCATCCCCAGCTACCGCACATTCGACCGTCTGAGCCTTTCCGGCGAGATGATATTCGACAAGACTGTCGAGTCCACCGCCACACTGAGCGAACCGGGCAACCGCGACCTGCAGTGGGAGACCTCCACCCAGTACGATTTCGGCTTTGACTTAAGCCTTTGGAACGACCGCGTCAACCTTGTGGCCGACTTCTACAACCGCGACACCCGCAAGCTGCTCTACCAGGTGCAGGTTCCATCCAGCACCGGTTATTCCTCTACCTGGTCCAACATAGGCCTGCTGCGCAACAGGGGCTATGAGATAACCCTCAGGACCCACCCGGTGGACACCAGGGATTTCAAATGGGATGTAGACTTCATCTACAGCCAGAACATCACCAAAGCCGTTGACATCAATGGCGACAAGATATACAACAGCCTCACACCGGTGCTCTCCGTAGAGGGAGAAGAGTGGCAGCAGCTGTGGGTTTACAAATGCCTTGGCGTTTGGCAGCTCGACGAGGTGGAAGAGGCTGACGTATATGGTTTCAAACCTGGCGACATCAAGCTGGCTGACCTCAACAAAGACGGACAGCTGAGCGATGACGACCGATACCTGCTGGGGCGCGTGACCCCCAAGCACGAGTTCACCCTGGTGAACACCTTCTATTGGAAAGGCTTCAACCTGATGGTGGACATGATGGCCAAGACCGGATACTGGCTTTACTGCGGACGGTGGAGCAACCAGTACCTGACCACCGACAACATCCACGTCTCCGCAAACTACGCATGGACCCCGAATAACCAGGGCACCATTTTTCCCGCCAACCGCTCCGGCAGTGACAAGTGGGGCTGGAACGGCCGCTACTACGATGCCGAATGCTACAAGGGTGACTACCTCAAGGTCCGCAACGTATCCCTCAGCTACGACCTCAAATACTCCCTGCTGAAGAATGTCCGCTCTGTAAGCGGCATCGCCCTTGGCGTTCTGGCAGAGGACATCTACACCCTTACCGGCGTACCCGCCCTTGCCACTGAAGACTCCGGCTGGGGCGATGCGATGGGCGTGGTGGGAGGTACATACCCCCGCCCTATGACTATTTCCGGAACACTCAAGATAACCTTCTAGACCGTGAGAACGATGAAAAGATATATTACTGCTATTATTCTGGCCGCCGTCTCATCGGTGATGGCTGTATCCTGCATGGACTTCCTCAAGGAAGATCCCAAGACATTCGAGCAGCCCGACAACTACTATAACAACGAGGCCGAGATCAGGATGGGTGTCAACGGCATCTACTCCGGCACACGGATGCCCCTGGGCAGCACCGGCATCGGCGGATGCGAGGTGATCATATTCAACGAGATGATGTGCGGATATTCATACCGTACCGCATCCCCGTTCTCCGACCTGACTGAGGTGCTGAACCTCGCAATCTCGGCTGACAACGGCTTTCCTGCAGCCCCCTGGAGCTGGCAGTATTCCGATATCAACCGCGCCAACAAGATGATTGACGTGCTGGAAAACAAGACCGACATTGACATCTCCGTTGAAAAACGGAACATGTACCTCGGAGAGTCATACTTCCTGCGCGCATGGATGTATTCCAACCTGGTGCGCTACTACGGCCCCGTCCC
Source organism: Bacteroidales bacterium (assembly GCA_017446775.1). Taxonomy (GTDB): domain Bacteria; phylum Bacteroidota; class Bacteroidia; order Bacteroidales; family UBA932; genus Equibacterium. The sequence continues at coordinate 71,683 of JAFSQE010000022.1, read as the reverse complement.
CTTGCTGACCAAACCCACCACCGGGTTCAACGACGCCCAGGTGGTTCCCTCGTCCGAGGCTGATGTGTTCGGCCAGATAATCGCCGACCTCGAGAAGGCGGAGACCCTGATGGAAAATGAGCCCTGGAATTCTCCCGAGGGACGCGTGAGCAAGGGCGCCGTAAAGGCCTATCTGGCCAAGATGTACCTGACTCTGGCCGGGTACCCGGTACGCGACGCCACCGCCTACCAGAAAGCCTACAACAAGGCGCTGGAGGTTGTGCGCAGCGGTGAATTCTCCCTCTATCCCACATACGAGGCCGCCAGACTTGGCTACAATGTCAACGGCGGTGAATACCTCTTCAGCATACAGTGTATGAGGGACCGCTACCAGAATCCGCTCCACATGCTAAGTATTCCCCGTAAGGACGGCACGCTCAAGCCTTACATCTCGATGTACGACGCCACCCGTCCCGGCGGCGGCTGGAACCCCTGCACGGAGTTCGTCAACTCCTATCTGCCGGGCGACAGGCGCGTAGCAAACCATGCTTTCTACTATACCTCACAGGTATCCCTGGACGGCACCGTAACCCACGACTTCGCACCTGCAGTGTATAAGTACTGGGACGACGAATGCGCCCAGGACGGCAAGTCAGGTATGAACTTCCCTCTGATACGCTATGCCGATGTGCTGCTGACCCTGGCTGAGGCTGCCTGCGCGGGTGGTTCCACCACCGATGCCGATGCAATCGATGCATGGTGGAAGGTCCACTCCCGTGCCCTTCCGGATGATGTCAAACCCGCAAGTCTCAGCTTTGACGAGGTGTTCCGCGAGCGCATCTGGGAACAGGCCTACGACGGCGAGAACTGGTTCAACATGACCCGTACCCGCAAGGCCTTCGACTGTGTTCAGGGAACCGTTGTCGACCTTATCGGCTACACGGCGCCCGAGATGAGCAGCGCTTATAAAGAGAGCGATCTGCTGCTCCCCTATCCTGTGGAGCAGGTACGTCTGAATCCCAACCTCAAGAAATGATGTTCCTATGAAAGATATGTTCAAAAAGATACTTATGACTGTGTGCCTTGCGGCGGTACTGCCTCTTGCCGGCTGCGTGGAGGTCGCTCCCACAGACAAGCAAATGGCGCACGACACAGACAAGGACTATGAATTTACCTACGGAATCCGTCAGTTCCTGGAGTTTGACGCCAAGAACCCTGCCGGAATAAACATCGCCCCCTATTTTGACTTTTTTGAGACATTCACTCTCAAGATTTATGTAGTGGACGGCAAGTTGTCGTTCCTGGATATCAACTATGGCGATCTTCCCTGCGACATCTATCCCTTCAATCTCCCTGCCGGCAAGGTAGAATGTTTCTACGATGAGACGGCTATCCCGCACGCCCTTAAACTTGCAACGGGAGAGACACTGGCTACATTCGAGGGTGGCGAATTCGTGGTGAAATTCGTGCTCGACAGCCAGGAAATCAATTACAAAGTCACCTTCAAGACATTAGAAACCACACGTGAGGATTATGAAAAAGCATACTAGACATATTCTTTGGGCGGTTGCGATAGTTGCGGCCGTCACCGCCTGCTTCCAGCTTTCGGAGGTAATAATTCCCACGGGGGTCAAGACCAATTCCACTGCCGAGGTCATCGTGCGCGGCTCCATCAAGCCTCAGACCGCCTACGGTCCCGAGGGCATAGCCATCGCGATGCTGGTGCCCAGGGCCTGGGACGTGACCAACACGGCTGAGGTGACCCTCTCCTCCCAAAACCTGGAAAAGGCCTACGGGGTCAAGGATCCCGTGGACGAAAAGATGGTGCCCATCTCCAACGTCCTGATGCCCAAGACCACCGGTACCGAGGGTCTGGAGATATACACCGGCCTCACGTGGAGCCAGGCATATTATATGCGCTACGGCGATATGGGCAACGTGGGCGGCGATATGGAATGGGTTATCTTCACAAATGAATCCACCAAACTCACGGTACAAGACCTGTCAGGTGCCGACTATCGCGTCGAACTTGAGGTTAAAATCAAGTTCAAGACTGGCGAAGACCCCATCCGGTGCATCCTTGCGTTTGAGTTCGCAGGTGAGATCGAGGGCTGGGAAGGGGTCGGCTTCAAGAATAATATGAAGACCGGCACCATCGTGGTGGGCGACGGCAGCACCGACTACACAGCATATCCGCTTACCAGCACCGTACCTACCAGTTTCCGCTACGGCGACTTCTTCTGCGTACAATTCACCAGCGAGGCTGGCGGGATGAAGAACGCCCTCTACGGCGAGCGCGACGTGTATATGTGCGGCACCGTATACCTGGCCGACGGCACCACCGTGACCCTGGACCGCAAGGACGAGACAACCCGTATGAACAATGTCTCCAACACATTATACAGCAGGTATATCTTCCCGCGCCACTATTTTGGACTTGACCGCAAGGCCGAGATTACCAATCTGTATCTCTATTTTACAAACAAGGATGGAAGCAAGGTTGTTAAGCCGGCAGGCGCCGACCTGGGCTTCAGGTTCAAGCAAAGCAATAAATAACCGATGCATACGATGAGAATCTTTTTACGCACATTTTGCTGTATATTCCTGACATCGCAGATCTGTCTGCCCCTGACGGCACAGGATGCAATCATCGGCGGCGACCTGCTTGACGACAGGCCGTCGGACATCAATATACTTCAGGCACTGGCCGGCAATGCTGCCGGCGTGGAGGTGATTTCCACCTCAGGACGTCCCGGTGGCGCCCCGCTGCTGCTTATCCGCGGCGTGGGTTCGGTTAACGGCGAGAGCACCCCTCTCTATGTGGTGGACGGTGCAGAAGGGGTAGACCCCCAGTCGCTCAACATAGATGACATAGACAAGATCGTTGTCCTAAAGGACGGAGCAGCCACCGCTTTGTATGGCGTACGCGGTGCAAACGGAGTGGTGGTAATCACCACCAAAAGCGGCAAGGATGCCCCCAGGCAGGGCACTGTAAGCTATTCCGGCTCTGTCGGTGCAGGTGTTCTGACCCGCCGTCCGGCGCTGATGAACTCCTCACAATATCTGGACATGCAGCTTCATGCCTACGATTTCTCGGGAACGCCTATGCCCCGTATGGATAATTTCGTAGACTACAAGGTTATTGATGCCGAGCTCAAGATGATACCCAAGTACGACACGGATTGGTGGGACGAGTCCACACGCACTGCGGTTGTGAACCGCCACAACCTGTCGTTCTCACAATCCGGCGACAACTCTACGGTTTATGCAAGCCTCGGTTGGCAGGATGTGCAGGGCGTAGTCCTGGGTACCGGCGCAAGCCGACTCTCTGGCACCGTGAATGCCTCTTCCAAAATCAGTGACTGGCTTGACATTCGCGGCCTTGTAACATACTCCCGCACCGGCGAAAGCCTGCCCGACAACGAAGGCAGCGCATTCGGCGCACTGAGTATGATGTACGAAATGCCGCCGCTGGTTCCGGTCAAATATGAAAACGGCACCTGGGGGGCAAAGAGCGATGTACTGCTTTCTGGCAATGGCTCCAACCCGGTGCAGCAGCTCACCAGCCTCAAGAACAACACCTCCAACGACTACTTCCTGGGCAACCTCGGGCTTGACTTCCACCTGTCAAGTGAACTGACCCTGACCCTCAGCGGCAACTACCGCACTGTCAATTACAAGAATACCGATTTCCGCCCCGACGGGCTATATTACTGGTCCAACGAGGATACCGGCAACCACGCCTACATCACGTACGCCAACTCGTGGAACTGGGGCACCGACGACTATCTGACCTGGCGCCACGACTTTGCCTCAGGCGCACTCCGCAGCGAATTCACCGCCGGCGGAGCATGGCACTCCAGCAGCTACTACAGCGACCGCCTGGGGGCACAGCAGATGTCCACGGGGCTGTTCGAGCACTATAACCTTGGCGCCGGCACCAAACTGGTACAGCCTATATCAGACCAGTACGATTACAACTTGTGGTCGCTTTATGCCCGCACCACCCAGATCCTGCTGGGCCGATACGTGCTCACCGCCGGCATCCGCAGGGACACCTGCTCCCTGTTTGAAGACGATCTCCGTAGCTGCCTGAGCCCGTTCGTGGCTGCAAAATGGAAACTCGCCAGCGAGCCCTGGATGGCCTCTGCCAGGAATATCCTTGGCAGCCTGGACCTGCGTGCAAGCTATGGCGCAGGCGGCAACCTGACTGGGTTTGCAAGTGTGTGGGAGCGCTCCACCGGCATCGACGCCGGGTTTGATATGGCTCTCAACTTTGCAGGACTTACCATCAGCGCCGACTGGTATTCCAGGAAGACCACCTGCCGTCCCGACACCGGCTCCGTGCTCTCCAACAGCGGCGTCGAAGTCACCCTTGGCGCATCGCCCGTTGCCACCGACAACTTCCGTTGGGACATCAACGCCATCTTCTACACCAACAACTGCCGCCTCGCCTCTTATGAAGGAGATGCAGTGAACCACGGCGGCGCCGTCGAGGCGGGCGAAGAACTGGCACGCTGGAAGATGAGGCCGTACGATGGTGTCTGGAAAGTTTCCGAGATTGCCGACGCCGTGATTGCGGGCAGCCGCCCCGGCAACTACAAGCTTGGGGAAGAGGTCTACCTGGGCAGCGCCCTGCCCAAGGGCAACGCCTCGCTGGCCAACAACTTCAACCTGTCGGGATTCAACCTGTACATCGACCTTTCCGCCGCATGGGGCTTCAAGGTGGCCAATCTGACCAAGGCTGCCCTTGTGACCCACGCCATAGAGAGCAACTCTCTTGCCGAAGTTCCGGCAAATTCCTGGACCACCGACAACCAGGATGCTGCTTATGCCAGGCTCAGGCTCCCCACCGACACCGGTTTCGGGGAGGATTGCGGCAGCCTGGCCCTGGAAAAGGGAGACTACCTGCGAATAAGGACCATCGCCCTCAGCTACGACCTCAAGCGCAGCCTGCTGAAGAATTTCGAGCCGGCGAAATCTGTCGTGGCGGGCATCACCGTAGAGAACCCGCTCATACTCACCGGCTACTCCGGCCTTGACCCGGAAGTCGGCGCGGGTACATACTATACAGGCATCGGATATGACTTCTACTCCTATCCAAGGCCCATGACAATCACAGGAAACATTAAACTAATATTCTAACCTATCATTAACACTATCATTTATGAAAAAGTATCTACTGCTTTTTGCTGCCGCAGCCTTCCTTCTGGCAGGTTGCGACAAACCCACGCCGGAACCCGATCCGGAACCTGTAGTTGAGACCGCCGAGTACACCATTTCACAGGTACTCCAGACCGCAGGCGGAGCAAGCGTTGACATCAAGCCCTTCTTCGAATGGTTTGACTCCTTCAATCTGACCCTCAAGATTACCGACGGCAAACCTTCCGCCATCACCATCAACAACGGCAGCATCCCTCACAGCAACTATGGTTTCACTCTGCCCACATCAGAGACAGAGTGCTACTACGACGCCACCAAGAAGATGCTCTGCCGCACTTCCGATATGACTAATCTGGTCGGCTACGACAACGGCAAGATTACCATCCCCTTTACCCTGGACGGCAAGGGCGTTAGTTATGAATATGTATTGGCTAAGAAATAATTGGAGGACAGCAATATGAAAAAGAGAATATCCGCAGCTGCCATTATCGCACTGGCACTTATCGTTTTCTCCTGCATTGAGGTCAAGGACGTTGTGTTCCCCTCTAACGCAAAGATCAATGGCGACTTCACCGTCACCGCTACCGTTGAAGTTGACGCCACCAACGATGGCAACGGCTTCCTTGTAGTCGGCCTCCTCCTCCCCAAGTCATGGGATGTCACAAACAAGGGCATTACCGCTACATATACCACTCAGGGTATGGCCGATTTCTTCTTTGATGAAGCCAAGGATCCCGGCCACCCCAAGAAACCGGGTTATGATGTAACAAACGAGGCTATGGTTCTGGTAACAGCAGAAGACATAGAGCCAGCAACAGGCAAGCCCTATCCCGAAGCTATGGCAGAGAAATTAGGTATGCTTGAGAATACCGACGAAATGGAATGGGTAGTATTCAAGGGTACCACAGAGATTTCTGTCCGCGGCGGTGACAGCAATGCCACCGACGCTTCTACCGGCGAGCACTATGTACGTCCCAACGATGCCGGCAAGGCATTCGTTACCATCAAGACAAAAGCCGGCAGTGACGTCTTTGAATTCAAGAGTGCTGTTGCATCCTGCATCACCGGCCTCGGCCTTGGCTCCCAGGGATTCGGCTACGACCCCAGCATTCACGGCCCCAGCCCCGATTACTACCATGTCAGTGAAGCCCAGACCGTTACCGTCTCTGCAATCGACTATGACAAGTTCGTAACATTCAGCCCTGCCGGAGCACGTTTCGGCGACTATATCGGAGCCAAGTTCACCCCTGCCGGCACCGATCTGGAAAGCAGCGATGTGGTTTATCTCAAGGCCACCTGCACCGCAGACGGCAAAGCCGTTGCGGCAAAGACCGTCGCTATGAAGAAGGACGGCAGCCAGTTTGTAACCTACATCTATCCCAAGAGCTTCTTTGGCGTAGGCGAGAGTGCCAACATCACCGCCATCAACGTTTGGTTTACCAATGCCGACGGCAGCGTGGTATTCGGTCCCGAAGAGGGTCTTGCAATAGAGCAGGCAGCTGAATAATCAAAAAACTCATTGCCAATAATGAAAAAAGGTTCATCCATTTTTTCTGCGGCCCTTTTGATTGCCCTTGCGGCGGGGGTCATATCCTGTTCCGGCATTAACGACCAGGAAGAGACCCCCGTTGTGAGGACATCATTTACCAACCCAGTCTCTGCCGTCTGTGTTCCGGACCCCTCTGTAATACAAGGTGATGACGGATTGTTCTACGCCTACGGTTCCGGTGAGGCTTATGACGGCATGCCTATAGCACGCTCCCATAACCTTATCGACTGGACAGTAGTGGGTGAGGTTTTCCCAGTCGTACACCCCAAACTCGACGGTGCCAATACCGGCGGGCTGTGGGCTCCGGATATCAACAAAATCGGCGACAAGTATGTCCTCTACTATGCCTACGCTCCGTCCAACAGCCCGGAAGGCTGGCAGCACGGCATTGGCGTGGCCACCGCAGATAAACCCGAAGGTCCGTGGAAGGACGAGGGCAAGTTGTTCATCTCTGGCGAGGTGGGCATACGCTGGTCCATCGACCCCTGCCTGGTGCAGGATGGCGGACGCAACTGGATGGTGTGCGGATCCTACTACGGAATTTGGGCCATCGAGCTCACCGAGGACGGCCTCAAGGTCAAGGAAGGCGCCGAAAGGATACACCTTGCCGGATATGACGGATACGGGCTGGAGGCCGCAAAGATCTGCAAGAAAGACGGTTATTATTATTTGTTCCTGTCGGAGGGGGCAGCTGAATACGAGCTCCACTACAAGCTGGGCGCAGCACGTTCCACCAGCCTCCTTGGGCCGTACCTGAACAAGGCCGGGAAAGATGTCGCCAAGGGCGCACCCGTGGACTTCTTCCTTGCTGCCGGCAACGGGTTCCGCAGCCCGGGCCACTGCTCCGGAATAATCACCGACAAGGCGGGCACTGACTGGATCCTTTACCACGCGTGGGTAGAGGGCAGGCAGGATGTCGGAAGACTCCTGATGCTGGACCGGCTCACCTGGGTTGACGGCTGGCCTGCGATAGGCAACGGTGTACCCACCTACGAAAGCAGCGTCGTTCCGGCCCTATGAGATTTCTGAAACCGGTTTTTGCGGCATTATTGTCCTTATCCTGCATCAGCGTATCGGCCTTCCGTGCCGACACGCTAAAGGTTCACAGCGCTGTTATGGACAAGGATATAAATGCCATCGTGCTGGTACCAGACGCCGCCGGAGAGAATCCCCGCCCCAGTGTTTACCTGCTGCACGGGCACAACGGCGACTTCCGTTTCTGGCCATCCATTCGCAGGGACCTTGGCATGCTTGCCGACATCTGGGGCTTTATAATCGTATGCCCCGATGCCGGCAACAGCTGGTATATAGACTCGCCTGTAAGGCCGGACAGCCAGTACGAAACCTTCTTTGCAGAAGAACTTGTCCCGTTTGTGGACAAGCATTACAACACAGTGGCCGACAGTCGCCACAGGGCAATATCCGGCCTTAGTATGGGCGGTCACGGCGCGTTGTTTCTGGCGATGCGCCATCCGGATATCTGGGGCTCGGCCGGCAGTATGAGCGGATGCCCCGATCTGAGGGTACACCCAAACAACTGGGATCTGGAGGCCATTCTGGGCAACTACGCAAACAACTCCCAGCGCTGGGATTCCGTATGCGTGGTAAACCAGATTTCCCGCATCAAGCAAGGTGACCTTGCAATAATCATCGATTGCGGCGAGGATGACTTTATGCTGGAGATGAACAAGGACCTGCACACCCGTCTGCTTGGAGCCGGTATCGACCATGACTTTATAACCCGCCCCGGGACACACTGGTTCACCTATTGGCAGAATGCTATCGACTACCAGCTTATGTTCCACTATAAATTTTTCAACCGATGAGACGGCTGCTGCTGTTGCTGCTGCCGTGCCTTACAGCATGCACTGCCGTCGATTCCGTGGAGAAGCGAATCGACGGCATTTTGGGCTGTATGACCCTGGAAGAGAAGGTATGCCAGATGCAGAACCGCTTTGTGGACTACGACAGCGACCTCTCGGAAGTATTCAATGGTAACAGCTGGGGGACAGTATTCTCCCTCAACAGTGACGTGGAGCAGTTCCGCGACCTGTCGGCCAGGGTACAGGATTATATGCGCGACAGCACCCGGCTTTCAATTCCGGTGATTGTCACCACAGAGGGGATCCAGGGGCTGCTCATAAACGGCAGCACCATCTTCCCGCACGCTGTTGCACAGGGCAGCTGCTTTAATCCGGACCTTGTGCGACAGATGGCTGAGGCCTGCGCCCGGGAAGCCGCCTACACGGGCGTCTCCCAAGTTCTCTCCCCTGTCCTTGACATCGCCCGCGACGCCCGCTGGGGACGTGTAGAAGAGACATTTGGCGAGGACCCATTCCTCATAGCGGAGAATGCCACCGCATTTATCAGCGGCTACCAGAGCAACGGTGTAGCCTGCACCCCCAAGCACTTCATTGCGCACGGCTCCCCTACCGGCGGGCTTAACTGCTCCAGCGTGAGCGGCGGGGAGCGTCAGCTGCGAAGTCTCTACCTCTACCCTTTCAGAAGGGTTATTACAGAAACATCGCCTCTCTCGCTGATGAGCTGCTACAGCAGCTACGACGGCGTTGCGGTAACAGGCTCCAGATATTATATGACCGACCTGCTGCGCGGCGAACTCGGCTTCGAGGGTTACACCTACGCCGACTGGGGCGCGGTCGAGAGGCTTGAAAACTATCACCATTGTGTTTCCACAAACGACGAGGCGGCACTTCTTGCAGTCAAGGCCGGCATAGACCTCAACGTTATGGGTGCCTACGGCAACCTTGTCCAACTTGTAAAAGACGGTGTGCTGGACGAACGGCTGATTGACGAAGATGTGCGCAGGATTCTTCGTGTCAAATTCCAACTCGGGCTGTTCGACGGCTCTGGCAGCAACGCCGCCCCGACCGCCCGCAGTGCCAGTCATCTTGCCCTGGCCAAGGAGATTGCCGACCAGAGCGCCGTCCTTATGGAAAACAACGGCATCCTGCCGCTGGACACATCAAATTACCGGCGCATCGCACTGGTCGGACCCAACAGCAACCAGACGGTCTTTGGGGACTACTCCTGGGCCGACGCCTTTACTCTGGAAGGGGTCACCCTGCTGCAGGGATTGCGAGAAAGACTCCCAGCCGGTTGCCAGGTGCAACAGGCCGACGGTTGCGACTGGTGGAGCAGGGACGAATCCCATATAGCAGAGGCGGTGGCACTGGCCCGCCGCAGCGATGTGGTGATTGCGGCGGTGGGCTCACGCAGCACTTTCCTTGCCCGAAAATCGCTCTACAATACCGCCGGGGAAGGCAACGACCTCTGTTGCCTCGATTTGCCCGGCGTACAAAATCAACTGCTGGAGGCACTCAAGGCCACCGGAAAGCCGCTGGTGGTGGTGCTTGTCACCGGCCGGCCGTTTGCAATGCCGTGGGTAAAGGAAAATGCTGATGCCTTTGTCCTCCAGTGGTATGGCGGCGAAATGCAAGGCGCATCCCTGGCAGACATACTGCTGGGAAATGTCAACCCTTCCGGGAAGCTCAACATATCTTTCCCCCGCAGTACCGGCAACAACCCATGCTATTACAATTATCTCCCGGGCGACCGGGAATACTACGGCGGCCACGGCGGCAGCTTTGACCAGCCAGCCGAACGCTATGTGTTTGAAAAACCCTACGCCCTGTGGAACTTTGGCCACGGGCTGAGCTATACAAATTTCGATTACAGGGCTGTCCGCCTTGACAGGCACGAATTCACCTCCACGCAAGACACCCTGCACATAGAGGTGGATGTGGCAAATACCGGCAGAATGGAGGGCAAGGAGGTAGTCCAGGTGTATATCCACGACAAGGTGGCCTCCGTAGCGGTGCCTGTGCAGCAGCTTAAGGCGTTCCGCAAGGTCAGCATACCCGCAGGGGAAACCGTAACCGTCCGCATGGAACTGCCGATAAGCGAACTGGCGCTGTACAACGAAAAGATGCAGTGCGTAGTAGAACCGGGCGAATTCGAAATCCTTGTCGGAAGCGCCAGCGACGATATTCATTTTACCGAAACAATAACATACAGATAGATGAAGTGTCTTACAAAGCATATCCTTGTGCTGTTGCTCTGCTCCGCAGCCATAGTATCCTGCCGTCCGGCATTCAACGACCCGCTGGAGTATGTCGACCCGCTGATTGCCACCTGCGGCGACCCCGACAATGATTTCTGGCACCAGATACCCGGCTTTGTGCCCCACGCCTGCTCCAGATGCGCCCCGGGAGCCCTCGTACCCTTCGGAATGGTGAACCTGGGACCCGTAACGCGCCATCTGGATGATGCCTGCTCCGGCTATTCGGCCCACGACACCACCATAGCGGGATTTGCTTTTATGCACACCAGCGGCTCGGGCTGGTATGCTGAATTCGGCAACCTGCTCACCACCGCCACCACCGGCCCATTACAGACCTGCTATGGTCTTGCCGACGGCAGTTTCCCGGGCTATCGCTCTACATTCCGGGATGTCGATGCATCTGCCGGATATTATGCAGCTACTCTGGACCGTTACGACACACGAGTGGAGTGTACCGCATCCCCCCGTTGTGGCGCACTGCGCTTCACCTTCCCGGCAAGTGATATCTCACGAATCCAGAGCGATCTGGCGTTCCGCATCACAGGCTCTTCTGACTATCAGGAAATCTGCGTTGTGAACGACACTACCCTCACCGGCCACATGAAATATACCCCGCTTACCGGCGGCTGGGGCGACGGTGCGGCCAGGATATATTACGACCTCTATTTTTATGCCACCCTCTCCAAGCCGATGAGCAGCTGGGGCTTCTGGAAAGCCGACGTGCCTGCCACTATGGAGCGGCGCGACAAGACGGTCAACAGCCCCGCATATATGAAACTGCTATCCGATGCCGGAATCGTTCGGGGCGAAAAGATGTTCGACGGAACCTGCATCGGCTTTTTCTCCGAGTTTCCCACTACCGAAGGCGAGCAGGTAGAGATGAAGGTCGCCTTCTCTTTTGTGGATGCAGAAGGGGCGCGCAAGAACTATGAGGCAGAAGCCGCCGGACGCAGTTTCGATGAGATGCACGCCTGCGCCCGCGAGACATGGCGCCAGGAACTCGGCAAGATACGAACCGCTGGCGGCACAGAGGCCCAGAAGCGGATATTCTACACCGCCCTCTACCACGCCTCCGTGGACCCGAGAATCTTTACCGATGTCGACTGCCGCTACACCGCTGCAGACGGAACCATCCGTATCAGCAAAGACTATACGCGACGTACGCTGTTTGCCGGCTGGGATGTGTTCCGCAGCCATATGCCTTTGCAGACTATAATCAATCCGGAGATGGTGGAAGACCTTATCAATTCCCAGATAAGGCTTGCCGACGAAAGCGGCAAGGGCTATTTCAACCGCTGGGAGATGCTCAACTCCTACACAGGCTGCATGCTGGGCAACCCCACCAATTCGGTGCTGGCCGACGCCTATTTCAAAGGCATCCGTGGGTATGATCTTGACCAGGCGCTGGAGTGTGCGGTAAAATCTTCCGAAATTCCCGATGAACACCTCTCGCTTTACAACGACGACCTGATAAACGTCTCTGCGGCACTGGAGAATTCATACTTCGACTGGTGTACCGCCAAAATGGCGGAGGATATGGGTCTCAGCGATATTGCAGAGGAGATGTACCGCCGCAGCGAGGCCTGGAAAGAGTATTTCCATCCCGACCTCGGGTGGTTTTTCCCCAAGGATGCTGAAGGCAACTGGTTTGAGCTGGTTCCAAATTGGAAGACCCGCTGGTTCTACGGCGCATGCGAGACCGACCTCTGGCAGCAGGGGTGGTTCGTTCCGCACGACACTGATACATTTGCAGAGATGATAGGAGGCCGGGAGGCCGCCGTGGGGCAGTTGGATGAATTCTTTGCAAAAACTCGCTTTGCTTACGGCCACAACCCGTATTATCTGCACGGCAACGAGCCGGTTCACTGGATCCCCTTCCTCTACAACCGCCTGGGCCAGCCCTGGAAGACCCAGCGCTGGGTGCGCACCGTTATGGACAAGTGCTATACCGACGATGTGGAGGGACTCACCGGCAACGACGACGAAGGGCAGATGTCAGCCTGGTATATCCTCTGTGCGGCAGGTATTCACCCCTGCTGCCCGGGCGACAACCGCTTTGAGGTGATGAGCCCGATATTCGACAGGGTAGAGTTCAAACTCGACCCCAAATACCATCCGGGCGGCAAATTTACCGTAATAGCCCACGGGGCCCACAATCCTGAAAACATATATATCCAGAAGGCCAGACTGGACGGCAAGCCTCTTTCAAACTGCTGGATAGACTTTGCAAGCATCGCCGACGGCGGTATCCTGGAAATATGGCTGGGAACAAACCCTAACCTCAAGTGGGGAATAGAATAAACTGTATGAAACATCTGAGATTGATAATCCTTGCCACGGCAGCGCTGCTCGCGGCTATTGATATGGCAGCCCGCGTCACCATGCCGCCATTCTTCTCCAGCAATATGGTGCTGCAGCACAGCAGCGACATCCGCCTCTGGGGAGAAGGCAGACCAGGCAAGAAACTCACTGTGTCCGCATCGTGGAGCAGCGAAACCGTCTCCACAAAGGTTGCCCCGGACGGCAAATGGTCGGTTATGCTCCACACCCCGAGTCCTGGCGGCCCCTATTCAATTGAGATTTCCGACGGCAAAAAACTGCGGCTGGAGAATATACTGTGCGGAGATGTCTGGCTGTGCTCCGGGCAGTCCAATATGGAGATGCGTATGGGGGACAAGGTTGTCCGCGGAGAAGAAGAGCTTGCCGGCTCCGATTCCAGAAGCAATATCCGCCTGATGCAGGTCAAAAGAGTCCTGGGTGCCAGGCCTGCCGACGACATCTCCCTCAACACCCCCGGCTGGGTGGTACCCTCGAGGGAGAGTCTCGCCTCTTTCTCTGCAGCGGCATGGTTTTTTGCCAGGAACGTACAGGACAGCACCGGTATCCCCATCGGCCTTATAGAGAGCAGCTGGGGAGGTTCCCTTATAGAGGCCTGGATGCCGGCAGAATCCCTCCGCAGCACAGAGCGCTATGGCAAGGTTCTCCGGCAGCTGGAATCTCTGCCGGAAGACCCTGAAAAGCGGCATCAGTTTTTTGAAGATAATATGAGCCGGTGGCTCAAGGATATGGCCAAGGTGGATTATGCATACAGCGACGGTACTCTGACCTGGGGTATGCCAGGGGCCAATCTGGAAGACTGGCAGCAGGCCGGCGTCCCCGGCTTTCTGCAGTGGCAGGGAATAGAGGGGATGCACGGCTATTTCTGGATGCGGAAAGATGTCGACATACCATCCTCATGGGCCGGGAGCGACCTCAGGCTGCTTCTGGGAATGGTAGACGACAACGACTGCACCTTCTTCAACGGAACCTTCATTGGCCACACAGAGAACTGCACCATCCAGCGGGACTACACCATACCCTCAGAACTGGTGCACCCCGGCATCAATACCATAGCTGTGCGGGTTATGGACACCGGCGGCCTCTCCGGCATTATGGGAGATGACAATGGCCTGAGATTGTGCAAGTCGGACACCGAATTCATCCCGCTCAGCGGCTGCTGGCATTGCAGGGAAACCACTCCTACGGGTGAAACCCCTGTGTTCCCGACAGCCCTGGACAAGGACCAGACCACCCCATCCACCATGTTCAACTCTATGATATACCCCTTGCGCGACTATAAGATCAAAGGTGCGATATGGTATCAGGGTGAGTCCAATTGCAACGATGCTGGCGGCTATAAGGACCTTATGCCGGCAATGATCCGCGAGTGGAGGAATCTCTGGAAAACCGACTTCCCCTTCTACTACTGCCAGATTGCCAATTACCTGGATCACCAGGAGCGGCCCGTACGCAGCGAATGGGCAGAGTTGCGTGAGGCGCAACTGCAATCCCTTTCGGTAGAAAACACCGGGATGACGGTGCTCATAGACATCGGCGAAGCGGGTGACATCCACCCCAAGAACAAGGCGGAGGTCGGCCGCAGGCTGGCCCTCAACGCCCTGAAATATACCTATGGAATGGACCTTATCCCCTGCGGACCCGTGTATGACGGCTATACCATAGGTAAAGGCTTCATAGAGATACGCTTCACCCACACCGAGGGCGGTTTGTACAGCATCGGAGACGAACCGCTCAAAGGCTTCTGGATAGCCGCCTCCGACCGCGTGCTGCACAAGGCCTCGGCCGTTATCACGCCAGACAATACCGTTAGGGTTTTTTCTCCCGAAGTGCCCAACCCCGTTGCAGTTCGCTACGCCTGGGCAGACAATCCCGAGTGTAATCTCACAAACGCTTCCGGGCTTCCGGCTTCACCTTTCAGAACCGACACGTGGATGCAATGAAAAGATCTTTCTTGATTATATCGCTGGTGCTGATGCTCTCTGGCTGCGCACCCCATTCCGGAGAGGCTGTGTTCACCCCGCTCGTTTATGAAGGCACCTGTCCTGCCTCACCTCAGGGACATTACGCCAACCCCATCCTTGCTGGATTCTACCCCGACCCCAGCATCTGCCGCTCGGGAGATGACTACTGGATGGTGAATTCCACATTCGGCTATTTCCCCGGTCTGCCGGTATGGCACTCCACCGACCTGCTGCACTGGGAGCAGTGCGGCAGCGTGCTTGAGAACAACGACACATTCCCGCTGGGCAACCAGAACATTATCCTTGGGACATTTGCGCCCCAGATAAGCTACAACCCGGCCAATGGCCTCTACTATGTCATATGCACCTTTGTTGGGGGATATGGCTGCTTTTTCTGCACTTGCGAAGACCCCAGCAGCGGCCTCTGGAGCGACCCCGTCATATTGCCGGATGTACCTGGCATCGACCCCTCCATCTTTTTTGACACCGACGGCAAGGCATACATCACCGGCGCCGCGGGCTTGACGGAACTGGGCGAGAAGCCGCTTTACGACGGCGGCAACGGCATATTCATAATAGATTTTGACTGGCGCAGCGGCTGCACCACAGGCAGCAGGCGTATTCTTGCCCGCTACGGAACCCACCCGGAGCTAGAGCCCAAAGCGCTGGAAGGACCTCACCTTTACCACATCGGGGAGACCTACTTTCTGATGTGCGCAGAAGGGGGCACAGAACTGGGGCACAGCGAAGTGATATTCCGCGCCGATTCCCTTGAGGGGCCTTTCGTCCCCTGCCCCATCAATCCGATACTGACCCAGCGCGACCTCCCCGACCCTTCGTTCCGCTGCACTGGCCACGCCGACCTGGTGCAGTCGGCCACCGGAGATTGGTATGCAGTGTTCCTTGCCGTACAGAGCTATGAGGGCAACTACACCTTCAACACCGGCCGCCAGACGTGCCTGCTGCCGGTTTCCTGGACGGACGGGCAGCCGTTAATCCTCCCCGCCGGAGAAAAGATGGAGACCTTCACCGCCCTGACAGACGATTTGCAGGCACTGTCGGCAGTCAATACCATAAAGGGCTTCGACAGCCACAATCCAGGGCCGCTGTGGTCCGCTTCCGGACTTTCTCAATTCGCACTTTTCATCCGCAATCCTTCCCCGTTCTGGAATATCGACCGCCGCAGCCGGCTGCACATTCAGCCCAAACCGGTTGATATCACCGCCTTAGAGAATCCTGCCGGGGTCTTCCTGAGGATTGCCGACACCCTTTTTTCCGCCCGGACAACACTGGACTTTACGCCGCGCCTGGGCGGTGACGGCACTGCCACCGCCGCCGGCATCGTATGCTGGCAGAACGAGGGGGCATCTTTGCGTTTCGTCAAGACTCTGGACGCCTCGGGCCAGCCGGTGATGTTGCTGGAAGAGGTCGCCGGAGGTATTATCAGACGCTATTTCACAGTTCCGCTGCTTGGCAGGGAACGCCGCGGCCCCATCACCCTCAAACTGGAGACGGTCAGCGCAAAAGATTATGTATTCAGCATCTCTGCCGATGGCAAGACATTCCGCCGGATAGGCGATCCGCTGGACGGCCGTGCCCTCAAGAACCCCGACCTGTGGGGATTCACCGGGGCAGTGTGCGGCGTGTATGCCACAAGCGCACTGAAGGCACCTGCCGCAGTCGGAACGCCCATGCCGCGAAGCGAGGCGCCCGAGAATCTGCAGCAGGCCGTGGATGAGTACATCCACACTCTTTCCGATGCCGGAGAAGACTTGCACTCCATAATGGTGCTGCAACACGGCAAGGTGATTGCGGAGCGCCACCCGGCGCCCGACACCGCCCACATTATGATGAGCGTGAGCAAGACCTTCACCGCCACCGCCGTGGGCTTTGCCATAGAAGAGGGGTTGCTGAGCCTGGACAGCCGCATCGTGGATCTATTCCCGGAAAGCGTCCCTGCCCAGCCGCAGGCAAACCTGGAAAAAGTGACTGTCCGACACCTGCTCACGATGAACTCCGGCCACGGGACAGACCCCACCAATCCCGTCTGGAACGACCAGAAGAATCCCGACAGGGATCTGATTGGCTACTTTATGGAGCATCCTCTGGAGTATGAGCCCGGAACCTGTTTCTGCTACAACAGCCTGGGGACCTACCTTCTCTCTGCAGCAGTCCAGAAAGTCACCGGACAGAAGATTGTCGATTATCTGGATAGCCGTCTGTGGCAGCCGCTCGGCATCCCCAAACCCCGCTGGGACTGTAGCGGTGCCGGCATCTGCCTGGGCGGCTGGGGACTGTACCTCCGCACTGAGGATATGGCCAAAATGGGACAGTGCCTGCTGCAGGGTGGCGTATTTGGCGGCAGGCAGGTGATTGCTGCCGATTGGGTCGCCCAGATGAGTGCAAAGCAGGTCGAGTCGGTAATGGCCGGCCTCAACACCTATACTGCAAAACAGTTTGAAATCGGTGCCGACAACGACTGGATTCAGGGCTATGGCTACCAGATGTGGCGCTGCTATCCGCAGGGAGCGTTCCGTGCCGACGGCGCCTACGGTCAGTATATCCTGGTCATTCCCGACAAAGATGCGGTGATAGTCACAACTGCCGACATCGGCAATATGGTTTGGGAGCTCCAGCTCATCTGGCAGCATATCCTGCCTTTGCTGTAGATTTGTTAGATTTGTAATTGTTATAAATAATTCTGTGGAATGAAACGGCTGCTTTACAACTTTCTGACGATTCTTGTCATCGCCCTGTTTGCCGCTTCCTGCGGCGAGCTGCCCAATCCCGATAACGGAGAACAGAACCAGCAAAACCAGGTAGATGACAACGGCGGCGAAAGCGGCGGAGGCAGCACAGAAGATCCCGGCAACCAGCCCGGCGGCGAAGGCGGCGGCCAGCAGGAAAGTCAAGGGACCGGCGGCGTTGTGGAGCCGACAGGCGGCAGCACCATTTACGGCATTGTCACCTGCGAGGGCAACGGCGTCCCCGGAGTAGTGGTGAGCGATGGTATAGAAGTCGTCACAACAGATGAATACGGCATTTACCAGATACCCTCCAGGAAAAAATACCGCTATGTGTGGATATCGGTTCCGAGCGGCTATGAAGTGCCCTCAGAAGGCGTCCTTCCCCATTTCTGGGAACCCCTGGTGGTTGGGGCAAGCACCCCTGAGCGCCACGACTTTACCCTCACCCACACCGGCAGCGACGATTTCACCCTCTATGTGCTGGGCGATATGCACCTGGCCAGACGTACCAATGACCTGGTTCAGTTCCGCGCCTTTGCAGAAGATTTGAACGCAACAATCAATGCCACGGAAGGCAAGGAATACGTAATCACCCTGGGAGACATGACCTGGGACTGCTACTGGTATGTGAACAATTTCGGTCTTGGCAACTACCTGGACGAGGTCAATGCAGATTTCTCCGGCATCCAGTTCTGGCACACAATGGGCAACCACGACAACGATATGGACCGCTCGGGGGACTTCAATAAAGAGCAGCCATACCGGGATATCCTCACCCCGACGTTCTATTCGTTCAATCTGGGGCTGTTCCACGTGATTGTGATGGACAACATCGACTATACCAATATCTCTGCCGGAGAGGGCAACCGCAAGTACTATGCGGTGGATATCACCCGCGAACAATTCGACTGGATGAAGAAAGACCTGGCGCACGTGGCAAAATCGACTCCGTTGTTCATCACTATGCACGCCCCTGTTTTCAAGCCTGTTTCGGGTGAGTCTTATTCATTCAAAGCCGGCCTCACCGGCACCTCCGGCGTTCAGAACAACGAGTTTCTCAAGGCATTGGAGGGGTATCAAGTGCACTTCTTTACCGGCCATACCCACAACACATGCAACTATGTGAATCCCTACAACGGGCTCTATGAGCACAATTCAGGTGCGGTTTGCGCCGATTGGTGGTGGTCCGGGAAAGAATCGGGAGTGCTTGTCGCCCAGGACGGAGCGCCGTCGGGATATACTATAGTAAAAGCATCGGGGAGGAAGCTCACCTGGCGCTACAAGGCGGCAGGCTATCCCATCGACTACCAGTTCCGTTCATACGACATGAACGAGGTCAAGAAGGTCGTGAAGCCCGCAATAGCTTCGAACAAGAAGGGATTCAACACATATATCAGCGCGATGTCAAAATACTCCAGCAACGATGTCCTGCTGAATATATGGTACTGGGATCCACAGTGGATCATTACCGTTACGGAAGAGGGCACTCCGCTGGAGGTGCAGAGCGTATGGGAGTATGACCCGTTGCACATTATCGCCTACACCGCCCCGCGCTACTGCAAGACCGACGACCCGACATTCCCCACCGAACTATGGACCCACTTCTTCAAGGTGCACGCCTCCAGTCCCACCTCTACCCTGCAGATAACCGTCAGGGACCGCTTCGGTAATGTCTACACAGAAACCATGCAGCGACCCAAAGCTTTTTCTGTAGAAACCTACAAAGCCCGATAATCGCCGGAATAAGGCTTAGCGTAATATACGCTTTGTCTGCAGGTCGCCTTCGGCGGAGCTGGTACCGACCATTATGGTAAACTTGCCAGAAGAAGGCACAACGTCCTGAGCCTCTTCTGACCACCAGTTGAATGTCGCGGGAGTGAGCGGTATAACGACCCGGCGGGAACGATGGGCAGGGACTCTGACACGCTTGAAACCGCGCAGGGTCTTTACCGGACCGCCCGGATCATCTTCTTTACGCAGATAAAGCTGCACCACCTCTTCGCCATCGCGGTCACCGGTATTCTTTACCCTTACAACAACTTTCCTGCCCCAGCGGACACGCGGTTTGCCTATCTTGAAAGATGTATAACTCAGACCATATCCAAACGGATACAACGGCTCTTCTTTCATAAAACGATAGGTATGGCCGGCCATATCGTAATTCTCGTAATCGGGCAACTGACCGGTACTGCGATAGAAGGTCACAGGAAGTTTGCCACACGGGTTGAAGTCGCCCAGCAGCACATCTGCAACAGCGGTTCCGCCTTCCTGACCGGGATACCACGCCTGCAAAATAGCAGAGCAAATCCGGCTCTCCGGCTCAAGTGCGATGGCGCTACCGGAAAAGTTGACAAAGACCACCTTTTTCCCTGCCTGCACCAGTGCTGCAACTGTTTCTCTCTGGACTGCAGGTAACTCTATGGATGTGCGGTCTCCACCAAGGAATCCGGGTATCTGGACGGGCATCTCCTCCCCTTCGAGGGCGGGAGAGATACCGCCTGCAAAAATCACGGTATCGTAGCCTTCCAATCCGGCCAGGAGCATCGCCATATCGACTTCGCCTGCCGCCAACGGGCAGCCGGCCACATATTTCAAATCGGGAATTCTTGCCTGCAGAGCTTCCAGAAGGGTGACAGTATGGTGCGGTGTGCCGTTATAGTTGCCCCACATCATCACCGCGTCGGCAGCATTGGGGCCCGTGAGGGCTATCTTCCCTTCTGAGCTCAGCGGAAGTATGCCGTCATTTTTCAAAAGGACCATACTCTCCCTTGCCATCTTTAGAGAGAGTTCGCGGTTCGCTTCGCTGCAAAGGTCTTCTTCATCAACAGGATACGCCGCCGCATTCTCTTCCAGCCGCATCCGCTCGTAGAGCAGCTTCTCGAGCGCCGCATCCAAAAGTTTTTCATCCAGGATGACAGCCTGGACAGCCTCTATTATGCCGGGGAAAGCCCAGCCGCATTCCAGCTGTGTTCCGGCCTTCACAGTTGCCGCGGAAGCCTCTGCCCTGTCGGCACAGTATCCGTGGCATCCTTCATCATAGAAATCCTGCACTGCGCCGCAGTCACTCAGGATAATGCCCTTGTAGCCCCACTCCCCCCGAAGGATATCCTGCAGAAGGTATTTCGATGCCCCGCACGGCTCGCCGCGGAAGCTGTTGTAAGCAAACATCACCTCCTGCACATCCGCCTTCTGCACCAGATCCTTGAATGCCGGCAGATAGGTCTCGCGCAAGTCGCGCTCGGACACTTCTGCATTGAAATGATGCCGGCTGTATTCGGGACCTGAATGTACGGCATAGTGCTTTGCGCAGGCGTGTACTTTTTCGCCCCTCATGCCCTGAAGGCCACGCACCACCGCGCAACCCATCACTCCTGTCAGGTAAGGATCCTCGCCATAAGTCTCCATACCACGTCCCCATCTTGGATCACGGAAAATGTTGATGTTTGGAGTCCAGAAACTAAGGCCTTTATACCAAAGGCTCACCTGCGGATTATCAGCCTTCTCCTGCAGGCCCTGCCTGTATTTCACTATCGCCTCATCGCTAACTGCAGAGAAAACTCCACACAGTAGTTCGTCATCAAACGAAGCCGCCATTCCGATTGGCATCGGAAACATTGTGGCATAGCCGTTGCGCGCCACTCCGTGCAGAGCCTCGTTCCACCAGTTGTATTCAGGAATGTCCAGACGCGGAATCGCAGGCGATTCAAACCGCATCAGTGCGGCCTTCTCTTCCAATGTCAATCTGGAAACCAGAAGGCGCACCTGCTCATCATCCACGGCCACTGCGCTTAAAGAAACGGCCGCGAGGGCAATCAGCGAAACAATCAGTCGTTTCATTATTTATTCTTTTTCCAAAGCCTTGTCATATCCTCCAGGGTTTTCCCCTTGGTCTCAGGCACAAGTCTCCACACGAATATCGCCGCGATAATGCAGATGATTCCGTAGATGATGTATGCCAGAAAATGACTGTGGTTGTACAACGGTACAAACGTACTGGAGACGATAAAGTTGAACACCCACTGGAATGCCACGGCCACGGCAGTAGCGTGACTGCGGATTGTATTCGGGAACAGTTCGGCGATATAAACCCAGCATATCGGGCCCCAGCTGAACATAAACGATGCGCTGTAAACCATAATGCCGGCAACCGGCACCCAGGCCGGCAGCGTGGCCACATTGCTCAGGGCCACCGCTATCGCGCCCACAGCCATACCTATCGATCCGCTGATGAGCAGCGGCTTGCGGCCTATCTTCTCTACCGTAAATACTGCCACCAGGGTGAAGGTGATGTTGATGATTCCCATAATTACGGTAAAGAGCATATTGTCCGTCACGCCCATCGATTCGAATATCCTCGGAGCGAAATATAGGACGGCATTTATACCGATAATCTGCTGGAATACCGACAGCATGCAGCCGATGAATACCACCAGCCACCCGTATGTAAACAGAGGCTCGGTCTTCTCTGTGACAGTCTCCCTGATATTGGCAAGTATCTCCCGCGCCTTGGACTCACCGTTGATGTTGGACAACACTGCAAGAGCCTTATCCTCTTGTCCCGCCATCGTCAGAAAACGGGGAGATTCTGGAATCAGGAGTACCAGGATAGCAAAAAGGGCAGCCGGAACCGCCTCGGAGACAAACATAAGTCTCCACCCCACCTGGGCCGTCCAGGCCGTCAGTGCGGGATCATCCGCGTGCGAGCGGATAATGAGGAAATTCACAAAATAAACTACCAGCTGGCCAAAGATGATAGCGAACTGGTTCCACGACACAAGCCTGCCCCTGCGGCCCGCAGGAGCAACTTCTGCAATGTACATCGGGCATATTGCAGAGGCCAGGCCGACACCTATGCCACCCAATATCCTGTAGGCGTTGAAGGTTATCAGAAGCGCCAGGCAAGGCATGTCTTTCTTGAAGAAGAACGTCTCCGGATAGCCTGACCCGAGTGCCGAGAGCAGAAAGAGGATACCTGCGATAAAAAGGGTCTTTTTGCGACCCAGTCTTGCCGACAGCACGCCGGAGAGCAGAGCGCCGATTACGCACCCTATCAAAGCACTCGCAGTAGTGAAGCCGTGAACGGCATCGGAATAGACAAAATCCTGTGCCGAAGAGAAAAACGACTGCAATCCGGATTCGGCGCCAGAAATAACAGCGGTATCATATCCAAACAGCAGGCCTCCCAATACCGCTACCAGAACTATTCCTATCAGATACAGGGGGCTGCCTGTTTGCCTATAAGCAGTAGTCATCCTTCCTCTATTTACTGTACAACGTAACAAGTGTTTCGTACAGCTCCTGGCTGCCGGATCTCCTAGCGGGTTCTCCCTGGGTCTTTGCATGTCTTACAAGGTCTTCCAGCGAAGCCTTGCCCTGCTCGAACGCCTTGCCCAGGCCACTGTCAAAAGAGGCATATCTTGCCTTTACCATCGCGGGAATAGGCGATTCGGATACTATTGCCGCCGCATTGACAAGGGCGTGGGCAAGCGTATCCATACCGCTGATATGGGCGATGAAAATATCTTCAGGATCGATGGAAGAGCGGCGCAGCTTGGCATCGAAGTTGGTGCCGCCGGTGCCGAAGCCACCGTTACGTACTATCTGGAGCATTGCTGCCGTCATCTCCAAGTCATTGTTAGGGAACTGATCGGTATCCCAGCCGTTCTGAGGGTCGCCGCGGTTGGCATCTATGGATCCCAGCATACCATTGTCCACCGCCACTGCCAGTTCGTGCTCAAACGTATGACCCGCCAGAGTGGCGTGATTGACCTCTATGTTCACCTTGAAGTCCTTATCCAGGCCGTTCGCACGAAGGAATCCGATAACCGTCTCGGTATCGACATCGTACTGATGCTTGGTGGGCTCCATCGGCTTGGGCTCGATAAGGAACGTTCCCTTGAATCCTTTGCCGCGGGCGTAGTCACGGGCAGCTGTAAGCATACGGGCCAGATGGTCCTTCTCCCGCTGCATCTGGGTGTTGAACAGGGTGTAGTAACCTTCCCTGCCACCCCAGAAGACATAATTCTCGCCATCAAGGGCGATGGTCGCATCAAGGGCGTTCTTGATTTGCACTGCAGCCCGGGCCACTACGTCAAAATCGGGATTGGTGGCAGCACCGTTGGTATAGCGTTCGTGACCGAACACATTGGCAGTACCCCAGAGGCACTTTATGCCAGTGGCGTCCATCTTTGTTTTCAGATAGGCGGTAATCTCCTTCATCCGCCGCTCATACTCCTCTATCGTCTCTCCTTCTTCAACAAGGTCTACGTCGTGGAAGCAGAAATAACCGATGCCCAGCTTCTGCATAATCTCAAAACCGGCATCCGCCTTGTCAAAAGCGCGCTGCATGGGGTCTGCAGCCTTTTCCCATTCGTAGTGACGCGTCTGACCGCCGAACGGGTCGGCGCTGGCAGGCCCGAGAGTGTGCCACCAGGCCATTGCATAGCGCATCCAGTCCTTCATCTTTTTGCCAAGCACTTCGGCCTCGGCATCGTAATAGTGAAATACCAACGGGTTCTTGCTAGCAGGGCCCTCAAAGGCAATTTTTTTAATCTGTGGAAAAAACTCTTTCATATATCTTTTAGTTATTTGTCAGCAAATTTGACCAGCGGAAATAAGCCGCCTCGTATTCTTCGGTATTCTCCGGCTCTATGACTGCGAGACGTTCCAGCGTAGAGAATGCCTCCGTCGCCGTCTTGTAAACGCCGCAGCCGATTCCGGCACCGCGGGCTGCGCCTACTGCTCCGTCGGTGTCATATAGCTCTATCGTGGCACCCGTGACTCCTGCAAGCGTCCGGGCAAATACGGGCGACAGGAACATATTCGCCCGTCCGGCATGAATCGTCTTGAGTTCCATGCCGATGCCCTTCATAATGTCGATACCGTAGCGGAAGGCAAAGGCGACACCCTCCTGGGCAGCGCGAAGCAGATGTTTTTGATCGTGTCGGTTGAAATCTACCCCGTGGATGCTGCACCCCGCATTCTTATTGCCAAGTATGCGCTCTGCGCCATTGCCGAACGGGAGTATGCTAACCCCTTCCGACCCGATGGGAACAGATGCGGCCAGTGTGTCTATGGTTTTATAGTCGTACCCTTCCGGAGCCAGATTACGGCGCGCCCAGGCGTTCAGTATTCCCGCCCCGTTAAGGCATAACAAGATTCCAAGGCGGGGGCTTTCAGAAGAGTGATTTACGTGTGCAAAGGTATTGACCCTGGACTGCGGGTCATACTGAACCTGGCCACTCACCCCATAAACCACGCCTGAGGTTCCGGCGGTGGCAGCGATTTCGCCCGGACGCAGCACTGCCAGCGACAGTGCGTTGTTCGGCTGGTCACCGGCCCTGTAAGAGACCGGTATGCCTGCCGGGAGCCCAAGTTCCTGCGCCGCAACGCGGCCAAGATGCCCCTGGTCGCCAAAGGTCGGACAGATATCAGCCAGAAGGTCTTTATCCAAACCGAGTGCGTCCAGGACCAGATCGGCAGGTTTGCCCTGCTCAAAATCCCACATAACGCCCTCTGAAAGACCGCTTATTGTGGTTCTGGCTTCTCCGGTCAGCCGGGCTGCAATCCAATCGCCCGGAAGCATTATCTTGTATATCTGCCTGTACAGTTCCGGCTCGTTCTCTTTGACCCATGCCAGTTTTGCAGCGGTGAAGTTTCCTGGAGAATTTAGAGTATGGGCCAGGCAATTCTGCGCACCTATCTTTTCAAAAGCCTTTTGCCCGTAGGCCACAGCACGCGAATCACACCAGATTATGGAGTCTCTGAGCGGACTTAGATTCTTGTCTACACACACAAGTCCGTGCATCTGATAAGAAATGCCTATCGCACCTATGTCAGAGGCACGCGGCCCCACTGCCGAGAGAACCTCGGCCGTTGCCGATTTAAGGTAGGCCCACCAATCATCAGGGTTTTGCTCTGCCCAGCCCGGCCGTACCGCCTTTATAGGCGCCTCCTGCTTCGGATAAAAGGCTTCAGCAAGGCACTTGCCGGTTGCGGCATCCACAAGGGCCGCCTTTACCGACGAACTGCCGATATCATATCCCAGAAGTATCATATCCTGTATTTGTTATATGTCTTTGTATCGAAGTTAAATAGTCTGGCCGCCCTATGCGCCACGCCGGTTTCTTTATATTTGGACGGCACAACGTATGGCATCACCTTGAGTTTCTTGTAGAAATTGCGGGCATCAATCTGCTCGCCGGTAACGGCGTTATAGACTTTGCGAAGTTGGGAAATAGTGAACTGAGGCGGCAGCAGCCGGAACATACTGGAGGGTTCCAGCGGGACATAGTTCCGCAGATAATTCAGTGAGTCCTGAATGATAATGTTGTGGTCAAAAGCCAGCGCCGGGATCTCATCGATTGGAACCCAGCAGGCTTCGACCTGGGTCAGCGGACGCATCCTGCTGATGCGCGTCAGCGCTAAGAACGCCACTGTCACAATCCTTTCCACTTTTGTCTGCTGTGCGCGCTCAAGCCAGTGAACATCTTTAGGGTCCCTGGTCCTATCCTTGGAGCCATACGCCTTGAACTGAGTCAACGCGACACGTTTTAGTCCGGTGAGTTCCGTCAATACCCTGGAGGCAGCCTCGGCCAGGTTCTCATCCTGATAGATAAGGCTGCCCGGCAGCTTCATATCGTGGAACACACTACCCTGGTCTTCTCCATAACGGCGGAGCAGCAAGACATTCAAACGCTCCCCGTCAAAGCCGAAGACCACACAGTCGATAGATACGTGGCACGGTGCAATAACGTTTTCCATACTACTAAAATACGCACTACCGCCTTTCTTTCAAAAAAAACAGACAAATCCTCAGAAACAGCCGCAAATCAGCCGTTTAATAATCATAATGATTACAATAAGCCCTGCGGCGGTTCCCGGGGCAGAAACCTGCTTGTCGCCAACGTCTTCCATATGGCCGGTCCCGTTGATGCTTGGGGGCGCGGTTACGAACTTATCACTGAACTCTTTTAATGTACATTTGTTTGTAACAAAGATGGCTATTTATCCGACTTTTATTAAATTTGCATCTTCAGAAACCAAACTGATATTTACTATATGGCAACTACAGCTGATTTCAAAAACGGACTTTGCATAGATTTCAACGGCAAGCCGTGTTCTATCGTATGGTTCCAACACGTTAAGCCCGGCAAGGGTCCCGCTTTCGTCAAGTCCAAACTCCGCAACCTGGAGAACGGCCGCATCCTGGAGAAAACCTGGAACGCGGGCGAAAAGATCGAACTTATCACCGTGGAGCACCGCCCCTACCAGTATCTCTACAAAGACGAGGACGGCTTCAACTTTATGCACGCGGAGACTTTCGAGCAGGTTCATCTTGGCCTGGATATGATTGAGAATTCCGACCTGATGAAGGAGGGCCAGACCGTAGAGATGATTTTCCTGGCCGGAGAAGAGGAGCGCTGCCTCACCTGCGAGCTCCCCACATACGTAGAGCTTGAGGTGACCTACACCGAGCCCGCAGTCAAGGGTGATACCGCCTCTTCCAACGCCCTCAAGGAGTGCACTCTGGAGACCGGCGCAACCCTTATGGTGCCCCTGTTCATCAACCAGGGCGACAAAATCAGGGTCAACACGGTAGACCGTACCTACGGCGAGCGTGTAAAATAATGCAGCCTGCCGGTTTCGCCGGCAAAGACTCATGTCAAAAAAAAGACGGTTGCCGGGTTGCGGCAGCCGCCTTTTTTATTGTTGCTCTATCTTGATCTGAAGGATTTCGTTGCGCCCGTCTACGCTCTTTACGAATATCGTTACGCGATACTGGGAGCCACCGGCATCCAGATCGCCCGAGGCATAGCTCATCGGGGGGCGGGCACTCTTGTGTACTATCCTGAACTCTTTCGGGGTCCTGTTTGCAAAGAAGTTGCGCATTATAAGGCGCGCCTGGTTGCGGGTGCAGTTGTTGATTGTGCCCAGCACGTCCAGCTGCAGGTTATCTGCGAACCATACTGAAAGCTTGTCGCTGTCTCCAGCCTCCATATATCTGGCTATCGGGATAAACACATCGCCCTCTTCTATCGCCAAGGCATCATATTTGAATGTCGTAGCGAGCAGCAACATTGTTATCAGCAGATATTTTTTCATACCTTTATTCTGTTTTACGGGTGATTATTCAACAAAAACCAAGCCACAACAATGAATATCCGTCTTATTCTGGTAGGCAAAACCGAAGAATCTTTCCTTAAAGAGGGCATCGGCAAATATACGGACCGTCTGGGGCACTATTGCAGGTTTTCGCTCTTGGAGATTCCGGAGCTGAAGAATGCAAAGTCCCTCTCCCGGGAGCAGATAAAGGAGAAAGAGGGGGAACTGATATTGAAAAATGTCTCTTCCGGAGACTGCCTGATACTGCTGGACGAACGCGGGAAGATGTTTACCTCGATTGAGTGGGCAGCCCATCTGGAGAAAAAATTTTTATATAGCCCCAGAGATATTACCTTTGTAATAGGTGGCAGCTACGGGTTTTCAGAGGCGGTTTATGAGCGGGCAGATGAAAAGGTTTCGCTCTCGAAGATGACTTTCTCGCACCAACTTTGCAGGGTGATCTTCCTGGAACAGCTCTACCGCGCCTTCACCATCATAAAGGGAGAGCCATATCATCACGAATGAAGAAGCCTTATTTAATCGCCATAATCCTGCTGGTTGCGGCTGCCGCCGCGATTTTTGCTGCGTCCTTCATCAAATCAGACCCGATTCAGAAGATCCACTCGGAGGCGGAGGCGGTAGAAAAGCGGCTTGCTGCGCGCGAAAAAATCCTGGACCGGTACTGCTCTGCAGTGCTTAGCGAAGAGGTAGAATTGCGCGACGAAGCCGATCTGCCGGAGGATATGGTGATTTACCACTACAAGAACGACACCCTCCACTGCTGGATAAACCAGTTCCCGATATACAACGATGCAATAGTTGCAGACCACTCGCATTACATGATGCATCACCTGTTTGGGGCAAGTGTGGCCAGCACCGCCCCCCTTGCATATATCGACGAAGAGCAGAGCTACACCAACCTGGGTTCCGGCTGGTACTTTATAAAATCCTACCGCAAGCCGGGCGAGAGGTTACTGGCGGCGATACTTATCAAGAGCGATTATGCCCAGGAGAGCCTGAGCTATGCCAACCAGGTGAACCCCCTGCTCAAACTGGACAGCAAATACACCACATCGCCGCTTATTAACGATGCGGGGGCGATTGTGCACAGCGCATCGGGCAAGCCGCTGTTCTCTATCGTAGAGAACTACAGTTCCCGCTATACCTACGGCTACTATTCGCTCCACTGGGCGGTGCTTCTGCTGCTGGTTGCAGCCGCTTTTTTGATGCACCTGGGCTTGAGGACAAAGTTTTCCTACGGAGTATATCTTGTACTGGTTACGCTTCTTGCCGTATGGGCGCGGTATCTGGCGCACACCTGCGACCCGGCCAGCCCCATCTTCTCGCCGCTGATGTATGCCGGCACCAATGTCCTGGATTCCCTGGCCAGCCTGCTCACCATAAACTGCTACATCTTCCTGGTTGCCATGGGGCTGTTCCTGCTGCGTGTAACGCTGCTTAAGTGGTATCGCCACATGCGCCGCCCCGCACGCAGGCTGTGCGCAGTGGCCTCTGTCGCAGTCACCGTCCTTCTGGCGGTATACATCAACTACGCCCTGCGCTCTGTAGTTTTCAACTCCAGCATCTCATTCAACCTGGCTAACATCAACAGGGTCAACATATACTCTGTGATATGCCTGCTCTCTTTCGCGCTGCTGTTTGTTGTTCTGCTGCACTCGCTGCAGATGTGCATCACCGCCATATTCGGCCGCCGCAAACCGAATGTGTTCACCTGGCGCTATATGCTGCCGTATATTGCCATCGTCTCCCTTTACACGGTATTGACAATTTACTCCACCAGCCTCAGGAAGGAGTATTACAGCAACAAGGTGTGGACAGACCGCCTCTCTGTAGACCGCGACCTCTCTTTGGAGATGCAGCTCAGAATGATAGAATCGGGCATCAAGAACGACCAGATTATCGCCATATTAAGCTTCTGGCCAAACGGCGGCAGCGACATAATCCGCAACCGTATCCTGGAGCGGTACATGTTCCGGAGCTTCTCGTCGAGGTATAACCTTGTCGTGACAGCCTGCCACAGCGACACCCAGATGATAATAGACCGCAACACCCCTGCGGTGAACTGCATAGGCTTTTACAGCGACGAACTGCGCAAATACGGCGTTGCCCTCGGCCCCGGGTCCAGCTTCTTTTTCATGAACAATTTCAGCGGACAGACGTCGTATCTTGGCATCTTCACCTATGTCAACTACGAAACGCTGGAGGCGACGCACCTGTATATCGAGATAGAGTCGCGCTTTGTCTCCGACAAGGGGACCAACATGTCGGGCATCCTGTTCAAGCGGTCGTCCGAGACATCGCTGCCGTCTTATTATTCATACGCCAAGTATTACGCCGGGCGGCTGGTAACCTACTCCGGACACCACTCTTTCTCTACCAACATCGATTCCGAGACCATCAAGCCGGGCTACACGATGCAGCGTCAGGGCAACACCATATTGTTCATCAACAAGGTTTCTGAAGATGATATAGTGATTATCAGCCGGCCGGTACCGGGACTGTTGCGGCATCTGGTGCTGTTCTCTTATCTGCTGTTGCTATTCTCTGCGGTGATAATCCCCACCACCGCCCCGCTGCGCCGCAGCAAACTGCTCTCTATGCCCCGCAATTCTTACAAGCGGCGCATAACGTCGCTGATGCTGTTCACAACCCTGCTGGCGCTGGGCTGCGTGGGCGTGGGCACGATACTGTTCACGGTGAAGCGCAACAAGTCGGCGACAGAGCGCAACATGGTGCGCAACATGGAGATTGTGCAGTCCACCCTCTCCGAATACTGCCAGTATGCCCTGCGCTATACCGACATCAACACCCCGCAGCTGCAGGAGGCCATGAAGTCCATATCATCGAGCACTGCAAACGAGATCAACGTATACGACAACCACGGGGTGATGGTGTGCACCACCCAGCCGGAACTCTACAACCAGTCTATCCTGGGCTCGCGCATGAACCATGCAGCATACCGGGCTATAGTAGAGGAGAGTTATATGAACTATATCGGGCAGGAGAGCATTGCCGGCAACACTTTCCAGTCTATATACGCCCCGCTGTTCAACATAGACGGCGACATAGTGGCGATTGCCAACATACCGTATGTCACCGGGCAGTCCCAGTTCCAGGAAGAGGGTACCATGATTATCGCCAGCATAGTTAACCTCTACCTGATAATCTTGATTGCGAGCATCCTGATCAGCCTGATGCTGGCCAATTCCATATCCAAGCCTCTGACCCAGATAAAGAACCGGATGGAGCGACTGCCGGACAGCCCCCGGATGGAGCACCTGGAATACAAAGAGAGCAAAGACGAGCTGGGTATGCTGGTGGCGGCATACAACCGCATGGTAGATGAACTGGACGAGAGCACAAGGCGACTGGCCCGCACGGAAAGGGATACGGCCTGGAAAGAGATGGCGCGGCAGATTGCCCACGAAATCAAGAATCCGCTGACCCCGATGCAGCTCAGCATCCAGCATGTGCAGCGGCTTCAAAGAGACAATGCCCCCGGATGGCAGGAAGAATTTGAGAAGGTGAGCCGCTCCCTGCTGGAGCAGATCGATATCCTTTCGCGCACCGCATCCAACTTCTCCACCCTCTCAAAGCTCTTCTCCGACGAAGCCGTTACAGAGGAGGACCTGGTTGCGATTCTGCGGCAGGAACTGGTGCTCTTTGACACGCAGCCCGGACTGGACGTAAAGCTCGAGACAGAACTTGAACAAGCCCCGTTGCATATCCGCAAGCAGCAGATAATAAGGGCGTTTGTGAACCTGTTAAGCAATGCTGTGCAGGCTCTGGGCAGCCGTGGCGGCAAGATTATCACGACCCTCTCAAGGCAGGGTGCTTTCTACCGCGTGAGTGTAGAAGACAACGGCCCCGGAGTGAACGATGTTGACATAGACAAGCTCTTCAGCTCTAACTTTACCACAAAGACCACCGGTAGCGGCCTGGGACTGGCCATCTGCAAGGATATCTTCGAGCAGAACGGCGGCAGCATCACATACGAGCGGTCGCAGGCACTTGGCGGGGCATCGTTCGTAATCACCCTGCCCGCAACCGCCTAATTATCTCTCCAGATAATCGAGATATCGGAGCCGGGCGGCGGCATCTTCCCCTATCACTCCGTTTTTCACCAGGTTGTCCAGCGACCAGGCTGCGGTATCAGCCACCGATTTGTAGCGGAGGATACCCTTGGCTGCGTATGTGCCGATATACGGGTGGGCCGACAGCTGGGCGCGGTCTGCATCCCAAAGGGTAAAGCTTGGGCGCCCCTTTTTCATCTCGATTCCATCCGCAAAGCCAGCCAGACGCTCTGCATCAAGGCCATCTATCTCCAGCAGCTGCTCTTTGCCGGTGAAGA
The DNA here is from genome assembly GCA_017446775.1 of Bacteroidales bacterium. Taxonomy (GTDB): domain Bacteria; phylum Bacteroidota; class Bacteroidia; order Bacteroidales; family UBA932; genus Equibacterium. Next base: position 39,387 of record JAFSQE010000022.1, on the reverse strand, counting down.
TTCCGCCCAGCCGCCTGCGGTATTCCAGTATCTTGTGGGCGTAGTAGGGCCCGATACCGCGCAGCGAGAGCAGCGCGAGGCTGTCTGCCGTGTTCAGGTCCAGCCTGCTGATGCGGATGTAGGGTTCCAGCCGGGCGAAGGCGGCGCTGTCTACCACGTACATCCGGGCGAAGTCCTTAGCCCTGACGAATTTGCCCCCCTTGCTGCGGTAGTTCTCTATCACCTGTGCCTGTCGTTCGCTGAATCCGAGTCGCACTAGTTCTTCCCGGGTAACTGTGTTCGGGTCGAATTCGAAGAGTTCGGGCTCTGGCTTCTTCTGACGTTTCTGTTCTATCACCCGTCTTGAGTCGCCGTAGTCGGGCTCCTGCCTGGGCGCAAGGCCCTTGCTGATACCATTGGCCGCGACGGGCAGATTAGTGTCGATGTCATGAAAGGACCTGCGACCGGCGCTAGGGAGGGAGCGTAGCGACTGACCGTCAGGGAGCAGGACTTTCAAGCGAGACATCTGCCCGTCGCGAACATCCAAACTGTCAGGGTTCGCGTCTGTTTGCGGTTGGTACTCCTGCTGAACCACATAAACAGTATCTATCTGGTGTTCGCGGTGGTAGCGGAACACATTGCCGGTGAAGATGGCGGCCTGGAAGCCAAGGATTAAAAAGATGAGGGCCACCGCACCGGAGGCGGCAGCCTTTGAGAGTTTCTCTCGCTTCATATCGTCCCTCCATTAAAAAAGTTTAACTATTGTTTACCTGTCGCTCTTGCCCGCGACCACTATCACAATCTCGCCCTTGGGCGGATGGTCGGTGAAATACTTGCACAGATAGCTCAGCGTACCGCGAACCGTGGTATCATGTATCTTGCTGATTTCGCGGCTTACAGAGGCCTGCCTCTCTTGTCCGAACGCCTCGGCAAGATGGACCAGGGTGCGCTCCAACCGCAACGGCGATTCGTAGAAAACCATCGTCCGCTTCTCCTGGGAAAGCTCTTTCAGGCGGGTCTGGCGCCCTTTCTTGAGCGGGAGGAATCCCTCGAAGCAGAAGCGGTCGCACGGCAGGCCGGAATTTACCAGCGCCGGAATGCAGGCGGTGGCTCCGGGAAGCGTCTCCACCTCTATGCCCGCCTCCGCACAGGTGCGGGCAAGCAAAAAGCCTGGGTCGCTGATGCCTGGGGTGCCGGCGTCGCTTATCAGAGCCACGGAAACTCCGGAGAGGATCTTTTCCCTGATGCGCTCCACCGTCTCGTGCTCGTTCCACTTGTGGTGGCTCTCTGCGTGCGTGGCGATGCCAAAGTGCTTGAGCAGTACGCCGCTGGTGCGGGTATCCTCTGCAAGGATCAAATCTACACCCTTCAACACCTCAACAGCCCTTGGCGTCATGTCGCCAAGGTTGCCTACCGGAGTGGGAACAATGTAGAGTTTTGACATTTTTTGCTATATTTGTTTCACCGTCTACAAAGATAAATATTTTCCTAAGCAATGTTCATCGAGAACGCAAAAACTCCCGGCTGGATAGAGGTCATCTGCGGCTCTATGTTCTCCGGCAAGACAGAAGAGCTGATACGCCGCCTGCGCCGCGCCCAGTTTGCAAACCTGCGGGTCGAGATATTCAAACCCGCCATAGATACCCGCTATTCAGAAGAGGAGGTGGTGTCGCACCAGGGCAATTCCATCCTCTCCACTCCGGTAGAATCCAGCTCCAGCATAATGCTGCTGGCAGGCAACGTGGATGTGGTGGGAATCGACGAGGCTCAGTTCTTTGATGAAGGTATTGTAGATGTGGTCCAGAAGCTCGCATCCGCCGGAATACGTGTGATTGTGGCCGGACTGGACATGGACTACCGCGGCAAGCCGTTCGGCCCGATGCCGGCGCTGATGGCGGTTGCAGAATATGTGACCAAGGTGCACGCCATCTGTGTCCGCTGCGGAGACCCCGCAAACGTCTCGCACCGCCTTATTGCCAGCGACCGTCTGGTGGAACTGGGCGAAAAGCAGACCTACGAACCCCTCTGCCGCCACTGCTTTGAGAAGGCGATGGCAGAGAAAGGGGAGTCTTAGCGACCTAATTCAGGAATACCTCGTTGGTATCGAAATTGATTTCCCAGCGGCCGTCGGGACGGTTCTCCCACTGGTACTTGGCAGCCATTCGGTCCCACCACGCCTGGAAGCGGGTGGTTGTAGCGCCCATATCAGTAACAATTTTTTCGTACAGCGCCTCGTTGTCGGGGGAGATACTCTTCATAAGTTCTGCGAGGCCGTTCTTGCGTTCAAAAAGGGTCTTGATTTCGTACTTTTCCTCTTCTGTCACGCTGCCGACATGCTTTTTCTCTTCCATATCTGTCTATTTGATTAATTCAATCGGGTCTTCATAAGGTACATCCTCCAGCGGAGAGGTCCCCTTGAGGCTGAGCAGCACACTTGCGTGCCTCTCTTTGTGGGCCGCCACGCACTGCCCCCGCGACGGGGTATTCACCTCACCGGTAGTGCGGCGGTTCATCCATACGCACCTGCGGCACTGCCAGGCATCGCAACGACGGCAAATGGGCGCATACTCCAGTTTATATAGCCGGGCATTGGGCAAGTCCAGGCCGCTGTCCACATCGCCGCAGGCCGGCTCGCCATCGTAATAGAAGCCGGGACACACATATAACTTCCCGTCGGGCGCCACAGTGATTGCCGTGTCCCCGGCTCCGCAGGAGTTCATTTGCCTTAATACCAGCCGGTCGGTTATTATGTTTATCTCCATCCCGCTTTCAAGCACAATCGCAGAGAGGTCGGCAAGCTGGTCTTCATACGTTTTGAAATCGGCGGCACTGTAACGGTTCTGGTCCAGCATCTGGATGTTCACGCGGCGGCATTTGCCCTTCAATGATCTCACCGCCCCGGACAGCGATTCCAGGCCCGATACCGGAACCCTGAGAATCAGATCCCTGTCAGGATTGTCGGGCAGCTGCAATCTGTCAAAATCAGGCGTCCAATCGATTACGGATACATCTTTCACATTGTCGTGCGGGAACTCCAACGGGGCAATTACGACATGTATTATACCGTCCAACTCGGCTTTCACATCTTCCGGAAGCGGTTCGGCACCGGTTACTACATTCACCGCCAGCCCCTCTTTGTGGGCAAAGAGAATCGCCTTGCGAAGTGTCTCCAGGCTCATCTTTTCCCCCTTGGCAGGAGAGGGATAGTAGCAGAACGACGGTGCCGCAGAATCGTATAAAAGAATCAGATATTGCATTGTGCCCCCTCCTTCTCTGCTATGCGGGCCAGCCGGCTCCAGTAATAATTGTTGGCACGCACCCTCGCCTTGTGCATCTTGCAAATCGCGGTAGAACGCTGAAAGATGGTGGGCGTGTCGGCGGCATCGTAGTTCTCTCCCTGACACCAGGCACAGCCGCTGGCCACCTCGCAGTCGATGCATTTCTGTGGGCTCTGGGTAGTGCGGTCCAGCGTCAGGAACGGGCGCAGCCTGTCGGTATCGATGCCGTCGTGGATGTTCCCGATGATTATCGGTTGCTTGCTGCGTAGAGAATACCCCGCAAAACGTGTGCAGGGGTAGAAATTGCCGGCGGCATCTATAGAGAGCATCTTCCCCGCCCCACACCAGTTCCGGTTATCCTTCTCCGGATCCAACGGCTTCCCGATATAATCGGAGAAGAAAGAGCAGTTGTGGTCTTCGTACAACCTGTCGGATATCATCGCATCGGCGAGAGCAATCAGTTGTTCTTCCAGAATCCTGTCGTCACCCTCTTGCCAGACATCTTCGAAAACACAGTTTATCGATACCTCCCTGATACCCAACGAGAAGAGGTGCAGCACGCTCTCCTTTATATAGGGCAGGTCCGGGCTGGACACTGTAACCTTGGTGCCTCCGCCGGGAAACTGGCTCAGCCACAGCGGGATATTGCGTACCACATCGTCGTATGACCCCCTGCCGGAAGACTTGTAAACCCGGTTCATATCGTGCTTGGCACGCGTCCCGTCTATGGTGATACCCACCGAGAGGTGGGATTTGTTCTTTTCTATATACCGCTGAACCTTAGGTTCGTGATAATTGATACCGTTGGTAGAAAGGCTGAAACGGTATGAGTTGAACCAAGGGTGGTTCTTGACGAACATCTGTTCCTTGAGATAGTCGCAAATGCGGTCTATGAGGTCTATCTCAATAAAAGGCTCCCCTCCTATGAACTCGAAAACCACGGACTTCTCGGGGAAAAGAGCAGGATTGTCAAGAATGTAGTCGATGGCCTGGCGGGCCACCTCAAAACTCATCCTCTCCCTGGAGTTCTTGCCCACCAGATAGCAGTATTTGCAGGCGAGCTGGCAATCTTTGGTCACTATGAAAGTGACCGTCTTGGCACGACCGTCCTCCCAACTGCCTATATCATCACGGATTATCATATCAGCTTACTGTACCGATGCAATACTTGTTGCAACTGGTAACACAATCGCCGTTACATTTTGTACCGCATGTCCGGCTGCATGTTGCTGAACATGTCCAGCAATCAAGCGTTCCGCCGTTGCTCGTCCTGCAAGTATTGTCACAGTATCCGCAAGAGTTGTCGCAGGTTGACTCACACGTTCCGGTGCAGGAATTCTCACACTCCACTCCGCAGGTCCTGCGGCAGGCCTTGGTACACGACTGGCAGACATTGGTTGCATCCCCGCCGCAGCCCCCGGAACAGGTGCCGCTGCAGCCCCCGGAACATGAATTGCCGCAGCCCCCGGTGCATGATTCTGAACAGGTGTTGGTACAGGTGTCGGTGCAACTGTTGCTGCACGCATCTCCGCAGCCCCCCTTGCAGCTCCCCTCGCACGTGGCGGAACAGCTGCCGACACAACTTCCGGTGCAATCCCCGCCGCAGCCGCCGATACAGGATGTCTCACACCCCCCGGCGCAGCCGTTCTTGCACCCCCCGGTGCAACCGGTTCCGCAGGCAGAAGATGCCGATGCGGCACATGAAGAGCCGCAGGAGGCTGAGCAGTCACCGAAGCAGGATCCGGCACAGGTTCCCTTGCACCCGGTCGGTTCCATCAGATCTTCTTTGTTGCATGCCTCGACTATCGGCCCCAGGCCCATTACGGCAAGTGACGGAAGCACCACTTTAGACAACTTCTGGAAGAAGTCGCGCCGCGAAAGAGTGTTTCTGTTATCCGGTCGTTTTTTCATATCAGTCTACCTTGACGAAATAGGTGAGAGAAATCACCTTGGATTTGCGGAATATGCGGTCTGTGCGGGTCTGGGCCGCAACGTCGTAATAGTGATCGAAAACCTGATAAGTGGATACGGTGTAAGGAACCAGGCAAAGATGGCCATCCTCCCATAATGGCTCCAGCATTATTGTACCCTCAACTGGATAACCTGCAAATTGCGAAGCCGTATATGTAACCCAGTCGCTACCCTCTTTCTTGACAGGATAGAAAACACTCTGGTAGTACTGGTCGGGGTCTGACAGATATCGCCATGTAATCCGGTGGTTAGGAGCGGCATAGCCGCCAAGCAGCGCCACACACCCTGACTCGCTGTCGTAATAAGCTTCTACATTGCAGTACGTGTCGCCCTTACCCGCATCGGGGTCGGTAGTGTATGACGGCATCAAACCAATGAAATAGAAGTGCCGGTCTTTATCGTCCGAGCCATTGTTCTCTTTAGCCTCGATTCCGGTCCACTTGACGGAGACGTCCGTATCCGATCTATGGACGCCGGCCGCATCCCACTTCCCGAGAAAATCCTTGATTGTCAGCCTATAAACATTCTCGACTATATCACATTCCAGAATGGGAGTGTCGCTGGCCTGCTGCCGGTAGCCCACAAGCGTCACCGTGTCCCCCTGCCTGATTCCCAGGTCGGCAAACTCCGCTGCACTTGAGGACATCCCCCAGACATACAACACATTGTTAGCGTCATCCGTCACGTACATGTTTGAGTAGTCGAATACCCAATACACGTGCGCGGTAATCCTGTAACGGGCCACATCGCTCACAGGTGCATCGATAAAGCCCTGGATGTCAGTATCCCTGATCCTGGCCGGGTCGAGGGTGGTGAATGTACGCACTTGCGAATACCCGATTCCAGCCTGGTTGGAAGCCCACGCACGTACTCTGTAGCTTGTGGCGCCTTTAAGGGTGACGACACTCTTTTCAAACGCCCCCAGCCCCTCGGCAGACATAACCACGGTGGCATCGTCCCCTATGACAGGGACACCGGTCTCGGACTCTGTCCAGCAAAAACCGCACTCTGAAACCTGGAGGTTCCCGTCGGAGATTATATCGGCAGAGAAACTTGCGCTGTGTTCGCCGATATCGTGGGGGTCGCCTATCCATGCAACGGTGGGCACCCCCTCGGGAAAGGGGATGGTGGTAAAGGAGAGAGTCCGGCTCTCGGCTGTTCCGGCGCTGTTTGCAACCACCGCCCTGAAGTAATATGTCGTGCCCGGCACCAAACCGTAAAGCGTGCATTTGAAAGCATTGGGGCCATTGCCGGCATCCAGCACATCATACACATCCAGGTTTGGATCCGTCCCCCAGTAGAATGCCCTGTAGGTGACGTACGAATTCCCCGGCGAGATTATCGAACCGCTTAGCATGGCGCTGGTTTCGGTCACATTTGTCGCATTGCTAATCTCCACCTGTGGCGGGATAAGCTCGGGCGTACAGCAGACCAGAGTCAGCATCAATATGAGCAGGCAGCGGGCGCGCATATCGCAAATTTAAGAAAAAATCGGGATTCTAATATATCTTAAGTTCCCCTATTTCAATACCTTTGCAACCGGCCTGTACTATGGGGACAATTATTCCGTCCGGGTTCTCTATCAGTATGGGTTCCTCCAGAAATGTGTGGCTATGGCCGCCGACAATGAAATCGATGTTGCTGGTGTTGGCTGCCACAATCTGGTCGGAGGGGTCCTCCATGGTGCCATCTTCAAGCCCCAGGTGAGAGAGCAGTATCACCAGGTCGCATTTCTTCTGCTCTTTGAGAATCTCTGCCCACCGGTTTATCGCCTCGAGCGTATTGATCGGCTCCATTCCCTCTATGTTCTGGGCAGCTACCACTCCGCGCAGCCGCACCGTAGCGCCGATAATACCTATCTTGAAACCGCCGCGGCGGATAATCACATACGGCTTTACATACTTCTCGAGAGGTGTGCCCGTAAAATCGTAGTTGCAGCACACCGTCGGGTATTTGGCACCGGAGAGCCTGCGGGCGAGTTCCTGCATGCCATTGTCAAACTCATGGTTGCCGAAGGTCAACGCATCGTACCCCAGCAGGTTCACCAGGTCGCGCTCCAGATCGCCCTTGCCTACATTAAAGTAGGGGGTACCCTGGTTGTAGTCGCCCGCATCCAGCAACAGCACCTTGCCGGCACCGTATTCTGCACGGACACTGTCTATAAAGTTATAACGGCGTTCTACGCCACCGCAATCGGCATTGGTTCCGGTGCGGATGGTTTCTATCTGGCTGTGGGTGTCGTTGGTATGAAGCACCACCAGCTTCTGTGCACTCAGGGGCAGCGCCACGGCCGCCATCATCATTACGGAAATAATTATGCGCTTCATACTGCTATCTGTTTGAATTGATTACTACCACGCGGCCGTCCGTTTTCGCCTCCAGAGTCTTGCCGGCCTCCATTAACTCTTTCATCTCTGAGATTATCACATCCCTTAGCAGGATGCCGGTATCGCCTCGCATCAGGATACCGTCCCCCCACTCGATGCCGTCGCCGCCGGTCACCAGAAAATCTATGGTAGCGACCTTGTAGGTGCGTCCCGGGTCAAACTTCTTGCCGCCCACGGTACACTCCGCCACACGGTCGCCCTCTATCTTCATACGGACTCCGGAGAGCGCCTCCACCCTGTTACGGCTGGCCATATTGTCAAAAATCCTCTGCAAAGATGTTCCCTCTACTTCCAGGATGGAGAGATAGTTGTTGAACGGGAAGATGGAAACGATGTCATATACCCGCACGGCCCCCTTCGGAAGGTCGGTGCGGATGCCGCCCAGGTTGAGCAGCGCCATATCGATCTTTTCTTTGGTGTACTTTTCTGCAAAGCTGCGCAGCGCATCCACCGCATAGTTGCTAAGCGGGCTTTCGGGTGCGTACTTGGAGTACACATCGTTGCTGTAGCACACAATCTGCTGCAGCGGCGCCATAAGCGAATCGTACTTGGCGATGGCGTCCTGCACGGGATTGCCCCCGTCGCGGTCGTAGCGCGAATCCAGCTTGTGATATTCCCAGGAGTAGCTGGTGTAGCCCTTGGGGCCGCAACTGCAAAGCAACATGGCAATTGCGGCGGCGAAGAGAATCTTTTTCATTTCAGTCCTTGTATTTTAACCATTTGAACAAATCTTTGAAGGTGGCTTTCTTGCCGTAGGTCAGGATTCCGACCTTGTATATCTTGGCCGATGCCCAGGCGATGGTGACAAAGGTCGCGATGAGCAGCACCACAGAGAGTATCAGCTGCCATGCCGGAACCACCCCGAACGGAATGCGGGCCAGCATCACCATGGGCGAGGTGAACGGTATCATCGATGCCCAGATGCTCAGCTGGCTGGAGGGGTGCTGGAAGGTGTGGAGCATGATAAACAGGCCTATCATCAGCGGTATGGTGATGGGCAGGCTCAGCTGGTTGGTGTCGGCCTCGTTATCCACGGCCGACCCTACCGCCGCGAACATCGCCGCGTAGAGCAGATACCCCAGCACGAAATAGATCAAGAAGCAGAGCAGTATCTGGGGGAAGTTGATCTGCGATACCTGTTCCAGCACAGACGAAATCTCGCCCAGACTCCCCATGTCGGCTGTTGGATGGATCCCGACAGATGTCTCCTGGATTGCGGTGGTGGCATCTGACATGGTTGCGGTCACATCTGCCATCTTATCGGCCATCTGACTGGTGACAACCCCCTGCAGGCCGAATATCACCGCCCCGATAAGGATCATCCAGATTGCGAACTGCGTAAGGGCGACCAGAGCCACCCCTAACAGCTTGCCCATCATAAGCTCGAACGACGACACGCTGGATACGATGACCTCGACTATGCGGTTGGTCTTCTCCTCTATCACACCCCGCATGACCATAGAACCGAACACCGCCACGAACATGTAAATCAGAAAGCTCAGGACATAGGCGATAATCATGTATATCTCCACCGTGTCCTTCTTCTCCTTGCCCTCGTTGGTCAGGGTGTAGGCATCGATTTTGACTTCGCTGCGGACCTTGTCCATAATCTCGTCAAAGTTCTGTATGTCAAGCTCGCGCAACTTTCTATCGCGCAGGGCATTGCCTATCTTGCCCTCTATCGCCATCTTGGTCTCCATGCCCAGGGGCTCCCTGGAATATGCGGTGACGGAGGCGTTGCCCTCTGCATCCAGGGCCGAGACATATATCAGGGTAGACGAATTGTATGTCTCGAAAGTCTGTTTAAGACTCTCCTGCGTGGTTTCCACGGGGAGGAATTTATACTCTGTCTTACCGTTGCTCTCAAAATAACCTTCCAGCAGGCCGGTGTTGTCTACAATCGATATCACCTGCTTGTCTTCTCCCGAATAGAGCGCTATCACCACAGGGATGAACATCAGTGCCGCCATCAGCAGCGGAGTGAGTATGGTGAGCAGGATAAACGATTTTTTCTTTACCCTGGTAGAATATTCGCGGCCTATTATAAGGCCTATATTACTGATTTTCATTTCTGTGCTTCGCTAACAAGTTTGATAAAGATGTCGTTCATGCGGGGCACCATCTTCCTTACGGAGACGATCTCCAGGTCGATTGCAGCCAGCGCCGCAAGCGCGTCACGCATCGAACGTCCGTCGGCGATGTCAAGCACCGCACGGTTGCAGTCGCGCAGCTGTTCCTGATGCGCCACGCTAAAGACGCTGCCTGACTCTGGCAGGAGCCCGTTGTAGAGCAGTTCTATCTGATTTGAACCGTAGCGCGCCCGCACGTCGTCGGTAGCGCCCGTTACAACCAGATGCGACTTGTTGATAAGGGCGATGTTGTCGCACAGCTCCTCTACCGACTCCATGTTGTGGGTGGAGAGGATTATGGTGGTACCCTGATCCTTGAGCTGGAGAATCTCGTTGCGGATAAGCTGGGCGTTGACCGGGTCGAAACCGGAGAACGGTTCGTCCAGGATCAGGAGTTTGGGCTTGTGCACCACGGTGGATATGAACTGCACCTTCTGGGCCATGCCCTTGGAGAGTTCCTCTACCTTTTTATTCCACCAGCTCTGGATCTTGAACTTTACAAACCATTTTCGAAGCTGCTCCTCTGCCTGGGCCTTGCTCAGCCCCTTGAGTCGGGCCAGATACATCATCTGCTCCCCAACCTTCATCTTTTTGTAGAGTCCGCGCTCCTCCGGCAGGTAACCGATCTTGCGCACAAACTCATCGTCCACCACCTTGCCGTCGAAGTAAACCCGTCCGTCGGTGGGGATGGTGATGCGGTTGATGATCCTGATAAGGGTTGTCTTGCCGGCTCCGTTGGGGCCCAGCAGGCCGAATATCTGGCCGTCGGGAATCTGCAGCGAGACGTTGTCGAGCGCTGCAAAATCGCCGAACCGTTTGGTAATATTCCTACACTCGAGCATAAGGGTTACAGTTTACCGGCAAAAAAGTCGTTGCCCTTGTCGTCTACGAGTATGAATGCGGGGAAGTCCTCGACCTGGACGCGCCAGATTGCCTCCATGCCCAGTTCGGGGTATTCTACGCACTCTATGCTCTTGATATTGTTCATGCTAAGCACAGCTGCGGGGCCGCCGATGCTGCCCAGATAAAAGCCGCCGTGCCTGTGGCAGGCATCGGTAACCACCTTGGTGCGGTTGCCCTTGGCAATCATCACCATAGAGCCGCCGTGATCCTGGAATTCATCTACGTACGGGTCCATGCGGTTGGCCGTGGTGGGGCCCATAGAGCCGCACGGCATCCCCTTCGGGGTCTTTGCGGGACCGGCGTACAGAATCGGATGGTCTTTGAAGTATGCCGGCAGATCTTCACCTGCATCCAGGCGGGCTTTCAGCTTGGCATGGGCTATGTCGCGGGCAACGATTATGGTACCGTTAAGGCTCACGCGGGTAGCCACGGGATATTTTGAAAGGGTTGCGCAGATATCCTTCATGGGCTGGTTGAGGTCTATGCGGACGGCATTCCCTTCACCTGCCTTGCGCAGTTCTTCCGGAATCAGTTCGCCTGGGTTGTCGTCCATCTTCTCGATCCAGACGCCGTCGGCATTTATCTTGGCCTTGATGTTTCGGTCTGCAGAGCAGCTCACGCCCAGTCCGATGGGGCAGCTTGCGCCGTGGCGCGGCAGACGGATCACGCGGATGTCGTGGGCGAATGCAACGCCGCCGAACTGTGCGCCGAGCCCTATCTTGCGGGCCTGCTCCAACAGCTGTTTCTCCAGTTCGACGTCACGGAATGCGCGGCCCGATGCATCCCCGCTGGTGGGCAGGGAGTCGTAGAAATGGGTCGATGCGAGCTTCACCGTGAGCAGGTTCTTCTCTGCCGAGGTACCGCCTATCACGAATGCGATGTGGTATGGCGGGCAGGCTGCGGTACCCAGGGTGCGCATCTTCTCTGTAAGGAAGGGCACCAGCGTGCCGGGGTTCTGTATGCGTGCCTTGGTCTCCTGATAGAGATATGTCTTGTTGGCGCTGCCGCCTCCCTTGACCACGCAGAGGAACCTGTATTCCATCCCTTCGCATGCCTCGATATCTATCTGAGCCGGGAGATTGCATTTGGTATTGACCTCGTCGTACATATTAAGCGGAGCATTCTGGCTGTAGCGCAGATTCTCTTCTGTATAGGTTTTGTACACACCTTTGGAGAGAGCCTCCTCGTCGCTGAAACCGGTCCACACCTGCTGCCCTTTCTCGCCGTGGATGATGGCGGTGCCGGTATCCTGGCAGAAAGGGAGCTGCCCCTTGCATGCCACCTCTGCGTTGCGCAGCATGGTGAGTGCCACATACTTGTCGTTCTCGCTCGCCTCGGGGTCGTTGAGAATGGCCGCCACCTTTGCGTTGTGGCTGCGGCGCAGCAGAAAGTTTACGTCGCGGAACGCTGCATTCGCGAGCGCCGTGAGTGCCTCAGGAGCCACCTTGAGGATGGGATGGCCTTCAAATTCCGATACGCTTACCCCCTCTTTCGTAAGGCAATAATACTCGGTAGTATCCTTACCGAGCTGAAACATTGGTGCGTAAAAATAATCCATGGTTGATATTTAATTGTTACTATTTCCGTTTTGCATAAGGTAGAGTTTCATGAACTCGTTCAGGTCGCCGTCCAGCACGCCGGTAGTGTCGCTGGTCTCGTGGCCGGTGCGCAGATCTTTCACCAGGCGGAACGGCTGCAGGGTGTAGTTGCGTATCTGGCTCCCCCACTCTATGCGCCGCTTCTGCCCCTCGAGCTCCGCCTGTTTCTCGCGCCGCTTCTGCAGTTCCAGATCGTACAGGTGACTCTTGAGGATGCGCAGCGCATTCTGGCGGTTGTCCAGCTGCGAACGGGTTTCGGTATTCTCCACCACTATGCCGGTGGGGATATGGCGCACCCGCACACCTGTTTCAACCTTATTCACATTCTGCCCGCCGGCTCCGCTGCTGCGGTAGGTATCCCACTCCAGGTCGGCGGGATTGATCTCTATCTCTATGGTATCATCTACCAGAGGATATACGAATACAGAAGAGAACGATGTCTGCCGTTTGCCCTGGGCATTGAAGGGGGACATGCGCACCAGACGGTGCACACCGCTCTCCCCTTTGAGATAGCCGTAGGCATAGTCGCCCTCTATCTCCAGGGTTACACTCTTTATGCCGGCCTCTTCTCCCTCCAGCACATCCGCCACGGAGACCTTGTAGCCGCAACGCTCTGCCCAGCGGATATACATCCGCATAAGCATCGCGCTCCAGTCGTTGGATTCAGTGCCTCCGGCGCCGCTGTTTATCTTCAGAATCGCTCCCAGATTGTCGCCTTCTGCACTTAGCATATTGCGCATCTCCAGCTCCTCTACCCTGGCCACCAGCTGCTCATAGGCAGCATCGGCGTCGGGGGCCGCATCTTCGCCGAACTCCATCAGCACGCCCAGGTCGGCAAGCTGCGTCTGTGCATCGGCATAGCCGTCGGTCCAGAATTTAATGGCAGAAATCTTTTTCAGGGTCTTCTCTGCCTGGGACGGGTCATCCCAGAAGCCCGCCGCGAGAGTTGTGGCGTGCAGAGTCTCTATCTGTTGCAATTTGGCAGGTATGTCAAAGATACCTCCCCAACGTCTTCAACCGCTGTGCAATCTTATTAACCTCTTCTGAAGTTATCATAAAATGCCTTTATTTGGTTATATGTATATCCGCGCGAAAGTCCAAAGCGGAACAGCTTCTGCCTTACCTGCGCTTCGTCTCCGTCAAGGGTGCGCATCCTGGCTGCCAGCACGCCCTCCATGCGGGACTGCGCCTTTTCAAGGTCTATCTGCCCCAGGGCGGCGTCTATCACATCCCGCTCTATCCCCTTGGCAGAGAGGGCATAGCGTATCTTCTGCTCTCCCCAGCCCGCCAGCGAGCTCTTGTCCCTGGCAAAAAACGCCGCATACCGGCTTTCGTCGAGATACTTCTCGGCACAAAGTTGCGAAATAATCGCTTGCGTGTCAATAGCGTCTTCTGCTCTCATCGCCTCTATCTTCTTGAGGATGTCGCGCTTGCAATACTCCCGTGCACTGCACAGGCGCGCCAGACGCTCGTATATCTTTTTGCTATCCATCTAGAACCAGAAGCCGAAGCTTAAATATAATCCGGCAGAGCGGTGTATGCTGTTCCAGTTAAGGTCAACCTCTACCGGACCCGCCACAAAGTCAAAGGCATATCCCAGGCGGAAGCCGGCAAAGCCGCTTCCCGACACAAAGTCGGTGAGGCTGTCGCCCTGGCGCCCATAGTTGCCGGTGAGCATCAGGTAGTGACTCTTGTAGACATTGTAACGCACATCCAGACCCGCAACGGCAACCAACGGCTCTGCAGCCATCACCCCGGTAGAGCCGTAGAAAGGTATCTGGCTCTGGGAATAGCGCCCGGCCTGCGTACCGCCTATGCAGTTCATCATGACTAGCGGAGCGTCGTTGCCCACTACGGCGCGGGAGTTCAGAAACGGCGTAAAGGCCAGCCTGTCACCGGCCGGCAGGACAATCTTTGCCGCAAGTTTTGCATCCAGCAGCGGGGAGTGCTGGCCGGCAGAGGATAAATCGCGGAGATACTGCATCCCGGCTTCTATCTTGACGCCCCTGGTGGGGAACCACACATTGTCCAGATTGTCCACCACAAGAGTCAGGAAAGGACCCATGAACGCCACCCGGGCTGCATCGTTACTGTATGCATGCGGCAAAGCGGGGATGTCCAGGCTGGTCCGGTAATCATATGCGCTGGTCCGCACACCCCCCTTGAGGTACATCCGCTTAAGGTGACCGGTGGCAACGGCGACCTCAAAATCGTTCTGCAGATATGCCAACGGGCTGATGGTCCCCTGTTCTATGGAATAGATCGGCATATTATACCGGCTCAGCTGATTGCTGACAGCCCACTCTGTGTAGTTCTTGGCAAGATATGAGTAGCGCACCCCGAAACGGTAGTTGTTGGCCAGCCGGGCAGAGATTCCGAAACGGTGGCCATAGAGTTTGTAATTGTTGAATCCGACATCCAGCAGGATGGTGGATACCTCCTCGGTATCGAACCTGATCCCTATGCCCAGCCGGTTGTTGCGATTGGGGACCATCGTCATGGTCAGATCGAACGGAGAGTGGTCTCCGCCCAGGGTGTAAACCACAGAGTTGTATGCCTTTGTAGCGTACAGCCCGTTAACCGCACGCTCTATGTCAGAGATCGAAATCTTTTTCCCGGTTTCCAGCGAGAAGTTACGGCGCAGCAACTTCTCTTCCTTTTCGCTGATACCTACAAACCTGATGGACGACAACACTATGGTATCGTTCAGCTTGACCGCCTTGGGGGACTCCTTCACGGCCGGCATCGGCCCCACGAAACGCTCTTCGTGCTCACGCTCCTTCTGTTCAAGAACCCGCTTGAGCTCCAGCAGTTCCGGCTCCGCCTCGCGGGCCGCCCTCTCTCCATTGTCTATCAGGCGGCGCAGGCTCTCCAGATTGAAGCTCATAGTGCCGTAACCCTCAATGTCGGGCTGGATAAGGATATCGGTATTGGCCATCGCCTCTTCTGTCTTGGCGTTGACGGTAGTTGTAAACAGTTTGCCAAGCAGTCCGCTGACCTGGTTCATGTCGGCATTCTCGTTGCTGCTGGGAATCTGGACACCTATCACATAATCAGCCCCCATCGCACGCGCCACATCCACCGGGAAGTTGTTCTTCATCCCTCCGTCCACCAACACCATATCCTCTGTCTTGACGGGAGGGAATACCCCCGGAATCGCCATGGAGGCACGCATCGCCATTGGGAGAATGCCCTTGTTGAACACCACCTCCTTGCCAGAAGCCACATCGGTCGCAATGCATGCATAGGGGATCGGCAGGTCCTTGAAGTCACATTCGTTGTGATATCCCACGGTGCAGTCGGTCAGCAGGGCGTATATCTTCTGGCCGGCCATCAGCCCCATCGGCAGAATACCGCTTGCGCCGCCCTCCGGCGCCAGACGGAACAGGTCGGTGGCAGATGGCTGTCTGCCATCATCTGTCGCATCTTCTCCATCGGAACCGGCACCGCGCCCCTTACGCTGCAGGGCGGCCTGCCAGTCGATACCGAACGGAATCTGAATCTGGTATCTGGTCTGGTCTGCTTTCTGCTGGAAATTGACCTCCTCGCGCCGTACCGCACCGGAAATCAGGTAGTCCCAATCCTGACAAGTGATAATCGAGTCGAGTTCTGCCGCAGAGTGTCCCACGGCATACAGACCGCCCACAAGGGCGCCCATGCTGGTACCGGTGATGATGTCGATGGGAATCTCATACTCCTCCAGGACCTTGAGCACCCCCACGTGAGATGCCCCTTTGGCCCCGCCGCCGCTGAGCACCACCGCCACCGTAGGACGCTGTGCACGGGCCGCAAAAGCTGCAGAGAGAATAATCAGGAATATTGCAAATGCTCTTTTCATTGCCGTTATCGTTTATTGTTCTTGCCTGCCAGAAGGCCGCAGGCCGCCATGATGTCTTCTCCGCGGGAGGCGCGGATGGTAGTGGTGATTCCCGCCGCCTCCAGCCGCCGCTGGAACTGCTCTACCAGGGCATCGCTGCCGCTGGTAAAGGGGCTGTCGGGAATCTTGTGGAAGCGTATCAGGTTCACGCGGCATTCCAGACCGCGCAGCAGCTTTGCCAGCGCGGCCGCGTGACGCTTGGTATCGTTTATGCCGGCCAGCACGATATATTCAAAGGTAACCCGCCGCTGGCCGGTAAAATCGTATTGCCGGATAAGCTTCAGCACACCTTCCAGGGGATATCTGTTCTCCACAGGCATCAGCATCTGCCGCTCTTCGTGGAAGGGGTTGTGCAGACTCACCGCCAGATGGCAGGTGGTGGTATCCAGGAACTCCTTAAGGGTTGCCATATCACCTATGGTGGAGAGCGTTATCCGCTTCGGACTCCAGCCAAAGCCCCAGTCGGCAGTCAGGATCTCTATTGCGCGTCGCACGTTCTCCCAATTGTCCAGCGGCTCTCCCATCCCCATGAAAACGGCGTTGGTGAGTTCTTCCGCCTCTTCTACATCCATGAACTGGGCAATGATTCCGCGGGCGGACAGGTTGCCGTGAAAGCCCTGGCGGCCTGTCATGCAGAACTTGCAGCCCATCTTGCACCCGGCCTGGGAAGAGACACACAGGGTTGCGCGGTCGCGGTCGGGAATCATCACGGTTTCAATATACCGGCCAGCTTCCACCGCCTCGAAGGCATACTTGCGGGTGCCGTCTTTTGAAGTCTGAACCTCCGCTGGCCGGATGCGTCCCACTTCATACTCTGCGGACAGCCTGGCGCGGTTCTCCTTCGAGAGATTGGTCATCTGATCTATGCTTACAACACGCTTGCGGTAAAGCCAGAAAGCCAGCTGCGACGCCACATAGCGCTTCATGCCGGCTGCGGTGCACACCGCCTCCAACTCTGCCAAAGTCATCCCCAAAAGAAATTGCGCCATTTTCAAATTATTTTAGGCAAAAATACTAAGAAATTGATTAAGTTTGCACCTATGACACACGAAGAAGAGATTATCCGCAAGAGTTTCCGCCGCAAGTGGCTGAACGATGTCAAAACCAACAGCAGCTGGTCGGTTTTCAAAGTAATGTCGGAGTTTGTGCAGAGCTATGAAAAGCTGATGGAGATAGGCCCCTGCGTGGCTATTTTCGGCAGCGCCCGCACCGACCCGGAAGACAAGTACTACAAGGCTGCGGTAGAGATTGCCCAGAAGCTGAGCAAGCTTGGCTTTGGCATAATCACCGGCGGCGGCCCCGGCATAATGGAGGCGGGCAACAAGGGGGCCAGGGAAGCTGGCGGTGCATCTGTCGGCCTTAACATCAACCTCCCCTTCGAGCAGAGTCCCAACCCATTCATAGATGCCGACAAGCTGATATCCTACGACTATTTCTTTGTGCGAAAGACCATCTTCATGAAGTATGCGCAGGGTTATATCGCAATGCCGGGCGGCTTCGGGACGCTCGACGAGCTGAGCGAGGCGCTCACGCTGATACAGACCAACAAGCTGGTATCCTTCCCGGTGATACTGTACGGCAAAGATTACTGGCAGGGGCTGCTGGAGTGGTTCCGCGATGTATTGCTCCCCCACGGCATGATAAGCCCGGCAGACTTTGACATATACCGGGTGGTGGACTCCGTAGACGAAGCTGTTGCAATCATAGAGGAATTCTATAACAAATATGCACCCAAACCAAACTTCTAATATTAATTATTAACCTGAAACACAATCTATTATGGCTAAAGAAGAGATGAATCAAGCCGTGTCAAACGAGGAGAAGCTCAAGGCGTTGAAGGCGACAATTTCTAAAATCGAGAAGGATTATGGCAAAGGCTCTATTATGACGTTGGGAGACCAGCCGGATAGCGCTGTTTCTGTTATTCCGTCGGGCTCGATAGCCCTGGACCACGCACTGGGTATCGGAGGATATCCCCGCGGACGCGTCATAGAGATTTTCGGCCCCGAATCGAGTGGTAAGACTACCCTCGCGATACACGCTATCGCAGAGGCTCAGAAGGCGGGTGGCATCGCCGCTATTATCGATGCCGAGCATGCATTCGACCGCAGCTACGCCAAGAACCTGGGCGTGAATGTCGATACCCTGCTCATTTCGCAGCCCGACAACGGCGAGCAGGCGCTTGAGATTGCAGACAACCTTATCCGCAGCGGCGCCATAGACATCATCGTCATCGACTCGGTGGCTGCGCTCACCCCCAAGGCAGAGATCGAAGGGGAGATGGGCGACAACAAGGTCGGCCTGCAGGCAAGGCTCATGAGCCAGGCGCTGCGCAAGCTCACCGCCAACATTTCCAAGACCAACACCTGCTGCATCTTCATCAACCAGCTGCGCGAAAAGATCGGCATCATGTTTGGCAATCCCGAAACCACCACCGGCGGCAACGCCCTCAAATTCTATGCATCGGTACGTATCGACGTGCGCAAGGTGACGCAGATCAAGGATGGCGACGAGGCCACCGGCAACCGCACCCGCGCCAAGGTCGTCAAGAACAAGATGGCGCCGCCCTTCCGCAAGGCCGAGTTCGACATCGTGTTTGGGGAAGGTATATGCAAGGTCGGCGAAATCGTGGACCTGGCGGTAGACTACGATATCGTGCACAAGAGCGGTTCCTGGTTCAGCTATGGCGAAAGCAAGATCGGCCAGGGTCGCGACGCCGTGCTGCAGGTACTTCGCGACAACCCGGAACTTTGCGACGAGATCGAGGCACAGGTACGCGAGGCGCTGGCGGCAGTAAGGGATTAACTTTTAAATTGAATCAATGGACATAGTACTCAGCGGAATACGCTCCACCGGCCATCTCCATCTTGGCAACTACTACGGAGCGCTCAAAAACTTTGTAAAGATACAGGACACCCACAAGTGTTTCTTTTTCATAGCGGACCTCCATTCGCTCACCACCCATCCCCATCCGGAAGATCTTCACGAGGGGGTCAAGACCATCCTGGCAGAATATCTCGCCGCCGGCCTGGATCCGGAAAAATCGGCCATCTTCGTGCAGAGCGAGGTGCCCGAGGTGTGCGAGCTGTACGTGCTGCTCAACATGCTGGCCTATAAGGGCGAGATGGAACGCACCGCCAGCTTCAAGGACAAGGTGCGGCACAACCCCAACAACGTGAACACCGGCCTGCTCACCTATCCTGTGCTGATGGCATCCGACATCCTGATTCACAGGGCGAAATACGTCCCCGTGGGCAAGGACCAGGAGCAGCATCTCGAGATTGCCCGCCTGCTGGCGCGCCGCTTCAACAACATGTACGGCTGCGATGTGTTCCCGGAGCCCGAGGCGTTCAATTTTGGCAGCAACCTGGTAAAGGTGCCCGGCCTGGACGGCAACGGCAAGATGGGCAAGAGCGAGGGGAACGGCGTATATCTGTGCGACGACGAAAAATCCATCACCAAGAAGGTGATGCGCGCCGTAACCGACAGCGGCCCAACAGAGCCCAACAGTCCCAAGCCGGAGGTTATCGAAAACCTGTTCACGCTGCTCAGGCTGGTGAGCGAACCCTCTACGGTGCAATTCTTTGAAGAGAAGTGGAACGACTGCTCTATCCGCTATGGCGACCTTAAGAAGCAGCTTGCGGCCGACATCTGCAAGGTGACCCTCCCTATACGCGACCGCATAGAGAGCATATCTTCCGATGCCGCATATCTGCGCAAAGTCACCGAGATGGGGCGCGAAAAGGCCCGTGCATCGGCCCAGGCCACCCTGGCGCTGGCCAAGGAAGCGGTAGGTCTGAAGCGTTTCTAAATCAGCCCATGTCCAAAGATGTAGAGCTCGCAGAGGTCCACGCGGGGTTTCCCTCCCCTGCGGAGGACTTTATGAACGTAGCGCTGGACCTCAACAAAGAGCTCGTCCGCAACCCCTCCTCTACCTTTTTTGCCAGGGTAAAGGGGGTATCGATGATAGACGACGGCGTGGGCGACGGCGACATGCTCATAATAGACAAGAGCGCCGAGCCCTGGGACGGCTGTCTGGCAGTCTGTTTTGTAGATGGCGAATTCACGTTGAAGCGGTACCGGAACAAAGGCGATTACGCCCTGCTGATGCCTGCCAACAAAGCTTTCAAGCCTATCCGGGTAGATGCCGACAACCAGTTTGCGGTTTGGGGCGTCGTCAAGTATCTCATCAAAAAAATGTAGCCGATGGGGTTTATCGGCTTGTGCGACTGCAACAACTTTTTTGTTAGTTGCGAGAGGGTGTTCCGCCCCGATCTGGAGGGGCGGCCGGTGGTCGTACTGAGCAACAACGATGGCTGCATCGTGGCCCGCAGCAACGAAGCCAAGGCGTTGGGTATCAAGATGGGGACTCCGCTGTATCAGGTCCGGGACCTTGTCCGCCGGCACGACATCGCAGTTTTCTCTTCAAACTACCAGCTCTACGGCGATATGAGCCAGCGGGTGATGGATATCCTGCGGCAGGCCGCCCCCAGCATAGAGGTCTACTCTATCGACGAGGCCTTCCTCAACCTGGACGAGATGCCTCTTGAAACGCTGGAACCGTTTGCCCGAAACCTTTCTGCCCGCATCCGGCGCGAGGTGGGGATTCCGGTAAGTATAGGGATATCCCCCACCAAGACACTGGCCAAGATAGCAAGCAAGCTCTGCAAACAGTACCCCAAACTTGGCGGCGGATGCCTGATGTACCGGGTGCAGGATGTAGAAAAAGTGCTATCCAGATTCCCGGTCGGCAGCATCTGGGGCATAGGCCGCCGCAGCGGCGCCAAACTGCAGGCGATGGGCATCGACACGGCCCTGGGCTTCTACAACCTCCCTCAGGCCGCTGTCTACAGCATGTTCACCGTGACCGGACTGCGCACATGGAAAGAGCTGCACGGCGAACCGTGCATCGGGTTTGAGGATGTGCAGCCCGACCGCCAGACGGTGTGCATATCACGCTCTTTCGCCAGGGAGATGACCACCATAGAGGAGCTGGACGCCGCCATATCGACCTTTACCGGCAAGGTGGCCGAAAAACTGCGCAGGGCGCATCTTTATGCCCTGCAGATGAGCGTCTTTATCCTCACCAACCGCTTCCGGGAAGACCGTCCGCAAAGCTACCAGATGAAAACGACTCTCTTCGAGGTTGCCACCGACGACACGCTGGAGATGTCGGAGCGGGCTGCCAGAAGCCTCCGTGAGATATTCCGTCCCGGATTCGCCTACAAGAAGGCGGGGGTGATGGTCACCCGTCTGGTGCCACGCGGCGGTGTGCAGGCATCTTTCCTGGACACGGTAGACCGCGGCAAACGCTCTCAACTGATGGATGTGATAGACAACATCAACCGTACATCCGGCAACTATACCGTCCGCCTCGCCTCCCAGGGGGAGATGGACCAGTTCTCTTCACGCACCATGACCTCCCGCAGGTTCACCACATCATGGGACGAGATTATGGAGGTGAAGGTATAGTATTTTTTATGTAAAAAACACTAATTTTGCACGAATTGCACCCGGATAATCAAACAAAACAATCTATATGAACACTCTTAAGAAATCCCTTTTCGCATTGTTGCTGGCAGCAATGCCCGTTATTGCGTTCGCGCAGGAGGCAGAGAACAAATCTGTGCTTCGCCCCAGAATGGAAATTTCAAGGATAGAGACCGAGACCGGCGATATCCGTTGCACCACTCTGGAGGTGTTCTACATGAACGATGAATCCCCCCGCCAATATTATCTGTCGGTAGGCAATCTTGGTATCGGCGGCGATCTGATTCAGATTCAGTTTGACCCCCTCTATGAGCTGTTCATCCCTCTGGGAGGCAATCTGGAAGAAGCTCTCGAGAAACTAAATGAGATCAAGGCGCTTTATAAAAGGCCCAAGCTCTCCCAGATGGAGGTGCCCGGCTGCCTTTGCGCCCTGTACCCCGACAGTAGCAAGCTTGAGCCGGTTACCCTTACCTACAGGAAGGTGCTCCTTACCAAAACGATGGAGTTCAGCGTACAGCGCGACAATTACCTGCGCGTGACATACGTCCCCAAGATTGATTTTTCAAGCCTGGTATCCGGCGTCAAGATCTACAAGAAACTTCATCCCAAAGAGTAACGATAAATGAAACGTTTTTTCCTGGCAGCGATTGCGCTGCTGGCCGCATTCAGTGCAAACGCGCAGCTTTTTGACTTTTCAAGCAACAACAACCGTTTTGAGTTTGGCTTTGAATTCGGCTCCGCTGCAACCAACGCAGAGAACCCCACCCGCTTCGCCGCCGGCGTCAGCCTTGTGGCATACGGAGTTTATGCAGGATTCGTTGAGGCCAGCCCCCAGCACAGGTACGACAACCATGTCAACGACACCATGTGGGAAGACGACCAGGCCTTCCTGATTAATTTAGGCTACCAGGTTCCCATACTTCCCTGGCTCAGGGTCATGCCGATAGTGGGTTATGCCCAGACCAACAAGGGTATCACCGATGCCTCTACAGTAAATATCTCCTCCGGAGAGTACTCCTCCACCCTTTATCATGACTACGATGTGACTCCCGGTTCCCGCCGGCACCTTTTCAACTATGGTGGAGGCATCTCCGTACAACCGCTCAAGTGGTTCAGTCTCAATGCCGTGTACACCTATCATGGTTTCTACGGCGGCATCAGCCTGGATTTGGTCGGTATTATGGGGGCCAAATAATAAAATACTCACCAAATGAGATTCAAATCAATCGTATTTGCGGCCATCGCCATTCTCTGCGCCGCATGTTCAAATATGGAGTACGATATCTCGGAGGGTATCAACAAAGAATTAACCCTCTTTGAAGATGAGATATCGGTCCCCCTGGGTAGCATCGGCCCCCTTACCATCGGCTCCACCCTTAACGGAGTCAGCAAGCTGGAGGGTCTTGGCGGCATGGTTGCGGAGTATATCAAACAGGATGCCGACGGCAATCTTATCCTGGACGCCAGCGGAGACATCTTCCGCATCAACATATATGAGCTGGAGAAGCGCCTCGGCGATGTTTCAACCGCCCAGACGTGGAATTCCGGTTTTCAGATGGGATACATCGGGGGTATGGCAAGCCTGCTGGGATATATAAACCTCAAGGCCGTAAACCAGAAGATTGTGGTCAGCGCCAGCAATCCGCTTTACGTGAATGTCCCGGCCAGTTGCGACGCAAGTGCCACCTGTATGGGAGCCGGCGGCATCACCTCCACCAGGATTGAAGGGTTGGACAATTTCACAATGCCCGGCGGCAGTACAAAAGAGCTTTTGACCATTGCCCTGCCCGAAGAGATCACCGATCCGGTCGCTTACATCTCTTTGTCCAACCTGACATTGGACCTTCCGGCAAATCCGCTGTCGAAGGTCTCCGACAAGAACGGGAACCTGTTCTTTGCATTCTCCTATTATTTCTCCTGCGGTATCGCCGTTGGCGAAAATTTCTCTATCCCTGTGAGCGACCTTTCCATCAACAGTGCGGATGTGGCCATCGGCAAATACCGGCTGAAGAAATGCCAGTTTACTGTAGATCTTGAGAGCACCATTCCCCTTTCTGTAAACATCAGCAATATCAGGGCAGTCAAGCCCCCCAAGGAAGACGGAAGCCAGGAAGTGGACGAGAATATTGTAATAACCGGCGATGTAACCGTTCCCGGCGGCTCAGAGGAGAAACCTGCCTCCACCACAATCACCCTGTCGGTAGAGGCTTTGGAAGGCACCATCCCCGATATCTCCGGAATGCTTGTGGATCTGAATCTATCTGCAGGCAGCGACCTGGGCGACGTAGCGCTCTGCGCAGACCAGGGGCTGTATGTAAAATCATCTTCCGCCAGGATTACCGGCGGTATAACCATCCCTCAAGAGTAAACTGCTATGAAAAAGAAGATATCAGTATTCGCTGCGATGGCTTTTATAGCCATCGGCATGCACGCACAAACCTTCCAGCAGGCCCTTTTCCTTGACGGATACCGCCTCGGGTACCGCCACAATCCCGCCATCCAGAACGAGTCGGGCTTTTTGAGCGTCGGGCAATGGGAGAACCAGACCCGCAACAACTTTGGAGCTGCAAGTTTCCTGTTCCCGCGCGAAGATGACGTGGTAACGGCTCTGCACTCCAGTGTATCGGCAGAAGAGTTTCTGGGAAGCCTGTCAGATGACAATTTTTTCACCGGCAACATAAATTTCAACCTGGTCAGCTACGGTTGGAGAAAAGATAAGGCGTATCACACCCTGGAGGCCAACATCAGGGCAACCTATGGCGCCTCCATCCCCCTGGAGATTTTCTCAATAGCCAAGCTTGGCACCGGAGAAGCTGCATACGACCTCTCCGGGATGAGGGCATTCGGGAATGTTATTACAGAGGTGGCCTACGGCTACTCTTACAAGTTCTCTGACATCGTTTCCGTTGGGGCACGCGCCAAACTTCTCGTAGGTATCGAGTCACTCAACTACAGTGTCACCCGTTTTGACATGAACTTCACTGAAGATGCCTATACCGCCGATGTCGAAGCCGACCTGGATCTGACCAGCCGCTGGTCAAAGATCCGTGCCGATGAAAACGGCTACCTCAATCTCCTTGATTTGAGCTCAAAGGATAAGTGGAAACTCCCCTCCGGTGCGGGACTGGCCATAGACCTGGGCGTTATAGTAACTCCTCTGGAAGGTCTCACCCTTTCTGCCTCCGTGCTCGATCTGGGCGGAATACTCTGGTATTACGGCAACGCCGGCAAATCGGAGGGGACAACAACCTTCACCGGCGTAAAAAACCTCTCCCTGGACGATATCAAAGAGGGTAATATCACCGCTCAGTTCAAAGATGTGCGGGACGATTTCATCCACTCCATAAAGATAAAATCGGTAGAGAGCTGGAAGAGCATTGAAGCCATCCCGTTCAATGTGAACCTGGCCGCAAAATACGAAATGCCCTTCTACAGGGCGCTTGCAATAGGTGCAACCGGCAATTACATCGGCTGCCGTGGGATGGACTACCGCGAGGTGCGTGGCGTGCTGGCATGGAATCCTTTCAACTGTTTCTCTGTCACCGGAAACGGCGGCACCGGCACATACGGCCCGGTATGGGGCTGTGCCCTCAACGCTGCCGTTTACAACTTCCGCCTCACCGCCGCTTTAAGCAACGGGTTTGGCGGCACAGTACCTTACAGCGACGTCCCGCTCAAGCCTAACAACAAAGTTGTCACCGTAGGCCTTACCTACGATTTGTAACCCCTCCTTGTCAAAAGAGACTATGGCATCAATATCCCTTGACCCCCACTCAGAGCAGCTGCTGGAGCAGTATCGCGCCCTGTTGCCTGTATATTCGAAGATGGCAGAAGTCATTCCGGAGAAGCTTCAGGAATTCTTTGCCGAAGCCGGATTCATAGTGGCTGCGGTAGAGCGGCGCGTAAAGGCAGAAGACTCACTGGCCGGGAAGCTGAAACTCAAGGGCTACAAATACAAAGATATCTTTGACATCACCGATATCATAGGGCTGCGCGTTATCACCTTCTACATAGACGATGTGGACAAGGTGGCATCTGTGCTGGAGCGTCTTTTCGAGATAGACTGGGAGAATTCGGTAGACAAGCGCAAGATCCACGACACCGACAGTTTCGGCTACCTTTCTCTGCACTATATCTGCCGTATTCCGGAATCTTCATACAGTGACCCTGAGCATCCTGAGCTGAACAGAATCCGCTTCGAGGTGCAGATGCGCACCGTTTTGCAGCACGCCTGGGCAAACATGGACCACGACATTGGCTACAAGAGCGGCGTTGAGATTCCGAAGGTATACCTGCGCCAGCTCAGCCGCATGGCCGGGATGCTGGAACTTGTAGACGACGAGTTCAGCCGCATCCGCCGCGAGCTGTCGGACTACCGCCGCAACGTACAGAACCTGGTATCCTCCGGCAACCTGTCGGATGTACAGCTGGACGGTGATTCATTCCGCAGTTATCTTGCCATAGGTCCCTTTGACCGGCTCAACCACCGCATCTCATCCATCAATCAGGCAGAGATTCAGCAGGTGGACATGTCGGCATTCCTGCCAATCTTCAAGATGCTGGGCTTTAACACGTTGGGTGACATATCCTCCCTGATAAAGGATTTCTCGGAAGCAGCATATCAGATCGCATGCTTCCAGATGGGCCTGACGGATCTGGACATCCTCGCCTCAACTTTGGCGCCGCAGAACCTTTGCACCGCATATATACTAAAGAACGGCGGCGGTCGCATCGGGCTCAAACGGATGCTGGATATCCTTAACGGCGAATCCGAGATCAACGGTACCATGGCAGATTTCCTGATGGAACAGTGCAAAGACCTACCCTTCATGAACCAGTAACGTATGGCAGGCAAAAACCTTGATACAGACCTTCTGGACCGCGCAATAATCTTCGCGGTGAAGGCCCATGCCGGCACCGAGCGACGGGGCAAGGGCTTCCCTTACATCGTACATCCGATGGAGGCGGTGGAGATTGTTGCCACCATGACGTCAGACCAGGAGCTTCTGGCCGCCGCCGCGCTGCATGATACCGTAGAAGATACCGATGTAACCATAGATGAGATACGTGCCGGATTCGGAGAGCGGGTTGCCTGTCTGGTGGCGGCAGAGAGCGATACCTTTGAAGACGGTGTCAGTGAGCAGGAGAGCTGGCACGCCCGCAAGCAGGATGCAATCGACAGGCTTGCAAAAGCCCCCCGCGATGCAAAGATTGTGGCACTGGGCGACAAACTCTCCAACATGCGGGCCATCGCCCGCGATTATGCCGTCCGGGGCGATGAGCTGTGGAGCCTGTTCCACGTCACCGGCCGCAAAGAGCACGAATGGCACTACCGCGGCCTTGCAGAATCCCTGCAGGAACTCTCCGGCACATTTGCTTACCAGGAATTCGAACGACTTATAAACCAGGTGTTCAATGGAAGCAATTAAGATATCCCTTAGCGATTATATCCTCTCCGGAGGAGGCGCCAACGGCGAGAGCTACGACCACCGCAGCGACCCCTCTGTGATGCTCAAGCTCTACTTCCCGGGCAAGATAGAGCAGCCGCTGGACGAGATGATTCTGGCGCGCAAGGTATTCGACATGGGTATCCCAACCCCGGAACCGGGTGATTATGTCGTTACAGAAGACGGACGCTACGGCATCCGCTTCAGGCGCATCGCCGGCAAGAAGTCATACTCCCGCGCTACTGCCGACGAACCGGAGAAAGTGGCGCAATTCGCCACAGAGTTCGCTCTGATGTGCCGCAAGTTGCACGCCACCCATGTGGACAAAGCTGCCTTTAAGAACGTTAAAGAGAGATATTTCCAGTTGCTGGAGCAGAATCCGTTCTTCACCGCCACAGAGAAAGACAAGCTTGGACGCTTCATAGCCGACACCCCTGACGAAGATACCGCCATCCACGGCGACCTGCAGTACAGCAATGCGATTTTTGTGGGCGACAAACGGTACTTTATAGACCTTGGCGACTTCTGCTGGGGCAATCACCTGTTTGACGTAGCAATGGTATATCTTTGCTGCTGCCTCAGCGACGAAGCTTTCATACTTGAGACATTCCACATGCCCAAGTCCCTCTCCACCCTCTTCTGGCAGGAATTCGCTCCCGTCTATTTTGGCGCGGACAGACCCCTGAAGGAGATTGAAGAGCAAATACGGCCCTACGCCGGGCTCAAGACACTCATTATAGAGCGCGACACAAAGCAGCCGATGCCGGAGTTCCGCCAAGCCCTTGCATCTATCTTATGAAAAACATCGAGACCAATAAAAAATCGTTCCTGAACAGATCTGCATGGGCAGGTCTGCTGCTTGTGCTGGTCGCCGCCCTTACTCTTGAAGCCACTTCCCTTATCCAGTACTACTATTCCAAGAAAGGGCTTGTGGCTGAGGCAACCAAGCGGGCGGAAACCCAGCTGGAGGCCACTCGTAACAGGGTAATGGACGTGATTAATCAGACCGAATCGGCAGTACGAAACAGTATCTGGATCGCACAGTGGTGCCTGGATGTCCCCGACAGCCTCTCCCGTGTATGCCAACGCATAGTTGAGGGCAACCCCGTCGTGGTAGGCTCTACCGTAGCCCTTATGCCGGGGTACAGCCGCCGGTACCCGCTCTACGCCCCGTATGTATGTCAGCAGGCCGACACAATCGCCATCAAGACTCTCGCCACATCAGAATACGATTATCCTTCCCAGGAGTGGTTTGTCAAACCGCTTGAGACAGATAGAGGATACTGGTCTGAACCATATGTAGACGAAGGCGGCGGCGAAATATTGATGACCACATATTCCGAGCCCATCAAAGATAAACATGGCAGGCAGTCTGCAGTCATTACCGGAGACATATCCCTGGAATGGCTTGCCGACCTCACCGGTCACATAGATATATATCCCAACGCCATCTGCCTGATGACAAGCCGGACCGGACAGTTGATGATGAACCCGGCACAGGACCTCGCACTGCTGCAGTCTGTCGCAGAACGGGTAGAGATGTTTCGCAGTAGCGAAGAGTTCAAACAAATGCAGCAGGCTATGCTGGGCGGTGAATACGGCAACACGGTGTTGTCTGCCGGCAATGTAAAGTGGTTTACATTTTATGCCCCTGTTGAACGCACCGGGTGGTCTATGTGCATCGTGATTCCTGAAGATGACATCTTTGGAAGTTTCCGCAAAACCGACCGCAATGTCAAGCTGCTCCAGGTCCTGGGACTGCTGATGCTGATACTTATTCTCCAGGCGCTGGCCCGCAGCCAGATCAGATTCAACAGGCTCAACGAACGCAGGGAGAAGATGGAAAACGAACTGCACATCGCCAGCGAAATACAGATGTCGATGGTTCCCAAGGTATTCCCTCCCTTCCCGGAGAGACACGATCTGGATATCGCCGCGGATATCGTCCCTGCCAAGGAGGTAGGAGGCGACCTGTATGACTACTTCATCCGGGACGAGAAACTGTTCTTCTGTCTCGGAGATGTAAGCGGAAAGGGGATTCCGGCATCCCTGGTGATGGCGGTGACCCGCAGCATGTTCCGCACCATCTCCGCCCACGAAGACAGCCCCAGCGCCATACTCTCCAACCTCAACAACAGCCTGGCCGACATGAACGAGACCGACATGTTCGTGACCTTCTTCCTGGGTGTGCTGAACCTCTCCGACGGCCATCTGACATACTGTAACGCCGGCCATAATCCCCCCATGATACTCACCGATTCCATCCTGAACCTGCCGGTGGAGGCAAATCTCCCGCTGGGCGTGCTCAAGGGGATGGATTTTGTTGAACAGGAGATACAACTGCATTACGACGATGCATTGTTCCTCTATACCGACGGCCTGTCGGAGGCGGAGAACAATGCACATGAGCAGTTCGGCGTCTACCGTATAGAGGCCGCCCTCCACGGGCGCAAGAATGCCTTCGACCATCTTAAGAACATGCAGAAGCATGTCAACGACTTTGTGGGGAGCGCCCCCCAGAGCGACGATCTCACCATGCTGTTCCTCCACTATCTGGGAGACGCCCTCGCGCAGGAAGAACACAGGATTACCCTGGACAACAAGGTGTCCCAGATTTCCAGGCTGGCCGGTTTCATGGAAGAGATCTGCGAAAGCTCCGGCATCGGGAGCAGCCTTGCCATGAGCCTCAACCTTGCCATAGAAGAGGCTGTTACAAATGTCATCCTGTATGCATATCCGAATGGGACTCATGGGACAGTGGTGATAACCGCGACCAAAAAGGACGGCTCCCTGGAGTTCATCATCAGCGACAGCGGCGTTCCGTTTGACCCTACGGCTGCTCCCGAACCAGACATAAACGCATCTGTTCAAGAGCGCCCGATAGGCGGCCTTGGCATCCATCTGGTCAGGACAATCATGGACAATGTTTCATACGAATATAAGAACGGCAGGAATATCCTCACACTGACAAAAAACATATAACAGATATGGAAGTAAATATTTCTAAAGAGAACCAAGTTGTAACAGCTGCCCTTGTGGGTCGGCTCGACACCCCCGCATCGCAGGAGATAGCACCCAGGATTGAAAGTCTGAAGAACGATGCCGCCGGCACCATCGTTCTGGACTGCAGCCAGTTGAACTATATCTCAAGCTCCGGGCTCAGAATCTTCCTGTCGCTCCGCAAGGCAGCGTCAGAGAAAGGGGGGAAAGTTATTGTACGCAACATCAGCAATGATATCCGCAGCGTGTTCATGATGACAGGATTCCTCAACCTCTTTGAGATTCAATGATTCCGCTCTCTCTCTTCTCGGTGAGTCTGCTGTCGGAGCACCTGCTCCTGCTGCTGTCCATACTGATCTTCGCAGCCATCCTGGTGATGAAAGTGGGGACCCGCTTTGGCGTACCCTCCCTGCTGCTGTTCCTTATCCTCGGTATGGTGGCGGGGGCCGACGGACTCGGTCTCCATTTCGAAGACTACAGGGGCGCCGAGGAGATTGGGCATTTCGCCCTCACAATCATCCTGTTTACAGCAGGTCTGGAAACATCGTTCAAGCAGACACGGCCGGTAGTCAGGCATGGTGTCCTGCTCTCTACGCTGGGAGTGCTGCTCACGGTGCTCTTTACCGGAGTATTCATCTACTTGATACTTGGCAAGCTGTACGGAGCGCCCATACTCGGTTGCTTTTTGCTGGCCGCAATCATGGGCTCCACCGATTCCGCATCGGTATTCTCCATCCTGCATGGCAAGAGGATGCATCTCAGGGAGAACCTGGGACCCATGCTGGAGCTCGAGTCCGGTAGCAACGACCCCATGGCATACACTCTGACCATTATCCTGACCCAGATTGTTGCATCTTCAAACGCCGCCACGGAACCTGCCGGATCAATGATTCTTTCCGGATTGGGGATACTTGCGCTGCAAATCGTCGTAGGCCTGATTATCGGTATCATTGTGGGATATTCCGCCACCTGGTTCCTGAACAGAGTCAAATTACCCGGCACCTCCCTGTATTCTATATTGATCCTCAGCATAGGGTTCTTTGCCAACGGCATCGCCGGTATTTTGCACGGTAACGGTCTGCTGGCACTTTACATAGCCGCCATCATTATCGGCAACAGGACAAAGCTGCCCGGCAGAAAAGAGATTCTCAGCTTCTTTGACGGAATGACCTGGCTCATGCAGCTGGTGATGTTCCTGATGCTGGGTCTGCTGGCACGGCCGTCACAGATGCTGCAGTGGCTGCTGCCCGCGCTCCTGATAGGTGTGCTCATGATGTTTGTGGCGCGGCCCGCCAGCGTATTGCTGTGCCTGCTCCCCTTCAGAAAGCTTTCATTCAGGGCCAAGATATTCACCTCATGGGTCGGTCTGAAGGGTGCCGGTCCCATCCTCTTTGCACTCACCCCGGTACTCGCAGGGCTGCAAGGCGCCTCCGAGATGTTCAACATAGTGTTCATTATAACCCTGTTCTCTCTGCTGGTTCAGGGCATGACCCTGGACCCCATGGCCCGCTGGCTGCGCCTCAGCTACAGTGAAGACCCCATTGCGGAGACATTCGGCATGGAGATTCCGGATGAGATGGGACTGCTGCGCGACCATACGGTTTGTGCAGAAGACCTGGAACGGGGGGCTACCCTGCGCGATATGAACCTGCCCCACGGCATCCGGGTCATTATGGTGCGGCGCGGCGACAAGTTCCTTGTCCCGCACGGGAGCATGGCCCTGCACGAAGGCGACCGACTGGTTATTTTGATGGGAGAATCAGATGATGAATAAGATAAAAACCTCAGCTTTGCTGCTGATATGCTGCTGCGCCATTGCTGCGGGCTGCAAATGCAAAAGCGCAGAGGACAAGGCCTTTGAAAAGGCATTTGTTACTATAACGGACGTTGTCCCCGACGCGATACTGGAGATCCGCTATTTCTGCACCTACAACTTTGTGGGAGAACGCATAGACGGCTATCTGGAGCCCACCGCCCTGCTCACCCGCGAGGCTGCCGACTCCCTGAAGGCAGTGAGCGACGATTTGATTTCGCAGGGATACCGCATCAAAATCTTTGATGCATACCGCCCCCAGTGCGCCGTGGACCACTTTGTCCGCTGGGCCGCAAACGTTCCCGACACCCTTATGAGGAGATACTTCTATCCCGACGTGGACAAGAGCCTGCTCTTCGAACTTGAATACATCATGGCCAAGAGCGGCCATACCCGAGGCTCCACCGTGGACCTGACCCTGTTTGACATGAATCTGGAACGCGACGTGGACATGGGCTGCACCTTTGACTGGTTTGGAGTGGAGAGCCATCCCGACTTCTGCGGTAACCCCGACACCGGCGAATATACCGGTGACAACAGCGCCAGCCCCCAGGGACGCACCATAACCGAAGAACAATTCAACAACCGCCTGATACTGCGCCGCGCCATGGTGCGTCACGGCTTCAAGACCATCGACAGCGAGTGGTGGCACTTCACCCTAAAAGATGAACCCTACCCCGACACATATTTCAATTATCCCGTAAAGCAAATCAAGCAATAACCGACACTAATGAAAAAGATATCCTGCATACTGTTCACCACCGCACTTGCAGCTTCACTGCTTTGTTCCTGCGAAGGCATCAAGAAACAGCTGCCCACAAAGACATGGGCTTTCAGCGACACCACCGCACATTCTTCACTTTCATGCGAGGTTGAGCTCCCATCAGCTTCAGACAAGGCCTCCAGTGCAATCCGCGAGGAGCTTATGGCGGTTTTGGACGGGCAGCTTGGCTATATCGTATCTTTTGAGGGGACCCGGCAGTTCGAACCCTATTCCGGCGACAGGCAGGATACCGAGGCTTACTTGAAGTATTATTTCGACAACGCGTTGAAAGTGCTGGAAAGGGATTCTGCCGACGATGCCCTCCAGCGGGAGTCTTATATGCGAGAAGACGACCAGATGGCAGAAGAGGAGATTGCAGAGATTCTGGCCGGTATGCCCGGCTGGGAGTATGAGTTCTCCCTGGCAAAGATTGCCGACACAAAAGATTATGTCGTATTCCAGTCTCAGGATTATGTCTATCTGGGCGGTGCGCACGGCGGCGTAACCGGAGCTGGTGGCATCACCTTCGACAGAAAGAGCGGACGCAGGGTGACGCAGGTTATCGACCCGGGTTGTGCAGAGGATATCCAGCCGATGCTTCGTGAAGGCCTGACGGATTATTTTGCCGAAGGCGGCCTGGAGGTGGCTGCCGACAGCCTGGGAGATTATCTTCTGACAGAAGGCGACCTGATTCCCCTGCCCGCATGGCAGCCCTATCCCACCCCAGACGGCCTCGTATTTGTATATCAGCAATACGAAATTGCCGCTTACGCGTTTGGCATGCCCGCATTCACCGTCCCGTACGACAAGATTGCTGCGTACCTGACGCCGGAAGCAAAAAAAATTTTAGGACTTTAATTCATATTTTTGAAAATCGCCCCCCTGGCGCCTTTAGCGCGCCGTGTTAGTAACTCTGTTGAAAACTTCCATTTTTCAACAACTGTTCGAGGGGAGAGTTTTCGCAACTTTACATCCGGAAAGAGAGAGAAAGACGGGGTGCCCCGGCAGCCCGCTTTCTTGTCTTTACTAATCTTATAATAACCACGCGACAATGGACGTTAGAAAGACCAACGGTACATACGAAGAATTCGACAACGAAAAGTTAAAGAGAGGCATCCGCCAGGCATATATGGCCACCGGACAGAATTGCCCGGAGGAGGTAGTTGTATCCATCACAGACAACCTTTACATCTACGACAAGATCTCCAGCCAGGAGATCCGCCGCCAGGTGGTGGAGTCGCTGATGTCCATCAACAAGAAGGCAGCCCTCGAGTATATCGAGCGCTTTGATTCCGGCCTTGACCTGCGCAAGAAACGCGACTTTATCAAGGACTACATCAATGCCTCCAATGCCGCCACCGGGTCCAAGTTCGACGCCAACGCCAACATCACAAGAAAAAATATTGTCACTCTCGGGCAGGAGCTCTACAAAGAGAACAATATCAAGCAGAACCGCTACATCATGCGCGACAAGATCAAGTCGCTCTACGGCCGCGAACTGGCCGACAGGTATGTGGCAGACCTTGAGAGCCATGTCCTTTACAAGCACGACGAGAGCGGCACTCCCGGCTACCCCTATTGCGTAGCCATCACCATGTACCCGTTCCTGGAGAGCGGTCTCAAAGAGCTCGGCGGCGTGTCCGTTGCCCCCACCGATCTCAAGAGCTTCTGCGGCGAGTTTATCAACCTGGTCTATTCCGTAAGTTCGCAGTTCATGGGTGCAGTCGCAACTCCCGAGTTTCTGATGTACTTCGATTACTTCCTGCGCAAGGACTACGGCGACGATTACCTCACAAAACTGGATACCGTCGTAGAGAACAACCTCAAGCAGCGCACCTTGGTAAAGGTTATCGACAACTACTTCCAGCAGGTGGTTCACTCAATGAACATGCCCGCCGGCAACCGAGGCTACCAGACTGTGTTCTGGAACATCGGCTACTTTGACAAGCCCTATTTCGAGGGTGTGTTCGGCGATTTCCGCTTCCCCGACGGCACCGCGCCTATCTGGGACACCCTCAGCTGGCTGCAGAAGCACTTCATGAACTGGTTCAACGAAGAGCGCAACCACTATGTGCTCACCTTCCCGGTAGAGACCATGGCCCTGCTGACCGACGGCGGCGACGATTATGCCGACAAGGAGTATGCAGATTTCACCGCCCGCATGTGGAGCAAGGGGCACAGCTTCTTCTGCTACATCTCCAACTCGCCCGACAGCCTTTCAAGCTGCTGCCGCCTGCGCAACGAGATCCAGAAAGAAGACGGGCACAACCACACCACCCACCAGTATTCCATGGGTACCGCATCGGTTGCAACCGGGTCTAAGAGCGTGATGACCATCAACCTCAACCGTCTGGTACAGAACGCCGCCATCAAATATTTCAAGAACGAGAAGCGGGTGGACATGAAGCGCGGTGTTGCCCTCACGATTGAAGAATACGACCGCGAGAAGCTGTATCAGTATATCCGCGAAGAGGTTACTGACGAGACCGAGGCCGTCCACAAGTATCAGACCGCCTTCAACGAAATTATCAAGGATTTCCTTAAGGCAGACATGCTGGACGTATACCGTGCCGGCTTCATCACCATGAACAAACAGTATCTCACCGTGGGCGTCAACGGCCTCACCGATGCAGCCGAGTTCCTGGGTCTGGAAATCTCACCCAACAACGACTACAAGGACTTTGTGAACATGATGCTGGAGACCATCAACGTGGCCAACAGAAAGGACAAGACCAAAGACACCATGTTCAACACAGAGTTCGTACCTGGCGAGAACCTCTCCGGCAAGAACTACAAGTGGGATATGCGCGACGGATACTTTGTATCGCCTCACCACAACATGTACAGCTCCTATTTCTACAATCCGGAAGACACCCGCCTCTCTATGATCGATAAGTTCAAGCTGCACGGAGAGGACTATGTGAAGTATCTTGACGGCGGCAGCGCGCTGCACATGAACGTAGAGGAACACCTGAGCTTCGAGCAGTACCGCCAGCTTCTGAACGTTGCCGCACACTACGGCACCAACTATTTTACCTTCAACTGCCGCAACACCGTTTGCAACGACTGCGGATATATCAGCAAGGACACCCTGCAGGTTTGCCCCAAGTGCGGCGGCAAGAACCTGGATTACCTCACCAGGGTCATCGGCTACCTCAAGAGGGTATCATCTTTCAGCGAGATGCGCCAGACAGAGGCCAAGGCCCGTTACTACAACCCCAGCGAAGTCCCCACTTCCATAGAGGAGAACTAGAGAGTGATTAAATACGTTCCACAGGCGACATCTGTGGTTCTGGAAGAGATACCCGGCAAGGTATCTCTTGCCGTAGATGTCAGTAACTGCCCGATGCGATGCCCGGGCTGCCATTCGCCGTTTCTCCAGACCAATGTCGGGGAGGAGCTCACAACCGATATTATAGATGAACTTCTGGCCGACAACTTTGGGGTGAACTGCTTCCTGTTCTTTGGCGAAGGGCAGGACGATGCCTCTTTCCTGGATCTGGCGTGGCATATCCGGGACAACCACCCAGACATAGAGGTAGCGCTCTATTCCGGCCGCACAGAGGTACCCGGCACCTACTGGCGCGTGTTCAACTACATCAAGCTGGGCCCCTACATAGAAAAACTGGGGCCGTTGAACCATCGCACCACAAACCAGCGTCTCTACAAGGTAGAGGGGCACCGGCGCATCGACATCACCCACCTGATCTGGGAGCGGGGCATCGACCCGAATGTAAAACGGTAATACTACTGTTCCAGTCTGATATCTGCGGAACTGCTCCCCACCATCACGTGGGGAGTTTTTGCACTGTAGCGGAAGGCTCCATCCTGCTCGCTCCACCAGCGCAACTCTTTGGCAGGGATATGGATGGTTACAGGCACGGTATTGCCGGCAGCCACAGATATCCGCCTGAAGCCCTTCAGTTCTTTTATGGGGGCCACGCCCTCATAGTCATCCATTCTGACATAGACCTGGGCTACCTCTTCGCCGTCCACAGTGCCGACGTTGGTTATCTTGAACTTCACATCCCATCCGCTGCGCGTTTGCTTCACCTTGAGGTCGGAATACTCGAAATCGGTGTAACTCTGACCATAGCCAAAGGGATAAAGCGGATCGCCCGGGAAATATTTGTAAGTGCGGCCGTTGGTAACGGAATAATCGCCGAACGGCGGCAGCTGGTCGATGGAGCGGTAGAATGTCAGCGGAAGACGGCCGGCAGGGTTATAGTCGCCAAAAAGGATGTCGGCCACAGCTTCTCCCGCATATTCGCCACCGTACCAGCCGTCCAGGATTGCAGGCAGGTGGGCGTCTTCCCACTCAAGTGAGATGGAACTGCCCGCCACAAGCACCAGGATTACATTCTGGTTGACCGCATATATCTGTTTGAGATAGTCTGTCTGGTCGGCCGGCAGCGTGAGGATTTCGCGATCGTGTCCCTCGCGCTCGATACCCTTGTTATAGCCCATCACGGCCACCACCACATCGCTTGATTCAGCAGCTTCGATAGCTTCCTTCATCAGACCGGCCTTGGTTAATGCAGTAGAAGAAGGCTTCCTCCACAGGAGTTTCAGGCAGCAGTAGTCGCGCTCGTGGTTGAATTCCACCACTATGCGGTGGGTGGTGCCTTTGCGCAAGGTTTTGCTGAAGCTGGCCGGCATCGGCTCGCCGTCCAGCCACATACTGTATCCTCCGTTGTTGATATCCAGCACGAATTGATATTCGCCCTCTATGTCAGCCGTCAGATCGGCCGTCCAGCGAGCCGACATGTGGTGCACTGGCTGGAGCGGGTCAGGAGCCTGGTTGTCCGGCTCAAAAAAGATCCACGGCTCGGTGCGTTCCAGGGTCTTCTTTTCAAAGCCGGTACCCAGGAAATATTCTGCCTTGACACCCCCCACAAAGGCATCGGGCTCTATCAGGCTGAGGCCGGAATCCATAGAAATCCAGGGGGCCGTGAGAACTTCCACCCCTTCGCCCACCTTGCTTCTGATGCCATCCAGAACGCTTACCGGCTGGATTGTGGGCACGCCGCTATAGTCTCCC
Organism: Bacteroidales bacterium; assembly: GCA_017446775.1. Lineage (GTDB taxonomy): Bacteria > Bacteroidota > Bacteroidia > Bacteroidales > UBA932 > Equibacterium. Next base: position 1,711 of record JAFSQE010000022.1, on the reverse strand, counting down.
AGTTCGCACTTTGCAGCATTGATGCCCAGAACCGCTATCTTTTTCACAGAGTTCTTTTCCAGCGGAAGGATGCCGTTGTTCTTAAGCAGCACCACCGACTCTCTGGCAGCCTGCAGCGCGAGGGCGCGGTGCTTTTCGCAGCCAATCACATCTTCTTTGATGGCGGAATAGGGATTGTCCGACGCGGGGTCAAAAAGACCGAGGCGCATCCTCGAACGAAGTACCCGGCCCGCAGCCCGGTCTATATCCTCCATACTCACCAACCCTTCTGCAAGGGCGTCCTGTAAAGGTTCCAGATATGCCGTATCGCCGCATTCCAGATCCAGCCCAGCCCTTAGCGCCAATGCCGCCGCCTCTTTTACGGTAGAAGTATAATTATGTGCCGACCATATCTGATATACGCCGCCGCAATCAGACACGACATAGCCGTCGAATCCCCAGTCGCACCGCAACACATCGGTCAGAAGCCACTCATTACAAGTGCACGGCACACCGTTTATCGCGTTGTATGCCGCCATGGTTGATGCTGCCCCGCCCTCCTTTACGCAAGCCTCAAAAGCGGGCAGATAGTATTCGCGCAGTATCTTCTCCGAGGCCTTTACATCACACTCGGCACGGTTGTGCTCTTCATTGTTGCCGGCAAAATGCTTTGGCGTAGAGACGACTTTCAGATAGCGCGGGTCGCTGCCCTGGAGTCCCCGCACAAAAGCAGCCCCGGTTTTGCCACTCAAGAAGGGGTCTTCTCCATAAGTCTCGGGGGTGCGGCCCCAGCGCGGGTCGCGGGCCATATTCACCGTAGGGGACCAGAATGTAAGCAGGTCTCCAAAAGCCAGCATCTGCTCCTTGCCGCCGTCCAGAGCATTCCAGCGGCCTCGCGCCTCATCTGATATCGCCGTGGATATCTCCTCTACAAGTTCCGGATTCCACATCGCGCCCAGCGCTATCGCCTGCGGGAATACAGTAAAACGGCCCGGCCGTACCACGCCGTGCAGCGCCTCATTCCCATGGTAATACTTGTCAATACCAAGCCTTTCGATGGGCGGTGCCAGAGTACGCAACATGCTTATCTTCTCTTCTGCGGTCATCCTGCCCAGCAAATCATCCACCCGCGCATCAATAGGTGCAGAAGTGTCCAGATAGCTCGGCTTCTTATCGGAGCCGGCGCAGCAAGAAAGCTGCAGGGCAAATAACGCGGCAACCGCCAACCGCAGGATATGATATTTTATTGACATACAAGAATCTGGGTTTCACAAATATACGAAAAAAAGCGAGCGACAGAACTGTCGCCCGCTTAGCTCCTCATCTAGGACTTGAACCTAGGACCCCCTGATTAACAGTCAGGTGCTCTAACCAACTGAGCTAATGAGGAATTTTCCTTTTGGGACTGCAAATGTATAACTTTTTTCTGTGTCAGCAAATATTTTTTTGATTCGAAACGATTTTTTTACATATCTTTGCATCCGCTAAGAGCCCAGATGGCGGAATTGGTAGACGCGCTAGTTTCAGGGACTAGTGATCGCAAGATTGTGCAGGTTCGAGCCCTGTTCTGGGCACAAAAAGAAAGACAGACTTGAAGTCTGTCTTTCTTTTTGTGCCCTTGCGGGCACTTATTTTACTAGGGGGCTCTGCCCCCTAAAACCCCTGCGGCGCAAAGCGCCGGTAGACTTGAAGTCTGTCTTTGAAGTCTGTCTTTCTTTTTGTGCCCTTGCGG
>JAFSQE010000021.1 GCA_017446775.1 Bacteroidales bacterium | reverse complement strand
TTGCGGATAATACCCCATTTTTTCGGGTTAAAGGAGAAAATAAGGCGCTATAGAGGTCCTCGAAATCTGTCGCGGAAAGGTGATGTTTCAATCCCTCAAAAACATCCTTTCTTATCTTGAATCATTCCAAGATCAAATCGCTACCCACGGATTCATTTTTCTTTGAATTCCCAACTTTGCAGATGATTGTTTAGTTCGTTTGGTATATCTAATACATGAATCAAACTGGACATGCGATGAATCCTTTTTCTTTAACCCGAAAACTATTTGGCTCGGATTATTGATTCCACCATGCTCCAAATCTCAGATGAGTCGGGTCTAAAACTGATACTTATTTGTGCGTAACTCGCGTTTTCGCGGTTATTTATTGAACTCCCTATATTCACCTTGGCCAAACGGGCGAACGCTTTTTGGCCGAATGGGGGATTAGATAATCCGAGGACTCCTTATACGGGTATACATGATTCACCGGCTATCACTTTTAAGTAAATGTCGATAATATTATTCTTATTATTGTGCACAAAGTAATCAAAAACTGATTACTTTATACCTAAAACTACGAATTCAGTCTTATCATTCAATTCATAAGACAACAATAGTGTGCGATGAAATCAGTATATTTGTAATCTAAACGAAATGGTCATGATTGACGAAAAGAAGGCACTGGAACTGATTGCTCAAGGAGAAGGCCAGCACGTAGAGCTCAAGCGCGAGGTTCCCTCGAAAGTAAGGGAGCTCAGCGAGGAAGTCTGTGCCTTGGCCAATGCAACCGGCGGATACATCATTCTTGGAGTTGACAACGATGGCAAGTTCACCGAAGGCTTCTCCATCAACAATAGCAAGCGTTCTGCTCTGCGTGATTCCGTGGACCAAATCGAACCCCAGGTCGATTGCGACATCTACTCGCTTGACATCACTGGCCACGAAATCTGGGTAATGGAAGTCAAAGAAGGGGAGGACAAGCCCTACTTCTGCTCCGGAGCCGTCCATATCCGCCGCGGAGCTAACTCCCAGAAGCTTCGCAAACCAGCCGATGTCCGCAAGATCTTCGACGATGCCGGAAAACTCAACTTCGATATGGGAGTTTGCCCATGGTTCAAATGGGAAGATATCTCCGAAGAAGCCGTCCACGACTTCAAGAGCCAGGCCGGTATCACATCCAACGCGCCCAGCAAAGAGCTCATCACTAACCTTGGTCTACTCACCGACAAGGGTGAAATAACCAACGCTGTCCCGATGCTCTTCTCCGATGCCTGTGGCAAAAGATTCATCAATGCTATCATCCATTGCGTCCGCTTCAAAGGTACGGAGAACGTCCACATTATCGACTCAAAGACATTCGAAGGACCGCTTCTCTCACAATACAACAACGCCACCGCCTGGATCAAACAATATCTGGCTGTTGAATATGTCATGCACGGCTTTGACCCGCGCCAGGAAATCTGGGAACTGCCCCTTGACGCCATCAAAGAGGCTCTGACCAACGCCCTCTGCCACCGCGACTACTTCGATTCCGGAGCCAAGATTATGGTCCAGCTCTACGACGACCGCCTCGAAATCTCCAACCCCGGCGGCCTGCTGCCTTATGTAGCAGCCGACTTCGGTCACCGCAGCCGCTCCAGGAACCCGTTCATCTTCCGGATGTTCACCCGTTTGCACCTTGTCGAGAGTGTCGGCACCGGCATCCCGCGTATCGCCCGGATACTCTCAGAGGACGGATTTCCTCCGGCCGAATACAAGACCGAGGGCTTCTTCACCACAATCCTATGGAAAAAGAAGACTTCTTCTACCGAACAATCTGACCACGGTTCGGGAAAAAGTTCGGTAGAAAGTTCGGTAAAAACTTCGGCAAAGATTAAGGAGATGATGCAGTCCAATCCAAAAGTATCGCTCCGTGAAATCGCCGAATCTATCGGTATATCTTCACGCGCAATCGAAAAAGCCGTCAACAAACTGACCGAAGAAGGAGAAATTACCCACAAAGGTCCGAAGAAGGGAGGGGAATGGGTCGTCCTGAAACCATAGGCCCAATCCGCAACAGTGTAAACTTATAATCACTGTTATTTGCAAGAAAAAGGATAATCGATAATTGAATTAATAATGGACAAGAATACTATTTTTCGTGCCGAGCTCCACATCCACACTCCTGCCTCAAAGTGCTACAAGGGCCCCAAAAATGATGAAGAATACATTAGTATTCTCAAGAGGGCAAAAGAAAAGAATTTAAATGTAATTGCTATTACTGATCATAATTCTATTGAAGGATATAAACGAGTAGTTCAGATAATTGAGAAATCCAAGAATGATTTGGATACATTACGAACTATTACTGATTCAATAGATGCTAAAAAACGAGTTAAAGAGCTTAACCGTTTTCTTAAGTGTCTTGAAAGTGTATTAATACTTCCTGGAGTAGAATTTGAAGTTAATAACGGTATTCATTTACTAGTTATTTTCAATCCCAATACTAGTATTAATGACATTGAGAAGTTTCTAAACGAAGGAGGCTATAATGAGGATTCTTTCGGGAAAGAGAATGATGTTTTCTCAAACTGGTCAATATTTGATCTCTATCGTGAATCTCAAAAGTATGATTGTGTAATCCTTGACGCTCATACTGACTCTAGTAAAGGTATTTATAATACCCTTCAAGAAGGCACTACAAGAGCCCATGCTTTTTCTGATTCCGCATTAAGAGGCATTTGTTATAAGAGTGAGAAGCAAAAATACAATATCCAGCACTTATTGGCATCCCCTCAATATCAAAGAAAGAGTCCAGTCGCCTTTTTAAAGGCATCTGATGCCCACTGTATTAATGAAATTGGACGCGATCAAACTTTTTTTAATATTGATAAACTGGATTGGGAAAGTATCAAATCCGCATTTGATAATCCTAATGAATGCATCTTTACAACTTTTCCTGAAGCCCAAATAATCATTAATAATGTTTCACAAACAGAGCTTTGCTTATGCGTTCCTAATGCAAACGAGAACTCACTAGAGCAATTATTAAAGTCATTTTGTGCGTTAGCTAATTCGATGGGAGGGTTTATAATAGTAGGAGCTGATTCAATCGATTTAATAAACGGTGTTGTGATTGATGGTGAAGACGAGTTTAAGAGGTTCATAGATTTCATTCATGACTCATCACGTAGAATCAGTGGTTTAGTTATTTCTAGCATTAACCCGTATCCTATTAAGGACGAACGGTATATCTTTATTGTTAGGATTAAAGGACATGATAATTTAGTGGATGTTGACAATAATGGCTATATATATCAAGCAAAGAATAACAAGATTAAGTTGCTAAACGCCCATGAAATTGATTGCTTGATTAAGCAAAGAATGAATAATAAAATAACCGACGTATTATTCACAGAACTAAATGCTATAAATACAAGAACCTCTTATATTGAATCATATTTACAATCTATTCCGATTCTTAGTTCATATGAAGAACTTTCTGAAAACTTACTATCATTAGTTAGTTTAAACATTGTGGATCCATTCCCTTTATCGGACCAACAAAGAAAAAGTGTTGTAGAAAAATTTGAAACTTGCACAAATGGAAAGTCAAGGGGGAATGTATTTTATTTCGAATCTTTTCAAAAGCCAAGGCTACAAGATGCATATTTAAGAATCACAATTCCGAGATTTGCGGTTAATGGTCTTAAATCATTAGATCATAAACCATCAATTTACATAGTTCCTGGCGGTGCTGTTTACTATAGTGAGAAGATTATGCATTGTTATAATCGGATGGGGGTCCCTGTTTTGAGAATTGCACCACGAGGACAGTATCCTATCAAGTTCTTATGTGCGTTTCTGAAATCTTCATTCTTTCTATGGTTATTGAAAAACAAATACGATGATTTTGACTTATATAGAAAGGAAATAATGACTACAATACAGGTGCCCAAGATTCATGTAAACAATCCATCAGAGAATAGTTTAATACAAGGCATTGAATCCGAATTCGATGAAATTTGTAAGATGGAACAGGCTTTCCTAAAAAAGGAAGTGAAGAATTACAAGGACTTTGTCTCAGAAACACAATCGCATAATAAGCGAACGCAAGAACTTTTCTACAAAATAGATGAGAAGATTTATGAGCTTTTACGACTGAAGAAAGATGAAATAGAGACTATTAATAAGAATCTTAAAGCGAGTAATGTCTTTTTATAAAGGTTTATTGTTCTATTGAAGAAGAAAGTCGGCACTGTGGCTGTTCTCCATACTTATCGATATTCTCTCGCTTGTAGGCATCTGGGGCCAAGTGTTGATGGATGTGTAGTACAAGCGGATGGAGATTTCCGTAAAGCGGGTGTTCGGGGCCGACATGGGTCAGATTACCTCGTAGGGTCTGATGCTGTATCTGCTGACGGTTGCCATCTGTTATGTGGTAGCGGCGCTGTAATAGGTAACTTTGCTTGTACTTTTTTTGGCAAAGGTAAATGGACATTTTTTCGTAAAGTAAAATGTACATCTTAGCCAAGGAAAGTAAAGGCATCCATAACTTTGTAAATCACTACAAATACAAAAGCTATGGATGCACAAGGACTCAAGAGTTCGCAAAGGAAACTCGTAATGTGGTACAAAGTTACAGAATTAAAATCAAAAGGTCTCCACTGCGTGCAGATTGCCCGTGAGTTGGGTCTGCACAGGCACACGGTGGAGAAGTATGTCAAGATGACCCTGGAGGAGTTCCAGACCAGCCAGGCGTATGAGAGGGGCTTCAAGTACAAATTGGACATCTTCGAGGAAGAGGTTAAAAATGAGCTTATGCGAGCGCCTTATCTGTCAAGCCGCCAGGTTCATGATCATTTGAGGGAACATCATGCTGACTTCCCTGAGGTGAGCGAGAAGACTGTCTTCAACTTTGTGATGCGTGTACGCGACAAATATCGTATTCCAAAGACGAACGAAGAGACCTTCCGGCCTAATCGCTGCGAGGTAATCAAACTTGCTGGTACAAGCTATAGGCTTGAGAACAGGAAGACCATCTTTACCTCCGAATCGACCGTCAATGGGAAGCAGCTCCGTAAGGCTACTTCCAAAACAATAGAAACTCGAGTATAAACCGGAACGAATGAGCCTACTAACCGCTGGCCAAAATGTACAAACAACTTTACGAAAAAAAGTACAAAGAATGTTTGCTTATTACAGCAGTGGCACACAGTTCGGGCGCTTGAGTCCGGCACGGTAATCCTGGAGTGCAAGGATGGCGCCTGGTCGCCGCTGGGGCCTGATGAAATACTTTCGCGGTAAGGGCACGACAAGAAGGTCCGTCTTGCATCATCGGTAAGCTAAGAATAAATTCATGGAGGGTTCGATTGAAAATCTTGGGAATTTTTGATTGAAAATCTTGGGAATTTAATAATACTGTTTTTACCTTTGCAACCGGTTAGTACTGATAAAAGAATTGATTATGTATTATCAAAGGCTTATAGAGGAGGCAATTGCACTAAAGTTAAAGACTTCGGGTGCTGTGGTTGTGGCAGGGCCTAAGTTCTGTGGCAAGACGACTACGTGCATGCTCTTCCAGAAGAGTTTCGTGAAATTAAACACGAAACAAGCTATCATGATGGCCAGGATGAATCCCAAGGCCGTGTTGGAAGGTGAGAAACCGAGGTTGATAGATGAATGGCAGAAGGCTCCTGACATCTGGAACCAGGTGAAGGATGATCTGGACTTCAACTATGAGTTCGGCAAATACCTGTTGACAGGCAGTTCGACTCCGGCAGACAAGACGGAGGTGCATCATAGTGGAGCGGGAAGAATAGCTCCATTGGCTATGCGCCCGATGACACTCTGGGAATCAAAGGAGTCTAAGGGTACGGTGTCGCTAAGAGATTTGTTTGACGGCGGGAAGAATTTCCCGTGGGACATGAATCAGGACTTTACTCTGGACGATGTAGCATTCTTGCTTTGCAGGGGAGGATGGCCTGTATCGGTGTTGGCTCCAAGGGAGATTGCGCTGGAAGTCACCAAGAACTACTACAACGGACTGTTTGTTTTTGAGGACAGTGAGAATGAGCGGTTCCGCAACAAGAAGCCGGAGGTGCTGAGGATGATTCTGAAAAGCTATGCAAGGAATATCTCGTCGGAATCTGCTGTATCGACTATTATCTCTGATATACGCCAGAGCAATGAGCGTACGATGGACACCAAGACGTATGATGACTATATGGAAGCCTTGAAAGATCTGTATATCATTGAGGATATGGAGGCGTGGAACCCGAACATCAGGTCGAGGACAACCATCAGAAGCACTCCCACCAGGCATTTTGTGGATACGTCGATTGCGTGCCGCAGCCTGGGCGTGAGTCCTGCAGACCTGATGAAGGACTTGAACAGCTTTGGGCTCTTCTTTGAGGATTTTGCCGTAAGAGACTTAAGGGTGTATGCTGACACTTTGGGCGGTACGGTAAATCACTATCGCGATAATGCCGGACTGGAGTGTGATGCTGTGGTAAAACTGGAAGACGGCCGTTGGGGTGGTATTGAGATCAAGTTGGGTGGCGATGACCTGATAAACGATGGTGCATCGTCGTTGCTAACTCTGCGTAACAAGATAGTGGAGAAGAGCGATGAGAAGGCTCCGTCGTTCCTGCTGGTGCTGACTGCCATTGGTGGCGCATACAGGCGAGAAGATGGAGTGTTTGTGGCGCCTATCAACCTGCTGAGGCCGTAACGATAATGGCGCCAGTTTTTTTATCTTTGACATTTGATAACGCTAAAACCTGCAGATTTGAAGATACTTGTTACAGGCGCCAGGGGTTTTGTGGGAAAGAACCTGTGCGCGCAATTGAAAAACATCCGGGACGGCAAGGCGCGCAATTATGGCGTAACCGTTTCGGAGATCTACGAGTATGACCTGGACTCGACTCCCCAAGAGTTGGATGAGTGGTGTGCCTCGGCCGATTTGCGGAGACAAGTGTATGATGTATTAGGGAGTTTATTCATAAATTGTTTGATATGAAGATCTTGATAGTCGGTAGTGATGGCGTTGTAGGCCATGTGGTCTCTATGTATTTTACTGAGAGGGGCCACGAGGTTATCAACTTGAAAGAGGCTAATGTGACAGCAGATGTCCATAAAGGAAGCTTTTCCCCATATGATCCGGCGGGCCTGAATAATATTATTAAAAGGACTATACCCGATGCAATAATTAATTGTGCCGCTATCGTGAATCAGGCTGCGGAGGACGATATGGCAGGTGCGGTATGGATTAATGCATATCTGCCGCATTTGTTAGAAAAGTTGACATTCGGAACACATACCGTGGTAGTACAGCGTAGCACAGATTGCGTTTTCTCGGGATCGAAGGGGCTGTACACTTTGGCGGACATGCCAGATGCTAAGAGTTTTTATGCCAGAACAAAAGCCATAGGGGAATTGGTAAACGAAAAGGATATTACGATTCGTGTCTCGTTGATAGGCCCTGCTCAGGACGAATCAGACGGCAGTTTGTTAAACTGGTTTTTACGACAGCGAGGGGAGGTAAAAGGTTATGCCAATGCTATCTGGACTGGACTGACTACGCTGGAATATGCCAAGGTGATTGAGCTTTTGCTTTCGCAAAAAGCGCATGGACTATTTCAAGCAGCGCCTTCTGCCAGTATCAGTAAATATGAATTGCTGCAGCTATTCGAGAGGTATTTCCCCGGAGATCGCCGTGTGATCCGGGTAGAAAATAAACGTGTTGATAAATCTCTTGTTCCTTTCTGGGGAGATTACGATATTCAGGTAAAGGATTATGTTGAGCAAATCGCAGAGATGAAGAAATGGATAGAAGAACATAAAGATTTGTATCCGGGATACTATTCAGATGTGAAATAATTAATGAAGAAATATAAACGGAAAGATAAAGCCATGAGTAAATTGAAACTAATGATTGTAATGGGCACGCGCCCCGAAATCATCAAACTGTCAGAAATTATTAAGAAAGCAGATCGCTATTTCGATTTGAAAATTGTTCATACCGGACAGAATTATGATTATAATTTAAATAAACTCTTCTTCGATGAGTTGGGCATTCGCGAACCCGATTTTTATTTAGGTGTAGTCGGCGAGAATTTAGGGCAGACTATGGGGAATGTGTTGGCAAAGAGCTACGAATTGTTTGCTGCTGAACGTCCAGATGCCATTCTGGTTTTAGGAGACACTAACAGCTGTCTGTGCGTTATTAGTGCTAAGCGGCTTAAGATTCCGATTTTCCATCTCGAAGCAGGGAATCGCTGCAAGGATGAGAACCTACCGGAAGAGGTCATTCGCAGGATTGTTGACGTGACCAGTGATGTAAACCTTTGCTACAGTGACCCCGCATTGCGTAACGTCCTGGCTCAGGGAGTGCGACCGGAGTACACTTTTAAGGTAGGATCTACCATGTCAGAGGTACTTACTGCCAATTATGATAAGATTAGCAACAGTGATGTTTTGGAAAGGCTTGGATTGGAGCCTCATAAATATATTCTGCTAAGCGCTCATCGCGAAGAGAATATAGACATTGAGAACAATTTCTTCTCCCTCATGAATGCCGTGAATGCTATGGCGGAAAAATATGATATGCCTATTCTTTACAGTTGTCATCCTAGGTCGAAGAAGTTTATTGAGCAGCGTGATTTTAAGTTTGATGCGCGGGTTAATCAGCACGAACCATTGGGATTTTTTGATTATAACAAGTTGCAACAGAATGCATTTTGTGTGGTGAGCGATTCGGGTACTATCCCGGAAGAGGGATCATACTTTAAGTTCCCGGCTGTAAGCATCCGTACTTCTACCGAACGCCAAGAAGCCATGGAGAAGGGAATATTTGTTGCGGGTAGTATTTCTTCAGAGCAAGTTTTACAGGCCGTCGATCTTGCAGTTAGCATGTGGAAGCATGGCGATCAGGGGCTGACCGTCCCCGCATATTCTGACGAAAACGTCTCCACCAAGGTCGTCAAGATTATCCAGAGCTACACCGGTATCGTCAATAAAATGGTCTGGCGCAAGTTCTGATATCGGACAAATTGCTACCTTTGCACCACTTAAGCAAATCATTTTACAATGGGTAAAGCCAAGGACCTTGTCAAGCGGTTGACAGACTGGTACTTCAGCAAGAATATGCTCCCTTACTGGGCGATTCTGCTACTGGATGCGCTGATAGTTTTCATATCCTGCATCTTCACATACTGGCTGTTCAACAACACTCTGGACGCATTTGAACACAGGTGGGCGCTGGTTTATACGGCGCTGCTTTATTCTTTTTTGAGCTGGATCGGCGCAAAGATTTTCAGGACGTATGCCGGTGTGCTGCGTTTCTCGAGCTTTGTGGACCTGCTGCGCGTGACCTACGCCAACATGGTCTCCTTTGCGCTGGCGCTTGTGGTAACTTCCATCGCCTCCTGGCAGGGGTGGGCCGCGATAACTGCACTGAACCCCTGGGGCACGCTGGTTGCCTTTATGCTGGCCATGCTGCTTATGTGGACGATGCGTATATTGGTGAAACTGATGTACGACGTCACAAAGGTGAGCGACAAGGCGATGCGTGTGCTTATCTACGGCGCGCTGACCGGCGGAGTCGGCCTTGCCAAGAGTGTCCGGACAGAGAGCGGGTCGCAGTTTGACGTGCGCGGTTTCATATCCCACGAATACAAGATAAAGAACATGAAGCTGCTGGGTCTGCCGGTTTACAGCCTGGACGATGACCTTAAGGCTATCATCAAGAAAGAGCGGATACAGGGTGTGCTGGTGAGTCCGGGGCGCGTTAACGAGTTCCGTATGAACCAGGAGATCCAGTATCTGCTGATAGGCGAGGGGATTAAGATCTTTATGGCGCACGATGCCAAAGAGGCCAAGGTGCGCAACGGAGAGCTGGTAGAAGACGGCGCGGGCGCACTGCAGATCAAGGAGGTGAGCGTAGAGGACCTGCTGCCCAGGACAGAAATCCGGGTCGATCTGAAATCGGTAGAGGAGCTGCTTGCCGGCCGGCGGGTGCTCATTACCGGCTCTGCCGGCTCTATCGGCATGGAGATAGTGCGTCAGGTGGCGGAGTTCAAGCCGGAGAAGCTGATGCTTATAGACCAGGCAGAGACGCCGCAGCACGACGTGCGGCTGATGATGGCGAAAGATTTCCCGGACGTGCCGTGCGAGGTTGTGGTGACCGGCATCAACCGCCGCACCCGGATGGAGCACGTCTTTGCCTCTTTCCGCCCGGAGTTCGTATTCCACGCCGCAGCGTACAAGCATGTCCCAATGATGGAGGACAACCCCAGCGAAGCTGTCCTGAACAATGTATACGGCACAAAGCTGCTTGCCGACCTCAGTGTCAAGTACGGGGTCAAGAAGTTTGTGATGATATCCACAGACAAGGCTGTCAACCCCACCAACGTGATGGGGTGCAGCAAGCGTATCTGCGAGATATATGTCCAGAGCCTGGACCGTAAGCTGAGGCTTGAGGCTATGGGCAGCAAGCGCCGCCGGATAGGCTCGCCGGAGTATACCCAGTTTGTTACAACCCGCTTTGGCAATGTGCTGGGGAGCAACGGCAGCGTTATCCCGCTGTTCAGGGAGCAGATCCGCGCTGGTGGCCCGGTAACCGTTACCGACGAGCGTATCGTCCGCTTCTTTATGCTGATACCCGAGGCGTGCAAGCTGGTGCTTGAGGCGGGTACCAAGGGTAACGGCGGTGAGATATTTGTGTTTGACATGGGGCAGCCGGCAAGAATCACCGACCTGGCCCGCCGTATGATTGCCCTTTCCGGTGCCAAGGGGGTCAAGATTGAATATACCGGTCTGCGGGAGGGGGAGAAGCTTTACGAGGAGGTCCTCAACGAACTGGAGAATACCAAGCCTACCTTCCACGACAAGATAAGGATTGCGCAGGTGCGTGAATATGATTACGACGAGGTGTGCGCAGAGATAGATGCTCTGGTAGAGATTGCAAAGCAGTTCGACGATATGGCCACGGTGCGCAAGATGAAGGAGATAGTACCGGAATACAAGAGCAACAATTCCAAGTACGAGATCCTGGACGCAGAGATGGTAGCCGTATAATTTGTTTTGTCGTTAATATTTAGTACATTTGCCCCGAATACTAAGAAGTAACATTTATTATTAAGCATCATGAAAAAGTTATTCGTAGTTTTAGCTTCTGTTCTGTTCGTGAGCTTATCCGCTAACGCTCAGAACGAGTTTTATCCGGGTTGGTACCTGGGTGCTCAGGGTGGTGCTGTATACACTACCTCCAACAACTGGTCTATCGGCCACTTCCAGCACCTCAGTCCTAATGCTGCTATCAACGTGGGCTATGATTTCACCCCCGTGTTTGGCCTGCGTGCCAATCTCAGCGGCCCTATGGCAAACTTCCCCAACGGAACCGAAATCGGTAAACTGAATTATGCGCAACTCGCCCTGGATGCAACAGTTGATATCTGCAACATCTTCAAGTATAAAGAGACCCGTTTCCTGAGTCCGTATATCTTCCTGGGTGCAGGTGCTGCATATCGTTTTGCAGCTAATAATACCGCTGCTTGCATCACTCCCGCAGTGCGCGCCGGTCTGGGCTTCGACTTCCGCTTCAGCGACCTTGTAGGGCTCTCTCTCGAGTTCCAGGACAATGGCCTGAGCAACAAGTTCAACACCCTGGACGACAACGAGTTCTACGGTGGCGAAATCCTCCACATCAAACGCCCCTTCAAGTGGGACGACAACTTTGCCGCACTCGTTGGCCTCAAGTTCAACATCGGCTCTGTAAAGAAGAAAGCTGCCGCTAAGGCTGCTGCAGAGCAGGCTGCTGCAATCGCTGCCGCCAAGGCTGCTGCAGAGAGGGCAGAGGCAGAGCGTCTGGCTGCCGAGAAGGCAGAGGCAGAGCGCCTTGCTGCAGAGCAGGCAGAGGCAGAGCGCCTGGCCGCAGAGAAAGCTGCTGCAGAGAAAGCTGCCGCAGAGGCTGCTGCAGCTGCACGCGCCGCTGCTCGTGCTTCTGAAGAGAACATCTACTTCGATCTGGACCGCTCTGTTATCAAGAAATCAGAGCAGGCTAAGGTGGATGCAATCATCGAGCTTCTCAACAACTATCCCGAGGCACAGGTTACCGTTAGCGGTTATGCCGATAAGGAGACTGGCTATCCCAAGTACAATATGAAATTGTCCCAGAAGCGTGCAGAGCGCGTAGCCAAGGCTCTTGAGGATGCAGGTATCGCTGCAGAGCGTATCACCGTAAATTATTACGGCGACACCGTCAGGGTATCCGATGTCCGCAAGGAGAACCGCGTAGCAATCGTTGTTACCAGGTAAGTTTCTCCTGAGAGATATTTAGGGCGGCCAGGTTGCTGGCCGCCTTTTTTATGTTTTGACGCACCGTATCGGAAAGTTTTTTAAATTTGGAGACGAGTAATTAATACAGACACTATGTACACAGCAGATAACCAGATGTACGTGGCCCATAGCGAAGGCGGCCCGATTTATATCAATGCCAGGATGTTGAACCGCCACGGCCTGGTGGCAGGAGCTACCGGTACCGGTAAAACCGTGTCGCTGCAGGTGCTTGCCGAGACCTTCTCGCAGGCGGGCATCCCCTGTTTCATGGCCGATATGAAGGGGGACCTGAGCGGAATAAGCCAGGCGGGGTCTCTCTCCAAATTCATTGAGAAGCGCATGGCAGAATTCGGCATAGCCAATCCGCAGTTCCGTGGCTGCCCGACCCGTTTCTTTGATGTGTTTGGCCGTCAGGGGCACGCCATGCGCACCACCGTATCTGCCATGGGGCCGCAGCTGCTGTCCCGGATGCTGGAGCTTAACGACGTGCAAAGCGGCGTTCTGAACATCGTGTTCCGCATTGCCGACGACAATAACCTGCTGCTTATCGATATCAAGGATCTGCGCATGATGCTGGACTTTGTCTCAAAGCACGCGGGCGAGTACACTACCACCTACGGCAATATCTCGGCCGCGTCAATAGGCGCAATACAGCGGGCAATCCTCACTCTGGAAGATCAGGGGGCCGACAAGTTCTTTGGCGAACCGGCGTTTAATGTGGCCGACCTGATGGCTGTGGAGAACGGGCTGGGCGTGATGAACGTGCTGGCGGCAGACGAACTGATGATGCGACCCAGGCTCTATTCCACCTTCCTGTTCTGGCTGCTGACAGAGCTTTATACCACTCTGCCCGAGGTCGGCGACCTGGACAAGCCCCGGCTGGTGTTCTTCTTTGACGAGGCGCACACGCTGTTTGCCGATACCCCCAAGGCGCTCACAGATAAGATAGAGCAGGTGGTGCGTCTTATCCGCAGCAAAGGGGTGGGGGTCTACTTTGTGACACAATCGCCCACAGATATCCCAGACAGTATCCTGGGGCAGCTGGGTAACCGTGTGCAGCACGCCCTGCGCGCATATACCCCCCGCGACCAGAAGGCGGTGCGGGTTGCGGCAGAGACATTCCGCGCAAATCCTGCGTTTGATACAGCCACCGCAATCACAGAACTCGCAACGGGCGAGGCGCTGGTAAGCTTCCTCGACGAGAAGGGGGCCCCCACGGTGGTAGAACGCGCCCGGATCCTGTTCCCGCTGAGCTCTATCGGCGCCATAACAGAAGGGCAGCGGCTCGACATCAACCGCCGCGCTCCGCAGAACATTCTCAACTACGACGGCTTCTTTGACCGCGAGAGCGCATTCGAAGTGCTCACGGCTCAGTATCAGCAGGCGGCCAAGGAGGCAGAAGAGGCAGCCGCCCGGCAGGAGATGGAGCTTGCGCAGCAGACGCAGGAAAAGGGGCGGGCGGCCAAACAGTCCTCCGGCATAAAGCGGACGATTTTTGGCACCATGCTCGCCGCCGCCGCAACGTCGTTTGCCCGCAGCCTGGCCACATCGGCCGCCAAGAGCATCACCGGCAGCACCACCACCCGCAAAAAGAGCACGTCATCCACCAAGAAGACGTCATCTACCAAGAAGACATCCGCAGCCAGGAAAACGACCGCCGGCACCGCCGTCAAAAAGGCAGCATCATCCGCCGCAAAAACCGCCGTGAACACCGCCACCCGCCGCGTCACCAACGAGGTGCTGAAAGGGTTGCTGAAGTAGATACAGGCCGTAGCAGACTTTCATGCGAGGCCGTAGAGCGGGCGGCAAAAAAAACGCCAACCTTTCGGGGCTGGCGTTTTGCTGTATCTTGTATGCTGAGAAGGGGGAAGCTTACTTCTTCTGGTCCTTCTTGCCGTAACGGCTGTAGAATTTATCAACGCGGCCGGCAGTATCCACGAGCTTCATCTTACCAGTGTAGAACGGGTGAGAAGTGTTGGAAATCTCGACCTTTACGACCGGATACTCAACACCTTCGACAGTGATAGTCTCCTTGGTGTTAGCGCAAGAACGTGTAATGAACACGTGGTCGTTTGACATATCCTTGAAAGCAACAAGACGGTAACTTTCGGGATGGATTCCTTTTTTCATCTTTGTAAGGTTTTTATTTGGGACGGCAAATGTAAAAATAATTCGTAGATTTGCAAAACTTATGTGAAACTAATTCTGCCAGAATATGACACTTATCAAATCTATTTCCGGAATCAGAGGGACAATCGGCGGCGCCGTGGGCAATGCCCTCACCCCAGTTGACATCGTAAAGTTTGCGGCAGCCTTTGCCAAGGGGCGCAGGAAGATAGTTGTGGGGCGCGATGCCCGCATATCGGGGCCGATGGTAGACGGGCTTATCTGCAACACGCTGGTAGCGTGCGGCGTCGAGGTCATCAACATCGGCATGGCCACGACCCCTACCACAGAGATAGCTGTAACCGGCGAGAAGGCAGATGGCGGCATAATCATCACCGCCAGCCACAATCCCATGCAGTGGAACGCGCTCAAGCTGCTGGGTGCCAGCGGCGAATTCCTTACCGACGCTCAGGGAAAGGAGGTGCTGGCAACCGCTGCTGCAGAGGACTTTGATTTCAGCGAAGTAGAGGCGCTGGGTACGATAACTTATAAGGATTATACGCAGATACATATCGATGCGGTCAAGAACGATTCTCTGGTGGATCTGGAGGCGATACGCAATGCCCGTTTCAAGGTGGTGCTGGATCCGGTGAATTCTGTGGGTGGCGTGGTGATGCCGCAGTTGCTGGAGCAGCTGGGCGTGCAGTGCATCACGATCAACGGCACGCCGGACGGCCATTTTGCGCACAATCCGGAGCCGCTGCCCGCCAACCTGGTAGGCCTGAGCCGCACCGTGGTGGCAAACAATGCGCACCTGGGCATCAGTGTCGATCCCGATGTAGACCGGCTGGCGTTCATTTGCGAGAATGGCGAACCGTTCGGAGAGGAGTACACCATCGTGGCTGTGGGCGACTATGTCCTGAGCAACGTCAAGGGTCCGGCAGTCTCCAACATCTCTTCCAGCCGCGCGCTTCGTGACATCTCCCAGGCACACGGATGTCCCTATTACTTCTCTGCAGTGGGGGAGGTGAATGTCACCACAAAGATGCACGAAGTGGGCGCCGTAACGGGTGGCGAGGGCAACGGCGGCGTGATTTATCCCGCCCTGCATCACGGTCGCGACGCCCTGATGGGGGTTGCGCTGTTCTTAAGTCACATGGCACACAAGGGGCTGAGTGCCAGCGCGCTGCGTGCAACATATCCCGATTATTATATCTCCAAGAACAAGATAGAGCTCCCCGATGCCTCCGCGGCCGACAAGGTTTTCGAGGCGGTCAAGAGCAGCTATGCAAGCCAGAAGCTCACAACCATAGATGGCGTCAGGGTCGATTTTGAGGCAGAGCGCAAGTGGGTAATCCTGCGTAAATCAAATACAGAACCGATTATCCGCGTTTATGCCGAGGCTACCAGCGAGGCTGCCGCAGAACAGCTTGCTGCAGATATTCTCGCCCTGGCAAACGCTACCCTTTAGCCCATGTTCTCTTTCAGGACGACACCGCTGCTGGAGCAGGAAGATACCACGTTGCGTCGGGGGCGCATCGCCGTGTTCGACGACGAAACGGCGTGGCATCCGCTTTACGGCGAGTACCTGTTCTATACGCTGGCCCGCTACCGCAATGCGGTCAGGCTCGATTCGCTGGAGAACCGGGATGTGCTTGGCGCCTGCGATGCCGTGGTAATCGAGCATCAGTGCACCGGCAGCCGTTTTGACCCGTTCCTGAAGCAGTTGCGCGCCTTTCTGCTGGAGCAGAACCGCAATCCGCAGCCGATGTCGGTGTATATCGTAGACCGCTTCAACCCCAGTGGAAGATGCGTAGAGGGCGGACATTACGACGGCCTGCCGCACAAGCACGGCCTCACGACGGGCGAGCTTGCCAACATGTACTACAGCGAGATGAATGCCACCTTCCCGCTGCATATCATCTCTGCCGCTGCCAACGATGCGGCGCGCGAGCTTCTGCCCTGGAGCATTCCGCAGCCGTGCGGCCTGAGCTCGCTGTTTTCTGCGAACTTCATGAGCGGCGCATACCTGTGGAACGGCACCAACGTCAGCTGCGGCGATGCCACCTTCCGCCCCTACGAGATGTTCGGTGCCCCGTTCATGCGCCGTCTGGAGCGGGGGCGCGACTTTGCCTGGGACAACGCCCTCACCTGGAACGATGTCGATTCCCCTGTGTACGACCGCAGCGTGTATATGCGCTGGTGCACCTTTACTCCCGCCGCCGGCCTTTATGCCGGGCAGGAGTGTTTCGGCTTCCAGATGATACCCAACCCGGGCGAGCCGGGCTACAATGCGCTGCTGCACACCCTGAGGCTGATACGGTTTGTGCGTGCCAACTGTCCGGAGTTCGCCTTTAACAGCCGGATGGATTCCCTCGCCGGCAGCGAAACGGTGATGGATTATCTAAGCGGCACCGCCGATTACGACACTCTGCGCTCCCACCTCAAATCGGAAGAGCAGAAGTGGCTCCGCAAGGCGAAGAAGTATCTCCTTTACGACGAACCTCTCTACAGAGTGAAGTAGCTGCGCGTGGTGCGTGGCGTCTATCGCCCTATCCCTCAGCGTTTTACCTATAGTTGCTTGCGTATTTTTACGCAAGCAAATGTGTGTAAGTGGTTGAGGGAGAGGGGGTTGGGGTCCACGGGGGCTACTGCGGCAGGCTTTTCTGGATATCCTCTGCGTAGCGGTCTGCGCTGCCGGGTTTGCCGAGGCGGGTGCGGACAGCGGCGTAGTCCTGCTGCATGGCGGTGCGGGCGGCGGTGTCGGTGACCAGCCGCTCCAGCTCCGCGGCGATGGCACCCGGGGTGCACTTTTCCTGCAGCAGCTCCTTGAAGATGAGCTTGTCCAGAATCAGATTGGCCAGGCTGATGTATCTGACCCTGAGAAGGCTGATGGCGATGCGCCAGGTGAGCGGATTCATGACGTAGCATACCACCTGCGGCGTGCCTATGACGGCTGCCTCCAGACTGGCGGTGCCAGATGCGACGGCTGCTGCGGCACTGTGCCTGAGCAGCGTATATGTCTGGCCGTGGATTACCGGTATGCCGGGGAGGTACCTGGCATATACCTCGGGCGATATCTCAGGCGCGGCGGCTACTGCGAACTGATATCCGGGCATAGTATCCGCCACCTTCTTAAAGCGCGGCGCCAGATGTTTTATCTCCTGCATCCGGCTGCCGGGCAGCAGCGCAATCAGCGGCCGGGAATCGAGGCCGTTCTGCTTCAGGAACTCCTCCCGTGGGGGTACGGAATCCAGCAGGGCATCGATATGGTCTGCAAGGGGATTCCCCTCGTACACCGGCTCGATGCCACGGCTGCGGAACCACTCCACCTCGAACGGGAATATCACGAACAGCCTGTCGACATATCGCTTTAGTTGCTCTATGCGCCTTTCGCGCGAAGCCCACACCTTGGGGGCGATATAGTAGAACACCTTCATCCCGTGAGTGTGCGCAAAGCGGGCAATCTTAAGGTTGAAGCCGGGATAATCTATCAGGATAAGTGCGTCGGGCGCATACGCCAGTATATCGTCTTTGCAGAAAGCGAGATTGCGGCGCAGCATGCCTGCTTTTGTGAGGACCTCCACAAAGCCCATCACCGCCGTGTCGCGGTAGTTATGCACCATAGTGCTGCGGGCAGCACCTGTATTACTGCCGTCGCCGTCTTCTGCATGTGCGGTATCCAACCCGCATGCGGTGGCCATCTTCTCCCCGCCCCAGAATCGGAACCTGGCTTCACGGTCGCGCGCAGCAAGCGAGAGCATCAGCAGCGAGCCGTGCAAATCGCCGGAGGCCTCTCCCGCTATGAGGTAGTATTTCATCGGGCTTCAAAGTCCCAGAGCTGCGAGAGCCTCTCCAGCTCGGCATAGTCGGTGGTGTCTATGGTGTGGGGGACGATTGTGATGTATCCGTCGTGCATAAGGGTGTGGTCGTCCATCGCATCGGGGTCGCTGCTGGCAAGGTTCAGGAATTCGCCCACCATCCAGTAGATCTCGCGGCCGCGGGGGTCGGTTTCGCGCACGAACTCTTTGTGCCAGCGGCCGCGACCCTGGCAGGCCAGGGTAATGCCACGCACCTGGTCGGGAGAGATGTCGGGAAAATTGACGTTGAGATAGATACCCTTGGCAGGTGGATTGCTGAAAAACTGATCCATGATATCGTCGATATACTCGTCTACCACCGCAAAGTCGGGATGCTCGTCGTGGGTGTCTATAGAGAAGCCGATTGCAGGGATGCCGTAAAGGGCCGCCTCCATGGTTGCACCCAGGGTGCCGGAATAGAGCGCCGCGGCAGATGCGTTGCTGCCGTGGTTGATGCCGGAGACCACCATATCGGGCATGCGTCCCTCTTCTACAAACATGTTTATCCCCATCTTGGCACAGTCGCAGGGGGTTCCGTCCAGCGTGTATATGCGCACACCGCCCAGCCCGCCGTCGGGTTCCAGCCCCTTTACAAAGTCGAGGTGCAGCGGCCGGTCCATGGTGAGGGCGGCGCTCCTGGCAGAGTTGGGCTCCCGGGGAGCCACCACCGTTATGTCTCCGTAATGCCTTAGCAGTTTAACCAGATGGAGCAGCCCGCTGGCGGCAATGCTATCGTCGTTGGTAAGAAGGATTTCCCGCGTCATATAAGCGAATAAAATGATATCTATTAACTCACAAATATACTATAATTCTCACATTTTTATTATCTTTGCAGCTCCCTGAAAAGGTTATTTTTTAGTTCAATTAAACACATAGTTAGTAAAATGACAAACGTAGCAATTAACGGCTTTGGCCGTATCGGTCGTCTCGCATTCCGCCAAATGTTCGAGGCAGAAGGTTATGATGTGGTCGCTATCAACGACCTTACCAGTCCCAAGATGCTTGCCCATCTGCTGAAGTATGACACAGCACAGGGCGGTTTCGCAGGCAAGTTCGGTGAGGGCAAACACACCGTTTCTTATAAGGACGCCGTACTGGCAGAAGACGGTAAGACTGTAGTAACTCCCGGTTCCATCATCGTAGACGGCCAGGAGATCACCATCTATGCAAAACCCAATGCAGCAGAACTCCCCTGGGGTGAGCTGGGTGTAGACGTAGTTCTCGAGTGCACCGGTTTCTACACTTCCAAGGCAAAGGCTGCCGCTCATATCGAGGCTGGCGCCAAGAAGGTTGTCATCTCCGCTCCCGCAGGCAACGACCTTCCCACCATCGTTTACAACACCAACCACAAGACCCTGAAGCCGGAGGATACCATCATCTCCGCAGCATCCTGCACCACCAACTGCCTGGCTCCCATGGCAGCTGCCCTCAACAAGTATGCTCCCGTGGTTAGCGGTATCATGAGCACCATCCACGCTTACACAGGCGACCAGATGATTCTGGACGGCCCTCAGCGCAAGGGTGACCTCCGCCGCAGCCGTGCAGGCGCAATGAACATCGTTCCCAACAGCACCGGTGCTGCAAAGGCTATCGGTCTGGTTATCCCCGAGCTCAACGGTAAGCTTATCGGCAGCGCACAGCGCGTTCCCACTATGACCGGTTCAACCACTATCCTGATTGCAGTTGTCAAGGGTAAAGACGTCACCAAAGAGGGTATCAACGCCGCTATGAAGGCTGCTGCCAACGAGAGCTTCGGTTACAACGAAGACGAAATCGTTTCCAGTGATGTTATCGGCATGAAGTTCGGTTCCCTGTTCGATGCAACCCAGACCATGGTAAGCAAGATCGACGACGATACCTATCAGGTACAGGTCGTTTCATGGTACGACAACGAGAACTCCTACACTTCTCAGATGGTCCGCACCATCAAGTACCTCGCAGAGCTGAAATAGTACAAGCTACGATATTTAGCAAAGGCGGCTCCCGATGTGGGGGCCGCCTTTTTCATTCTGGTTCGTATCGCGTAACCCTTTTCCAGGGGAAAAGTGGCTCGCGGTGGACGAGGTCCCCTAAGGGGTGGGGGTATCTCGTCCACCTTCTTTTTGTAAACACCAAGTAATCAATATGTTATGAAATAATGGCGGACGAGGTCCCCGCCTTTTCAGAGGACCTCGTCCACTTTATGGATGGTATAACCGTAGAACTTATTGCAGGTTGAACCTCAGGCCTACGTTGAGGGTGAAGTACCAGGGGTTCTCTTTGTAGATGGTCTGGGGGGCGTCGTCGCCGGTGAAGTAGTAGGAGATGGTGGGCTCTGCAAAGAGGCTCAGCAGGCGGGTGAAAGAGTAGGATGCACCCACGGCGGCCCCCGTGCTCCACATCACCGGGATATCCGACAGCTTGGAGTAGTTGGAGGGGAAGTTGGAGTAGCTGTGGCCCCATACACACTTGGACGGCATGCCGTAGAGAGAGCCGTACAGGTCAAAATTGCCAAGGGACAGGAAGTTGCACCCCACGCCGACGGGGATGCCTGCAAACAGCAGATCCTGGCTGGCTCCTGAGGGGGATATCCAGGTATGCAGATAGGTCAGGCGCACGCCCGTTTCTGCATAGAAGCGGTCGGTAAATGAGTAACGCAGCGAGATGCCGCCCGATATGGGGGCGGAGTGGTAGTAGCGCACTGTGGGGGCACCATAAGAGTAGAATACCTTGCCGTTGCGGTCGGTATAAACGACCATCCCCTTGGGGGAGCTGTCGGCGTTGACGTTGCCGCTGCCCACAGAGCTGTTCGCAAGGAATCCCGAAGCGCCGATTGAGAAGCGCCGCAGTTGCTTGCGGATGGGCTTCACGGGCTCTTCAAAGGGGTCGGCAGCAGCCTTCTGCGCGCCGGCGGGATGATTCGCGGTAACCGCTGCCGTCGCAGTCGCATCAGCAGTCGCAGCCGCCGCAGCGTTAGCAGCAGCATCAGCAGTCGCATCAGCAGTCGCAGTCGCCGCAGCGTTAGCAGCAGCATCAGCAGTCACAGCCGCCGCAGCGTTAGCAGCAGCATCAGCAGTCGCATCAGCCACAGCATCGGCAGAAGTCGCACCCACAGCATCCGCCGAAGCCACCACAGCATCAGCTGAAGCCACCACAGCATCAGCATCACCATTGTCACTGGCTTTAGCGCTCCCGGCAACAGGTTCCGCCTCGGCCGCGTCTTTGCCAGGTTTATCGGCCAGGGCTACCAGATTGCGCCCCGGGAGAGTTGTGACAGGGGAGGGCGTCGCCTCGCTAGCCACAGTTCCCGCCGTACCAGCATCAGTCGCAGCCGCCGCAGCGTTAGCAGCAACATCAGCAGTCGCATCAGTCACAGCCGCCGTAGCACCAGCATCAGTCGCACCCACCGCAACATCAGCCGTAACATCAGCCGTAACATCAGAAGCCGCATCCTCTGCCTCCGTAGCCTCTGCCACAGCCGCAAAAGAATCCGGGGCGGAATCGCCCGTCACGGGATTATCGACAACAAATACCTCATCAGATTTAAGGGAGTCTTGTGCCACAGGCTCAGAAGAGTCGCCGCGTGGCCAAAGCAGCAGGGTGCCGGCCGCAGCAACGATCACCACAGCGGCGGCAGCCCTAAGCCATATGGCGATGCGGCGGCGTGCGGCGGCCCGTTTTGCAGCGGCGGCAGCGAGCATCGCCTCCTGAATCTCTGCGAAACTCTTCTGTGGTGTACCGCCGCCCATGACAGATCCGGCCTTGGCGCGCAGCAAGTCGACCCAGTTCATATCGTTATTCTCTTTCATAATCTTTAATCATTTGTGCCAGATGCGCCTTTGCGCGGAAAAAACGCATCGCAGATGCGCTCTCGCGGATGCCCAGCGCAGCGGCAATCTCGCGGTGGGAGAACCCCTCGAACACAAACATGTTTATCACTGTCCTCTCGTTGTCCGGCAAACTAAGTATCATGTTATAGAGGTCTTCGTCTTTGATGCGGCCAATCCCGTCGGCAAGGCCATCGTCGCTTAGCTGCAGGCTCACGGTGCCGATTTCGTCGGCCGCGTGCATGGGGTCTTTCTTGCGCAGGTACATCAGGCAGGTGTTAACCATAATGCGCTTGAGCCATGCCCTCAGACTGCCCGGACCGCGGTCCTGGAACTTGCTCCAGTTCAGATATGCGCTCACAAAACCATCCTGGAACATATCCTGGGCAGTTGCAAGGTCGCGAACGTAACGCCTGCAAACCGACAGAAGATATGCCCCGTCCTGGGTGTAAGCCTGCTCCAGAGCTGTTATACCGTCCATAACAAATCTGATTAATAAATGCAAATGTGGACAAAATCTTACATAAATTATATAAATTTGCATTTATGAAGAGTAAAAAAGCAGAAAAGAGGCGCGTACGCAGCATAAAACGCAAGGTTGGAGCTGGCTTTACCGTGCTTGCATTCATATTGTTCTTCTCCAGCATCGTGTCGTTGTTCGAGTATGCGCGCATGAACCGCGTGCTCACGCAGCAGATCAGCGAAAACGTGAACAGCGTGAACATCGCCCGTGACCTTATCATGCTCACGGAAGATTACAACATGGGCGTGCTGGATGCCATGAGCGAGCCCGATTACGAGGGTGCGATTGTGACCGGCGGCCCGGCCGATGCCGCAAATGCAGAATTCATCAAGGAGTTTGACAAGACGATGGAGGACATGCGCCGCTCGTTTACGCAGAGCACCTCTTTCAAAGAGAAGAATTATGCCGACAGCGTGCTGCTGGCGTACACCGCCTATATGCAGGTGCTGCGCGAATCGGTGGATATGCAGGGTGCCGGCTTCCAGGAACGTCAGGACTGGTATTTTGACCGTCTGCAGCCATTCTACATGAAGCTGCGCAACTATATCCGCAACCTCACCAATGCCAGCCAGCAGGCGCTGGTAGCCAATTCCCAGAAGGTAGACGAGACATTTTACCGCAGCATCACGCCTGCCATAGCATCGGTGGTCGTGGGACTGCTGGTAGTTATGCTGTTCAACTACTTTTTAAACTTCTACCTGATAAATCCGCTTATCAAGATCAACAAGGGGATTATCGGCTATCGAAATTTCAGGAAGGATTATACCGTTGAGGTGGATAACAACGGCGACGAGCTGGACCAGCTCAACGATAATGTGCGCTTTATAATAGAAGACCACAAGGCGGCGGAGAAGGAGGCTTAAGCGGCGCGGATGAATTTCAGGCTCATCACAAAGAATATAGGTCTGGCACTGCTGGTAGATGCCGGATTTATGTTTGTGTCGATGTTGGTCTCGATTCTCTACGGCTTTGACTCGTCGTTTTCGCCGCTGCTGCTTAGCGGTATGCTCACGCTTATGGTGGGGGTGCTCCCGATAGTGTTCGTGGGCAAGGGTCAGAACCGCATCACCACCCGCGAGGGGTTCATCATCCTCTTTTTCGCATGGCTGCTCTCCTGCGTGTTTGGCCTGCTGCCGTATGCCCTGTGGGGTGGTCCGTTCTCGCTGGAGAACGCCTGGTTCGAGAGTGTGTCCGGTTTTACCGCCACCGGCGCCACCATCCTGGGCGATATTGAGTCGCTGCCGCACGGATTGCTGTTCTGGCGCTCTTCTACCCATTTCATAGGCGGTTTGGGTGTGGTGGTTTTCATGATGATGATTCTCCCTTCTTCCGGCACGGTGAAGCTTAAGATGCGCCGGATAGAGATTTCCGATATGTCGGCGGGCGAATATAACTTCCGCTCCAACAAGGTTGTGCGTGTGGTTCTCACGGTGTATATATCCATGATGGTGATCTGTACGCTGCTTTTCATGGTGGCGGGCATGCCGATCTTCGACGCTGTTACGCACGCCTTCAGCGTGGTGGCCACGGGTGGTTTCAGCCCCCGCAACACCTCTATAGGCGCCTACGGTTCGCACTGGATAGAGCTCATCGCTGTGGTGTTCATGCTGGCCAGCTCGCTCCACTACGGCCTGCTTTATTCGTCCATCGCCGGTCGTAACCTTAACGCGCTGCGCAACCCCATATCGCGCTTCTTCTTTACCACTATCGGTCTGGGTACCTTGTTCATGACGGCGGGGCTGCTGCTCACGCGCACCATCACCAATCCACTGGAAGCGGGTTGGCAGTCGCTGTTCAACGTGGTATCGATATGTACCTCTACCGGCCTGGCCACCGTGGATACGTCGGTATGGCCGGCGTTCTGCATCCTGCTGCTGCTCTATTTCTCTATCCAGGGCGGCTGCTCCGGCTCTACCACCGGCGGCTTGAAGGCCGACCGTATCTGGGTGCTGACGCGCGCCGTAAAGGCGCAGATCGTGCGTACGATACACCCGAACGCCGTTATCCGCGTAAAATCCGGCAGCAACGTGATAGATTCAGAACAGGTGAATTCCATTGCGATGTATGCCATCCTCTATATCGCCATACTGTTTGTCTGTGCCATAATCTATGCCGCCTGCGGGATGACCCTGGTGGATGCCTTTACCGGCTCCTGCGCAATGGTGGGCAATGTCGGCCCCGCGTTTGGCAGCGTCGGCAGCATGAGCAACTACGGCGCCGTGCCCATGCTGGCAAAGATAATCATGGGACTGGAGATGATTGTGGGGCGTCTTGGCCTCTATGCCGCATTCGGAATTTTCGCCATGAAGAAGGTGTAGGGTATGGACGGCGGGGCTTTTTCTCATGCTGTAAGGAATAACCTGGCTTTTGAACCTACTGCCGACCAGAACCGGCTGTTCGATGCCCTGGAGGCGTTTGGGGCCGATGCCGCATCTGATATAATGGTGGTGGCGGGATATGCCGGCACCGGCAAGACCAGTGCCCTCGCCGCATTTGTCAAGACCCTTGCGCAATACAACTACAAGTTTGTGCTGCTGGCCCCTACGGGCCGCGCGGCCAAGGTCCTGAGCACATTCACCGGATTTGGCGCATTCACCATCCACAAGCATATCTATCGCCAGAAATCGCAGAGCGGCGCGTTTGGCCGGTTCTCGCTTGATATGAACCGCAGCCGCAACACGTTTTTCATTATAGACGAAGCTTCGCTGATAACCATTGGCGGCGATGCCGGCGGGGCGGTGTTCGGCAGCGGCGACCTGCTCGCTGACCTTGTGAGCTATGTGCGCAGCGCCCCCGGCAACAAGATGATTTTTGTGGGCGACCGCGGGCAGCTCCCTCCGGTCGGGATGGACGCCAGCCCGGCGCTGGATATCGACTTTATGCAAAGTGCCTTTGGTGCGGTTCACAGTGCCGACTTGCGCGAAGTGCTGCGCCAGGCCGCCGAATCGGGCATACTGTACAACGCCACGCTGCTCAGGACGATGCAGGAGAGCGGCCGCATATCGCTGCCACAACTTCAGACAGGGCAGTTTACCGATATCACCCGCATTGGCGGCGGCGAGCTGATAGAGTGCATGAGCGACGCGATAGGGCGCTGGGGGCTGGACGACGTGGTGGTGCTGACCCGCAGCAACAAGCGGGCCAACCGCTACAACATGGGCATCCGTGCCGCTGTCCTTTACCGGGAAGAGCAGCTCACCCGCGGCGACAAGCTTATGGTGGTGAAGAACTGCTACCAGTTTCTGGAAAAGGTTGCCGACGATGACTTTTTTATTGCCAACGGCGACATGGCGCGGCTGATAAAGGTGAGCAAACATGAAGAGCGATATGGCCTGCACTTTGCCCAGGCGACCCTCTCTTTCCCCGACTACGACAACCTTGAGATAACGGCCAAGATTATCCTGGATACCCTTACCAGCGAATCGGCGGCCCTTACGGCGACCCAGCAACAGGCTTTGTTTGACGGCGTATGGGCAGATTACGACGATATAACCACCAAGAAGAAGCGCTACGAGGCGGTGCGCGAAGATAAATATTTCAACGCCTTGCAGATAAAGTATGCCACAGCCATCACTTGCCACAAATCGCAGGGAGGCGGCTGGCCGTGCGTGTTCATAGATAATCCTTTCTGGGGCGAAGAGACCACAGAAGACGATATCAAGTGGCTCTATACCGCCATCACGCGTGCCAGCGAGCAGGTCTATCTGGTCAATTTCCCCGACAATTGTTTTAAAGAATAAAGCGTGACAAGAATGAAACGGTTCTTTATTATTCTCCCCCTGATGATGGTCGCTTCCTGGCCGGTGTTCTCCCAGCAGAAGATAGCCCTCACCGACGCCCAGATAGTCTCCGGGCAGCTGCCCGACGGGATATTCAACCAGCGCAGCGGAGCCCCCGCAGTGCCGCAGAAGCAACCGGCGGCGGTCCCGGAGCTGGTGAAAGGGTGGGAGAACCCCACATATTCCCCCGATAAGCGCCATATCGCCTATACCCTGGATGGGGACCTGTATTCCATAGAGGTCACCACCCGCCGCATCCACCGCCATACCGACGACGGCAGCGCGGTGATCAGCAACGGCTACGCATCGTGGGTCTATTACGAAGAGATATTCGGCCGCCCGAGCCGCTACCGTGCCTTCTGGTGGAGCCCGGACAGCAAACTGATAGCTTTCTACCGTTTCGATAACACCAAGGTGCCGATGTTCCCCATCTACGATGCGGCGGGGCAGCACGGTACCCTGCGCGAGACCCGTTATCCCAAGGCGGGCGACCCCAATCCCGAGGTGAAGGTGGGATTTGTCAGTGTAGATGGAGACAGCGTGGTATGGAGCGACTTCAACCCTGCCCGCGACCAGTATTTCGGCACTCCGTTCTGGGATGCCAAAGGCACCAGGCTGCTGGTCCCCTGGATGGACCGCGCCCAGGACAACATGATCCTTTACAGTGTGGACCCTCTCTACGGGCAAAAGGTATCGATATACAGCGAACACCAGAATACCTGGGTGGAGTGGCCAGACAATATGATGTGCAACGACAAGGGGATCTACCTGGTGCGTGACTACGAGATGTGGCAGCGCATCTACTTTCTCTCTTACGACGGCAAGAGTTTCAAATATGCCTCCGACCGCAAGAATTACTGGGGCATCCGCCTGCTGTTCCTAAGTGACAAATACCTGTTCTACACCGCCCGCGGCGGGGAGTCGTCGCTGCGCAACGATATCTACCGCGTTACCCTCTCTTCCGGCAAGGTAGAGCGCATCTCCTTTGGCGATTACGACTTTACTGCGGTGAGGGTGGCAGAAGACGGCAAGAGCGTGTTTGCAACCATCTCCAACAGCCACACTCCGCCCCGCGACGTGCAGATAGTGATCCCCATGTTCGGAAGCGTTAAAGAGAAGGATGCGAAGATACTGTTCGACAGCAAAGGGCCCCTCTACGACGCGTTTAAGATTGCAGAGCGCGAGATAATTTACGTGACGCTGCGCGACGGCAGCAAGGTGCCGGTGTCGGTGATCTGGCCAGTGGATATGGATCGCTCCGGCAAGACGAAATACCCCGTTAAGGTGGATATTTACGGAGGCCCCGACAGCCAGCAGGTTTACGACCGCTACGCCCGCGTGGGATTCGGCACCCAGTGGTGGGCATACCACGGTGTGGTGCAGCTTACCCTTGAAACCCGCTCTGCCGGGCATCTGGGACGTGCGGGTGTGAACACGGTATACCGCAGGCTCAGCATCCCCGAGCTGGAAGATTTCATAGACGAGATAAAATACTTTGGCTCGCTGCCCTATATCGATTCCAAAAAGGTCGGCATAGAGGGCTACTCTTACGGCGGCACGATGGCGCTGCTGGCTGCAACAGAGGCCAACGACTATTTCCAGTATGCGATAGCCAGCGGCGGGGTGATGGACTGGCAACTGTACGACAGCCACTACACAGAGCGCTACATGGACCGGCCCAAGGATAATCCCGATGGCTATGCCGCAACTGCGGTGTTCGACCGCATGGGGCGCTACCGCGGCGACAAGACCAACATGGTGCGCATCACCCACGGCACCGGCGACGACAACGTCCACCTGCAGAACACCCTGCAGGTTGTGGACCGGCTGCAGCGCGACGGCAAGGAGTTTGAGCTGATGCTCTATCCGGGCGGCATGCACGGCTACCGGGGGGCGCAGCAGCGTCATTTCGAGATGCAGAACATGCGCTTCTGGTATAATTATCTTCTGGAACAGGAGCTGCCGGAGATTTTAAAATCAAGATAAAATAGCTATATTTGAGTTTGCGGAAATAATTAATACTTAAGATATGGAAAAGACATACCTGGACATAGCCAAGAGCTGGCTTAGCGAAAGTTTTGACGCTGCTACCCGCGCCGAGGTCGCAGAACTCATCAATGGCGACCAGAAAGAGCTGGAAGACCGCTTTTACCGCACCCTGGAGTTCGGTACCGGCGGACTCCGCGGCATAATGGGGGTGGGCACCAACCGCATGAACCGCTACACGGTGGGGATGGCGACACAGGGGCTGGCCAACTACCTGAAACAGTTGTATGCCGGCAAACCGACATCGGTGGTGATCTCTTATGACTGCCGCAACAATTCACGTTATTTTGCCGATATCACAGCGGGCGTCCTGCTAAAGAACGGCATAGAGGTCTATCTGTTCGAGGATATCCGCCCTACGCCGGAGCTGAGCTTCTCTATCCGCCATCTGCACTGCAACGCCGGCATCATGATTACCGCTTCCCACAATCCCAAGCAATACAACGGCTACAAGGTGTTCTGGGAGGATGGCGCGCAGATAGTAGAGCCGCACGACAAGAATATCATCGCAGAGGTGGCAAAGATCACCGACCCGTCCCAGGTGATGTTCAACGACGATGCCTCCCTCAAGCCCGAGATGGTGGGTGCCGAAATCGACAAGGCCTTCCTGGATTCGATCTATACGCTGATGCTCTCGCTGGACAGCGTGAAGCGTCACAGCGACATGAAGATAGTTTACACCCCGCTGCACGGTACCGGCAGCCGCACGGTATATCCTTTCCTGGATATGATGGGCTTCAAGAACGTGATCCACGTCCCCGAGCAGGATGTAAACAGCGGCGATTTCCCCACCGTGGTTTCTCCCAACCCGGAGGAGCCCACAGCCATGAAGATGGCTATGGAGAAGGCCGACGAGACTGGCGCCGACCTGGTGCTGGCCTCTGACCCCGATGCCGACCGTATCGGTGTGGCCGTGCGCGACGACAAGGGCAAGCTTGTGCTGCTTAACGGCAACCAGATCCTGAGCATACTGTTCGCATATATGCTGGAGCGCTGGAGCGCCCTTGGCAAACTGAAAACCGGCGACCCGTATATGGTTAAGACTATCGTGTCGACCCGTCTGGCAGATGCCATCTGCGCCAAGTATGGCGTGCAGCTGTACAGCGTGCTCACCGGCTTCAAGAACATCGCCACCGTGGTGCGCGAGAACGAGGGCAAGCGGGTTTATATCGGCGGCGGCGAAGAGAGCAACGGCTTCAACCCGGGCGACTTTGTACGCGACAAGGACTCCGCAGCAAGCTGCGGCCTGCTGGCAGAGTGCGCAGCCTGGCTTATGGATCGCGGCCAGACCGTATACGGATATCTGCAGGAGATATACAAAGAGTTCGGCTACTACAAGGAGGGGCTGACCAATATCTACCGTGCCGGCAAAGAGGGTGCGGCGCAGATCCAGCAGATAATGAAGGACTACCGCTCCAACCCGCCCAAAGACCTGCTTGGCAGCAAGGTGGTCAAGGTTATCGACTATCTGGAGACAGAGAAGACCCATCTGCCCAAGAGCAATGTGCTGCAGTTCCTCGCCGAGGACGGTACCATCGTATCGGTACGTCCTTCCGGCACGGAGCCCAAGATAAAATTCTACTTTGGCGTTTCCGGCGCCGATGCAGATGAAAAGATTGCCCGTCTTAAGACCCAGTTCGCATAAGGCATGTATAACCGTCGTACAAAAGTCGCACTTGTATATGACTTCGACGGCACTCTGTCGCCGGGGAATATGCAGGAGTACGGCTTTATCCAGGCGCTGGGCAAATCGCCGGAGGAGTTCTGGGGCAGGAGCAACAGCATAAGCGAAGAGCTGGAGATGAACAGCATCCTCGCCTATATGAAAATCATGATAGACGAGGCGCGTAAGGCCTCCATATCGCTCAAGCGGGATTCCTTCGTGGAATTCGGCCGCAATATAGAGCTATACCCGGGTGTTCGTGAGTGGTTTGGGATGGTGAACCGCTACGGTGCAGAGCGGGGTGTGAAGGTAGAGCATTACATAATATCTTCCGGCCTGACAGAGATGATAGAGGGGTCGCCGATAGGGGGCGAGTTCAAGAAGATATTTGCCAGCTCGTTCCTTTACAACGACAAGGGGAACGCCGTGTGGCCCGCCGTGGCTGTGGATTTTACCGCCAAGACGCAGTTCCTGTTCAAGATCACCAAGGGTATCATGGACATTGCCGACAACCGCAGGGTAAACGAGAGTGTCCCCGACGAGGACAAGCCGGTGCCCTTTAGCAATATGATCTATTTTGGCGACGGCAGCACCGACATCCCCTGCATGAAGATTGTGAAGATGTTTGGGGGCAACGCGATTGCCGTGTATAACAACCCGTCCAAGATGGCTACTGCAGAGCAGTTGCTTGCAGAAGACCGTGTAAACTTTATCGCCCCCACCGATTATACCGGCGAGGGCGATATGTTTACCCTGGTCAAGGGTATCATCGACAAAATCAAAGCCGAGAGCGAGTACAACAAACTTAAGTACCGGGGGTAGAGGGCGAAGGTGTCCTTACCTGGCGGGCTGGCTATGTTCTGAAAGATGGACGTAGGGGGATTGACGTGGTCTTATGGCGGGGGTCGTTGATTCGGCAGCAAGTGACTCGATGTCCTTGAATTCTATGACCGGCGCTTTGCCAATTGCAATGGCAAGCTTTACCAATTTGCTGACCTTGTGGTCAAAATTGCCATTTAGTAGCTGTGAAACATAACTTTTGCTGCATCCTAGATGTTTGGCGAGTTGTGTGCAGTTCATCTTGTTCCTTTTCATAAACGTCTCCAGTTCCCTGTACAAATCAATCTGAAGCTTTGCTGTCCAATAACCCTCGCTCTTTAACAATTCTTCCCGTTCCATATTATTTCGTTTTTATTAGTTGTTCCAAATACTGTCGTTTCAAGGATCGGAAGGCGGAAAAATCTTTCTTTTGACGGTTCTTGTATCCACCCATTATGATAATCTTACCGCCGAAGGTAGATATGGCATATACTCTTAAGTTGCCATCCTTGAATTCATATTCCTTAATCCGTTCTTTTTGTGGCGTGACGTCCCTGAACTTGGTCTTGGGTAAGGTGCGGTTATTGGCGATTTCGTTCATATAAAAGTATATCTTCTCCAAACTGAGCCTGTCTTGATCTTCAAGATCTGTCTCAAACTCGTCAAAAGGAGCAATGCCTGCTGCTCACGTAAAAGTAGACACGGAGGGGTAGAAAAAGATTGAATGTCGTATCTTTGCAATTGAGTCCAAGTTGTTGGGCCTGGAGGGAGGGGCGGAGCC
>JAFSQE010000004.1 GCA_017446775.1 Bacteroidales bacterium | reverse complement strand
GTCGCAAAAAAGTCGCAGGCGTACCTCAAGCCCCCTTCCCGGGAAGGGATGAGAAACGCAAACGAGATAGAGCCTCCGGAGGAGGCCGGCGCGTTGCGCCGCGGGGGTGTTAGGGGGCAGAGCCCCCTTATAACTAGGGTTCTCAGAACCCCAACGTGGTCACAAAAAAAGCTTCCCAAAAGGGAAGCTTTGTGACCACGTTGGGGTTCAAACCCAAAACCTCTTGATCCGTAGTCAAGTGCTCTATTCAGTTGAGCTACGCGGCCGTTGTGAAAAATACAATGCTACTCAGCGTCCTTCGCAGCGTTGTACTTTTTCTCTTTGATGCGGGCTTTCTTGCCGGTGAGGTTGCGGAGGTAGAATATACGCGCGCGACGTACCTTACCAACCTTGTTAACCTCTATAGAGTCAATGAACGGAGATGCGAGGGGGAATATACGCTCTACACCAACGCCATTGGATATTTTGCGGACAGTGAAAGTCTGTGTAACACCTGCACCGCGACGCTGAATAACCACGCCACGGAATTTCTGCTGACGCTCTTTGTTCTCCTCTTTAATGACGTAAGTGACGGTAACAGTGTCACCTGCCTTGAAGTTGGGGAACTCCTTGGGCTGCTGAGCCAACGCGTCCTGAGCTACTTTAAGTAAATCCATTTCTCTCTTAATTTATTGCAACATTGCGACTTAAAAGCCTTCACGCAAGAGGTTGCCTCTAGTTTTGGGACTGCAAAGATAGAAATAATTTTTATTACACCAAATCTGAACCGCAAAATTTTGCAGCTAGTAGATCACGTGGAACCTGACCCGGGAAGAGTTCCCGCAATGATCGCGGGCAGAAACCTCTACCGTGTGCCGCGCTCCGGAGCGATGCCTCTCATCGGGATAAACCTGTATGCGCCCCTTCACCAGCTGTGACAGTATCCACTCCCCATCCATCTGCACATCAAATTCTGCCACTCCGGAGGCAGAATCCTCTGCCTCTATGGAAAAACGTCCGTTTGCCGGCAGCGAAGCTCCATCCAATACCCTGGGACGGAGCGTCGGCGCTATTGTGTCCACCGCCACAAAGTATGTCCCAAAGCGGCAGCTGGCCTGCAGTCCACCCTCCACCGCAGTGTTACCGACATACCACTGCCCGCCCTGACTGCCACGGCCGGCAATGTAGGCCTTATCCTTGAGCCTGTCGGGCACCCTGGAGGTCTCCAACCTCAACCGGAGCGGTTTCTGAAGGTGGATATCTTCCCGGCCGATGCTCCACACATCGGAATAGACGCCGGCGTCAGGATTGGCATCTGCCAAACGGTTGCAGGCAAGGTAGGCAGAGGCGTTGAGCGATGCCGCATCTATCATCATGGTCATCCCGTCGCAACTATAGAGCGTGGGCATATACCACAGCGCCGCTACAGCACCGGAGAAATCGGACGCTCCGTAAACCTTGATGGCCGGATTTCGCTTCACGGATAACGAGCATCCGGTGGAATTGCCAAAGCAATCGGCAACAACGATCCGGACGGTGTGAATCTGGTCGTCTTCCAGCGTAATGATGCCATCGTTAACGGCGTGTACCTTATACAGCAACCCGTTGTTGGGCTGGCACCACGTTTTTAACATATCGTGCCCCTTCTCTCCCTGCTGGACAAGGCAGGCAAAATAGCGACCTTCGCTGTAGGGCACATCGCCCACCTTGAAATCGTAAATCTTTTCGTCGTCCAGCCAGACGCTGTAGCGCTCTACAGCAAGACGGCCGTTGGTACCCTCCATATGGTCTACGGCATCTATCGCTATGTAGAATTTTTCGCTGACTGCCACCGTCCCCTTGAACCGGTCGGGATTGGAGACCATCTGCAGGCGGCGCACAACTGGCACCGAGGTGGAATCTTCTATGGCATAAAAGCCGACTCTGCCAATGACCGGCCGCTGATGGTCTTCTACCCGGTAAGCCCCCGATGCGAGATAATTGAGGGGCAGGTTGCCGCCTGAGCGACGGATCTCCATGTGCAGGTGCGGCCCGCCGGAAGATCCGGTGTTTCCTGACCAGCCGAACACCTCCCCCCGCTGGAGCGGGAACTGCGACGGGTCAAGCTCAAAGTCTACCTTATACCTCCGGTTCTTATACTGCTCTTCCCTTACACGGGTGGCGATATCGCGGCGAAAGCGGTCCATGTGGCCGTATACCGACATCGTGCCGTCGGGATGATTGATGTATATGGCGTTGCCATAACCCGTCGGAGAGACAGAAATGCGGCAGATATAACCCGACTTGATGGCGTGCAGTGCATATCCGCTGCGGGCGTTGGTGCGCCAGTCCAGCCCGGCGTGGAAATGGTTGTGGCGCAGTTCGCCGTAGGTACTTGAAAACGATACAGGTTCGATATCCAACGGCATCGCATAGCCGCGAAGGGCATCCTGTGCAAAAGCGCACAAAGAGAGAAACAGCACAGCAGTCAGAACCAACCTTCGCCTCATACCCTATCGGAACATATTTCTGATGCGGTTAAAGAAACTCTTCTCGTCCTGGGTAGGTTTCGCCTTGAAATTGTCGCTCTGACCCAGTTGCTCAACGAGAGCCTTCTCTTCTTTGGAGATTTTTTTCGGAATCCAGACCTGCACTATTACCAGCAAATCGCCGGTTCCATAGCCGTTTACGTCTGGAACTCCCTTGCCGCGCAGGCGCAGCGTCTTGCCAGGCTGGGTACCGGGCTCTATCTTTATCCTGAGCATCCCATCCACCGACGGAACCTGGGCTTCGCAACCGTTTATGGCGTCTGCCACAGAGATGAACAGAGAATAGATCAGATCGTTGCCGTCGCGCTCCAGCTCGGCATCGCGTTCCTCCTCTATCACTACCAGCAGATTGCCCGGCACACCGCCAGCCTTGGCGGCATTGCCCTTGCCCTGGATGGTGAGCTGCATCCCCTCTGCCACACCGGCAGGTATCTTGAAGGTTATCTCTTCTGACTGTTTTACCAGACCGCTGCCGCTGCACTTGCGGCAGGGATTGGTTATAATCTTACCCTCACCGCCGCATCGCGGGCACGGCGAGGTGGTCTGCATCGCACCCAGGATGGTCTTTTGCACGCGGGTCACCATACCGGTGCCGTTGCAATCGGGGCAGGTCTTTATGTCGGCTTCGCTAGCCGCACCGCGTCCGTGGCAGTCGGGGCACTGTACCAGCTTGCTTATCTTCACGGTCTTCTCTACTCCGTGAACTATATCCTTCAAGGGGAGCTTGACACGGATGCGGATGTCACTGCCGCGAGGCACACGACGTGCAGAAGAGCGTCCGCCGCCAAACCCGAAGCCAGAAAAGGCTCCGCCAAAGGCGTCGCCGAATATGTCGCCAAACTGCGAGAAGATGTCCTCCATAGAAAATCCGCCCGCGCCACCAGCCGCAGAGCCGCTTACTCCGGCATGGCCGTAACGGTCGTAACGGGCACGCTTGTCGGCATTGGAGAGGACGTCATAGGCCTCTGCCGCCTCCTTGAACTTCTCTTCGGCATCCTTGTCGCCGGGATTCTTGTCGGGGTGATACTGGATGGCCTTTTTGCGGTAGGCCTTCTTTATCTCCTCTTCGGTAGCTGTGCGCGCAACGCCCAGCACCTCGTAATAATCTCTTTTTTCTGCCATAATGCCGCCTGTTTTAGAGTCCTATCACGACTTTGGCAAACCTGACGACCTTGCCGCCCAGGGTATAACCTTTCTGTACAACCTCCACCACCTTGCCTTTCAGGGCAGGGTCCGGCGCCGGAATCTGGGCCACAGCCTCTGCCGTGTCAGTATCAAACTCCTTGCCCCTGACATCCATCTCTTCCAACCCGCAACTCTTTACATAAGAGCGCAGCTTGCTGTAAATAAGGCCGGTACCCTCTTTCTCAAAGGTGCTCGCCTGGGTCTTCTCAAGCTGCTCGATAGCCCTTTCGCAATCGTCAAGTACGGGAAGGATGCCCTTGAGGATATCCTCACCTGCACTTTTCACCATATCGAGTTTCTCTTTGGCGGTACGGCGGCGATAGTTGTCGAATTCTGCCGCCAGGCGCAGATATTTGTCTTCT
Source organism: Bacteroidales bacterium (assembly GCA_017446775.1). Classification (GTDB taxonomy): domain Bacteria; phylum Bacteroidota; class Bacteroidia; order Bacteroidales; family UBA932; genus Equibacterium. The sequence goes on along the minus strand of JAFSQE010000004.1, from coordinate 45,195 downwards.
GCCTCGGCCGCCCGCTTGACTGCCTGCTGCAACGCATCGTCTGCAGCGCTCTCGCCGGAGGCGGTATCTTCTGATGTCTCCGCTGCCGTTTCTGCCGCCTGTGCGTTCTCTGCTGCCTCTGCCGCCAGATCTTCCTTATCTATGTCGTGTTTCTTCTTATAATCCTTGTTCTTCATAATCCTTGGCTTTTTACAGCTCTTTCAGAAGGCAAATAGTTTGCCAATGGGCCAATTGCGACAAAATGGCATATTCCAGGCCCGGGAGCCTATGCAATCATGCCGCCGTCGATGGTGATAACCTGACCGGAGACATAAGATGCCAGGTCGCTGGCAAGAAAGCAGCACACCTTTGCAATCTCTTCCGGGGTACCGCCGCGGCGCAGGGGAATGCTTGCCTCCCACTGCTTGCGTATCTCCTCCGGCATCTTCTGGGTCATGTCGGTGATGATAAAGCCTGGTGCAATGGCGTTCACGCGTATGTTGCGCGGGCCAATCTCCTTTGCCAGGGTACGGGTAAAGGCCACGATAGCCCCCTTGGACGCGGAGTAGTTGCACTGGCCGGCATTGCCGTGCAGACCTGCCACAGAGCTCACATTGATGATGCACCCCTTGCGGGCCTTCATCATTACGGGAACCGCAGCATGGCAATAGTTGTAGACGCTCTTGAGATTGATGCGGAGCACGTCGTCCCAGGCCTTCTCGTCCATGCGCACCAGCAAACCGTCACGGGTGATACCGGCGTTATTCACCAGGATATCTATGCCGCCAAAGGTATCTACGGTCTGTTTTACGATATCTGCGGCCGATTCGAAGCTGGATACGTCGCCCTGAACAGCCAGCACCCTGGCGCCCAGCTGCTCCAGTTCTGCCTTGGTGGCAAGGGCGTTTTCATCTATCACGATATCGCAGAAGGCGATGTTTGCCCCCTCTGCTGCGAATTTGAGCGCGATGGCCTTGCCGATACCACGGGCCGCGCCAGTTATCAAAGCTGTTTGTCCTTGAAGTAACATAATGCAATCAGATTAATTCTGCGGACATATCGTAATAGTCCGCACCGGTTATTTTTACATTTACAAAATTACCAATCAACTGTGCCGGGGCGGCCTTTACCGGGACGATTACCTGTCCGTCCACCTCCGGCGACTCTTTTTGCGTGCGGCAGAAAAGGTTGCCATCCTCAAAAGAATCCACAATCACCCGTTGCACAGAACCCACACGCGAGAGGTTATAATCCAGGGATATGCCGCCCTGCAATTCCATCAGCCGGGCGTAACGCTCCTGTTTTACGCGCTGCGGCACGCTGTCCTTATAGTTCAGAGCCCCGTAAGTCCCCTCCTCTTCGCTGTAGGTAAAGGCCCCCAGCCGCTCGAAACGCATATCCTCTACAAATTTCAGCAGCCGCTTGAATTCACGTTCGCCCTCGCCCGGATGCCCCACAATCATGGTGGTCCGCAGCGCCACGCCGCTCACGCGGGTGCGGAACTTCTCTATAAGGGCGCGCATCTGATTCTCATCAGAAGGGCGGCGCATCATCCCCAGCACCTTGCCGTCGCAGTGCTGCAGCGGGATATCGATATATTTGCATATCTTGTCGCAACCTGCCATCACATCCAGCAGGTCGTCCGGGAAACCTTCGGGATAACTGTAGTGCAGCCGTATCCACTCTATGCCCGATATCTGCGAGAGACGCTCCAGCAGCGGGGCAATCATCCGCCTGCGGTAGAGATCCAGCCCGTAGTAGGTAGTGTCCTGCGCGATAACGATCAGTTCGCGTACCCCCTGGGCAGCCAGCGCCGTGGCCTCTGCCACCAGAGAGTCCATATCCACCGACACATGGCGCCCCCGGATGCCGGGAATGGCGCAATAGGCGCATGAGCGGTCGCAACCTTCTGAAACCTTGAGGTATGCATAATGCGGCGGCGTGGTAAGATGGCGGCGTATGTCCAGCAGCGGCGAATATTTCACGCCCAGAGCAGACAGAAGCGCCGCGCGGTCGTCTGGGCCAAAGAAGCCGTCCACCTCCGGAATCTCTGCCACCAGCTCTTTGTGATAGCGGCCGGAGAGGCATCCGAATACATATATCCGCTTTATAAAACCATCCAGCTTGGCTTTTACTGCCCGCATGATGGCCTCCACCGACTCTTGTTTTGCATCGGCTATAAAGCCGCAGGTGTTCAGAATCACCACGTCGGCCACGCCGGCGTCAAAGGGGGTCTCTTCGGGGCAGATGCCAATGCCGGACGCGGCTATCTGATAAAGCAAATGCTCCGAATCAACTCTGTTCTTGGAACAGCCTAAAGTGACTACCTGAACCTTCAAGACCTATTCTGCGGATTCCTGTTCTTCTTCTACGAATTCAAGGGATGCAAACTGTACCAGGCAGTTATACCAGTCCAGCACCTTTTTCATGTGCGATACATAGAAACGGTCGCGGTCGTAGCCCGGGAGCACCTTTGCGAAGAAGGCCTTGATCTCTTCCGGATTGGACTTGCTGCCCATGGCAGCCTTGCCCTCGAGGGCATCGCGCATGCTCTCCAGCACCTTCTTGAGTGTCACCTCGCCGTCGTCTGTATAAATCGAGACATCGGCAAGCGTAGTGACCTTGGAGTTGGTGGATACCGAGCTGCGGTGTTTGGTGGCCATTGCCTCCACAACAAATCCGTTGCGGGCCTGGGCGATATATTCAAACAATCCCGGCTGACCCGAGATCGAGAGCACTTTCTTTAAATCTGTTGCCATTGTACTTGTTTATTTGTTTCTGAGTTTGTCTATCAATTCCAATATCTTTGGCAGCGATGCACTTTCATCGTCGCTTGCAAGCACCAAGTCCGCCCCGGCAGCGCGCTGCTCATCTGTCCACTGATTTGCCAGGCGGGAGCTCACCTGCTCGCGGCTAAGTCCGTCACGCCGCATAACCCTTTGGATACGAACCTCTTCCGGCGCCGAAACAGTTATGGTGTAGTCTGCAAAATTATCAAAAAAAGGTTTCTGCTGCAAGATGGCCGACTCCATTATAACGATGTCCGATTCCTGTGCGGCAGCCCACTGCCTGAAATCCTCCGCTACCGCCGGATGCACTATCGCCTCCAGCTGTTCCAGTAACGCAGCATCGGCAAAAACCCGCTCTGCCATCTTCCGGATATCCAGTGTACCGTCATCCGCCAGCACATCTTCACCAAGCAACTTCGCCACACGGGCTGCCAAAACCCTGTCGGTACGATACAGCGCCTTGGCACGGCTGTCACAATCGTAAGAAGGGATGCCGAGAGCGCAAAAGGCGGTCGCAACCGCACTTTTCCCGCTGCCGATGCCTCCGGTGAGCGCTATGACGGTCTTAGCCATTACAACTCTGTAAGGATGCACTCTACCGAGGCAGGTTCGATCTCGTATGAGATCATCTGGGCCGGAGCGCTGTACAGACTTGGCACCACGATTCCTGACCGGGAAGCGGAAAAATCGCTGTAATAGACCACGAAAACCGGCGGATTCTGTTCGCTTCCGGCCAGTGCATAGGGCACACGGTAGCGGACAGTGCCAGAAGAGGGTATCATTATCATGTTGTAGCCGGCGGGAACGCCTATCGGAGAGAAACTGACCTCTGCCGTGAGCTCTATGTAGCGGACCACATCCACATGATATTCAACCTCAGAAGCCGACATCTCCGCACCTCTGAGAGGTTTGATGCGCGTCTTGCCGTCCAGCGGGGCGTCCGCGTTGAAAAAGGTCACCTTCTCCGTCTCTGCCTGGGTGATGTTCTCCAGGATAGAGACATCGCCGTACACCGCCACGGAGTCGGGCCGGAGCACGATATCCGATGCTATCATGTACTGGCTCTTGCAGCTGATATCGCTCTGGAGCACCACCGGAACCTTTTTGTGGGTGCGCGGGGTGAGGCGGAAAGTCAGTTTCTCTGTATCAAAGGTGTTGATGGTGACTTTAGCCCCCAGCGCCTGATAGAGTTCTTCCGAGAGGTCTCGGGTGTAGACATCGAACAGGTTGGCCTCGCCGGCAATCCGGCGCAGCTTGGCACCCGGCACGTTGAGCTTTATGCTGCGGGCCACATTCGGACTTGTACGCAGTCCGATTATGGAGAAGCCCGTGCCGGTGGCTCTGATCACCAGCACATCATCGCTCGAGGACTCCCCGGCATACCCTTCCAGGTCGGTTGCTATGGTCACCTTGAACTTCATGGGGACCATGTATTTGAGCGACATGCCGTGTATGAACCATACCGAGAAGGCCAGCAGGAGCGAGATGAGCAGGACTACCCAATCGTTGCCAATTCTTTTGAACATCGGTCTGTTACGACTGCTGGGCGTCGGTGAAATCCTTTACAAGAGATGCTTTGTCGACACGGATGCGGACATCCTTGGCTATCTCGATATCGACTGTGGTGTCTTTGATCTCCGACACGGTACCGTAAATGCCGCCCACGGTAACGACCTTGTCGCCCTTCTTGAGCTCTTTGCGGAACTTGTCCATCTCCTTCTGCTTCTTCTGCTGCGGACGAATCATAAACAGCCACATGATCACGAAGAGCACGACAATCATTATCATAAACGACCAGGAACTACCGCCCTGCTGGGCAGGTGCCTCTTGCAAGAAAAATGTTAAAAATCTCATGATATTCTTTGTATTTGGTTTATTCTGTTATTTGCCCTCGTACAGGCCGCGCCCCTGCTTTACAACTTCGCCTTCGCCGGCCATCTTCTTGAGAATCACATCCAGCAGGCCGTTCACGAAGACATGGCTGTTGGGGGTGCTGTAGAACTTGGAAATATCGACATATTCGTTGATGGTGACCTTTATCGGGATGGTGGGGAAAGTCACCGCCTCTGCCATGCCCATCACCACCAGGCATGCATCCACGCGGACGATGCGGTCGGGGTCCCAGTTGGGGACGCTTTTCTCTACCGTTGCCAGATACTTGTCAAAGCCAGTCATCGAGGCCGAGAGCAGTTTAAGCGCAAAATCCCTGTCGTCGTCTTTCAGGAACACATCGTGGACAGGCAACGGATTGCCGGCCGCCACGCCGGCCAGATCGCGCATAATCACATTCAGCACATAGCTCAGATCATCAGCCCAGTAGACACTGGTCTCCTCCAGAAGATCCCACAGCATCTGGTCGTCTTCCAGTTCCTCTTCAAAGATACGGCTGATAAAACGGCAATCGGCCTGAAGGGAACTCTCCGGCGCAGACATATACTCTGCATAATAGTCCGAAGCAACCACCCGGGCATAGAGCTTCTTGAGGAAAACATCGTATTCGCCCCATCCCAGCCCCTTTTTGGTGCAGGCAGTATTAAAAGCCTCGTCCGCCTCCAGAAGGGCGACAAACCGGTTGTCCACAAACCGGGTGCTGGCATTCAGCTCTGCTTCGCTTGGGTTGAACTTGTTTTTCCCTATCTCGATCTTCTGCTCTGCAAGATTCTTTAGGGCGGGAGCCAGATTCAGGATAAAGTAGTAGAGATCCAACGTTTTGGAGCAGGAGAGCAGCAATTGCTTTTGGGCAGCCGACACATTTGCTTCTTGCGATGCTTCAGCTGCATAAAGAACTTTAAAAACCTTGATGCGGATTAACCGGCGATTAATCATAAAAGGAAGAAAATTTTTTCACAAAGATAGGTTTTATGTATAAATAAATTACCTTTGTTTAGAGAATTTTAAAAAAGATCGCTATGTATTTTGAAGATTACGAAAACGCAAAGAGTCAGGAGCGAAGCAGCGATGACGTCTATTCCAAGCCTGTGAGAGCCGGCAAACGTACATACTTCTTTGACGTTAAGGCCACCAAGGGCAACGATTACTATCTGACCATCACAGAGAGCAAGCGCAAAATCGAAAGGGATGGCAAATATGTCTACGACAAGCATAAAATTTTCCTCTACAAAGAAGATTTTGAAAAATTTTCTGAAGGCCTCCAGGAGGTTATCGACTACATAAAAGAGCGCTGCCCGGTTGTAGAGGCACGTCCCTATGCAGATCGCCCCTCTGCTGAAGCTGATGGAAACCAGCCCGCAGGCAGCTATTCCGATGTAGACTTTGACGAGCTCTAGGTTGATGCCATGCAAACCTTGAACAATTCTGAAAGTGCCGAGGTTTACTACAAAGAGCGATATGGCTTAGATATCTCTTCGCTTGGCGACATACACCGCCGTTCTCTGGAGAATCTCTATTTCAGAGGCGTCGAGCTAAGTGCCGACAAGCTTTTCACCAAACTGGAGATGTGCGGGATTGATATCCGCCCGGGCACAGTAGATCGCGCCAGGCTGATAGCTCTCATGCACAGAGTCCCTGCAGAACCCGCCTCTCTGACACATCAGGGGGCGCGGTTCTGGTATATGAGCCAGAGGCGGCCTTTCAGTCCGGAGGAGATATTATTCCTTGTAAACCGGTTCCCTAAAGAGACAGCCCGCTACTACCCGTCGCTCTGGAAAGGCTATCTGCTGGCCTTCCAGAACAAATATCTGCCGGATTATGTAGAAACGGAGCTATTTGATCCAGAGGAATGCATATTCCAGCAGCGCGGCCAGAAGGATGAAAGAGAGCGCAATGCGGCACTGCTTGTCTGAAGTTCCCCACACCAGATAGTCATATATCACGATTGATACAGGCACCATGATTATCATGATGCTCATTGTGTGGTTGTTATAAGAGAACAACAGAGCCAGCAGGGTGGCTATCGCAGAGTATGCAAACACCATTATCATCGCCCTGGCGTGGGAAACGCTATACTTCGCGCTGTTCTTAAAGAAGGCCGACAGAGCCACAGCAAAGCATATAACAAAAGTGAGTATCTTTATCACACTTGCGGCCGACATGGCCCCAATGGTGAGCTCCGGCTGAGCGATATCGTCCAGATATCCCTGTATCGCCAGCGACAGCAGGCGGTTATCGCCGCCGGCATACACCACGAACATCGCAGATAGCAGCGGCAGCAGGAAACCTGCCAGTGACATCACCACAAACCGCCCCTTGTCGGCAGCCACAAACAGGTTCATAAGCAACATGAACAACGCCACCCAGGCCACCGGCGGCAAAAGCAGCGAGGTCAATCCCAGCAGCAGGTTGTAAAAGAAGGCCAGGTCGTTGTTTACATCGCCCATGTAGAAGCGTGTAGCAAGGTAAAAAGCGGCATTTAAGGGCACCACACACCAGTATGAGACATCGTAGATAGCTACCGACGGAAAGCTGAGCGCAAGGAATGCAAACAGCAGCGGAGCGGTGTGGTTGAGGCCAATGGTGAAGGTATCCACCGTGACGTAGACGACCGCCGCGTTGAAGGCAAAGAGCAGCAAACCCGCGATAACGGCGACAAAAGAGGCCTCTGCCCGGGAGAAGACGAAGGTAGAAAGGACATACATCAGCACCGTGGCGATTGCAGCCACATACAGATACCGGCGTATGTCAAACCTGCGCTTCATGGCGCGCTACAGATATTTAAGAAGGTCTTTTGTTATATCGCTGCGGCGGTAGCAATCCATGAAAGAGATTTCGCCGGCAGCTTCGTATGCTTTCCCAGCAGCGGATACCATGTCGGCCGCATTCGCGGTAACGGCCAGCACACGGCCGCCAGCGGTCACGATATCGCCGCCGGCGGCTTTTGTCCCCATGTGGAACACATTGGCAGCCGCAGCGGCTTTTTCCAGCCCGCTTATCGGATATTGCGACTTGTAAGCCCCGGGATAACCGCCCGAGACCATCACCACGGTGACCGCCGCCTGGTTTTCGATACTTATCGTTTCACCTGCCAGGCTCCCCTTTGCCGCCGCCTCAAGGTGAGAGAGTAGGTCGCTGCCAATGCGGGTCATCACCGCCTCTGTCTCGGGGTCGCCCATGCGCACATTGTACTCTATCACGTAGGGCTCGCCGCCGCAATTCATCAATCCCAGGAATATGAAGCCCCTGTAATCTATCCCTTCTGCCGCAAGGCCGGCAATGGTGGGTTTAACGATGCGATCTTCTACCTTTGCCATAAACGCCGCATCGGCAAACGGAACGGGAGATACCGCCCCCATCCCACCGGTATTCAGGCCGGTGTCGCCGTCGCCTATTCGCTTGTAATCCTTGGCCTCGGGCAGTATCAGATAGTCGCGTCCGTCGGTAAGCACAAATACAGAGACCTCTATTCCAGAGAGGAACTGCTCAATTACGACTTTGCTGGATGCCTGTCCAAACTTTCCGGAGAACATCTCTTCCAGCTCTGTGCAGGCAGACTCATAATCGTCCAGAATCACCACTCCCTTGCCAGCGGCAAGGCCGTCGGCCTTAAGCACGTAGGGGGGCTGCAGGGTCTTCATAAACGCTTTCGCATCGCCCAGAGTCGCAGAGGTGAAAGAACGGTAAGCCGCAGTGGGAATCGCATGGCGCGCCATAAAATCTTTGGCGAACTGTTTGCTCCCCTCCAGAAGCGCCCCCTGCCGCGACGGTCCCACCACCATCAGGTCGGGGAATCTCTCTTTGAGAAAATCCGTTATCCCACTTACCAGCGGATTCTCCGGCCCGACCACCACCATATCTATGGCATTGGCACTAACGGCCGTGGCCACCGCCTCGAAATCATCGGCCCCGGCTGCGATGTTTGTGGCAATGGCTGCGGTACCCGGATTACCCGGCAGGCAATACAAATTGGACAGCTTACCGCTTTGGGAAATTTTCCACGCCAGAGCGTGTTCCCGGCCGCCACTGCCCAAAACCAGAACATTTAATGGCATATAGCTTTGTTTATTGTCACAAAGATAGCTACATTTGCTATTATGAAAAAAATCGGGCTTACATTTTTGTGCTGTTTTTTGCTGGCTGCCTGCACCCCAAAGGGGATTATCCCGGGTAAGACGATGGCTGCCATCAACGCCGATTTATTCCTTCTTGACCAGTATGCCGGTGCCGACCAGCAGATGCGCAGTTTTTATGACACATGCGCCATCTACCTCCCGGTGCTGCGTTCTTACGGCTACACTGCAGAAGATTATTTCGCTTCTGTCGATTACTATCTGGAGAATTCGCGCGACATGGCCAAGATTATTTCAACCACAGAAAAGATACTTCTCAAGCGTAAGGCAAAGATACAGAAGAACATAGATATCGCGGCGCGAAAGGCCGACACCACATCGGGTGCCAGACCCAGGCGCGAGGTGAAAGAGAGTGCAGACACCCTCGTCTTGGAGAAGCCATCCAAATTGTCCCGGACAGATAATTAAAACTTAAAATATGGATTTCTTTGAAAAGTATTCTTACCGATGCGCCGATATCGACGCCAAGGTCGCCGCGGTGAAGCAAAATGCTTCCCAGTGGCAGAACAAGGAGGTCTGGTGTAAGGCGTTGGGAATGATAGACCTCACCTCACTCACAGTGAGCGACACTCCCACCAAAATCGCCGCCATGACAGATAAGGTGAACCGTTTCAACAACGTATTCCCCCAATATCCAAAGCCTGCATCCATCTGCGTATATCCCAATCTGGCAAAAAGCGTGGCCGATGCCCGTTACAGCCGTGAAATCCACATAACCGCAGTTGCCGGCGGATTCCCCGCATCGCAGACATTTGCCAGCATCAAGATTGCGGAGTGCGTAGCTGCTGTTAAAGACGGTGCCGACGAGATCGACATAGTGCTGGCCCACAACTCTTTCTGCGACGGCCGTTTCGACGATGCCTCGAAGGAGATCTCCGACATCAAAAAAGCGATCCTCTCCATCAATCCCAACGTACATCTCAAGGTGATACTCGAGACCGGCGCCCTTGGAAGTTATGAGGATATTGCTGTGGCATCTTTCCTGTCAATCGAGGCCGGGGCCGACTTTATCAAGACCTCGACGGGCAAGATTGGCGTAAGCGCCACCCCCGAAGCTGCTTATGTGATGTGCGAGTGCATCAAGGCTTATTACGATGCCACCGGCAAGAAGATCGGCTTCAAGCCTGCCGGCGGAGTATCCTCTGCAGAAGATGCTTCTCTCTACTACGGAATCGTGGACACGGTGCTGGGCAGCGAGTGGCTCAACCCCACCCTGATGCGCTTTGGCGCCAGCCGCATGGCCAACAACCTGCTAAGCGCACTGGAAGAGAAAGAGGTCAAGTATTTCTAATCCAGCGGATGGTCTTCGTGGAAAAGGAGTAACCTCAGCGCAAGCTCGGGGATATCTTCTTTTGCTATGAGCGATGTGCAGGCGCGAATGCCCTGACGCGTGCTTCCGCATGTATCCAGGCTGATGGCGGAGATACCATAGAACAGCATCTCTTCCAGCAGATCTGCACCACTCATGCCGGGGTAATCGTATGTGAAATAGAAGCCGTCGGCCACATCTTCGTCCAGATCCTTGTCGTAGGTTATCTCAAAGCCCGCCGCAAGAAAGGCATCTTTCATTTCGCGCGCCTTGCGGCCATACTCTATCACATCGTCCCGGAAATTGTATCCACCATCGTTCACAGCCTTGAAAATGGCCGCCAGGGCATATTGGGCAGAGTGCGACGTGCCGCTGGAAAGTGGGTGCAACGCCCCGTAAACCACGGCGTTGCGGAACACCTCAGAAGAGTAGAACCGCTTCAGGTCAGGATACCTGCGCGAGGCCAGATGGTCGCTCAGCGCCAGGATAGCTATGCGCTCGCCGGCATAGCTGAACGCTTTGGAACTGGAGACCAGAAGGATATAGTCGTCGGCATACTTGCCCACCGAGGGCTGGTAAGGGGGCTCGCCGGGGTGGCTGTAGTCCTTGCGGAAATCCATCCCGAAATAAGCCAGGTCCTCAATTACAATCACGTCGTATTTGCGGCACACCTCCCCTATTATCTTCAATTCCTCTTCCGCAAGGCAAACCCACGACGGGTTGTTGGGGTTGGAATAGAGTATGCTGTGGATATGACCCCTGGAGAGTATCTCCTCCAGCTTGCCGCGGAGCTTCTCACCGCGGTAGTCATAGATATCGAACGCCTCCACGGGTATGCCCAGCACCTTGTTCTGGAACTTGTGCACCGGGAAACAGGGGTCTATGAACAGCGTGGTGGTGCGTTCTGCATTGGTGCGGCTGCAAATCATGAACGAGACAAAGGCCGCCTGCATAGAGCCCACAGTTGCCAGGCAGTTATCTGGCTTTATATTGATATCGATAAAGTTTTTGATAAAGCGGGAGGCCTCCTTGCGCAGCGGCGGAATGCCATCGATGTCGGGATAATTGGCTGGGACCCCCTTGCGGAGCGCCTCAATCTGGGCATCGATGCCGACACCAGCTGCCGGCAGGCCGGGATTACCCATCTCCATGTGGATAAAGTGCACTCCGCTGGCCGTTTCCAGCGTGTCGGCGAGTTTCTTGATTTCACGGATGGTGGCCTTGCCAACCACAGGCAGGCCGCTCTCAGCAAAAATTCGCCTTACCAGAGATTCGTCTAGCAGATTGTTCTTCATGGCTGTTTACAATGTGCGGCCAGGATACTCCTTAAGCGCTTTTTCCAGACATACAAGGGCTGCGCGCAGGTCTTCTTCTTTAAGCACGTACGCAAAGCGCGCCTGGTTCTTGCCCATCCCCCTGGTAACGTAAAAGCCGGCCATCGGGGCAAACATCACCGTCTGGTTGTTGTAGTTGAACTCTTCCAGCAGCCAGCGGCAGAACTTCTCGGCATCGTCTACGGGGAGCTGTACGGCAGCGTAAAAGGCGCCCATGGGCATCGGGCATACTATGCCGTCTATCTTGCGCAGGCCCTCCACCAAAATCTGGCGACGCTTGAGATACTCCTGCTTGACATTGTCGAAATACTCCTGCGGAGTATCCAGCGCTGCCAGCGCAGCTATCTGGCCCCACTTGCTGCAGCACAGGCGCGCCTGGGCGTACTTGAGCACGAGCGGCATAAACTCTTTGTTGCGGGAGACGATAAAGCCAACCCTCGCGCCGCAAAGGCTGTAGCGCTTGGACACAGAGTCGATAAGGATGATATTGTCGCCCATGCCGGGCACCTCCATAAAAGAGAAGTGAGGCTGCTCGCTGTAGCAGAACTCGCGATACACCTCGTCTGCGATTATGAACAGATTGTGCTTTTTGGCAATGCTGCAAAGCTGCAGCACATCCTCTTTGCTGTAGAGCTTACCGGTGGGATTTGCCGGGTTGCAGATAAGTATCGCCTTGGTCCTGGGGGTGATGACCTTCTCCACCTCACTCATCGGGGGTAGCGCAAAACCATCCTCGATATGGGTGGTAATGGGCACCAGACGGGCATCAAACTGTATCGAGAAGGTATTGTAGTTGGTATAGAAAGGCTCAAAAACGATTATCTCATCGCCCGGGTCGCAAATCGCCTCTATCGATATCTGTATCGCCTCGCTGCCGCCGTGGGTCACTATTATGTCTTTGGCCTGCACATCTACGCCGATACCTTTGTAATAACCCACCATCCCTTCGCGCAGCTCTTTATCGCCCAGGGAATTGGGATAGGATATTATCGGCAGGCGGTTGGCACGCACTGCATCCAGAGCCACTGCGGGCGAATCCAGGTCGGGCTGGCCCATGTTCAGGCGGTATATCTTGACACCTCTGGCTGCGGTTTCGTCCGACAGGGGGATGAGTTTGCGGATTGGAGAATAGGGCATTGCAAGCGCCTTCTTGGAGAATGTGAGCATATCTGTTAACCTTTATTGTCTTTCATATAGCGCCAGCTGCTTGAGGAAGCCCTCTATTGCGGGCTGTATCTCGCGGGTAGCGCAGTCGTAATTATTTACCTGTATGGCAAACCGCAGCAGACTCCCGTCGGGTGCCTCTACATATCCCGCGTAACAGCGGACACTGTCCAGCGAACCGCTTTTGCAATGGATACGGCTACGCAACTGGCCGGGCTCTTTGGCAAGCACATACTTTAGTGTCCCCTCTGCCCCCGGCGTGGGGAATGTAGAGAGGTACCCCGCAAAAATAGTGCTCTTTTCCATCATTTTGAAAAAGTTGCAGAAGAATCGGGGTGAAACGTAGTTCTGACGGCTCAGCCCGCTGCCGTCGGCCTGCTTCAGGCCGGTGGTGTCGCAACCCGCAGTGCCGATATACTCCTCTACCGCAGCGGTCGCCGCAGGGTAATCGGCCTCGCCGCAAAGGTGCAGCCCCAGCATCATCAGCAGCGTCTCTGCATAGAAATTATTGCTGATGGTGTTGGTTTCGCGGCAAATCGTTAGCAGCGTGGGGGAATATGTCTTTGCCACCGCCCGTGCCGTATCGGGGGCCGCGGCGTATCTTGCGCCAAGGTTGCAGATCCCCTCGTTTGCAAGATAACCGGCAAAAGCCTCGGCACAGGTCAGCGCCGGGAATTTGTTGGATACAGCAATTGTGTCGACCCTCCTGTCTACGGCATACGTGCCGGTAAAACGGCCCGAGGGCGACAGGTCGCTGGCATAATAGTTCAACTTGTTGCCCGTCCCGGGGGCTCCGGTGCGCGACAGCTCCTGCAGGTCCATCTCGGAATAAACCCACCGTACGGGGGATATCCAAAGGTAATCACCCTCTTCCAGGCCGGGCTCCACCCGGTAATAAGAGAGGTTCTCTGCAAACGACAGTCCACACGGTCCGCTGCCGAAATCGGTACCGATGTTGTTCCAGCTCCAGGTCTCCGGGATGATATCATTAGAAAACAGGCTCGCGTCTGCTACTATCTTGCCGTCTATGGAGGTGATGCCGCAATTGCCGAGCGCCGTCTTCCACTTTGCAAATACCAGATCGACCGGCTCGGCAATGTCGCTGTGCGAACCAAGTGTCGGGTCGCCGCCGCCAATGATGTACACGTCGCCGTGCAGCGTGCCATCTGCGTCTGTCTCCCCTGCGGTAGCGACGGTCGTCTCAAAGCAGAAATGTTCTCCCAGCACATCCAGGGCGACGCCGGTGGTTATAGTCTTCATGGTAGAGGCTGTAAGCAGCGGCTGTTCGGGGTTCCACGCAGCAACAGTCCGTCCTGCCTCATCTACCGCCAGCAGCGCCACCGCTGCATTTTTGAGCCTGGGGTCGGTCTTAAGTGTCCCGTCGACATAGCTCTGCACGTTGTTTTGGGCATACATCGCAACTGGCAGGAGCAGATTCCCGGCAGCGCACATCGCCACCATCGTCACCGCACATATAATCCTCTTGAACATCGCCTTGCAAAGGGGTTTACATTCCCGGCAAAGATAAAGAAAAAATCGCCTTATATTATTTGAATTGCTATCTTTGCGGATTGATACCACTCACTTTTTTCGGATGGAAAACAGAGAAGCCAGCAGGTATGCAGCACGGGGTGTGTCTTCGTCGAAGGCGGAGGTGCACAGGGCTATTGCAAAGATGGACAAGGGTCTTTTCCCCTCTGCTTTCTGCAAGATTGTCCCCGATTTTGAAGGAGAGAAGAGCGATTATTGCCTGGCGATGCATGCCGACGGCGCCGGCACGAAGAGCAGCCTGGCGTACGCATACTGGCGTGAGACGGGCGACATGAGTGTGTGGAAGGGCATCGCACAGGACGCGATTGTGATGAATACCGACGACCTGCTGTGCGTGGGCATCACCTCCGGGATGATGCTCTCATCTACCATAGGACGCAACAAGATGCGCGTGCCGGGCGAGGTGATTGCCGCAGTGATAGAAGGGTCAGAGCAGTTCGTAGAGCAAATGCGGCGCTACGGCATCGACATCACCCTTACGGGCGGCGAAACGGCCGATGTGGGCGACCTTGTACGCACCATCATCGTAGACAGTACCGTTTGCGCCCGTGCCCTCAAGCGCGACATCATCGACAATAAGAACATCGCCGCAGACGACGTGATAGTTGGCCTGGCTTCGTTCGGACAGGCAGAGTGGGAGGATTGTTACAACGGCGGCATGGGGAGCAACGGCCTTACCAGCGCCCGCCACGACGTCTTCTCGAAAGATATCGCAGAAAAGTATCCCGAGACCTACGAAGACGCCATCGATAAACAATACGTATACACCGGCAGCAGGCGTTTGACAGACATCGAACCTGAGACCGGGCTGACCTACGGAAAGCTGGTGCTCTCCCCGACCCGAACTTACGCCCCGGTGATAAAGGCGGTGCTGGAGAGCTTGCGGAGTCAGATTCACGGCATGATTCACTGCACCGGCGGCGCCCAGACCAAGGTTCTGGGTTTTATCGACGGCCTGCGTGTGGTAAAGGACAACCTGTTCGACACTCCCCCGCTGTTCAGGATAATTCAGGAAGAATCAAAGACCCCGTGGAGCGAGATGTACAAGGTATTCAACATGGGACACCGTATGGAGATATATGTTCCGCAGCAGGTTGCAGGGGATATAATAGAGATCAGCCGCAGTTTTGGCGTAGACGCCAGGGTTCTAGGACACGTAGAGGCGGCCGAATCTGCAGAGGTGGTGCTGGAGAGCGGCTACGGCAACTTCAAATATGTAAAATGATGCGCACAAGATTCACATTGTATGTCCTGATGCTCGCCACAATGTGCGTGGCCGGCTGCAAGGACGCTCCGGTACAGGAGACAGACCTGGACCCGCTGGTAAAGATGGCCCTGTACGACACAACATCGAGCTACTACACCGATTTTTCTACCTACCCCAGGAATATTGCCGATTTGCCGATAGGCATCTTTGACCTGCATGCCCATGGCTCCGGCACGCTGGAGCGCACCGTGCTGCTTGACCGGTTTGACAATATCACCGGAGGGGAGAAGCCCGACAGGATACGGGACTTTGCCGGAGAGCATATCATCTACTACACCGCGCTAAGCGATGCCGACAGCCTGTATGACGACCAGGGGCGGATGGACATCCACGATGCCGCCATCAAAAACACCCTGTTTCTGGTGGGCGACAAGTGCGCGCAGGGCGACAAGGAGCGGGCGAAGATCGTGATTGCGGCGGGCAACATAACCCGCAGCACCGGTCTGGACGACATACGCGCAATGCTCGCGGCCAGCGGTTCCGGGGTGAAGGCGATCGGCGTTGTGGAAGAGGGGGTGAAAGGGCTTCTGGATGCCCTTTTGGAGTTACCGGTGCTGAATTATTCGATAGGCCTGATTGCCGACAGTCTCACAATCGCCAGCGGCGCATACCAGCAAACCATGCAGGATATACTGGCAGAAAGAGGTATAAAATCTGCCATTCCGCTGGTGAGCCAGAGCTTTGAGGCGACCGACTCGCTCTCTACAGCCACCCTGTCGACGGCCTTTGCCACAATGCTGGAGAACCACTACAGCGACGGCAAACCGTTCCCGATATGCGCAGTGATTTGCGACGCCTCTTTAGACGACGATTTCTCTGACGAAGATCTGGCAGCGGCTTTTCAAGAAGTAATCAATAACTATCGTTCAAAAAGGATAAACGGAAATTACCCGTACAGGTCTGTGGTAAGCGACAAGCTGATTATTGTAAACCCGGCTGAACTGGCGGCGATGGAGTGCTACAGGGTTCTGCGCAAAGACAATAATCTCGCCCTGCGGATAGAAGACCAGCAGGTTTTGCTGTATACAGACCTCCCTATGTAGATATGAATTTCAAAGAGAGTGTAACCCCGGAAGAGATAGAGAAGCTGGAACTGATTGCCTTCCCCGGGGATATAGAAATAATAACGGAGGAGGGGCCACGGTTCGATGCCGCGATACGCGACCTGGCCTCATGCCGGATGATCGGGTTCGACACAGAGACCAAGCCCGTCTTCCAGCCGCACGCTCCGCGCTGCCCCACCGCCCTTTTGCAACTCTCCAACGAGAACACATCGTACCTGTTCCGCCTGCACTCGCTTGGCCTGCCAAAGCCTCTGGCCGACATCCTTGCCAGCAAGACCATCACCAAGGTCGGGGCGGCAGTCGCAGACGATGTGCGTGGCCTGCAGCATTTTGCCCATTTCGAACCAGCCCGGTTCATGGACCTGCAGCGGTTCGCAGAGCAGTATGGCATCAAGGACAAGAGCGTAAAAAAGCTCACCGCCATAATTCTTTCACGCAGGGTCTCAAAGGCGCAGCAGCTTTCCAACTGGGAAGCACCTCAACTCTCATGGCCCCAGCAGCTGTATGCCGCCACCGATGCCTGGATCTGCCTTGTGATGTATAAGGCGCTGCTGGCGTCGTGATTTTCATTTTATTTTTTTACTTTTGTCAGACGTGAATCATAATAACTGATAAAATCTTAAAACTATGGGAAAGATTATCAATGAATTCAAAGACTTTGCAATAAAGGGCAACGTCGTGGATATGGCCATCGGTATCGTTATCGGTGCAGCTTTCGGCAAAATCGTAAGCTCTTTTGTTGCTGACATCATTATGCCGCTCATTGGCCTGCTGGTTGGCGGTGTAGATTTCACCCAATGGAAATGGGTCCTCTCTGCAGCTACCGAAACCAAGGCAGAAGTAGCTCTGACCTACGGTAACTTTATCCAGGTTGTCTTCGACTTCCTCATCATTGCATGGTGCATCTTCCTGGTAGTCAAGGCTATCAACAAGATGAAGAATATCAAGAAGAAAGAAGAGGAAGCTCCCGCACCGGCAGAGCCCGCAGAGCCCGTCGTTCCCGAGGACATCCAGCTGCTGCGTGAAATCCGCGACAGTCTCAAGAAATAATCTTCTATCACGATGAAAAAACTACTGCTGACCATCGCCTGCATGCTGGGCTTGTCGCTGGGCGCTTTTGCCCAGGGCTATGAACTCTCGATAGAGGGTATGGGTTCTGTCGGACCCATCCGCTGCAGCAACAACTACGCCGGGATAAACATCCTTAACGGTTACCGCTTCAACTGGGGTAACGGCTTCTATGCAGGCGTCGGCAGCGGTATGGTGGCAACGGCATACCTGACCGATTTCAAGCGGGTAAACAACCTGGACGGTCCCAACGATTACAGGTGGACGCGCGAGCGCACCAACTTCTTTGTGCCGGTATATGGCTCCCTGCAATACTACCTTACTCCGGGGAAAAAGTGGCAGCCATTTGTCCGGGTAGATGTGGGCTACGAGTTTGCGGTGTTCCGCTTTGACTGGGACCAGTTCCTTTTTGACAAGACCGCACAGAAACACGGGATGTATGTTGAACCCTCTTTCGGCTACACACTTCGCCTCAAGGGAGTGGAAAAGAGCCGTTCGCTGTACTTCGCAGTGGGGCCGACCTTCCAGCGCTGCATCTTCAACCGCACGGATGTAACCATGCTTGCCGAGCCCGACAGCGACGGATACAACGCTACCGCCACCACCAAAACCTACGACTGGCTGCTGCCGACCATCGCCTTCCGGTTCGGATGGCGGCTATAATACTGGGGCGCTGCCCCAAACCCCGCCGCTTCGCGCTGGCTATTCCTCTTGCGTACCCGCACGCGCTACGCTAGCGCCTGATGGCGCATATTATACTGGGGCGCTGCGAGTTACATTATCGTTTCTTCCAGTACTCTTCTATCTCTTCAAGGGTCTTTCCGGTAGTATCGGGGACATACCTGTACATAATCCACAGGTACGGCAGGCACATAAATGCGAAGAGGAAGAAGGTGCCTGCGGGGGTGAGTGTCTCCAGCATCCATGGGGTGAGCTGGCCGATAAGATATGTACCGATCCAGAGGGCAAAGCCCGCTATTGACATCGCCATGCCGCGGACACGGTTGGGATACATCTCGCTCAGCAACACAAACACCACGGCGCTGATGGAGATGGCCGTGCAGAAGACATAAAGCAGGAAGAACGTAAGCATGAACCAGTTGGGCAGATTGGTGAACGGCAAAAAATAGAGACCTATCATCAGCAGGCAGAATATCATACCGCCGACGCCCCACCAGACAAGATTCTTGCGCCCCACCTTGTCAATGATTGCAAGCGCTATGACGGTGGTAAGCATATTCACTATTCCAACCAGCACGGTAGAGAACAGCGGATCGGAAAAGCCGGCATCGGTAAAAATCTTGGGGCCATAATACAACACCGCATTGACACCCATGAACTGCCCCAGGATGGCAATTGCACTGCCCACCAGCACCGCCTTGCGGATACCGGGCTCCAGCATTGTCTTCCACTCCGTCTTGACCTCCCCGGCAATGGACTCCCGGGTTTCTGCCAGACCGGCCTGAGCCTCGCTGTCGCTGGCGTAAATCCGCCTCAAAATGGCCAGTGCCCTGGGGTCATGACCTTTGACGATGAGCCACCGGGGACTCTCAGGGATAAAGAATATCACTATCAGGAACAACAAATCGGGGATAGTCTCACAGCCCAGCATGCCTCGCCAGTACTCGTTATTGAACATCCTTGCGCCAAGTCCCGGATCACCG
This sequence comes from Bacteroidales bacterium, assembly GCA_017446775.1. Lineage (GTDB taxonomy): Bacteria > Bacteroidota > Bacteroidia > Bacteroidales > UBA932 > Equibacterium. The sequence goes on along the minus strand of JAFSQE010000004.1, from coordinate 25,983 downwards.
GAATCCAGCGCTGCGCCCTTCAAGATGAAGAAATTCACAAGATATGCCAGCAGAAAACCGATGGTAATAAACAGCTGGTAGAAACTTACCATAGTACCCCTGACGCGGGCCGGCGATACCTCAGAGATATAGATGGGCGACACTATAGACACTATGCCGATGCCTACCCCGCCGATAATACGGTAGATTACAAGCTGCGTGAAGTTGGCACAAACGGCACAGCCAATGGCAGAAATAGAAAACATCAACGCCGCTGTCAGCATCGTTTTCTTGCGCCCCAGGAAATCTGACAGCATCCCGGCAATCAGCACGCCAAGGATTGAGCCTATCAGGGCGCAGCCGACATACCAGCCCTCCATCCCTGTGGAGAGGCCGAACTGGATCTTGACTATCTCCGTGGTACCGGAGATAACCGCCGTGTCATAGCCAAAAAGGATTCCGCCAATGGCAGCCACAACCGACAGGAAAACCACATAAGCACTTACTTTTTGCTTCATAATATTGTCGTTTAACATTACCGGGGAAGATTTACCCATGTTTCGTTTGCCCATCCTACGGTGCGTCCCTTGCCGCGGACTTCACCCCTGACCCCCTGCTGTTGAAGGTCCCTGAATCCGGGCTCATCCGGCTTCAGGTCCAGGAAGGGCATCAGATAGCAGCCATGATCCAGCAAAAGAGCCTGGACCTCGGCTGAGGGTACCTCTGACGGCTTTCTGCCGCTGCCTGCCGCAATGGCTGCAAGCGCACCGGCTGCCTGTCCCAAGCCCATTATCACCGGTTGCAGACGCACCGCGCCGTTCATCTCCCAACTTACCGACACAGCCTTGTCGGCCACCAGCAGATTATCTACACTTATAGGGATGACCACCCCCAGCGGCACGCTGAAAGAGGGGATCTTGCCAAACCATAAGTGTGAGAGTTCTTCCCGGTGAGGATTCTGGATGTGATGGTGGTCAACAGGGTAGTCCCCTACCGCCACTGCACGTGTGTACAAGTCGTATTCGTATGGATTCTTTGCTGCAGCCACTGTCATTGTATCGCGGCCGGCCACCCTTGCCGCTTCCCTGAAATAGGGGAAGAAGGGCAATCGGTCTTCTGTGGGATAGACATCGTCGGCAACACCCAGAGTGGTGTATCCCAGCTCGTGCTGAAGGAAATAGATATAACCCAGCGTGCGGTTTTTGGCCTTACGGTACAATTCATCCCGCTCCGCCACCGTCATATCAAGATATTCTGCGTAATAGTCATTTGCATAGATAGGCCAGTTGAGCATCACGTACCCATCCGGCAACCGGCCGTAGGAAAGCATCATCTCTTCACTCCACAGCTGTTGGCCAAGCGGGTTGAATCCACCGTTATTCTCTGCGAGCGGATTGTCACAACAACTGCGGTAATACTCTATGTCATAATCCTCGGGCATATCTATCAGCACTTCGTGGTCGTAGAACTTGACTATCGCCACGTATGTCATATCCTGCACATAATGCCTGTCATCCAACTGCGCCGCCCCCACCATTCTGGAAACATCACCAAGTTCGGTACCGTCTATCAGAACCTTTGCAAATAGTGTGGATCCGTCGGATAGTTTTAAACGCCAGCCACCATCGATGCTGTCTGCCCGGACCAGCGATGTCCCATAGCGGACCTTTACTCCGGCCTCGTCTGCCATGTTTGAAAGCACCCTCGCCCCTACTTTGGGATTGAAGAGGATATTGCTGACCCAGCCCGATTTAAGATTGTCGTAACCGCCGTAGCGGAGAGCCAGGGAGTCGGTGAACTCACCAAAAATGCCACCGCGGAGCTTGTAATTGCCGTCTATTGCGCTCACGCCTGCACTGGTGAGCATCCCGCCAAGCCAGGGGGTCTGCTCCACCACAAGTGTGCACGCACCGCATCGTGCCGCCTCAATGGCGGCAGCACTCCCGCCCGTGCCTCCACCCACAACCACCACGTCGTAGCGGCGGGCGCAGCAAACCATGCTCAGCATCAGGAAAAGCAAAAGATATTTCTTCATATTTACTGTATCGTTATATCTTGAGTTTGACACCCATCTTGCCAAGCCCCCATGCGGAGACTATGCAGAGAGCGGAGAACAGTGCACACTTTGCAACCCCGGCCCATCCCGACATCCAAGCCGGAACCGTGGGCGCGAGGAATATCCAAAAACTATAGAAGAAGTAAGGTAGCATATACACCGTGAGGGTGGCCTTTCCTGCGGGATCGACAGGTCTGGCCCAGGCGGTAAGCCCTTTAAGTTCCAAACTACGGAGCAGCGAATAAAGTGCCACCGATATGGCAGATACATACAGACACCATGGCAGCGTACCCAGCCCTTTGGAAACAATCCACCATTTGTGGGTCAGGGCTGCCAGAAGCGCAAGCGCAACCGATGCGACAAGCCCTGTGACCAGCCGGTGCTTCTTGAGTTTCTGATCTGCCAGCACGCATATCACACCTCCAAGGGCCATTATTATGCTATGGCCGTTGCCAAGATGCAGAGCATCCGAGAAGTCTGCGACATAGTTGCCGCCAAGAAGCTCTGAACCGTCGCGCATCGGGGCCACGGAAATGTTCACCAGGCAGAATACAACCCAAAGGACAATCAGTATCCACCATCGTCTGCGGCACAGGATATAAGCCAGTGCGCAGAAGAGATACATCCAGCCGATCTGGCCCAGAATACCCCACCAACTGGATCTGAAAAGGCCGCCGTCGGGACTTCTGAACGTTATCGCCAATCCGGCCAGAATCACGATGCCGAGCCATCGCAATGGCTTTTTAAACTTGAAACCTTCTCTGTAATTATTCCACACCAGAAAGAAACCGACTACCATCATGAGCCAGAAAATCCCTTTGTTCCAAGCTATTCCCGACTCGGAATTGACTATGAAAGAGCCCATCAGCAGCAAGGCAAGGGTACGGCCCAGGATATGACGCAGAGTCGTTTCCAAGGTGTATCCCTTCTGAAAGCGACGCTCCAGAGCCAATGGTACCGACATTCCCATTGCAAACAGGAACATCGGATAGATGATGTCGGACAGTCCCATACCGTCTTCCATTACGGCAAAATGCTCCAGAAAGTGCGGGACATTATGCACCGCCCAAAAATCGTTGACGCAAACCATCAGAGCCACTGTCAGCCCCCTGAATATGTCTATGGCCAGATTCCTTTTATCCATAATCAATTCCTGAGTGCGTCCCAATAATCAAAAGCGCGGATGTAACACATATCGAAAATAAAACATCCGTCGCAGATCCCGTCCATCGTCCGGGCTATCTCGGGCAGGATATCGGCACGTCCGCCATTCTGGAAGCCTGGCTGGTTGCCGATGTCTGGGCCCGCCACAAAGGGTACCTCGCCGCAGAGACGTTTAGCCCCAAGCTTCGCAAAGCCCTCCATCGTTTTTTCCACGTCGCCGTGGATATTATCCGCAGGACAATAGGCTCCAAGCAGCATAAAGTCCACCAGATCGGCAAATCCGGTTGCCTGGTATTCGGGGGTAGCCCACCTGAATGTCTCCTCTTCCAAAGCCAAAGGGTACTTCGGGCTTGTCCAGTTGACACCGCTTCTGTAATATTCGCTGAACCAGGCGCCGACATATACGCCCACCTTGAGATCGGGGCGGACGGCGTGTATCCGGTCTACCGCTCTTGCCACAAAGTCATGGATTGTCTTGCAGCGGAAAGTGAGCCATTTCACCTCAAGTTCATCCGGCTCTCTGTCCAGAAAGATATGCCCCGGCTCTTCAAAAACCGGCCATCGCTCAGGTGCACGGCCAAGATAATCGCAGAAAGCCTTGTGCGCGGCCTCTGTATATCCCGCATCCATCGCATAGTCGTCGTAACGACAGCGGTCCAGAACCACGCCGTCCAGTTCTTCATAGGCAGCGACATCGGCAAGCATATCCAGCAGAAATTCCTGCACCTGGCCATTGGCCGGATCCAAGAATCGGCCGCCGACGGTTGTGGAATCGTCTAGATGGTTCTGCAGCCCGCCAAAAGTCAAATCGACCGCCGCCCAGTCGCGCAACCCGGGATGGTCGTAAAGCATACCTCTACAGCCGGCATCGCACCGGAAACCGCCCACCATGACATTCACCCCCGCCAGTACTTTCAGCCCGGCGGCGTGGCCGGCATCTATGAAAGCCTGCAAATAGTCAAAATCGGCCTCGCGCGGGACAAACTGCAGTCCGCCACTTCGCCAGAGCGCCACCTCTCGCAGCTGTGGGGCAACGTCACTGCAAAAGAGCACGTCCCCGCTGGTGGGACGCACCTCAACCACTATGTGGGTGTAGCCCCCATCGGCAAGGCGACGGCAGTCGGCAGCGATATTGTCCAGGCTGGATGCATACCGCTCAAAATTGGCGCCGACCTCTATCCAGACCATTCGGATCTTTTGCTGGGGTTTGGGCGAGCAGGCGGTCATAAGCAACAGCGTCGCCGCCAGCAACAAGTTGCGTAATTTCATGATTGTTTATAAAAAGCGGGGGTGCATGAGCCCGGTGAAGAGCGCAGCGCCCCCGCAGATTCGATAATCAATGATACTAAGGAATAATCAGATTGAAGCGTGCAAGAGTCGGACGTCCGGAGTTTATAGCATAGAGCTCGAGGACACCGTCGCCGGGACGCAGCAGCACGTCTGAACCTGTCTGGCCCGAGAAATCATTCTCTTCAGTAATAATCCAGTCACCGGGCTTGATATCAAGAAGCATAACGGGATTTGCAGCGTCTGTAACATCCAGGACGAAGATATTACCATTACCTGAGTAAGCGAAGTGATAACCCTGTGTCATCGCCAGGATCCTTTTGCCGTTATAGTCGACAATAGACATACTGTTCTGGCTTTCGTTACCGCCATCGCCAAGGGTAATCACGGGAGTCCATACATAGGGAGTTACCCAGTTGGGGCATGTTGCATCGGCAAGCAGCTGGACGGCTCTTGTCCCGTCGTAGCCGCGGAAGTAAATGCCGGATGCTGCAGTGGTACCCAATGCCATGCAAGCGCCGTTGAGAGGGCTCCATACAGTACCGGTTGCGGGGCCGCGGTTCTGACCGCCTGTGCCCTGTACATAGGTGTTGTCCAGAGACACAACTTTGTCCTTTATCTCCCAGCCTGCCCAGTATGCAGGGTCGCCACCGACAACTGCAGTAATCATGGCCGCCGTAGAGATATCGCCACGGACTCTCCACGCGCCGATAGTTCCGGCAAAGTCAGAAGTCTGGTCGAAGAGCTTGACTGGATCTGCATTGATGTCAGATGTATAATATACAGAGTATGTGGTCCCCGATTCCATTGCTGTGTGGTCGGCAACAATCACATTGCCGGCATCGTCGCTGCAGATTGAAGCGGGCGTAACGGTGCTCCAGGTAATTGCCTTGTAGTATGCACCGTTGTTAGGTCCCATCGCGTGTACTTTCTCACCGTCGGAGATGACAAGGGCGGGACCGCCGGCAGTCTTGTAGGCGATACGGTTATATGCTGCGGGAATACCTACCTCACTGAGTTTCTTGTTCCAAACCACCTCATAGGCAGCGCCTTCTACTTTTACTCCTTCCTGTACATAGTGGCCGGTTCCGCCGTATGCACCATTTTTGCTGCCATCGTGGTTGTAGCACTCGATGTAGAAGTAGTGTTCACGGGAGAAGTTGGTGGTGTTCTCGTCAAATACCAGGTATATTTCTGCCTTTTCCTTATCGAAGCTCAGGTGCACCCAGCCAAGGTCGTCGGTCTGTACGCTTCCGCCGGCCTCATCGCTCCAGTAAGAGAAGTACGGTCTCCAGTCGAGATTTGTCGCGACGGGGATAGTAATTGAAATACCCTCGCGGGGGATTATCGTAGGTTCGCCGTAAGCGCTCCACTGGATGCCTGCCCACTCTCCCTGAAGTTCGAAGTAGGGCTCGAATGGTGCCTGGATAATCTTGATGGTCTTGGAGAGTGCACCGCTTGTGATAGTGATGTTGGCAACCCTGTTGGGAGCCTCTTCCGTTGCCTCTTCATAGTTCGGATCGACTGCCAGGTTCACCGTGGATTTAGCCATTCCCCTGCCAGAAGCCAGTGATACCCAGTCTATAGCCTCGGGAATTGACACCGTGTACTCTACGTTGGAATTGACCTCTACTTCTACAATACCACCTTCCTGGGGAACCTCGTATTCGGTTACATCAACTTCAAGGGCATCTTTCTGGCCCTGGGTTATGGTAACTGTCTTTGTAAGAGAGCCGGCGGTAATGGTGACAGTTGCTGTACGGGTATCGGTATCATCGTTTTTCAGTACCGAAGCCTTGATTGTGAAATCCGTACCGCCTTTTACACCCTCGCCGCTGTTGGGAGTGATAGAGAGCCATGTCTGCGAGGACTTGGCTGTCCATGCAACATTTGTGTTGATTTTGATGCTCACCGCATCCCCCTCTACGGACACCGTAACTGCCTCATCGGAGTTCAGTGTCAGGAAGGGATCCTCTTTCTTCTCGCAGGAGATTGCCAGCAATACGAGCGAAAGAAGTGCCAAAAGTTTAAACTGTTTCATAACTGATTGATTTATTGATTGATATTATAGTGTATTTAGATAGCTTTCTGTTGCATTCTCGAAGGCATCCCAGTAGTTGTACATCCTGATATGGCATAAATCGAATATAAACAAGCCGTCGGCAGAGGACATCATCGTGTTTACTATGTCGGGAATGACAGCCTCTTTATGTCCGTTCGTGAACCCGGATCCGTTCCCGATATCGGGGCCTGCGGCAAAGGGGACTGCGCCGTTGAGCCGCTTTCTGCCAAGTTTGGCAAAACCCTCCATCGTCCACTCCGTACTGCCGTGGACATAGTCCGACCCGGCGTATGCACCCAGCAGGATAAAGTCCAGCAAATCGGCAAAACCGGTCTTCTGATAGGCGGTATTCGCCCATTTGTACGAGGACTCATTCTTTGCCAGCTGATAATCGGGGCTGGTCCAGTTGACCCCGCTGCGGTAATATTCAGAAAACCACGCGCCGACGTATATCCCGAACTTTATGTTGGGAGATACCTTATGCACCTTGTCCGCCGCCTTTGCCACAAAGTCGTGGATAGTCTTGCACCGGAAGGTGAGCCAGTTGCGCTGCAAGGTGCTGGGTTTGTCAAGGAAGGTCATCCCCTGCGGAATTGTGGGCCAGGACGATGGTTCGGCACCGAGATATTTGGTAAAAGCCTCCTTTGCCGCATCGGTATAACCCGCATCCAGACAAGTGTCGTCGTATCGGCAACGGTCCAGCACTATGCCATCCAGTCCGGGGTATGCCGCAAGTTCTGACAGCAGCGTAAGCAGGAACTCCTGCACAGCCTCGTTTGCCGGGTCCAGGAATCTGGGACCGGTATCGGGATTGTCCATCACATTGGTCAGTCCTTCCGGATAATTGTCCACAGAACACCAGGAGCGAAGCGACGGTTTGTCGAACAACATACCGATATCTCCCAATGATGTACGATATCCTCCGACCATCGTGTTGATGGCAGCGTTGACCCGCAGGCCAGCCTTGTGGCCTGCGGCGATGAAGGTCTCCAGATAATCAAATGTGGCTGTCCGCTCGACCCAACGGTAGCGTCCGTTGACCCATGCCGCCGTTTTCCTGCACGGGGGCGCCACCGACGAATTGAAAAGGACATCGCCGCTGGTGGGCCTGACATCCACAATGATGTCGGTGAATCCCATTTTGGCTATACGGTCGCAATCGGCGGTGATGTACTCTGCATCGTTTGCATAATACTGGAAGTTGGCCGCCGCATCTATCCACACGTACCTTGGGCCGCCCTTGATGTCGGGGTCGAACGGAACCGGATCTGTGCCCGGGTCCACGTTCCCGCCCTTGTTCCACTCGTCGCGCCACTTGAAAGAGCCATCCTCCTTCTCGCAGGCTGGCGACAGGACCATCAGGCCTAACATCATTATTATGAAAAACTTTTTCATCTTATCTTGACTTTAACACAACCACAGAAGCGACTGCCCGCTGCCCCCCGTCGGAGGGTTTGATGGTCTCCTGGTTGTTGATTATCATGCAACTGGAGCCGCCGCCGTCGAGATTGAGTGCCTCCGTACAGCCCAGATGCTTCAAGATTGCAGCTACCTCCCCGGTCGTGAAACCGGCAACGCCGTCTGTCATATTTCTCCCCTCGCATACAAAAAGTATCAGACGTCTGTCGGCCGTAACGCCAATGGCGGTACGGGGATGCCGGGCATCGCAGAGGATACCGCCGGGACCGTCGAAGAGCTCTTCAGGGTATGTATTACGTATTTCGCCCCCTTTGATCAGTACCGGCCCCCCGCCGATTGCTGTCTGCGCAGTAAAGGGCGATGCTGCAGACGGGAAGGTTTCGTCGGGCCTGGCCAGTGGCGCTGTATCCCAGCTATTCGCAGCCGGGGTATCGTACAGGTAGTGGTGGCTTTCGTTTACATAATATGTCCATCCAGCCGCAAGGGTGCCATCTTTCTCGTAGAAGACTCCGCGGGTGGGGTAATACATGGTAACCCAGTCCCTGGAGGCATAATTAATATTGACTCCGTATGTGCGGCCACCGCTCACAGCGACGCTGGCGCTGTAGCGCTTGCCACCCTCTGCATAGAAGAAGCCTCCGTTTACAATCACAGGTGCTGGCGACTCACCGTAGAACCGGGAAGGGGTACGCAATTCATCCCTGGTACCCTGCAGCTTGGGGTCATCTATGCTGCGGACATCCCATTGAATCCTGGACAAGTCTGCCACCGCGATATATGCTATCGCGCTTACAGATTGCATCTGCTCCGGGCTACGGTAGACAGACAGCCCGTCGGGCATGGCGGCATAACTGTCAGTGACGTTGATCCAACCCTTTTCAACGATGTCGGGGTTAGGCTCCACGAACTCGTCGGCAGGCACATCCTTGTCGACCCACCGCCATTGGGGATAATCGCTGCTCGCCGCACCGGAACACGATGCCGCAAGATAAGCCAACGCTATGATAACAAACCTTTTCATCGTTTTATGCAATCCATGCTATAACCGCCAATCATCTGGCAGTAATGGTCGTAATAATAGATGTACAGCATATATCCGTCGGCCGAAGGTGCCAGTATGCAGTCTCCGCAAGCCCCGTTCCCGTCGGCTGAGCTGCTCTGATACTCCATATCGAACATAAACGGCACAGAGAATACCAGCTGCGGACTGTTGAAGATCCTGCCGCTTATGCTGCTGCCTGTAATGTCATATACATAGAGTTGCGGACCGGGCCACCACTGCGGGAAGTGGGTAGATACAAACAGCGCCAGGTAGCGGGCATTATTGAAGCATTTGGTATCCAGGTTATTCGGATCCACATTGCCGTTCACAAAAGCCCCGCCGGCAGGAGCATCATCTACAGACCCGTCACCTTCTCCGGGAGAAGCGCTGCCTATGCTTAGGTCGGACTTGAACCAGTAGAGAACATTTTCTGAATATGCACAACTGTACCACCCCTTATCCATCATGGGGGAACCGGACACCACACAGGTAGACCGGGAGGGTCCCGGACCCCAGTGAAAACCATTGGCTGCATAGAGGTCAATTATCTCATTAGACACGACCTCCCCGTCTACGATATGGATTGCCCTGAAGAAGCCGCTGGTTGTAACTCCCGCAATACCGGGATATGTTACTGTAATCACGGCCTCTTCCTTGATGTTGCCGATAACCTTCATCTCCTGCCCCAAAGGCAGGCCCATCTCGTTTACGAAAGAGAGCAGCAATTCGGGCGCTGTTGTAACAGAAGGAGTCCACCAGATGTTGAATGTGTCGTCTTTCTGCGCAAGATTGCAGATAAGCAGGTGATCCTTTTCATCGGATGCGATGGAGCCTGTCGGCTCCGCACTGCCAATGTTGATAGTGCCCATGTAGGTAGCAACAATCTTGTTGTAATAGCGGGGTGTGCTTCCGTCGCCGATGTTCACGATAAGCCAGCTGTCCAGCACGCCCATCGAGACATTGGCCGCTGTCTTGTAGCCGGGCAGCCCGAGTCCCGTGGCGGGATCCATGTTGAAGAGTTTCTCTGCGCTGGAGGCGCTCACACCGTAATCTATCTTCTCGGGTACGTTTTTCACCACGAAATATTCCATCTTTGTAACGCCGTCGTCGGCCGTCACGGTGAAAGTGAACCCCTCGTTATAGTTGTGCGCCTCTGACGGATCCGGGGATATTGTAGCGTGAGCCGATATGGTTGCAGTGGCCTGCGCCACAGAAAGGTCGTTTGCAGTTATCAGGGAGACAGTTCCCTTTGCCTTGTCTATGATGCCATTTACCATCGGGTGCTTCAGTGCGAAACTGATAAGCTCGCACTTGGATGATTTTACCCGCTCCCCAGTTATGATTATATTACGTTTGGTGCCGGTAGCATCGGTATAGGTGAAGGTATTCTCCTCTGTAAGGTCCAGGATCGTCAAAGGCGGATCGATGATGCAGTTGGGCTGCAGCGACGCTCTTACCCTCACCTTTGTCATGTAGGGAGTTGTGATATCGTCGGATGATTCCGGAAAATACCAGGGGATGGGTATCACGTAGCGGTCCATGTCAGGATCGGAAATCTCCAGACGCCCCATCTCCTGATCTACGAACGGGCCAAATGTGAAATAGGCCACCAGAGACGATATCCCCTGCCTCTCTGCCGTAGGTAAGACATATTCCGGCTTATGACAGCTTGTTATCAGCAGGGCTGCAAATATCAGAGTGTATAGTATCCTTTTCATAATTACCTCCATTCTGGATATTGTTCAACAAGGGAATTAGAACTCATTTCGCTTTCCGGCATGGGGAAGCGATACATTTTAGCGGGGAAGTTGCGGTCATTGTCATCCACAGACACATACGTATAGAGGAACTCGCCGTCGACCGCAGTGGGCTCTATCTTTAGGCCATGTACCTGATAGGAATTGAGTCCGGTAGGATACACCTCCGCCGCCTCTTCCCAGCGGCGCAAGTCCCAGTACCAGAGACCTTCAAAAGCAAGTTCTATACGACGCTCCTGCCTGATGGCCTGCCAGAGGGCGACACCGCTTCTGTCGGTGTAAGGGAGCCCGACTCTCGACCGGATGGCCCTTATGGCGGCATTTGCGCCGGCGGGATCGTTTCTGTGATAGCAAGCCTCTGCCTTATTCAGCAAAGCCTCGCCGTAGCGCAGCAGCACAAAGTGCTGGGTACTCTGTGTGCGTTCAAGCAAATTGTGCCCCTCGTCCACCCACTTACGGAGATAATAACCGGTTGTTGTGCGGCCCTGCGGCTGTGGCTCCTTGTTCCATTGGCACCAACCGTCTGTTCCTCCCACATACGGCTCAATTGTCCGCCCTTTCCAGGAGGCTCCGTTATATAATATAGTGGCCTGGAAGCGCGGTTCCAGCTGTGCATAAGGCGGTTCTGCCGTAGTAGCGCCATGCCAGGGGCTCCAGTCGGGGAATCCGCCGGTCGCAAGTTCGTAACTCTCGACCATCTCCTGCGTGGGAGTGCCGTAGCCACCACCCTGCTGGTCCACCAGCTTGTAGTCTCCTCCCGGGGTGTAGTAGAAATCAAATTCGTGATAGACGGCATCGCTGTAAGAGAAATTATACTGCAGTATGGACTCCTTGTTGCCCGATACGGTAAACACGCTCGCATAGTCGTCAAGCAGGCCATAGCCAAGTTCTTCGAGAGCATCGACAGCCGTTATAACCTCGCCCCAGCGCTCTGCATAAAGCATAGAGCGGGAAATCAGCGCGTAGGCAGCACCTTTATCCAAACGGCCCTTCGCCATCGCCTTCTCCGGCAGGTTATCGGCAGCATACTGAAGGTCCTGCAACACAAAATCCCACCCCTCCTCTTCTGTAGAGAGGGCTTTGTCTATGCTGATTTTCGAGAGATCTTCGTCGTATATGATAACCTCCTTGTAGCGCTTCATCAGCTCGAAATAGAGCCAGCCGCGCATCAGCCGCAGCTCTGCCTGAAGACGGACCTGGCTGGTCTGGTCAAGCCCGCCGCCAAGTGACTTGAGATTGCTGATAGCCTCATTTGTACGTCTTATTGCGCTGTAAAGCGACGACCAGCACCCCAGATATACCGATACGAAGTTGGCTGTGAGGTCCGCACCGCCGTAAGCTACCCGGCTGGGAATATAACAATAGGCGAAATTTACATAGGAGCCGTACTTGAGTTCGTCGGTGAAAGCCTCTGTCATACCCACCTGGCTGGGCCAGCTGGCAAATATGTCATAAGCGTATGAGTAGATGCTGTTAACAGCATATTCTGCACTCTCTGTGGTGGCCCACATCACCTTGTCGGAGATGCTGTCGCGGGGAGTCATATCCAGATAATCGTTGCATGCTGCCAGAACGCAGCAGAGAGAAAGGATAATGATAATCTTTTTCATAAGGCATTCCGGTTTATAAGGTTATTGTAATACCGCCCATCAGGTTTCTCTGTTGAGGATAGTAGCCGTTGTTCACACCCGGTGACTCGGGGTCTATTCCTTCGGGGAGGCCGTCGATGGTGAATATGTTATTCCCCTCTACAAAGATTCGCAGGGCCTCTACGCTGAACTTGCGGGTAAACGACTGGGGAATGGTGTACCCCATCCGGGCCGTTTTGAGGCGGACATAGGTTCCATCTCTCCACCAGAAGCTGGAGTTGAGACCGTTATGGCCGCCGTGTCCGGTATTGCCAAGGGTCAGTCTGGGGAAGATTCCGTCTGGATTGTCAAGGCTGTATGCATTCTCTACCAGGAAAAGCGGCGAATTGCCACCCTCCTTGAAGGTGCGGGTCCACACTGTATTGTCGTCATTCCCGTTGTAGTAATTACCCAGCATCGATACCTGGAACAGGGCTCCTCCTGTGAACTGGAGGTTCAGGTCAAATCCGTTCCACGTGGCATTCACATTCAACCCGAAAGTGAGTTCCGGCCTGTTGCTTTTGCCGAATATTCCACGGTCGCCCGACCAGTCTATCACGCCGTCGCCATTAAGGTCAACGTATTTGATATCGCCGATGTTGGGGCGTGAGTTACCGTACCATGCCGAGTTGTCAATCTCCTCTTCTGTACGATAGAGTCCCTCTGCCAGCCATCCGTCTATTGCACCGTAGGTAGTGCCTGTTACTTTCTGCCACTCTGCGATATTGGGATTGTCGTTATACTTGAGCCAGCGGGTCTTGGAATAGGTCACCGTCCCGGCCAGTTCATAGAAGAAGGGCTTGCCTGTAAGGTCAAAATGGTTGCGGTGTGTAATGAGTACGTCTATACCCTTGCTGTCGATTGCATTGCCATTTACATAGGTGGGGAAGTAACCACCCATGGAATCGGGATGCCCGCCGCCATTGTAAGAGAGGATGTCGAATGTATAATTGTAAAATGCATCTATTTCTCCGCCCAGAAGTCCGTTCCACAGGGAGAAGTCAAAACCGGCGTTGTACGACAGGGTCTTCTCCCAGGTCAGGTCCTTGTTGGGAATGCCGGAGGTGTAATAAGAGGGAACCCCGGAACCGCCTGTATACACGACTTTGCCTCCAGCGGCATATTTGCTAAGGAACATATAGGGGCTGACGCCGTCGTTACCGAGCAAACCGGCAGAGACACGCACCTTGAGGTTGTCGAGAGCGGCAAAGCCCTGCATGAAATCCTCATTTGATATGTTCCAGCCAACAGATGCGGAGGGGAAGAAGCCCCAGCGGGTGCGGGTCATCCCGGCGAACTTGTAAGAGCCGTCGTAACGTCCGGTAAATTCTGCCAGGTATCTTTCGTCGTAATTGTAACGCACGCGCCCCACATAACCTGCGCTGCGGGAAGCATTGCTGGAACCACTCACGGGATTTGCAGTGGGGGTTCCGTTTTTCAATTCCGGAAGAAGCGCAAACGGCAGGTTGCGCACATACGCGCTGAGATTGTTGGTCTGCCAGTCGCGGATTTCGGCAAGCGCCAGCGCCTCTATGTTGTGCGGGCCGAAAGAGTTGACATACGACAGGCTCGCCTGGGCAGTCATCGTCTGGGAATACACCGTTCCCTCGCCCAGTTTGATGCCGTTGGCGGTACCGTTGACATCAATCATAGGGGTGGTCCAGCCCCATGTACCGTCGGCATTCTTGCGGCGGACAATCACATAATAGGGGGTATCGAGATTCTTGTTGTAAGAGTTGTGATAGTCATACGAACCGCTCACCTTTGCCTGAAGGCCCTTCACCCACGGAATCTCCCAGGTCAGGCCCGTGTTAAGGGTACCGGTAAAGCCGTTGGTCTTTTTGGAACCAGACTGATAGAGCGCCGCCAGAGGGCTGTAGGGATAGGCCTGGTTTGTAGCTATCGAGCCGGTATAATAACCGTTATAGGTCTCGGGAAGGTACGGATGGATACCGATTACCTGATGCGCTACTGAGAACCAGCCCACCTCCGATGTCGCCCCGGACTCTGAACCGTCGGAGCCGCCGGAAAGAAACCGCGGAGTCTCGCGGCGCGATACCACACCGCTGAGTCCTGCATTGAAAACCAGATGCTTTGCAAGGCGGCTCTCTATGTTGGTGCGCACATTATACCTGTAATAGTTGTAGCCCTCTACATTACCTTTCTGCCCCAGATACCCGGCAGAGATAAAGTATTTGGTGTTGTCGTTACCCCCCTGCACCGTGACGTTGTGCTTGGATGTGCGGCCCGTGCCAAACACCTTCTTGATGTAATCGACATTGTCCCATCCGTCGGTGGGGTCCCCATTGAGCATTGCCTCCACATTGGCCAGTGTGAAATAGGGCTCGTACTCATCTTCCGAGGCAATCGCCCCGCTTGCCAGCTGGTCCATTTCCTGAGCCAGGTTGTAATAATAGGCAAACTGGGGTCCGTTCATGAACCTGGGGAAGTTGGCGTTCATCGAGACACCCACAGATCCGTTATAAGTAATTGTCGGAGTCCCCTTAGCGCCGCGTTTGGTGGTAATGATTATCACACCGCCGGCCGCCTTCAAACCATATACGGCAGCAGACGCACCATCCTTTAGCACAGATACACTCTCTATGTCGGCCGGATCTATGTCGTTTATATTATCCACCGGGAAACCGTCCACAACATATGCGACTCCGTAAACCGAGCCGCGGATACGCAAGGAAGCCTGGTCCAGACCGGGCTCACCCGACTCCTGGACAGAAGATATACCCGGCAACTTACCGGCAAGTACCTGTGACACATTTGTCGCAGGGGCCTTCAGGAGCTCTTCTCCCTTTATGGCAGAGACAGCGGCCGTCAATGTCTCCTTCCTCACAGTTCCGTAACCAACCACAACAGTCTCTTCCAAGAAGAGTGTATCCTCTTTCATTCTGACATTAAGGGAAGTCTGCCCGGTAAAAGAGCGTTGTTCAGTAGCCAGTCCAAGACAGAAGAACTCTATCACATCACCCTCGAAAACCCGCAGCGAGTATGTTCCGTCTGCTCCGGTCACAGTGCCGTTTGAGGTACCTTTTACCATCACCGTGACTCCGGCAAGAGGCTGACCGTCCGAATCGGTAACTTTGCCCGAGAGCCTCGTCTGGGCAAAAACGGGTGCCGTGGCAAGGAGAACTCCGGCCAGGGCAAGCGTCAAGAATCGGAATAATTGTTTCATCTGCGTTGTGTTATTTTGAAGTGTTTGCTATTTGAGAAAGTATATTGCCAATCTGGTATAAACCGCGCGGAACGTGGAAACAGCCCTTCCACTTGCCTCCTTTGAGCGGCAGGAGTACCTCTCCACGGCGGTTCAGATAGCCAAACCATTCGGGATATTCGGGGTCCTTGAACTTGCTCCAGAGGTAATCGTCAAGTTTGAGGAACCACTCCAGGGCCTTGGGATTGCCTGTAAGCTGATACCCCTTGATCATCGTAATGGCGCTCTCAAAATGGACCCACCAGAGTTTCTGATCCCACTCCAGCTCCTGTGTAGGGTATCCCTTGCGGTCCATAAAGTAGAATATGCCGCCATACTCCTTGTCCCATCCATAATCAATCACCCGCAGCGCTATCTCCATACTTTTATCTATGACATCCTGCCGGTTGAGCCTGAGCCCGAGATTCATCATAAACCACAATGCCTCAAGATCGTGACCGGGGTTTATCTTGCGCCCTTCGAAACAATCTACCAGGGTGCCGTCGGGGGCAAGGTTCTCTACCATAACCCCCAGGTCGGGCTGATAGAAGACATCGAACACTTCGTGCAGAGCCTCTTCTATGGTGCTGTCCAGCACTCTCTTGTCTTCTATTATCGGCTCTACCTCCAGTGCCATGTTGCATATGATCATCGGCAACGCGAAATCTTTCATGGGACGGGTCCCCGGAACTGCTTTGTTCCACTCCCCTTTAGGGTTGGCCCTGCGCAGCAGGATGCGTTGGAAAGTCCTGCGGGCGATATAGGCATAATGGCTGTCTGATGTGGCAACCGCCATCTGAGCGAAAGCCATGCATGCAAATGTGTTTGAGAATATGTTATATGGCTGAATTATCGGCCGCCCATCGCGGGTGAGTGAGAAATAGAAGTCGTAGTTGCCGTCGTGACCATATTTATCAAGGAACTCCGCCCCCTGCCGGGCACACTCAAGCCATGCGGGATTCTTCTCTACCTTATTGTACAGCATGGCAAACAACCACACCTGCCGCCCCTGCAGCCACACAAATTTGTCGGTATCAAAGACACTCCCGTCTCTGTTAAGGCAGGTAAAATATCCACCGTAAGATAAGTCCTGCGACTTCTCAAGCCAAAAGGGTAAAATGTTGTCATAGAGCTCGCTATTGTATTTATGCGCGAGTTTTTCAAAGTCTGTTCCTGTCATTGCAGCGCAAGTTTTTATCAAATAAACCGTAACACAGTGAAACAAATTTACGAACTATTATTAAATAACCAAGTATTTTTAACAAAACGTTAAAAATATAATTATTGCTTTTCACAAACAATTGGTATCTTTGCACGACAAATAACTGTATGACCTCTTTTTTAAATGACATCAACGGCCACTATGCGGCCGAAAAGAGAACCATCCTTAAGCTGTGCGTAAAGGGATCCGGGTTCTCCCTTGCCGACTTGGCAAAAGACCTTGACACCAGTATTCCAAAAATATCCAGGATCGTAAGCGAGCTGGTAGAAACGGGCTACCTGGCCGATCTGGGCAAACAGGAATCTGCATCCGGAAGGCGTCCCAGCATATACGGATTGAATCCAGAAGCGGGGTTCTTTGTGGGCATAGACGTACGGCAGGATGGACTATCCATTGCGGTGACTGACTTCCCCGGCAGGGTCGTCCACTTCGAGCACGATGTCCCATACAGCCTCAAGAACACAGAAGAGTCTGTTCTCGGAATGTGTTCTGCCGTACTGGAGCGGCTCAAAAAAGCCCATATCGACAGCACCAAGGTACGCTCTTACGGAGTCAACCTCACCGGGCGCGTGAACCACGAGACGGGATACAGCTACTCTTATTTCATCAGCGAAGAAAAGCCCATAA
The DNA here is from genome assembly GCA_017446775.1 of Bacteroidales bacterium. Taxonomy (GTDB): domain Bacteria; phylum Bacteroidota; class Bacteroidia; order Bacteroidales; family UBA932; genus Equibacterium. Next base: position 8,535 of record JAFSQE010000004.1, on the reverse strand, counting down.
AGAGCCTGCTGGAAGATGGTTTTGGCAAGCCCGTTTCCGTAGAGAACGACTCACACGGCATGGCCTACGGCGAATACATGAGTGGAATTGCTGCCGGGGCGAGCAACATTTTGTTTTTGAATGTCGGATGGGGCCTTGGTATGGGAATGGTCCTTGACGGCAAGCTGTTCTACGGCAAATCGGGCTTTTCCGGCGAGGTCGGGCACTTCCCCATGCTGGACAACAACCAGATCTGCCAGTGCGGAAAGATTGGTTGCCTTGAAACCGGTGCTTCCGGGATAGCCCTGCACCGCCTTGTTCTGGAACGCATTCGCGAAGGACAGCCTTCGCTGCTCACAGAGAATGGCAACAACGGCCGCGAAATATCGCTGGACGATATCCTGGATGCAGTCCAGAAAGAAGATGTCACCGCGATTGAGTGCGTAGAGGAGGTCGGCGCAACCCTCGGGCGCGCAGTCGCTGGCCTGATAAACATCTTCAACCCGGACATGGTGATAATCGGAGGCCGCCTCTCCGTTGCTGAACGATACCTTATGCCGCCGCTTAAGATTGCGGTCAACAAACTCTCCTTGAACCTGGTGAACAACGACACCATAATCAAGGCCTCCCACCTCGGAAAAACTGCCGGGGCTATCGGCGCCAGCCTGCTTGCAAAGAGCAGGATGCTCAATAATTAGTCATAATACTTGCAAGATTATGGAAAACAGACGTTCTTTCTTAAAAAAGAGTGCCCTTGCTGTTGCTTCAGCGCCCCTGCTTGCATCCTGCAAGAGCACCTGCGACAAAGACAGATGGGGCATCGAAGCTGACCCTGCCGTGACGGGCGACCTGATTGTTCCAAAAGCCAACGCCCTGCCCATCACCGGTACTTTTCTGGATGAGATATCACACGACATCCCCCACCAGAACTGGGGCGAACGGGAATGGGACCGGGATTTCAGGTATATGAAAGATATCGGCATAGATACCGTCATCGACATTAGGTGCGGCTACCGCAAGTTCATCACCTACCCCTCCAAATATCTCCTGGGCAAGGGGTGTTACATGCCATCCGTAGACCTGATTGATATGTTCTGCCGGCTTGCCCAAAAGTATGACATGAAGTTTATGCTTGGACTCTACGACTCGGGGCAGTATTGGGATACCGGTGACATGAGTTACGAGGTCGAATCCAACAAATATGTCATAGACGAGATATGGGAAATGTACGGCAAGAAGTACAGCAGCTTTGGCGGATGGTACATCTCCGGAGAGATTTCCCGCGCGACAAAAGGGGCTATTGAATCGTTCCGTACCATGGGACGGCAGTGCAAGGAGGTTTCTGGCGGACTGCCAACTTTCATATCTCCCTGGATTGACGGCAAGAAGGCGGTGGGGGCCACCAGTTCCAACCTTACCAAAGAGCAAGCCGTGTCTGTCGCCCAGCACGAAAAAGAGTGGGACGAGATTTTTGACGGCATCCACGAATATGTAGATGCATGCGCATTCCAGGACGGGCATATAGACTACGACGAACTGGACGCCTTCTTCTCTGTAAACAAAAAACTGGCCGACAGATACGGAATGCAGTGCTGGACAAATGCAGAAAGTTTTGACAGGGACATGCCCATACATTTCTTCCCCATCAAATTCGACAAACTGCGCCTCAAACTGGAGGCGGCGAAGCGCTGCGGCTACGACAAAGCCATCACATTCGAATTTTCACACTTTATGAGTCCCCAGTCCGCATACCTGCAGGCGGGGCACCTGTACGAAAGGTACAGGGAGTACTTCGGTATCTGACGTCTACTACTCTCCGTCCAGGACGTAATCCACGCAGCGGTTGAGGATTTCGCAGAAAGGGACGGTGGGTTTAAGGTCGCGTGCAACACGGCTGGCAAGATTGCCGGCCGTGATGTATTTTTTATCGACACTCTTTATGATGATGTACGACTTGAGGCGATAATAATCGCTATAGGGTCCTGGTTGCCAACCCAGCGGCAGACGCGTCAGGGCGCCGTCCCAATCCAGCTCAAAGCCCTTTGCCGCCTTGATTGCGGCGTCGAACTTACTGCCGGAGAGCATGATCTCTTCCCGGACACTCTTTATCATCTCTTTGGTGGGATTGTATAATCCGGAGCAGATGAAATAAGTTTTGGTGGCGGGTTCGATATGCAGATAGTAGCCTGCACGGCCGCTCTTCTTGCCACCGGCGCAGACATATATCCCCATGTGGGTCTTGTATGGAGTCTTGTCGGCAGAAAAACGGATGTCGCGGTAGATGCGGTAGGTGCAATCCTCTACCCGCAGCCCTTTCATGCGCTTATCGAACTCAGCCACACGGGCTATCAGCTCTGCCGCAACCACTGCGATGGTGTTTTTGGCCTGCAGATACTCACTTTTGTGGGCATCGAACCACTCTTTGTAGTTGTGCTGCGCGAGTTCTTCCAGAAACGATATGACCTGTTCCATAACTATCTGCTTGAGAGCCAGTTGTAGGCGGCGGTGAACATATCCAGCCAGGGGGTATCGGAGTCGTGACGGCGGTCGCGGGGGTACCAGGGCCAGTTCCAGGGGCGCAGGCAGCGCTCCGGGTGAGGCATCATCGCCAAATGCCGGCCGTCGGGGCTGCATACGCCGGCGATGCCAAGCGGCGAACCGTTGGGATTGCCCGGATAGTCGTTGTAGTTGTAGCGGACGGCCACCTCTACGTTGCGCCCTGCAGGGAAACTGAACTTGCCCTCTCCATGGGCCACCCAGATACCCAGCTTGCTCCCCTTGAGCGATTGAAGCATCACGGCAGGGGAATCTTCTATCGTGACCCCCACAAAGCTGCTTTCAAACTTATGGCTGTCGTTGTGCATCATCCTGGGGGCGCGGGAACGGTCGTCGGGGGTGATTACACCCAGTTCTGCCATCAACTGGCAGCCGTTGCAGATGCCCAGACTGAGGGTATCTTTGCGCGCATAGAAAGCATCAATCGAGGCGCGTGCCTTGTCGTTGTACATCAACGCCCCCGCCCAGCCCTTGGCGCTGCCCAGGGTATCGGCGTTGGAGAAGCCGCCAACAAACACTATCATATCCACACCTGTAAGGTCTTCGCGTCCGCTCGTCAAATCGGTGGTGTGCACATCCTTCACATCGAAACCGGCCATATAGAGAGCCCAGGCCATCTCGCGATCGCCGTTGGAACCCTTTTCGCGTATGATGGCCGCCACGGGTTTGCGACCGCCGGCAACCTTCTGCACCCGCTGCTGGGGGAAACGGTAAACCAGCGGCTGCTTTGAGAAATTATCGCGACGGCGGCGGGCACAGTCACCTGCCGTCTGCCGCTTGTCAAGCAGATAGGATGTTTCGAACCAACGGGAACGCATGTCGTCGATATCCAGATGGAGTTCGCCGCCGGAATATCTGATATCCAGGGTGCGGGCTGCCTGCCAACTGCCTATCTTGTAATATTGTATCCTCTGTCCGTTCAGATAATCCTCTACGAACGGGATACCTGCCTGGATAATCACGCCCGGCTGCTCACTGAGCAGCACGTTTGCGTCCAAACCGCCCAAGTCGATGGCCAGGCCGCCCTTTGTGCTTGCAAACATGCTCTCCAGCAGCGCGGTAACAAGGCCGCCTGCGCTCACATCGTGCCCGGCGAGTACCAGTTCTTCGTTGACAAGGCCTTGCACCGTCTCGAAGCACTTTGCAAAATATGCCGGATCCTTGATATCGGGACATTCGGAACCCACCGCAGAGCATACCTGCGCATAGGCGCTGCCGCCCAGGGCAAAGGTTGGCCTACGGTCAAACGGTATATACAATATCGTAGAGGGGACATTCTCGAACGCTGCCCGGACAGTCTTGGTGATATCGCTCACCTGCCCCACCGTAGAGACTATCAGCGTGCCGGGCGACAGGACTTTCTCTCCGGAAGGATATTTCTGGGTCATCGACATCGAATCTTTGCCTGTGGGGATGTTTACCCCGAGCGCAATGGCAAAGTCGCTGGCGCCTTCGACCGCCTTATACAGGCGCGCATCCTCCCCCTCGTTGCGGGTAGGCCACATCCAGTTGGCAGAGAGCGACACCCCACGCAGGCCACCGTCTATCGCAGCCCAAACCATGTTTGTGAGTGCCTCGGCTATGGTCATGCGGCTGCCGGCCGCCGGGTCTATCAACCCCACGGCGGGGGCATGTCCAATGGAGGTGGCGATACCGCGGTTGGAATCGTATGCGATGGCCGTCACCGCCACATCGTTGAGCGGGAGCTGAATCTCGCCCGCTGTCTGCTGGCAGGCGATAAGCCCTGTCACGGAGCGGTCTACCTTGTTGATGAGCCAGTCCTTGCAGGCTACCGACTCCAGCGAAAGGATATCCTCTATCACTTTTGTGAGTTCTTCGGGCGAATAGCTGCCAACCGGCTTAACATCGGGATACTTCTTTTCTACCGTGGTGCCGGTCATCACCGTCCGGGGGGTGCTGCCCATCATGTCGCCGATTGCCAAATCTATCGGGGCAACACCGGTGGCACTGTCTTTCAGGGTGAAATTGTCCTCACCTGTGGTAGTGCCGATCTTGTAGAACGGAGCGCGTTCGCGTTCCGCGATGGCACGCAGATGCTCGGCATCGCGCTCTTTCATCACCAGTCCCATCCGCTCCTGGCTCTCGTTACCGATGATCTCCTTGTAAGAAAGGGTCGGGTCGCCGATGGGCAGTTTTGCTATGTCGATGGTGCCGCCCACCTCCTCCACAAGCTCGGAGAGGCAGTTGAGATGGCCGCCGGCGCCATGGTCGTGCACGGAGATGATAGTGTTGCGATCTTCCTCTGCAATGGCGCGGATGGCGTTGTATGCACGTTTCTGCATCTCCGGGTTGGAGCGCTGAACCGCATTGAGCTCTATGGCGTTGGCATATTCTCCGGTGGCGACAGAGCTCACAGCGCCGCCTCCCATGCCGATACGGTAGTTGTCGCCGCCCAGCAGCACCACTGCATCCCCTTTACCCGGAGTCTCTTTTATGGAGTCGCGCCTCTTGGCATAGCCCACGCCTCCTGCCTGCATTATCACCTTGTCGTAGCCGTACATGCCGCGGCTGTCGCCATACTCAAAGGTGAGCAGCGACCCGCAGATTATCGGCTGGCCGAATTTGTTGCCAAAGTCGCTGGCACCGTTGGACGCCTTGATTAGTATCTCCTGGGGGGTCTGATAGAGCCATTTGCGCTCCTGGAACGCCTCCCAGGCACGCCGTCCCTCTTCAAAGCGGGGGTAGCCGGTCATGTAAACGGCCGTGCCGGCAATCGGGAACGACCCCTTGCCACCGGCCATGCGGTCGCGGATCTCCCCGCCCGTGCCGGTAGCGGCACCGTTGAAGGGCTCTACCGTGGTGGGGAAGTTGTGTGTTTCTGCCTTCAGAGAAATCACCGTCTCCGCCTTCTCGCGCCGGAACATCGATGGCTTGGATGCGTCAGTCGGGTGGAAAAGATCCACCTCGGGTCCCTGGATAAAGGCGCAGTTGTCTTTGTATGCCGATACCACCCGGTTCGGATTGACCTCCGTGGTCTTTTTAATCAGCTTGAACAGAGACGATGGCTGCTCCTGGCCGTCGATAATGAATGTGCCGTTGAAAATCTTGTGGCGGCAATGCTCGCTGTTGACCTGGCTGAAGCCGAACACCTCGCTGTCGGTGAGGCTGCGACCCAACTTTGCAGACAGATCCTGCAGATACTTTATCTCGTCCGGAGAGAGTGCCAGCCCCTCGCGGCGGTTGTACTCCTCAAAATCCGCGATGTACTCTATCGGGTCTGGAGTGTGGTCCACGGTGAAAATATCCTGGTCCAGGCCTCGGTAGAGACGCTGTAGCATCTTGTCGTAAGATGCCTTTTCGCTCTGCACGGGGAAGTACTCCTCTATGCGCTTCAACCCTTGAATATTCATGTTCTGGGCAATCTCCACGGCGGTGGTGCTCCAGGGGGTTATCATCTCGCGGCGGGGACCCACAAAGAAGCCCTCCAGGCTGTCCGCATCGGTCTTGCGGGCACAAGAAAAAAGCCACTCAAGGGCATCAACGGCCTCTTGTGGCTGGGTCTGGACTGTCTGTACTGCAATGACGCTGCCTAAATCAGAACGGAAAAACAATATTTTCATCTGGCACTGTTTGTAGCAGCAAATTTAGCAAAATGTGTAATTTAGCGGCGTGAGTTACGAAGAAAAAATAGAGAAACTTTTTGCACGGACTCCGTCGTTCCAACAGGTCGGAGCTGCGGCCTACAAGCCGGGGCTGGAGACGATGCTTAAGTTCGCCGGACAGCTTGGGCATCCGCAGCGCAGGCTAAAGTGCATCCATATCGCCGGAACCAACGGCAAGGGAAGCGTGAGCTCTTTTCTGGCGGCGTCTTTGAGCAGCGGCAGAAGGCGCATCGGACTCTACACTTCGCCCCACCTGACCGATTTCCGCGAGCGGATAAAAATCGTTACTGAAGATGGTTTCGAGATGATTCCGCGCGAGGCGGTGGAGGAGTTTCTGGATACTTACGACAGATTCATCGAAAGCCATCGCCCCTCTTTCTTCGAAATCACCACGGCGATGGCGTTCTGGTATTTCGCCGCCTCCGGTGTCGACCTGGCGGTGATAGAGTGCGGCCTGGGCGGGCGACTGGACTCCACCAACATCATCCGGCCACTGGTCAGCATCATCACCAATATCGGCCTGGAGCACACCGCCTATCTGGGCGATACGCTCCAAAAGATCGCCTTCGAGAAGGCGGGCATCATCAAGAACGGTGTGCCGGTTGTTATCGGTGAGATAAATGAGGCGACCCGGCCGGTGTTTGAAAGCGCCGCTGCGGAGCGCGGCTGCGAGATTGTCTTTGCGCCTGAGCGATGCAAAGCGCTGGTGGCAGAAAACCAACCGGAGGCAAAAGCAGCCCTTACCCCATCCAGCCTGCACACAACACTAAAGAAGATGGACCTCCCCGGCGAATACCAGCGGCAGAATCTGGACACCGTAGCGGTAGCGCTGGAAATACTCCGGACTCACTACGGCATCGAGGCCGATAATTCCCGCCTGGAGCGCGCCGCGCACATTACAGGCCTGCACGGCCGCTGGGAAAAACTGGCCGGCAGCCCCGATGTTATCTGCGATATCGGCCACAACGCCCATGGGCTCAAGAACGTGTTTGACCAGCTACGGGAGCTCGCGCCGCAATACCGGCATATCCATATCATCTTTGGCGTTGTCAGCGACAAGGATGTGGATGCCATCGCGCCGCTGATGATACAGCCGGGCAGCAACGTCTCCTACATCCTGACGCAGCCCTCCACCCAAAGGGCGATGATGGTGAAGCAGTTGGCTGATGCCCTTGCCCGCCACGGCATTTCCGGCCCCACCACCTCAACCGTAGCCGAGGCCGTCACACTTGCCCGGCAGGCCGCCACCCCCTCCGACCTCATTTTCATCGGCGGCAGCAATTTCACCGTAAGCGATGCTTATCCCCTGTTTTTTTGCCCGCTATCATGATCTTATTCCAACATCATGTTTATTTCTTACCTTTGAACATATTATCCTAACAATACCGCTAATAAGGCTATGTCTAAAAGAAATATCATAAGGGGGCTCGTGCCCCTTTTAATGTTATCTGTGCTGGTTGTCGCCTGCCACAAGATAGAACCAGAACCAGAAAAGGACCCGGATCAGGAACAGAAAGAGCAGACTCAGCCAGACCCAGACCCAGAACCGGAGCCGGAGATTGAACCAGAGTGGGTTGACCTGGGTTTGCCATCGGGCCTGAAGTGGGCTACTTTCAACATCGGTGCATCCTCCCCAGAGGAGTCTGGCGATTATTTTGCGTGGGGAGATACCGCTCCCAAAAGTTCATACACATGGGAGAATTGTCCGTTTGTGGTAAGCGGTAACGACTGGGACAATGTCAAATTCTCAAAGTACAATACCTTGCCGGAGTATGGCCAGGTGGGAGAGACGTTTACACTGGACAAGTCAGACGATGCCGCCTGTGTGCTGTGGGGCAATGGCTGCCGGATGCCGACGGCCGCAGATTTTGACGAGCTGGTAAAGAACACCACATCCCAATGGATTGAGATTGGCAGCACAGGCGGCCGCCAGTTTACGGCCAAGAACGGAGAGGCGAACATATTCCTGCCGGCAGCCGGCTTTTACGATGGCTCGCAGCTGCAGAACAATGGCGCAAGCGGCTACTACTGGACATCAAGCCTGTATCAACCCCTGCCTTTCTGCGCCAGCGGACTCTTTTTCAACTCAACGGCAAAAGGGGTCTATTCCGGTTACGACTATCGCGCTTTCGGCCGCCCGGTACGCCCTGTCAAAGATTGAATGAATATTTTGTATTTTTGTGAGGATAATAACCTACCATGAAAAAATCATTTCTACTAACAGTTCTTTTATTGTTGTTTGGTTCGGTATTTTGTTTTGGGCAGGGAAAGGTCTCTATCTCAAGCCCTAAGCTCAAACTCTGGGATGACCCGGGCGATAACAGATACTTCTATTCTCCACGCTCTCATGGAAGTAAAAATTTTACACTGAGCTATC
>JAFSQE010000020.1 GCA_017446775.1 Bacteroidales bacterium | reverse complement strand
GTGGAGCAAGGTGTGCCACTTCCATACCGGAGTGATGCTAAAGTCACTGTGGAAGGCGCAGTGGATAGGCGCCCCGTGGCAGGGAGAGAATTCTTACGATTATGACATGAGCGAGGATGTCCAGCCGGCCCCGCTGCTGCGAAAGGAGTTTGAGGTGACCAAGCCGGTAAAGAGCGCCCGTTTCTACGGCACCGGCCTGGGATACTTTGAGCTGTATGTCAACGGCAGCAAGGTCGGCGACGAATACCTGACCCCGAACCAGACCAACTATGGCTACCGCGAGAAGCTGGAAGAGAGACTCATCCCTGTGCCGGATCCGTTCAACGGCTACTCTGTGGCGTATGTAAGTTACGATTTGAAGGATAGGCTGGTAAAGGGGCGCAACGCGATTGGTGCAATCCTTGGCAACGGATTCTACGACCTTGTGTTCCGTCGCTTTGTGATGGGTTACGGCGTGCCAAAGTTCTACGGCCAGATAATCATCAGGTATGAAGACGGCACCCGTGAAGTAATTGCCAGCGACACAACCTGGAAGACAACCAAAAGCGCGATACTCTTTGACCAGATGTATATTGGCGAAAGGTACGACGCCCGCAACGAGCACGACGGCTGGAGCAAGGCTGGCTACGACGACTCCTTCTGGGAAAATGCCGTAGAGAAGAAGGCGCCGGAAGGGGATCTGGTGGCTCAGTTTGGCCCCAGCGACCGCATCACCGCCAGATACTCTCCCGTCAGCATAGAGAAGATAGACAGTACGGGTGTTTTCAGGGTATCATTCCCGGAAGAGATATCGGGCTGGGTTGAGCTCAGGAATCTCAAACTCAAAGAGGGTCAGAACGTGACTGTGGGGTACATCAACGAGTCGCTGCCGCAGTGCACTGTCTACACCGCAAAGGGATCCGGCCAAGAGAGTTATCATCCCCGGTTCGAATGGTATGTCTTCTCACAGGTAGAGATTGCCGGCCTGGAAGAGCTGCTGCCAAGCCAGATAGAGGCCCAGGCTGTGAACTCCGATATCAAGCAGTCCACGACCTTCGAGACCTCCAACGAATTGATTAACAAGATAGACAGGATCTGGCGCCGCAGCATGCTGGATAACATGCATGGCGCCGTGCCTACCGACTGCCCGCACCGCGAACGTATCGGTTACACCGGCGACGGCCAGGCGGTTGCCCCTACAACCATGATGACGATGGGGGCGGATGCCTTTTACAACAAGTGGATTCGCGATATCCGCGAGGCTCAAAAACCGGATGGCTATGTGGCCAATTCGGCACCCTGGCAGCCCGAGGCGGGTGGAGGAATCCCCTGGGGAGCATCCATCAACATGATTCCTTTTGACTTTTACTGGGAGTATGGGGATTTGAACCTGCTCAAGGAGTGCTACAAGCCTATGGCCGACCAGACTCGCTGGATGCTCCGTTGGGTAGACCCCGCAACATGCATTATGGAGAGCCGCTCCGGTCACTATTTCAAGGATCTGGGCGAGTGGGTTCCGGCATACGGGCTCCCCTCCAATGCTCTGGTTCATACCTGGTTCCTGTGGGCCTGCGCCGACCGCACAGCAAAGACGGCTGCGATTCTTGGCGATGCTGCGGGTGAGGCCTATTTTGCCGAGTTGCGTGACAAGACTGCAGAGGCATTCCACCGTGCATTCTACAACCCCGAAACCGGCTCTTACGGCAAGGACGGCAGCAATGTGTTCGCCCTGGCTATGGGTGTTCCGCCCGAGCGTGAGCAAAGGGTGGTGGATGCCCTGGTTGCTAACATTGCAGAGCACGACAACCACCTGCATACCGGTTTCGTGGGATTCAGGTACCTGTGCGAGATCCTGGTTAAACACGGGCATGCCGATCTGGCATACGAGATTATAAACAAACGCGACTATCCCAGCTTTGGCTGGTGGATAGAGCAGGGGGCTACCACTACCTGGGAGCAGTGGAACGGTGCTTTCTCCCACAACCACCCGTTCATGGGCGGCGGCATCCGCTGGTTCTACAGCGACCTGGCCGGCCTGGAGCCCACTTCGCCCGGCTACCGCACATTTGAAATCCGCCCCACCGTGGTGGATGGTCTCGACTGGGTCAAATTCAGCAAGGATTGCCCTTATGGCCGCATCGACATCGACTGGAAAGTTGCCACAGGTGGCGCTTTCACTCTCAAATGCACCGTTCCGGTAGGCACTATCGCTACCGTTTATATCCCGGACGGTGATACTCTCCGTGAAGAAATACTAACCTCGGGCCGTCATATACTCACCGGCTCGGTTCAGAAATAACCGAAATTTAAATCAGCAGTAATGAAATTCAGGACAATCATATTAACTGCGGTCCTCGCTTTGGTTGCAACCATAGCTACGGTTTATCCCGCGTACGGCCATAAGAAATGCAAAGGCGGCGATGTAAGAATCGCTGCAGAACTCAAATATCGCCCGGACGGGAAGTTCAAGATAATCCAGTTTGCCGATACCCACTACATTTCTGGTGATAGCCGTTCAGAACGCTCTATGAAAAACGTGGTAGAGATGCTGGAAAAAGAGAAGCCCGATTTCGTGATCTTTACTGGCGATGTGATTTTCGGCTCCCCGGCAGAAACTTCTGCCCGCGAAATGCTGCAGCCGCTGGTGGACAGGGGTATTCCCTTCGCAGTGGCACTGGGCAATCACGACAGCGATTTTGAATTGTCACGCACCGAGATATACAAGGTTTTCCGCTCTATTCCCGGCAATGTCAACACAGCCGATGACCTTGGCCTGCACGGTTGCTCAAACGATATCCTGACCCTTGCAGGCGAGGATGGCGTCGACAGGGTGTTCTATCTTTTTGACAGCGGCAACCGCGAGAATCTTGCCGGAGTCAGCAGCTGGGGGTATGTCCATTCAGACCAGATAGACTGGTATAAGAGAGCCAGCAGATATTTCGCTGCAAACAACTCAGGCAAACCTGTACCGTCTATTGCTTTCCAGCACATCCCTGTACCGGAATACAACCAGGCGATGCGTGATAAAGGCGATAAGGCCCGTTTTATGACAGGAAACCTTGGCGAAGAACCCGCCTCTCCCATATTCAATTCTGGTCAATATCTGGCAATGCGCGAGATGGGCGACGTTCAGGCGATGGTAACCGGACACGACCACAACAACGATTTTGTGCTAATGTGGCAGGGGTTCTTCTTTATCTACGGCCGCTACAGCGGCTGCGATACTGTATACAACGACCTCTATCCCAGCGGAGCAAGAGTCTTTGAGTTTACCGCAGGCGACGACGGCTTCCGCACCTGGGTGCGTGTATATGGCGGTGGAGTAGAGCAGGATATGTACCTGTTCCCCGGAATGCGCAGCCTCTCCGACAAGAGGCACTAAAAAGTATTACCGTGGGGTGAACCCGGCAGCTACTGCTGCAGCTGTGTCGTGATCTTTGATTCTGGCAAGCACATCCAGGGCGAATTCCACGGCATAGCCGGGGCCGCGGCCTGTTACAATGCGGCCGGAAGTGACGCTGCCCGCCGCAACGTGTTTGATGCCCGCTGCCTCAAGTGCTGCTTCGAAACCGTCGTAGCAAGTCATCTCGCTGCCGGAGAACATATCGCCCTGTGCGGCAAGCACCACGGCAGGAGATGCACAGATGGCAGCCACGCCACCTCCGGATACCCAATGTCTGTGCAGGGTATTCATAAGCGGTGCAAACTCCGCCAGGTTCTTTGCGCCGGGCATCCCTCCGGGAAATATCAGAAAATCTTCTGGCGATGCTTCGTCGCAAAGAATCTGCTCAAAATCTTCCCAGCACAAATCGCTTATCATCTGCATCCCGTGCGCCCCCTCGACCAAAGAGTTGTCGTATATAGAAACGGTTTTGACATCGACGCCGCCACGGCGCAGTATATCAAGAGTAGCAAGGGCCTCGACCTCTTCGAAGCCGTCGGCCAAAAAAATGTAATTTCCTTTCATAAATCTTGTGTATAGGCATTCCAAAGTTAAAAAAAATGCTACTTTTGCAAAACCGCATTTCACATACACTATGGACAAACTTGGTTTTGACAAGGATAAATACCTTGCTATTCAATCGAATAAAATCAAGGAGCGCATCGCTATGTTCGGTGACAAGCTCTATCTCGAATTCGGAGGGAAACTTTTTGACGACTATCATGCCAGCCGCGTACTGCCCGGGTTCGCCCCTGACAGCAAGATAACCATGCTGCTGCAGATGAAGGAGGAGGCAGAGATCGTGGTGGTGATAAACGCCGGCGACATTGAGAAGAACAAGGTGCGCGGCGACCTCGGCATAACATACGACATGGATGTGCTCCGCTTGATAGATGCTTTCCGCGGCTATGGGCTGTATGTCAGCAGCGTGGTCCTCACTCGCTTCGAGAACCAGGCAAACGCGATTGCCTACCAGAAAAAGTTGGAGTCGCTCGGACTGAAGGTCTACCGCCATTATCCCATTGCCGGATATCCTTCCAACCTGGCTGTCATCAACAGCGAAGATGGTTATGGCAAGAACGATTTCGTACAAACCAGCCGGCGTCTGGTGGTGGTAACCGCCCCCGGTCCAGGAAGCGGCAAGATGGCCACCTGCCTGAGCCAGCTTTACCATGAGCACAAGCGCGGTGTGAAAGCGGGCTACGCCAAGTTTGAAACGTTCCCGGTGTGGAGCATGCCGCTCAAGCACCCCGTGAACCTTGCCTACGAAGCAGCCACGGTAGATTTGGACGATGTAAACATGATTGACCCCTATCATCTGGAGGCGTACGGCAAGATTGCGGTCAACTACAACCGCGATGTGGAGATATTCCCTGTGCTGAACCAGATGCTGACCCAGATAATCGGTGAATCGCCCTATAAGTCTCCAACAGACATGGGAGTGAACATGATTGGCGATTGCATCATGGACGATGACGTGGTGTGCGACGCCTCGCGTCGCGAGATTATCCGCCGCTACTACAATGTCGCCTGCCAGGTGCGTACCGCAAATGCCGATGCCGCCCAACTGGCCAAGCTGGAGATGATAATGGAGCAGGCTAAGGTTGAGCCGTGCAACAGAAAGGTGGCTGTGCTTGCGCGTGAGCTGGCAGAGAGCACCGGTATGCCTGCCGCTGCAATAGAGATGAACGACGGCACCCTGATTTCCGGCAAGACCAGTCAGCTGCTCGGGCCCTCTTCTGCCATGCTGCTCAATGCCCTCAAATATCTTGCTGGTATCCCGAAGCAGGTGGATTTGATTTCGCCTATCGTGATAGAGCCCATCTGCAATCTCAAAATCAATCATCTGGGCAATCACAATCCGCGCCTGCATGTGAATGAAGTTTTGCTGGCGCTCTCTATATGCGCCCTCACCGACATTAATGCACGCAAGGCGTTGGAGAAGATAGATCAACTACGCTGCTGCGAGGTGCATACCAGCGTGATTCTCTCCGGGGTGGATGTGGCTACGTTCCGCAAACTGGGGGTCAATCTGACCAGCGAGCCGGTGTACCAGAGCAAGAAGCTCTACCACGCTTCTTAGAGCAGGTATTCGAGAACTCTCTCTTTTACGTTATAAGGTCTGATGGTATTCAGACCCATTTTTTTTATCGCCAGGCTTATGAGGTGATTATCGGCAGGCAGAGGCCTCGCATGAAGGCCGAACTCCCTGCCTATAATACTGGGGCGCTGCCCCAAACCCCGCCGCTCCGCACTGGCCATTCTGCTATCTGCCCACACGCGCTTCGCTATCGCCTGCAGGCGATTACTATTCAAGATTTCTGGATTTGATGTCTCTGATTGCCAGAAGTGGGCTCCGGCGGCCAGCAGGACGCGTTTGGGGACGAGGCCGATGATTTCTGTGCCGGTGACGTGCAACCCGCGCAGGGCGGCCTGGGCGCTGACTGTCTCGTATGCCACGTGAAGCGGGGTGAGGGAGATGTCGGTGATATTCATCGAGACCTGGGCAAAGCCGTATTCCGGGATATACCAGCCGATGGCTTTGCAACCGGGCAGCAGGCCCGCTATGCCATTATGGCCGCGTGCGCGCACGTCCAGAGCTATGGCTTTCGCCACCGCGACATCGTCGGTATCAAGGTTGAAATTTACCGCAATCAGAAAGTCCCGCGCCCCGACTGTGGTGGCGCCGCTGCGTGCGGCCTGCAGGGTGAAGCTTTCGCCACAGAAGTCGGGACGACGTTTGTTATCGGCAATCTTGGCCTCCAGGGCTTCGTATTCGCCTTCGCGACACACTTCCAGACGCTTGCGCTCCGGGGTAAATGCCGCCTCGCCATAGCAGTAGCAGGGGATACCCAGTTCGCCGTAAATCCTGGCCGCCAGGCTGCGTGCCATATCGGCACATTCTGCCATCGATATTCCGGATACCGGTACCAGTGGCAGTACGTCGGTAGCGCCCTGGCGCGGATGTGTCCCGGTATGGTAACGCATGTCAATCAGTTCAGAGGCACGCTTCACTGCAGCGAAAGCAGCCTCGGCCACATTTGATGCTTCGCCGGCAAAGGTGATTACCGTCCGGTTGGTGTCATAACCGATATCGGTATGCAGCACCTTGCAGCCGGCTGCGCCTATGCTGCCGGAAATCGCCTCTATGACTGATTTGTCGCGTCCTTCGCTGAAATTGGGGACGCACTCAACGGTTGCGGCCATTGTAAAGATTGATTATCGTATTGAAAATCAGCTTGGTACGTCTTGAAAGAACAGGGTAGTCTATAATCTCCGGAGTGTCGGTGGTCTTAAGGGTGTGCTGGTGGAAACCGGAGGTGAAAAGAAGTGCCGGAACGCCCTTCTGGTAGAAGGGGTAGTGGTCTCCCAGCCGGTACATGGTGCGGGTAAAATCGTCGCTGCCGTAAAAGGTGTAGTCTATATCAAGCGCCGCTCCGCTGTTGGCCTTGGCAATGCAGCCTCGAAGCCCTTCCGGCAAGGTATTGCGCCCCAGTACAATCAGATAGTCCTGCCTGCGATGTACCGGAACCAGCGTAGATCCAAGGATATCCAGGTTGATTTCGCACAATATGTTTTCGGGCGCGATTGGCAGCTGTGCAGTGAACCGCTTGCTGCCCGCCATGCTGTATTCCTTACCGTCGAAAGCCACAAACAGTATATTCACGCCCGGACCAACGCTGTCGCGCCGCATCTGTGAGAACATCTCGGCCACCGTGAGCAGCGCCGCAACCCCAGATGCATTGTCGTCGGCACCGGGATAAGTCTTCCCCTTGATGATACCCAGATGGTCGTAATGGGCACTTACCACAATATATTTCTCGCTGGGAGCAAGGGCAGGCACCACGCCGAACACATTGTGCATCTTTATCGTATCGTTGTGGCGGAAGGTCTGGCTGCTGCGAAAGTAGAAAGGCTTAAGTTCCAGATTCTTGAAATATTCCTGGATGTAGATGCGGGCTGCTTCGCCCCCTTTGCTGCCAGAAGCGCGCCCCTCCATTATCGAGTCGCACAGGTGCTCCACGATTTCACGCTGTAAAGAAACCGTAGCTACGGATTCGTATTTGCCCGGCTGAGCGGTGGCCTTAAAGGGGAACGCCAGCAAAGAGGCAGCGATACATAATATGACAACCGGGTATCTCATTTTATAGCGGCGAAGATACTAATTTCTTCTTTAGAAAACCTATATTTGTAAACTGTTATGGGGGCTTTTAAAATCCACGCGCCATATAAACCTACGGGCGACCAGCCGCAGGCCATAGACCAGCTCACCGCCGGTTTCGAAAGCGGTGTGCAGGCCCAGACTCTGCTTGGAGTTACTGGCAGCGGCAAAACCTTTACCATGGCTAACGTCATAGAACGTCTCCAGCGCCCTACGCTTATCCTGAGTCATAACAAAACCCTGGCGGCACAGCTCTACAGCGAATTCAAGAGCTTCTTCCCCGAGAACGCTGTGGAATACTTTGTCTCTTATTACGATTATTACCAGCCAGAGGCGTATATCCCTACCACGGATACCTACATAGAGAAAGACCTCAGCATAAACGACGAGATTGACCGGTTGCGCCTGAGTGCCAGCAGCGCCCTTCTGAGCGGCCGGCGCGACGTGATAGTGATAAGCTCTGTGAGCTGTCTTTACGGTATCGGCAACCCGGACGATTTTCACAGCAGTACGATTCTTCTCTCGCGCGGCGAGGAAATACCCCGCAACCAGTTTTTATACAACCTTGTAGATGCCCTGTATTCCCGCACAGAGGGGGAATTCCGCCGCGGCAGTTTCCGCGTCAAGGGCGACAGCGTGGATGTCTTCCCAGCCTATTGCGACTTTGCCTACCGCATAGCGTTCTGGGGCGACGAGATAGAGTCGATAGAGATGATAGACCCCGCCAGCGGCGCCACCATAGGCTATCAGGAACAGATTTCGATATTCCCCGCCACAAACTTTCTGACCACCCGCGACCGGGCATCAAAGGCTGTTGAACAGATCCTGGCAGATATGGTGGACCGTTGCGACTATTTCAACGCTGTCGGGCGACATCACGAGGCCAACCGCCTCCGCCAGCGGGTAGAATACGATGTGGAGATGATAAAGGAGCTGGGCTACTGCTCCGGAATTGAGAACTACTCCCGCTATTTTGACGGACGCAGCGCAGGTCAGCGGCCGTTCTGCCTGATAGACTATTTCCCCGACGACTTTTTGACTTTCATAGACGAGAGTCATGTAACGATACCTCAAATACGTGCGATGTACGGCGGCGACCGCAGCCGCAAGGAGACCCTTGTGGAGTACGGTTTCCGACTGCCAGCCGCGGCCGACAACCGCCCCCTTAAATTCGATGAGTTCTACAGTCTGATAGGGCAGAGGCTTTATGTGAGCGCCACCCCCGGCGACTGGGAACTGGTCGAGTGCGGAGGTGTTTTTGTAGAGCAGGTGGTGCGTCCCACCGGGCTGCTGGACCCCCCGATAGAGGTGCGCCCTTCCAAGAACCAGATAGACGACCTGATGGAGGAGATACAGCTCCGTGCAGAACACGACGAACGGGTGCTTGTGACAACCCTTACCAAGCGGATGGCAGAAGAGCTGGAGAAGTATCTCACGAAGATGGAGATCCGCTGCCGTTATATCCATTCCGATGTCGATACCCTGGAACGGGTAGAGATCATAGAGGATTTCAAGGCCGGGAGGTTTGACGTGCTGGTGGGGGTCAATCTGCTCCGGGAGGGGCTGGATTTGCCAACCGTATCGCTGGTAGCAATCCTCGATGCCGACAAGGAGGGGTTCCTGCGCAGCGACAGGGCTCTTACCCAGACCGCCGGCCGCGCCGCCCGCAACATTAACGGCCTGGTGATTTTCTATGCCGATACCATTACCGGGTCCATGCAGTCCACGATAGACGAAACCAACCGTCGCCGGGCTAAACAGCAGCAATATAACCGCGAACACCACATCGTGCCGCATCAGGTTGGCCTGCGCGATGCCTCTGCGCTTCTGCCGGAGATAGATTACCAGGAAGAACAGAAGAAGCGGGCAGCATTTTTGCAGTACGATCCCGTTGTCGCGTCTCTGGATGGCAGTTCGCTTAAAAAGATGATAGCTGCCGCCAAAGTCAGCATGGAGAAAGCAGCTGCCGAGCTCGATTTCGCTGCAGCCGCCCGTTACCGCGACGAGATGAACGCCCTTAAAGAGATATTGTCAAAGAGATGATGCCAGATACCATAGCCAGAATATGTGCCGAATACCCTCCGGAGGCGCACCCTGCGATAGAACAGGCCTACATGCTTGCCGCAGAAGCGTTGAAGGGCAAGTTGCGTAGCAACAACCATCCCTTTATAGAACATGCCACCGGGGTGGCGCGTATCGTGGCGCTGGAGATAGGTCTGGATGCGTCAAGCGTGGCGGCGGTGTTCCTCCACGAAGCCAGCCGCGACAATCCCTATGTCATATCATCTTACACCGGCGGGGATGCTCCACTTGCCCTTGCCGCCAGCCTTAACAGGATTTCTCAGATAAAGCCGAGGGACACTCTTCTTGAGGCCGACCGCTACCGCAAGCTGATTGCCAGCTACTCTCCCGACCCGCGTGTGTTTATCATCAAGCTGGCCGACAGGCTGGAGATAATGCGTTCGCTCCATATCTTTCCCAAGGCAGACCAGGCACGCAAGAATGCAGAGACCATGCTGCTCTACATCCCGCTTGCCCATCAGGCTGGCCTGTACCATATCAAGAGCGAGATGGAGGACCTTTGGCTCAGGTACGCATACCCCGATGCATGGCGCACAATTACCAATTATCTCAAGGCAACGGAGAACGACCGCAACACCCTTGTAGAGACATTTATCAAGCCCCTGGAGGCGACGATCTCTGCCAAGGGGATAAAATATCACCTTAAGGCCCGCACAAATAGCGCTTATTCCATCTGGAAAAAGATGCAGGTGCAGAATATCCCCATAAGTGAGGTGTACGACCTTTTCGCCATCCGCTTTATCGTGGATGTCCCTGTTGAACAGGAGATCTCTACCTGCTGGGATGTGCTGGCCACAGTCACGGAAAATTATCCACAAGACGAAACCCGACTCCGCCAGTGGCTGGAGCGCCCCAAGCCCAACGGTTACCAGTCGCTTCACTGTACCGTTGATGTGGGCGGACAGTGGGTCGAGGTTCAGATCCGCTCTGAACGTATGGACTACGAGGCGGAGCTTGGCGGTGCGTCGCACTGGTCTTACAAAGGGGTCAAGAAAGACACCGTTATCAACCAGTGGCTGCATACGGTTCGCTCTTTGATGGAGAGTCCAGACCACACGCCATATCTGGATGCGGAGCAGAACATGCTCAACTCCGATATCTTTGTCTTTACCCCCAACGGAGAACTCCGCCAGTTAAAGGCGGGCAGCAGTGTGCTGGACTTTGCATTTGAGATTCATACAAATGTCGGCCTGCGCTGCTCCGGCGCGCTTGTAAACGGCAAGATGGTATCCATTCGGGAACCGCTCAAAACGGGCGATTCCGTAGAGATTATCACCTCAAAGAACCAGAAGCCGTCTGAGGACTGGCTCAATTATGTGGTTACCAGCAAGGCCCGCAGCAAAATCAAACAGAAGCTCAAAGAGCGCGAAAACGCCCTTGCAAAAGCAGGCAGGGATATTCTGGAACGGCGGCTTAAGAACTGGAAACTCACCCTGCGAGACGACCAGCTCACCGCCCTTATCAAAAAATACAAGTTCAAGACCGCCAACGAACTGTTCGGCGCCATTGGCGAGGAGAAGATTGATGTTGCCGAGATAAAGAGCGCAATCCTGCAGGACGAACAGCAGGAGGCGGCAATATCAGAGCGCATCGTAATCCAGAAGCGGCGCGACAGCGGTCGCGATTACCTTGAAATAGGCGGCAACGGCTCCCTGAGCGGGGTGGAATACAAGTTTGCCAAGTGCTGCAATCCGGTATTCGGAGACGATGTGTTCGGGTTTGTTACGATCAACGAAGGGATAAAGATCCACCGCCTGTCTTGCCCTAACGCCGCCCGTCTCATAGAGAACTATCCGCACCGGGTGCAAAAGGTGCGCTGGCGTGCCGATGCCGATACCTCCAGCTCACAGGTCGCGCTAAAGGTTATTGTGGACGAAGAGAGCGCGGTGAACGATGTGCTTTCCGTTATCAGTTCTTACCATGCCCTGGTGCGCAAGCTGCTCACCGGCAGCCGCAACAAGCGTGGCGAGATAGAGATTGACGCAACTATCTTTGTAAACAGCAACCTCATGCTGGACCGTATCCTGGCTGGATTGCGCAAACTTAAAAACGTGCGGCAGGTAGCACGGCAGTAGATGAGCGTAAAGGATAGCATATTCATAAAGGGGGCGCGCGCCAACAACCTAAAGAACATCGACCTGGAGATACCCAGGGGAAAGTTTGTGGTGATTACGGGTGTGAGCGGCAGCGGCAAGAGCTCGCTTGCATTCGACACCCTGTATGCAGAGGGGCACCGCCGGTTTGCCGAGAGCCTCTCTTCCTTTGCTCGTCAGTTCCTGGGGCGTGTTCCCAAACCTGCAGTTGATTATATCACCGGCATTCCGCCGGCAATTGCAGTAGAGCAGAAGATCAATACAGTGAATTCCCGCTCTACCATCGCCACTACCACAGAGATTTACAGTTATCTCCAGATACTGTTCGCCAAAATCGGACATACCTTCTCTCCCGTTACCGGCAGCGAGGTTGTGTGCGATACCGAAAGAAGCGTTTTGGAATATATCCTTACCCTCACTTCCGGCACCTTTGCCCTGATTGCCGCCCGGCTGCAGATATCAGACGATAATGCCACAGAAACCTTCCTCTCTCTCAAAGAGAACGGCTATACCCGTGTTTTAGATGTCGAAACAGGCGAGATATACAGGATAGATGATATCCTCTCTCACATGGTTTCGCCTGCCGGCTATGATACTCTCGCGCTGCTTATAGACCGCCTGCGTGTAGTGGGAGAAGATGACGGCGACTTTACCTCGCGTACGCTCGATTCCCTAAGGACTGCATTTGAGGCGGGGCAGGGGCATATCTTCTGCGGAGTGCCGGAACGGTTGCGGCACTTCTCAAATATCTTCGAGGCCGACGGTATAACATTCGAGCGCCCGACAGAGAACCTGTTCAGCTACAACAGTCCCCTTGGTGCCTGCCCGGTATGTGGCGGATTCGGGAATATCGTGGGGATAGATGAGAATCTGGTGATTCCGAATCCCACCCTGAGCGTTTTTGACGGTGCCGTGGCGTGCTGGCGAGGCGAACTGATGAAGTATTTCAAAGACGAGCTGGTAGATAATGCATACAAGTTCGACTTCCCGATATTCAAGCCGTACAAAGACCTGACCAGTGCAGAGAAAGATCTGCTGTGGCGGGGCAACGAGCACTTTACCGGCATCGACGGCTTCTTTGACTGGGTCAACAAGAACCGCTACAAGATTCAGTTCAAATACATGCAGAGCCGCTACAGCGGCAAAACCACCTGTCGCGAATGCGGCGGGACGCGACTGAGAAAAGAGGCGCTGTATGTGCGTATCGGCGGCAAAAACATTGCGGAGCTGATGTCGATGCAAATCCGCGACCTGGCAGCCTTTTTCGACACCCTCGCCCTGGACGATTACGAGAGGGAACTGGCGGCGGTGCCGCTCAAGGAGATACGCGACCGCCTGCGGTGTATAGTTGATGTGGGACTGGGTTACCTGACACTAGACCGCGCGTCCGCGACACTGTCCGGTGGCGAGAGCCAGCGCATAAATCTGGTAAAGGTTATAGGCAATAACCTTGTGGGATCGATGTATGTCCTGGACGAACCAAGCATCGGCCTGCACAGTTGCGACACCCAGCGGCTGATAGCGGTACTCAGGCGGCTGCGCGACCTTGGCAATACCGTCGTGGTTGTGGAACACGACCGGGAGATTATCGCCGCTGCCGACCATATCATCGACTTTGGCCCGATGGCAGGCAGTTATGGTGGGGAAGTGGTGTATCAGGGGCCGCCTGCAATCCAGAATCCGGCAGAATTCGACTGGAAAGGGAACCGCTCGCTTACACTGGAGTATCTGGCCGGGCGCCGCAAGGGTTATCTGCCGCAGGCCAAACATCAGCCAAAATATTACATAGAGGTAGAGGGGGCTTGCCATAACAATCTCAACAACCTCTCTGTCCGATTCCCTCTCCGTTGTCTGGTGGCTGTGACCGGAGTGAGCGGCAGCGGCAAGAGCTCGCTGGTAGGGGATATCCTCTATCCTGCGCTCAACCGACATATCAACCAGCTGGGAGAAGCGTTTGGTGCATTCAAACAGATATCCGGCGATTTGAAGCGTATTACAGCCGTAGAGTATGTAGACCAGAACCCGATTGGCAAAAGCAGCCGCTCGAACCCCGTGACATACACCAAGGTTTACGACGATATCCGCAAACTATACTCAGAGCAGCCGTATGCAAAAATGAACGGCTACGGCCACTCCCATTTCTCTTTCAACATAGATGGCGGCCGCTGCCCGGAATGTCAGGGAGAGGGAGTTATCCGTGTAGAGATGCAGTTTATGGCGGATGTTACCATGATGTGCCCCTCCTGTGGCGGCAAGCGTTTTTTGCCTGACATACTTGAGGTCAAATATCAGGGTAAGAGCATAAGCGACGTGCTGGATATGAGCGTGGAGGAGGCTATCGATTTCTTCTCTTCCCAGGAAGATGCTGCCGCCCGTCGCATCGCGGTCAGGCTGCAGCCCCTTATGGATGTCGGCCTGTCATACCTCAAGCTGGGTCAGAGCAGCAGCACACTGTCCGGCGGCGAGAGCCAGCGGATAAAACTGGCATCGTTCCTTGGCAAAGATTCCTCTGCCGGGGCTGTGCTGTTTATATTTGACGAACCTACCACCGGTCTCCATTTTTACGATATAGAAAAGCTGCTGCGCTCTTTTGATGCGCTTATTGCAAAGGGGCACTCGATAATCGTGGTAGAACACAATCTGGATATTATCCGTGCGGCCGACCATATCATAGAGCTTGGCCCGGGTGCTGGAGACGAGGGTGGCAACCTTGTGTTTGAGGGGACGCCGGAAGAGTTGGTGCGTATGGATACACCCACGGAAAAGGCATTGAACAATTTTGTTGGTTGATGTTTGTCATTTGCCACATTTATACTTATCTTTGTTCAAATCTCTATAAATAACTTATATTATGAAAAAATTACTCCTTTGCTTCGTGGCTGTTTTTGCATTGAGTTTTGCAGCATCTGCAGCTGACTATTCAATCAACGACAACCTTATCGACATGGCAATTGAAAGTGCTGTGGAGGTATCTGCTGATTACTCCATGCCTTCAATGCCCTCTATGCCGGCTTTGCCCGCTGTAAGCCAGAAGAACGACGGCGTTGCCCTTGTACTCACCTTTTTCCTTGGCGGTTTGGGTATACACCGTCACTATATGGGTACTTCACGCTGGATGTGGGCAGCTTACTTCTTTACCTTTGGCGGCATCTTCGGAATCGTGCCCCTGGTCGATCTTATTGTCGAGGTTGTTGCTTTGGTAGATGGCACAGGCTTCGGAAATTATTACAACAATCCCAAATTCTTTATGTGGATGTAAAGTGCTTCGCAAGGGCTTTATATCCATTCTGGCGTTTCTTGCCCCGCTGACTGCGTTTGCCCAGAGCAGGGTCGCAGCCGACGTAGAGGTCAAAACGCTGTTGGATGGTAAAGTTACAACGGTCACCAAACGTGAGTTCTGCAATGGGAACGGGCGGTTGGTGACCGTTTTTATTTCCCCTTCTCGATATATAATCACAACCAATCTGCAAGGGGAGATGTCGGTGTATAATCCAGCCACCAAAGAGACATTCAGCGACCGCGGCGATGAATTCTCTACAAAAGACAACCTGCTCTACCTGTTCCTGTCAGGTCGCAGCGCCGATCTCGGGCTAGCCTCTTACGGATATAGTCTGCAAAAGTCCCAGGCAGAGGAAGGGGGGTACCTTAAACGTACCTATACCACCCGCCAGGCGGATAAAGCCCCCGCGATAGAGGTGGTACTCAAAGATTACCTGCCGGTATACGTCGCCTATTTGAACGGCTCCGGCGATGTGATGAGCAAGACGTATCTCTCTGGCTACGACTTTTCGTCGGGGTTTGTATTCCCCACACGAGTCACCGGGATAGATTATCTCAAAAACCGGGATTCTACAGTTACCAGAACCATTTATTCTAACGTACGCACAAATTCAACCGACGCAGAGTTCTCTTTTGAAATCCCTTCGGATGCCGTTACGGTAGAGAAACCATTCCAGCGGTGAAACGTATATCTGCGGTGCTGATTGCCCTTTTTGTGGCAAGCGCAACTCTCCCTGCACAACATGTGAGGGGAGTGTTTTCTTTTGCGGACAGCCTTATGCGTTTCTCCCGCATCGGCACTGCCGGCAAACAATATCTAAAGCCTGTCCCCATCAAGCCATCTGTCTGGACACCGGAGGCATACGATGATTCGCTGCAACCCAGGTATGCAGCCGATCAGCGCGGTTTTGTGAATTACCTGCTGGACCGCGGACTCAGGGATGATGCTCTGGTGCTGCTTGCCCAGCCGGACATGGTGCCATCAGACACCCTATCTTATCTTCGCGGCCTGGCCCTTTTTGACGACCTGCAGCTCGAGGCCGCCGATCGCTATCTAAGCGCTTCTTCTCTGGAACCGGCTTTGTTTTTTGATGTGGTGACCAAGGCGCACCTTGGCCTTCACGGCGAGGCCCGCACCATTCTCTCATCGTATCAGGGAAACAAATCAGAGCTTAAGCATCTGCAACTTGCAGGCATTTCGCTCCTTGAGGCTGATGTCAATGGCTACAATGCTGCTGCGGCCGGCTTCACATATTCCGATTTCAACCTTACCGACAGCGAACGTGCCCTGGACGATATCGCAAGAACGATAGCCGCCCACCCCAAGCGCTCGCCTCTGGCAGCATCGGCCCTGTCGGCAGTTCTGCCTGGCGCCGGTCAGCTATACGCCGGCAGTCTGGGCGAAGCCCTTTCTGCATTTTTGACCGTAGGGTCGCTGGCCGGCATCACCGTCGCCAATTGGCATAAATACGGCCTTAAATCGTGGCGTACGATAGTATCCGGCTCTATCTGCTCTATATTCTATATCGGTAATATCTACGGCGCATATATAAGCGTAGATATACACAATCAAGAGTTTTACAATGAAACTGCTGCATTGGTTCTGTACAATATCCATATTCCTCTGCGCATCATTTACCGCTAGTGCTCAGGCCATTGAGGCTGTGGAATATGAGAGGGTGCTCTACAACGGGGCATCCCCAGCCCAGGCCAACGCCGCCCTGCTTGGTAGGGCAGAGTGTCTGATCCAACTGCAGCGATATACCGATGCCCTGGATGCGCTTGACCGGCTCAGGCTGTTCGCCTTAAGTGCAGAAGACCGTGTGGTGAGTAACCATCTCAAGGGCGTATCTCTATTCCGTACCGGGAACTATGCCGGAGCCATGGTCTGTTTTAATGAAGGATTCCCTTCTGGCAAAGCGGCAGAGAGGGATGCCGTTCTTATACTTGCGGGCGATGGAAAATACGACGAGGCTTTGAACAAAGCCGTGGCCCTGGATTCAGAAAAGGCGCCGCAGTTGCGTAAGCTTTTTGCCGAGGCGCCAAAGGCCAGGAATGCTACTACTGCCTTTATACTCTCTTTTATTCCGCCGCTTGGACATATCTATCTGAAAGAGAAAAACTGGTTGCCCACAACCCTTATGAGCTACGCGGGGGCAGCCCTCACTGCCTGGCAGGCGGTAGAGGCGAACTATATCACCGCCATTGTCGGCGGAGGCATGCTGCTTAACGCCTCATACATGGAACATAACCTGGCTACCGTGCAGCAACGTACCGCTGCATCCGATGAGGCGGCAGTAACAGAATTCCTTACCAAGCTGGAAAAACTCCTGGACGAATAGCTACTTGCAGAGCATTATGTCCAGAATCATTTTGTCGGTGGTTTTCATGCCGGCAGAACCGATTGCCCCGACATTTTTGATTGTCTGCTCTACATCGTCGGTAACAATGCCGTCGGTAGATGGGATGCAGGTACCCTGCATAGCCAGAACGGCAGACTGTATGGCGCTGGAAACCCCCGATGCAACCTTCATGGCGCAGCCGACCTTGGCGCCGTCGCATACCATTCCGGTGATGTTGCCCGCCATATTCTTGATAGCGTAACACACCTGCTCATAACCGCCGCCGTTAAGCAACACCAGGCCGCAGGAAGAACCCGTGGATGCCACCACGCACCCGCACAGGGCGGAGAGCTTGCCCAGGTAGTGCTTTATGTGTATCGCTACCAGATTGCTTAAGATCAGGGCGCGCGCCAGCCTTTCATCGTCCACATCGTGACGCAGAGCATAAGCTATCACCGGCATGCTAACCGTGATTCCCTGGTTGCCGCTGCCGCTGTTTGACATTGCCGGCAGGGTGCTTCCCGCCATGCGGGCGTCCGACGCCGCGGCCGTGAGCGCCATCGCGTAGCTCATATAATCGTCGCCAAACACGCCCGATGCCCCTTCCCGTATGGTTTTGCCCACCTTCAGTCCATAATCGCCGGACAGCCCTTCATTTGCCAGTGCGAGGTTCAGCGTGCGGTCGTCCAGAATAAATCTGATATCTTCAAACGGTACGTCAAGCGCAAAATCGTAAATCTGCCTCACAGTGAGCCATTCTCCCTCCGTGGCCGATTCCGATGCCGCGGCCGCCGACTCGCTGCTCATCAGGATCCTGTCTTCAAAGCTGGTCTCCACAATACGGTCGTGGTCGTCTTCGATTATCGCGTATGCGTAAGGGTCGACCTCTGCATTGGCGGTGCTCTCGCCGTCGGCAGTTACGGTAGCTTTGACGTAGAGCAGGTGGGGGGTGTCCGCCACACGTATCCGTACCTTGCGCTCACTAACCAGCTCCTTTGCCCTTGCCACCGCCTCCGGGGTGATGCCCTGCAGCACCTCCAGCTTAAGGGCAGACTGGCCGCACACGGCGCCCAGCGCCGCAGCAATCGGCAGCCCGACCATTCCGGTGCCCGGAATCCCGACACCCATACCGTTCTTGAGGATGTTGCCGCTCACGGCTATATCCAGATGAAAGTCGGCTTTAAGCCTCCAGCTCTGAGTGAAACAGCAGGGGCAGTTCTCTTTTATGATTTCAACTGCCTTGGCCACTGCCAGAGCCACGGCAATAGGTTCGGTGCAGCCCAGCGCGGGCTGCACCTCCCTGTGGATTATATCCAGTATCTGTGAATTGCTAAGCATACACAAAAATAATAACTATCCAATCATAAAACAAAATCACCCCTGCCATATGACAGAGGTGACTCGTTTCATTATGTGATGTGTTAGAGTTCTGAAGCTGCTTGTTTGCGGGCTTTCATTGAACTGTCCAATCTAGATACAACCTGGCTCTCCATTACCTTCTTGATAATTATCTTAGCTATGAACCAGACTCCAAACGTAACCAAACCAGCCACAAAACTCTTGGAAAGGATCCAAATAAGTATTGCCAACGGCCAGAGCCATTTGAAAATATTTGAAATCTTATACCTACTCTCGATCCATTTGACCTCATCGTGATTTACCGGATATGAATAAGAGGTGGTTTGGCCCACACCATCCATCAAGAAATGATACTGAGAACCGTTATATGTATAATATACAAACCAGAAGGGTGCCAGGACATATTTACCCTGAGTGGTTACCTGGAAGCTGGATGAAGCCCTGAAGTTGCGGATTTCCTGATTCCCTATCTGCTCAAGAGCAGCTTTTCTTGCAGTTTCATCTACTTTACCTTTTCCATATTTTTGCCATATCAATGAGGCATCTGTATTGCGTTCAAGTGTTATCAGATTATCGTCGTTGTAATCAATCGAGTCCTCATCAAAAGGCTTGGACATCATTACATCGTAGGGGAAGTTACGTGTAAACTGACGGAGCTCTTCCGGAATCTCTTTCGCACCTTCGTTGGCGAGGCACAGGAATGCAAAGTTACCTGCCGCATTACCGTTTTGCGGACGCCATTTTTTAACATCACGTGTGCTTACAGAATTTGAACTTACAGATACTTTCTGGTCCATGTAAGACGATTCGCAACTCCAGGCAGCCGTGTAAGTACCCTCGAAAAGATACATGGGTAAGAATGCCTGTACAACATTATCTGTCTCAATGGATTTGAAGATGTCCACAGGTACATAGTCCTGATTTATCAGGCTGTTGACCAGGGCATTCTCAAATGTCTGCTCTGTAGTTGTAAAGGGGATGATACGCTCGGGGACAGGTATCTCCTTAGATGAGACAAGTGGATTGATAAGTTTGCTGCCGCAGTACGGGCAATCTGCCATCAGTTTATTGGGGTTGAACGAATTGATGGGGCGTCCGCAGGAAGGACATACAATCTGTTGAAGTTTCAAAGATGATGATTGTTCCATAAAGTTAACGATTATGATTATTGGATTATCTTAAAATGTAGTTTCTTACATAATTGAGCAAAGCCACGAAAAGCATGACGTATGCAAGTATTATGAACAAAATGATAGAAAGGGCTAATGCGAATATTTGCAGAGAACTGTCGTTTCGCTTATCAAGTACTTCTCCCGATCTGGCATCCTTGGTGATTTCTACGATCATTGGGGCAGAAGCCGCAAACCCGAATATGCCGCCGAGGATAGCATCCATAAATCTACCTGATCTCCTTCCGGTTTTCATCTCCTTCAACGCCTTTTCCATTTGTATATAGTAAGGTGTCATACATGAGAAATAGTATAATACACAAGCGGGGAGGAAATATAACAGCGGTTTGGCATCTTTATTAAGCAGACACGCTCCGACGCCCACTATGATTGTGATTACCAGGAATTTAATGGAACCGGTGAAAGAACGCTTATATGCATGGTTTGTAAGAATGGATACCTTCCTTAACTTTTCGGCTGCTTCCCCGCCAACCGGCATGTGGTTGTCGTAGATATCCTTCAGTGTTCTCTTGGATTCACTTGCCGCTTGTTTGCCTACAGGGAACTTCAATGGCTCCGTATCCCCTGATTCTTGGTAAGTAGTGAACACATTGTTGTAAAGGTTATCCACTCTGGAAATTACATACGAATTGTTCAAGTCGGTTCCTTGTAGCGCAATGGTCTCTTCGGGGAAAGGCTTTGCGAAGAAATTGACATAAATCATATGACCGAGTATGGCCAATAGGACGGCGAGGAATAGAGATGCCAGCAGGGTGTCCTTAAGGCTCATGTTGGGTGCAGATGTTGCAACAGGCTGATTGCCATGCTCTCCATTCAGGACGACTCTTCGAGAGTGTCCGGATTCTTCGAAATCAGATGCATCAAAAGCCACCTCATAGCCAAAATATGCCTGTTCTGCTTTATTAATGCCTGCTTCAGAGAGGGGCATATCAAAGAAGATAGCACCGTCACATACAATTGCCACGGTTCCATCGTTAAAAGAAATAGCCTTTCCTCCTGCAGCAAATAGTTCTCTTGGCGTAGAACTTAAACTCAATCCATTTTTAGTCTTCAGCTTATCTGAATATACAGTTATCGAGTTTACTTTGCCTCCTGCGGGAAAGATGTCAAAAACGACAGCGTCTTTTAAATAAGCGTGATAAACGTCATAGGTATACTCGTATGCGCCTTCGTCAAAGCCCTCTTCGGTAGCAAATTCAATTCTGTCATAGACACCATTGATAGAATCGGGTAATTTTGAAATAGTTGCGCCAATCTTCACCTTGCCAATGCCTTCGTTCGTAATGTGCGTATTAGCTGCCCGCATAGCGACAGGGGATAACAGCAAAGCAATCAAGCCAACTATTGTGACAATACTATTTTTTTTCATACTCTGTTACAGGCTAAGCAAAACGACTTTTGTTTATTATGGCGTTCCTCTTTCTCAGAGTTTCTTTGATAGCCAAAATGCTATTGTCAATTTGACTGAGACTAAAGCTCTGGGCATTCATACACAAAGCGTTAACATCGGCCGCTAACTGTAGTTCGATTTCTTCAGCCTCCGGGCAACTGCCTGTTGAGGCACTATTGAGAAGTTCGTAAACACTGCGAAGCTTTTTGCGGGCCTCGGGTTCTTGTGCACTTTGCATCGCTTCTCGCATATTGGACGCAAGCTCTTGAATGTAAACCTTTTCCTTGCTCTGACGCGCAAGAGATTCATCTGTTACCTCGTTGGCAGTAACACTCATCAGTTGCATGATAAGGAAGGTGGCAGCAATTACAGCCTGAATTATTGTGGGCCATAATATCTCCTCCGGGTTCCACGCTATAAACACGATACCGGCAATCAAAGCAATGAAGAAATAGATGAGTGCCCTTAAGTACAGACTGGCATTAAGAACTGCACGACCCGTCTTATTCTTACAGAATAGCGGAGTCAACAGAATGCACAGATAGGCGAAATGGATGAATCCATAACTGATCCATTCTGTAGTTGTCCTTTCCGTACCTCCCAGTAAGAAAAAGAGGACGTTAAAGGCAACCAGAAAAACGAGTCCTACAAGGACTTTAAAAATAGTCTTTTTCATATTGGAATTATAAGCGTTGCATAATCTCGGCTACCTTTGCGTCGTAGACCTCTTGTGTGATGAGTCCGGCATCAAGAAGTTGTTTCATTTTCGACAAAGACTCCATAGGGTCAGGTTGTGCTGCAGCCGGATTGACGCCAAAGCGTCCCGGTCCTCCAAAACCAGCCGAAGGCTGAGCCTGCTGTTGCGGCTGGGGATTTGCGAAAGCCGTAGTGGCCATGCTCGCAAAAGCGTTACCGGCGGCCATTCCCATCCCTAATCCAGCTCCGGCACTAGCTACTCCGCCAGCCCCGGGATTCAAGGATACATTCTCCAGCAGTTCCTGCTGCATGGCTTTGTCATAACTGCCGGTGTGCTTGGCGGCGGACAGACGGTCAATGTATTTACGTCTGATGTCTGTGTCATCGATATTTAGAGACTCAAATGAGAAATCGACCATTTCAAGTCCGTAGGTAACAAACAGCTCAGCGAAAAAAGGCTTTATTTCCTCGGAGAAATCTTCCAGTTGACTTGATATTGCATTGATGGATCTTGTTAGTGACCGTTCCTCAAGCCGTTTGCCGATAACTGAGCTAATCTTTTGCGATATTTTTGCCCGAAACAAAAAGCTTAAATCACTTCCGGTAAATGTGGTCTTATCGCCCATTAATTGCATGAACGCTTTTTTACAAGCCTCATCATCCTCTTCGATATTGAATCTGACAAGGAATTTCCCTGCACCACGGACCAAGGTGGGAATACCGTCCCCAAGGTGATGGTCTTCCAACTCAATGGGATTTGCTGTTCCCCAAAGCACCTCCTGGATACTTGTGTTTACGTGGTACAACTGACATGAGAACGTGCTCACGCCACCGGAGAGCATGTTACGAATCCTGCTTAATACTGGATAATTGTCTGTCTCTACTTCGTAACGGTTGCCTCCCGGAAGAACGCCATAGATAGCCCCGTTCCTAATAAAAATCACCTGCTCGTTGGGTGCGACCGTAATAACTGATTTAGTGTTGAAATCTTGTCTGTTGTCAAGATAAATAAGAGTCCCGGTGTCATTCTGCCGTTGGAGTGACTCCATGAAATTCTTACTGCCGCCGGCAAAATTGACTTCGTTTTCGTTTCTGTGAAAAAGTCCCATATTATTGTTGTATTATTAGTTATTCTTTTGGCTGTCTGTATTAATCATCTCATCATACATCAGAGGAGTCATCCCCACCATCATCGGTGAAGTCATCTCCGCCAGAATCGGAGAAATCAGATCCTCCCGCATCTGAGAAATCGGTTCCGCTATCGTCGCTAAAGTCCGCCCCCATATCATCTCCGAAATCACCGCTATCGTTGTCACCAACATCATCGAAGTCTGTTGCCTCGTCATCATCAAAGTCGGAACCCATATCATCGCTAAAATCAGAACCGGTATCTTCGTCATAATCGGAAGATATATCATCGCCCCCATCCAATCCACCCTCGGCGTCGTAGTCGGATTCTCCGCTATCCCCATATTCAGAGCTTCCATCTTCCGAATCATCACCAAAATTGTCTTCCGGGGCAGTCATATCACCTCCATCAGTGCCCCAGCCACCGCCGCTACCATTTCCCCCGTCATTTTCATCATCAGAGTTAGCATAATCGTCATCATCAGATTGATCAGAAGGCTGTATCACCGGGCCGGGTATTTCGGTTTGGTCATCATCATCGTCGTCTTTCCACGCGTTCCATTCAAAATCTTCGTCATTGACCTCCGAAGTATTCCAGTCAAAGGCCCCTTCTTCTGCATTGACATCAGAATCAAAACTCCCACTTTCGCTGTTTACGTCAGAATCAAAGGCGCCGGCGAGATCGCCATTAACGTCCGAATCAAAAGATCCGGCCATGTCTTTATTGATGTCCGATTCAAACGGACTCGATTCGTTGTATTCCTTCATCGCTTTAATTATTCATAGAGTGTTCTACATCTGATTCTTTAAACCTAAGACGGGTTTCATATTTTATCTTGCGCCAGAAATGCATCTTTGTACAGGCCTTGAGTTCGTTACTATAGGGCTCATCATTTAACTCGGTTTTAATCAATCCCGTAAAGTGCGAGAACACTTTCTTAATTGGTTCAGGATTATTCGTGCCTTGAGGAACCGCTTTAAACATCCTTCGTGCAATCTCTCTGGCTAACAACCTGCGTTCGAAGTCGCAGCATTCCGTACAATAAGGCGAGAACGCACATTCTGGATATGGCCTAAGTTTGTCCTGCTTGTCATTCCAATACGCTGACAATTCCTTGATCCCATCGTCGGACAAGGATATGCTTATCTGGTTGTTAAGCCGGTAATCGGGAGTTATGATTTCTTCTGGCTCGTCGAGACGGTTAAAGAAGAGGAATGCTTCTCCTGGTTTTAATTTGGCCAGACGTGCCATCTGGGTTTCACTCATGCTTGTCGAGTTGGCTAGGATTTCCTTATCCTGTCCTTCTACCAGACGGAATGCCACCTTGATGTCTGTCAGCGCCACGATGTCTGTTCCGACTTTTCTTGGGGACTGATCGGCAATGGCAAGTCCTACACCATAGGAACGGATTTCCGCCAGCATTCTCTTAACAAGTCCTTGTGCAATTGCGCTGGGGTTCGCCGCCCCCTCACCTACGTTAGTATCGGCATCAAGCAGGACGTGAGCTTCTTCAAGAAGAATAAAGTTGCGCAACCCGCCTTCACCGATGTAATTTGCATTGACATATGCTAATATCGATAGCAGAAGCAATGCGATGATAAGCGCTTTCTGCTCGCTGTTTTCTATGGCGGCCAGTTCTATGATTGTCGGCTTTTTAAGGATATCTTCGATTGGAATAGAGTAGTAGTTATCAAACAGGTTCACCAGACTCTTGAGCCTCACGATACCTGCCCGCCCGATATTCTTTGCGTCACCGGTATAACCAATTGAATCAAAAGTTTCTTGGAAGCATTTGATGAAGTCTGTGATATTGAATATCTTTCCTTTATTATCCACCGTGTAGGAGTCCAGCCACCTGAAATCCGAATAGCAGTTGTTTACGGTATCCTCGAAAATCTTGTCGAGTGGTGTCGACATTGATACACCTGCCGCAAAAGCGGTCTTCAGAGTGGATTTATACGTCTCCAGACGAACATTCTTCGGCGGAACAAAAGGATTGAAGACAAAAGGGGAGATGAAATTCTTGCCCGGAGTAAAGACCTGAAGTTCCGGTATGCTTTGTATCAGCGCCCTATACTCATTTTTCGCCGGTTCAATAACCAAAAAAGGTATGTGGTGGTCTTTCCACAGGCGGTCAAGAAGACCTACTGAGAAGGTTGTCTTACCTGAACCTGGTGTGCCAACTATTAGCATGTGCTTTGCCAGATCCTTAAGCGTAAAGCCGATGGAATTGGCTGAAGATGTTTTGAGCCTGCCGATTTCTATATCACCGGCATTAATAAGATTCTGCGAATATGTCTTGCTGACTTTCCCCGTCTCATTCACTGTTAAACCGGCATTCACGCGGTCATCGCCTATCGGAAGTCTCCAGAACGATGCAGCCTCGTCTGCCGTAATGATATAAGGGAAGCGATACAGGTTGTTGCTGACAATCTGTCCGCTCCATATGGCAGCAGAACGATTGCAGTTAACCAATATTTCGTTGATGACCCACGGCATTGGGTACAACATCGTGTCGTTCTGGTAAAATGAAGAGCAGTCCAGTTTGACGACTTGTAGATTTGGGGCTGTTTCTGATGTGAAGGTCAATTGTCCCATGACCCTGGATGAGACTGCAGGGAGAGCATCGGCGCCGCCATACACAACGATGTTGTATAAAAACAGTGCTTTTGTCCTATTGTCTGAATAGTGTTTGTACAGGCCTGACAGCCGCTCTGCATTTGTGAAGCTGACATTCCCGACTTGGCGGTCTGCAACCCCATGCCCAAGCATATTCAGGTTCTGCGTGAGCAATTCAAGTTCTGCAAGTTCTTCTTGAGTATAATAGGTTGGGATCAATTGGAAGGATACCGCGCAGTTTGGATGTCCAATCAGAATATTGGCCAAACGGCTCAAATCCTTAAAGTCTGTCGGGAAGCGGTCAAAGGCATAGCAGACAGGCATGAAGTTGTTCTGGAGATTCTCTGCCCGCTCTTCCTTTACAATGGCGTTGCAACTGCCTCGGCAGACAGTATCATAGTACTTTGAAAACTCTGCTACCGGACATTGCCGCCACTCATACAGTCCGCCATCAAGAGTGGCCGACACTTGTTTTGAGACCATCCATACCAAGCCTGATGCACGCCCTGCATCTTTGTGAATGCTTCTGATGAGGATGAATAATTGAATTGATGCCTTGTAAGGCTGATTCTGCACGGGCTTGGTTGTCCAGACCAGTTCCAAAGACATATCAGGATTGATACCATCGACTTTGTATTGCTCTTTGTACTGCTGATATATCTCAGTCAAGAGATTGGACATATCAGTCGCAGCTCGCTCAATTATCTGATTCCGGTTTTCTGCTGAAATCTCGTCCGACAGTATCGATATGTGAGGAACCGTACTGATTTCGAGTACAGACAAGCCTATATGTTCGCCACTGTTGATTTGAATGGTTTCTATTCCGGCGGACTTGCCCTCGGCAACAGGATTATTCGACATCCTCGTTTTCCTTTCCCCATCAGGCCCGGGTCTGGAGGATAATATAAAGAAAGTGCGGGCCACCAAAGCACTTACTCTACAATCAGGCTCTGGACTGCCCTTGAATGAATAAGGATGGGTGATGCTCACACTTTCTGCTATAGCCTGGGCTTAGCCCCAAAGTATAGCCAGTGAGTACGCGTCACTATTCCCATTCAAATTGAATTGTCCAGATTCGATTGTAAGGAATGCTATGCGCTTTCTATGTATTTGTGCCCTAAAGACACCTTTACAAAGGTATAATAATATCTTGCAATATTCAAAAAAAGAAGGGTGACTATTGTTATAGCCACCCTTCTGAAGGATAAGTACTTGTCTTATTTCGCGTTCTCGGGACGGAGGGCGCGGACGGCTTTGCCGGCCTGCCACATCTCGCTCTCGCGCATCTCCTTGAGTTCTGCCTCAAGACCGGCGCGGTAACCCTCCTTGCCGTTGGAGTCGATGCTTATCTGAGCTTCGTTACCTGTGGCAACGCTCTTGTAAAGGTCTTCGAATACCGGTTTGGTGGCATCGCGGAACTTTTTCCACCAGTCCAGTGCACCGCGCTGTGCGGTGGTGGAGCAGTTGGCGTACATCCAGTCCATGCCGTTTTCGCCAACCAGCGGCAGAAGGCTCTGGGAGAGCTCCTCTACGGTCTCGTTAAAGGCCTCGCTGGGGGTGTGGCCATTTGCGCGGAGCACGTCGTACTGGGCTGCAAAGATGCCCTGGATAGCGCCCATAAGGGTGCCGCGCTCGCCGGTGAGGTCGGAGTAGGTCTCGCGCTTGAATGTAGTCTCGAACAGATAGCCGCTGCCGATACCTACGCCAAGGGCGATAGTGCGGTCGTATGCACGTCCGGTTGCGTCCTGCCAGATTGCGTAAGAAGAGTTTATGCCACGGCCCTGGAGAAAGAGACGGCGCAGCGATGTTCCGCTGCCCTTGGGAGCCACCATTACGACATCCACGTCCTTTGGCGGAACGATTCCGGTGCGCTCGTTATAGGTGATGGCAAAGCCGTGTGAGAAATAGAGGCACTTGCCTGCAGTGAGGTGCTTTTTGACAACCGGCCATGCCTGTATCTGGCCTGCGTCGCTGAGCAGGAACTCGATTACGGTTGCCTTCTGGCAAGCCTCTTCTATCTCGAAGAGGGTCTCGCCGGGTACCCAACCGTCGGCAATGGCTTTGTCCCAGCTCTTGGAACCCTTGCGCTGGCCCACGATTACATTGAAACCGTTGTCACGCAGGTTAAGCGACTGGCCGGGGCCCTGTACACCATAGCCCAGCACAGCTATTGTCTCATTTGCCAAAACGGCTTTAGCTTTTTCAAGAGGGAATTCGGCGCGGGTCACAACCTGTTCCTCGACACCGCCAAAATTGATTTTTGCCATAATTGATTATTTATTCGGATTAAATGTCTTGGTATAATATATCTCTGAGATATCCACAAAATTGTTCGCCTGGTTCATGATGCGCTTCATCACATCCTCGGAAGGGCAGAGGCATATCAGGTTTATCACCGCCATGTTGTTTTCTGTGGCAGAGAAAAGCACGCTTAACACCGGCAGGTTCTTCACAATGAAGAGCGAGGTGATACGGTTAAGGATGTCCAGGCGGTTTCTTACCAGCGCGTCAACTACATATTTATCCATATTCGTTTCCATGGCGTTGCTTTATTTGATTCTGATGTCGTCCAGCGACTTGCCGCCGGGTATCATGGGGAACACGTTGGATTCTGCATCTACAAATGCATCCAGCATGAACGGCCCCTTGGAGGCTGCCATCTCGTCTACCGCATCCTCTATGTCAGCGGGAGAGTTGCAGCAGCGGTATTTAATCTTGTATGCCTTGCAGATAAGTTCAAAATCGGGATTTACCAGGCGGGTCTGGGAGAATCGCTTGTCGTAGAACAGGTCCTGCCACTGGCGCACCATCCCCAGGAAGGCGTTGTTAAGGAGCACGATCTTGATATCGATGCCTGCCTGCAGGATAGTCCCCAGTTCCTCCATGGTCATCTGGATGCCGCCATCGCCGCATATAAGCACTACCTGTGACTCTGGCTTGCCGCACTTGGCACCGATGGCTGCCGGCAGACCGAAGCCCATGGTGCCCAGGCCTCCGGATGTTATCCAGCCCGATTTGCGGGTGAGCTTAAGGTAGCGGGCTGCGAACATCTGGTTCTGCCCGACATCGGTAACGAGCACCACATTCTCGCCGAATTCTGTCTTGCCCCGCTCGCTCACTTTCTCTATGTAGTGGTCGTTGATGGCGTTTACCACCTGCGCCATGTTAAGCGACGGGCTGGCCAGCTTGGGAATGATTACCTTCTCTTTCTCGTAGGCGTACTGCTCGTAGCCGTATTTGCGCCAGCTCTCGCGGTCTTTGAACACGAGCCCCTTGTAGATGCGTTCCAGAACCTCCTTGGCGTCGCCGTGGATCTTTATATCAACCGTGACGTTCTTGTTGAATTCTGTCTTGTCGATATCTACATGGATAATCTTGGCCTTGGGGGCGTAGTTGGCGACGCGGCCGGTAACCCGGTCGGAGAAGCGCATGCCTACAGCCAGTATCACATCGGCCTCCTGCGTCATCTTGTTGGCCGGGATGTTGCCGTGCATGCCCACCATACCTATATAATAATGGTCGTGGAAGTTCATTGCGCTGCGGCCAAGCAATGTGCAGGCCACCGGGATGCAGGCTTTGTTGGCGCATTTGGCCAGGATATTCTCTGCTCCGGATATGATTACGCCCTGTCCGGCGATTATCAGCGGCTTCTCTGCCTTGTTGAGCAGGTCGATGGCGTCGCCGATACGGCGGGAGATCTTCTCAGACTCGTCCGGACGGATAACCTGCACCATCTGGCTCAGGGCATATTCGCGGTCGTAGACGTAGTCGCACATCTCTACCTGAGCGTTTTTGGTGAGGCTTATGAGCACCGGCCCGGGACGGTCGCTGCGGGCTATATGGAACGCCTGGGGCACCACGACAGCAATCTCTGAGGCCTTGGTAATCTGATAGTTCCACTTTGTGATAGGGGTGGTGATGCCCAGCATGTCGGCCTCCTGGAAGAAGTTGGTGCCAAGCTTGTCGGCCTCAACCTGAGCGGTGATGCATACGATAGGGGTGGAGTCCATCATCGCATCTGCAATGCCGGTGACGAAGTTGGTGGCGCCGGGGCCGCTGGTGGCCAGACATACGCCAACCTTGCCCGATGCGCGGGCATAGCCCTCTGCGGCATGCACCGCACCCTGCTCGTGACGTACCAGGATATGGTTTAGACGGTCGCGATAGTCGTACAAACGGTCATATATCGGGATAATGGAACCGCCGGGATATCCGAACACGGTCTCGATCCCCTCTGCCAGGATGCATTCTATAAGAGCATCCGCTCCAGGTATATGTTTAGCTTTTTGCATTCTTCCTGTTTTCGCAAGATGATTACTCGTTGGGGAGCCTGCGGACTCCACCTTTGTCGGCACTGTCGGCCAGCGCTGCATAAGCCTGCAGTGCGCGGCTCACGGTGCGGTTGCGGTTTAAGGGCGCATATTGTTTTATTGCGGCGCGACGACTCTCCATCTCCTCCTGGCTGATATCTACGTTGATGGTTCTGCCAGGCACGTCGATAGATATTATGTCGCCGTCTTTAATCAGGGCGATAGGGCCTTTGGCGGCAGCTTCGGGCGAAATGTGGCCGATAGAAAGGCCGCTGGTGCCACCCGAGAAGCGGCCGTCTGTAATAAGGGCGCACTTCTGCCCGAGATGCTTGCTCTTCAAGAAAGATGTAGGGTAGAGCATCTCCTGCATCCCAGGACCGCCCTTGGGCCCTTCGTAGCGGATGACCACCACGTCGCCCGCCTTGACCTTGTCGCCAAGGATCCCCTTTACCGCATCTTCCTGACTCTCGAAAACGATAGCAGGGCCAGTAAACCGGAGTATCTCCTCCGGCACGCCGGCGGTCTTTACTATGCAGCCGTCGGGGGCGATGTTGCCGCGCAGCACGGCGATTCCGCCATCCTTGAGATAGGCGTGCTCTATGTCGCGGATGCACCCTTCGCTGCGGTCGGTGTCAAACTGCTTGTACATCTTCTTGCAGCGGCCCATCTCTGTGGTGCGTTTGCCGCCCGGGGCAGAGAGGTATATGGAATCGCTGCCGGCAGAGAATACGGTGTTGGCGTACATCGCCTCGCGCAGCGACGAATAATCGATGCGGAAGACAGAACTGTCAAGCAGGTTTTTCTTCTCCAGCTCCATCAGGATGCCCATCACGCCGCCGGCGCGGTTTACATCCTGCACATGGTAATGGCCGTTGGGTGCCACCTTGCAGATAACCGGTATCTGGCGTGAGAGGCGGTCTACATCGGCCATGGTGAAATCCACGCCCGCCTCGTGGGCGATTGCGAGCAGGTGGAGCACGGTGTTGGTGCTCCCGCCCATCGCGATATCGAGCTTCATTGCGTTTTCAAACGCTGCTTTTGTTGCGATGGAGCGGGGGAGAACCTTGTGGTTGTCGTTGAAGTAATATTCGTTTGCAAGCTTTACGATAAGGCGGGCCCCCTTTATGAAGAGGTTCTTGCGATTGACGTGGGTGGCCAGTATCGTGCCGTTGCCCACGGGTGCAAGGCCCAGAGCCTCGCTAAGGCAGTTCATGGAATTTGCGGTGAACATACCGGAGCAGCAGCCGCATGTGGGGCAGCCGCGGTCTTCGTATTTGTTTAGGGTCCACCGGCTCACACCCTTGTCGCCGCCGGCAACCATTACGTCTATCAGGTCGCAATCCTTATCGCCCACTTTACCTGCCTCCATGGGGCCTCCGGAAACAAAAACGGCGGGTATGTTAAGTCTCATTGCGGCCATCAGCATACCCGGAGTTATCTTGTCGCAGTTGGAGATGCAGATCATTGCATCGGCACAATGCGCGTTGCACATATACTCCACGCTGTCTGCAATTATCTCGCGCGAGGGGAGACTGTAGAGCATTCCTCCGTGACCCATTGCAATGCCGTCGTCTATCGCAATGGTGTTGAACTCGGCCGCAAAGCAGCCCTGTTTCTCGATCTCTTTCTTTATCAACTGACCCACTTCGTGCAGGTGGACGTGCCCCGGAACGAACTGGGTGAATGAATTAACAATAGCGATAATCGGTTTGCCTGTCTGCCGCCCCTTCATCCCGTTGGCCTTCCAAAGTGCGCGTGCACCGGCCATCTCCCTGCCTTCGAACGTAACGCTGCTGCGAAGCTTTGCCATACTACTCCTAATTTTGTAAATACGCTTGCAAATTTATTTTTTTTTACTATAATTATTACCCGAAACACAATTATTCAATAAAAAATCTCAACTTTGTAACTGTCAAACGAGATTCAGAAGATAATGGACGATAAACTCTACATTTTTGATACAACCCTGCGCGACGGCGAACAGGTTCCCGGCTGCCAGCTGAATACGATAGAGAAGATAGAACTTGCAAAGCTTCTGGAGACCCTCGGGGTCGACATCATAGAGTGTGGTTTCCCGATCTCCAGCCCCGGCGATTTCAAATCTGTGGTAGAGATATCCAAGATTATCACGGAATCGCGTATCTGCGCCCTTTCCCGCGCTGTTGAGAAGGATATAGATGCTGCGGCAGAGGCGCTGCACTATGCCCGTCTGAAGCGCATCCATACCGGCATCGGCACATCCGATTATCATATCCGGTACAAGTTCAACTCCAACCGCGAAGAGATTATAGAGCGGGCGGTGGCGGCTGTAAAATATGCCCGTAACAAAGTAGACGACGTAGAGTTTTATGCAGAGGATGCCGGCCGTACAGAGAACGAATATCTGGCCCGAGTCGTGGAGGCGGTGATTGCCGCCGGGGCTACGGTGGTGAATATCCCCGATACCACCGGATACTGCTTCCCGGAGGAGTTCGGCGCCAAGATAGCATATCTTAAGGGCCACGTCTCCAACATCGACAAGGCGATAATATCTACCCACTGCCACAACGACCTTGGCATGGCCACAGCCAATACCCTGGCGGGAATCATGGCGGGTGCGCGGCAGGCGGAGGTCACTATCAACGGCATTGGAGAACGGGCCGGCAATACCGCCTTGGAAGAGGTGGTGATGGCAATCAAGAGCCGCCGCGAGTTCCCGGTTTATACCGACATCAAGATCCGCCAGATTACCAAGGTATCGCACCAGGTATCTTCCATGATGCGTATGCCGGTGCAGCCAAACAAGGCGATTGTTGGCCGCAACGCCTTTGCACACTCGTCCGGAATCCATCAGGACGGCGTGCTCAAGAACCGCGAGAGCTACGAGATAATTGACCCCACCGATATCGGGCTTAACGACTCTATCATTGCCCTCACTGCCCGCAGCGGGCGCGCAGCGCTAAACCATCACCTGCACCGTCTGGGGCTGAATCTCTCTGCCCAGGAGCTGGCTATCGCATACGAGAAGTTCCTGCGCGTGGCCGACAGTAAAAAGGATATCAACGACGCCGACCTTTACGAGATTGCCGGAGTTGCCGACGGCAATGTTGCTCAGAAGATCCGCCTTACCTACCTGCAGGTAGTATGTGGCAAGAATGCCTTGCCGATGGCCACCGTTACGCTGGATATCGATGGCGAAAGCTGCACAGCCACCTGCGGCGGAATAGGCCCCATCGACGCTGCGTTTGCGGCGGTACGCTCTCTGGTCCACCGTCGCATCAACCTGGAGGAGATGCTCATCCAGTCTATCAACCGAGGCACCAACGACATCGGCAAGGTGCATATCCAGGTAGAGAACAAGGGACAGATCTATTATGGCTTCGCGGCAGACAAGGATATCATCACCGCTACCGTAGAGGCATATGTGAACGCTATTTCAAAACTGCTTTAAACTATTACCCATGATACAGAAATCAGAACTTATTATCAACGGCGACGGCTCCGCATTCCACATCCATATCAGGCCAGACCAGCTTGCCGACATGGTGCTTCTGGTGGGTGACCCCGGGCGTGTTGGTATGGTCTCTGCCTTTTTCGATTCGATAGAGGCCGAGGGGCAGAGCCGCGAGTTCCGCTTTGCTACCGGCACATACAAGGGATGCCGCATGACCTGTGTTTCGCACGGCATCGGTACCGACAATATCGATATCGTGATGACAGAGCTCGACGCCCTTGCAAACATCGATTTTGCAACCCGTGAGCTAAAGCCGGAGCACAGGCGCCTCACGCTGATACGCATGGGTACCTGCGGCGCTATCCAGCCCGACATCCCTCTGGGGAGCCCGATTCTTTCTCAGGTTAGCATCGGCTTCGACTGCCTTATGCGCTGGTATGCCGATATCGACAAGATCAACCTGCAGGATTACGAAGATGATTTCCTGCGCTTCATGGATTGGGATGCTGCCGGACTGCCTCACCCTTACTTTGTGAAGGCTTCGCAAAAGCTGATAGACCTCCTCGCGGAGTGGACGGTTCCCGGAATGACCATCTCCGCTCCCGGTTTCTACGGGCCGCAGGGGCGTGTGATACGCCTGCCGCTGGCTATGCCAGATATGCTGGAGAAGTTAGAGAAATGGCGCTTTGACGGCCGCCGCATCACCAATTTCGAGATGGAGAGTTCTGCCCTTGCGGGTCTGGCTGCCCATCTTGGCCACGATGCGATTACTGTGTGCTGCGCAATTGCCAACCGCTATGCGGGCGAGAGCAATACCGATTACAAGCC
The DNA here is from genome assembly GCA_017446775.1 of Bacteroidales bacterium. Lineage (GTDB taxonomy): Bacteria > Bacteroidota > Bacteroidia > Bacteroidales > UBA932 > Equibacterium. Next base: position 5,809 of record JAFSQE010000020.1, on the reverse strand, counting down.
TGCTGTAGAGCGTATGGTTAAAAGTGTGCTGGATACACTGGCTCAGTTGACGTAAACTGTTTTCCTGTTCCCCTCGACATCAAAGGTAACGGTGGATATATCCCTCTTTACCTCTATAGTCGTTTTTGCCCCCATGATAAGAGGCAGATTTGTTTTGTCGTGTCCTGCGGGGAAGCCGCACAGCAGGGGGATGTCACGCTCCTTAAGGTAATAGCAAATCATCTGCTCTACGCTGTCCCATTCAAGGTCTGGGTCGCAGGCAGTGAATTCGCCCAGGATTATCCCTTTGCAGCGCTCTAGCACGCCGCTAAGGATAAGCATGTTGAACAGCCTGTCTATGTTATGGTAGCTCTCTTCCACCTCCTCCAGGAACAGGATTATATCGCCGTCTTTCGTGGGATCGGCCGCGGTTCCCAGCAGCGGGGCAAGGGTGCACAGGTTGCCGCCAACAAGGGTACCTGTGCCACTGCCGCAGATATTGCAGGGGTTCGCTGGCACTTCGTATTCAGGGATGGTTCCCTCAAGCAAGTCACGCAATATCACGCTGCTTGAGTCGCATCCGCGGTACTTTGCGATATAGCCCCCGACGGTGCCGTGGATGCCCATCACGCCGCCGCAGGTCTCCATGGCCAGCAGGGTAGTGATGTCACTGAATCCTACAAGCCATTTGGGATTTGCTGCAAACTCTTCTGCAGATAGCATATCCACCAGATGCAGTGTGCCGTAACCGCCGCGGGTGCAGATTATCGCCTTGATTTCGGGGTCTTCCATCGCCCTGCGCAAATCGGATAGCCGCTGCTGCGCCGTTCCGGCATACCTGCCGTGGTCCAGACTGTCTACGAAGGCCCCTATGACCGGCTCGTAGCCCCAATGTGCCAGCACTACCGCGCAGGTGTCGATACTTGGCCTGTCCGATTGGTAAGAGGGTGAAATAAGGGCAATCTTATCACCCGGTTGCAGGAACGGAGGTGCTATGCATGCCGGCTTTTCGCACTCCTGGGCATGTGCAGCAAGTGATACGGCAAACGTAAGGACGCAGAATATAAATCGTTTCATCGGTTGTTTTTTAGAGAGGATTCGTACTCTTTAAGGGCGCGTACCGCCTCGGGGCAGAGCAGCAGCAGGGCGATGACATTGATCCATGCGGTGATGCCAACTCCAATATCGCCCAACTGCCAGACCACGTTGGCCTCGCGCACAGCGCCAAACAGCACCATTGCCAGCAGCAGGCAGCGGAAAACCCATATTGCGATACGCTCTCCCTTTGATCCGCCCTTGCGGCGTGAGAATATGTGTATTATGCTCGATTCGCCGTAAAAGTAATAGGCCATCACGGTGGTGAACACAAAGAATACCAGAGCTATGCTCACAAACGTGCTGCCAAAACCGCTCCATACGCTGTCTACTGCCGCCTGGGTGAATCCTACATAGTTGCCGCCCAGGTCGGGCGATAGAGCCAGAATCATCTCGCCGCTGCGGGCGTCAAAAATATTGAAAGTACCCGAGCAGAGTATCATCAGCGCCGTGGCGGTGCATATCAGCAAAGTGTCAACATAAACGCTGAAGGCCTGTGCCAGCCCCTGTTTTGCCGGGTGCGAGACCGATGCCGATGCCGACACTATCGCCCCGCCGCCCTGGCCGGCTTCGTTGGAGAAAATTCCGCGCTTGACGCCGAGCATTATGGTGGAACCGAGTATTCCGCCGGCTATCGGATTAATGCCGAAGGCGTTGGTTACGATAGATTTCAGAACCGCCGGAACGGCATCGATATGGTGCGCGATAACCACCAGGGCAAGAAGTATGTATCCCAGTGCCATGAACGGCGTAATTATGGATGCAACCCTCGAAATGCTTTTGATGCCGCCTATGATCACCAGCGCCAGAAGCACCGCCAGGGTAATGCCGGAATAGAGAGGATTTATGCCGAACGAGTTTTTGAGCGCCCCCGACATGCCGTTTGCCTGGACTGTGGTAAGCAGCATCCCGTAGCCGACAATGCAGAGTATAGAGAAGGCGATGCCAAGCCAGGGTAGCTTGAGCCCCTTCTCTATATAGTTTGCGGGGCCGCCACGAAAGCCACTCTCGTGCTGGAATTTATATTTCTGGGCAAGAGTTGCCTCTACAAATGCGGTGGAGGCACCAAAGAAGGCGATTATCCACATCCAGAATATTGCACCGGGTCCGCCCAGGGCGATTGCGGTGGCAACGCCCACAATGTTGCCGGTGCCCACGCGGCCCGAGAGTGCAACGCAAAAAGCCTCGAAAGAAGAGATGCCCTTTGTGCCGCCCTCGTCCCCTTTATGCTTCGGTGCGAACAGAGAGCGGACCATCAGCCAGAAACGACGCACCTGCACAAATCGTGTCCTGATAGAAAAATAGAGTCCGGCGCCAACCAGCAAAACCACCAGCGCAGGGCTCCACACGATATCGTTCACAACCGAAACAACCTTATCCATCTTGCATATTCTCTTCTGTGGCAAATATATCAAATAATTTTGTTAACTTTGAAAATGTCACCCAATCCAAACGTTAATGCGGCAGAGAATCATCATACTCCTGGTATTCCTTTTCAACTGCGCGGCACTTTTCGCGCAGCAGGATACCCTGCGCCTTGCCTTCTCTGTCCAGGGGGTAGTGGTGGATGCAGCCACAAACCGCCCGATGGAGTCGGTGCTGGTTTCTGCACCGGACGCATCGGTGGCAACCGTAACCAATGCTGACGGCCGCTTTACACTTAAATCGACCGTGCGGATAGAGCGGGTGAGTTTCTCCCATATCGGCTATAACACGGTAGTGCATCAGGTGGTTTCCGGCAATGCTCTGCGCATCAGGATGATGCCCGTTGCGCTGACACTCTCGGAGGCGGTTATCTTCTCGGGAGACCCGCTGCATATAGTTCAGTCTGCCATCGGCAAGATAGAGGCCAATTATTCTCTTCAGCCAGAGCTTTTGAGGTGCTTCTACCGCGAAACCGTGCGTAAACGCAACCGCTACACCTACATTTCCGAGGCGGTTGCACGTATCTATAAAACCGGATACGGCGAGGGTGTGTGGCGCGATAAGGCTGCACTTGAAAAGAGCAGGGTGCTGCTTAGCCAGAAGCGCTCCGATACCCTTAGCGTAAAGGTTCAGGGCGGCCCGACGCAGGCGCTCTATCTGGATGCGGTCAAGAACCGGGATATGATCTTCAACAAAGAAGAGCTGACGCTGTATGATTTCCGGATGGAACAGAGTGCGGTTATCGACGGCCGGATGCACTTTGTGATAAGTTTCAGCCCAGCTACGCAGGATACTGAACGGGCGCTATATTACGGCACGCTGTATATAGATTGCGAACGCCTCTCGTTTACCCGGATAGAGATGTCAATGGATATGTCCGATCCCGGGCGCGCCACTCGCCAGATAGTGGTCAAAAAGCCGTTCTCGCTCCGCTTCAAACCCAGGGAGATGTCCTTCCTGATTAATTACAGTATGGACGGCGGCACCTCTCGCCTGGCATATTTCCGCTCTACGTTCCGCTTTAACTGTGACTGGAAAAAGCGGCTGTTCGCAACTTCATATACCGTTGTCAACGAACTTGTCGTTACCGATATCATCCATCCCGCTGTGCAGATTACAAAGGGCGAAGCGTTCCGCACAAGCGACATCCTGTCCGACAAGGCGTCCGAATTCATGGACCCCGACTTCTGGCGCGATTACAATATCATAGAGCCGTCGGAAAGTTTGGAACATGCCGTTAACCGCCTGCGCCGGCAGTAGCAGATTTTATATCACGGCTCTCTTTGCGTTCGAATCGAAACAGCTTGAAACATAAGTTTTTACGTATATTTACGTTCTTGCCGCCATTTGTTTGATTTGGCGGTGAAAAATATTTACTTTTACCTGTCAAAGAATTTGCTAAAACAATTATATGATCAAGAAGTATTTGTATTAGTCACCAACTGTAGACGTAGTCTATTTGGTTGCCCGGGAGACAATTCTGGGCGGCAGTACTCAAGACGCATCCGGAGAGGATATCACCTTCCAGGATGAAGACGATTTTGATGAATTTTTTAAGACTAGTTCCGGCGATTAATATCAGAAAGAGATGAAAAGATTAGCTGTTTTGATTGTTATGGCAGCGGCCCTGGCGGCCTCCTGCGTTAAGGAACCTGTCGATAATAACTTCACGGATACCGATAAGGTTGATGAAGGCAATGGCACTTACATTTACACTGTAAAGGCATCTGCAGCACCCGAAACCCGCTCGAACTACGACGATGACGGCGTATTCTCGTGGTCTGACGGCGATGCAATATCGGTTTTGTTCCATAACGGGACGCAGAACAAGTTCTTCACCCTTACCATAGATAGCGCCGATGCCGGCAAAAAAACGGCCTCGTTCAGCGGTGCAATAGACGATGGGTATGAGATCGGTGCATCCGACGGTACGACTTCGGACATGAAGATCTGGGCGCTGTTCCCGGCATCAGATAGTCACACCTATACGATTGGTGAAAATCCAAAATTCTACATTCCTGAAGAAACAGACTATACCACCACGCACTTCTCTGCAAATCTGCCCATGGTAAGTCACCTGACGGAAGAAGGCAGCATATCGTTCCGCAATTACGTTTGCGCCTACAAGTTTACAGTAACGAATATAGATGCTACAAAGGCGCCTAAGATAAAGGCTGTAGTTACCAACGGTGTGAACTATGCGTTGTCCGGTTTGGTTGCAATGGGGAGCGATTACCTGAAGATGAACAATGAGGATGTAGACAATGGCGCATCCAAAACAGTGTCTTACATATGTGATGTCGCATACGACAACGACCCTACAAAAGGGACAGCTGTTTTCTATGTGGCATCCCGCTGGAGCTCAGCTTCATTCCAGCCGACAATTCAGATTATCAACTATTCCACCGGACTTACAATAAAGGAGTTTGTGGCAGACAAGGCATCAAGTCTTTCAAGAGGTCAGGTCAAGCCCATCAAACTGAATGTAAGTGGCGGAGATTACTTTATTCCTGCAATCAAAATTGACGGTTCGTTTGGCGATTGGGATGACGTTTCCCACGTGTTTGCAGCAAATAATAGCGGACTCGTGGAATGGAAGTACACGACTGATACCAGAAACCTCTATTTCCTCTATAAGGTTACCACCACGCAAATCGTTGCCGATGGTAGCACTTTTGACAATTCACCATACTTCTATATCGGTTTTGATACAGACTGCAAAAGCACATCCGGTAGTTCTGCCGGTGGCGGAATCGGCGCCGGTATGGAGGCCGAGGCCTTAATCCGTCCTTGGAAAGGGGCGTCAAACGCCACACCGCAGTGCGAAATAGGGGTTGATGAGAATGGACATTTAAAGCGTCCGATCAGTACCACCTTAGCTGACAAGCCAGAGGTCGGAGGCAAGATAATAGGGGATTACTGTTACGTTGAAGTTTGCATACCACGCTCTGCACTGGGTAGTCCCACCGGCCCCATTAACGTGAAACATTCTTTCCGTTGGAGCGTGACAGATGGGGCGCTGATTATGCCCGAGACGACAACCATTACGGCAGAAGACCAGACTGTAGACGAGGAGCAAACTGTAAGTATAGGCGCGACCACAAACTCTACCGCAACTATTACTTACACCTCCAATAATACTGCTGTTGCCACTGTAGATGCAAACGGAGTGATTACCGGTGTCGCCGAAGGCTCCACCACCATTACGCTCAACGCAGCTGCTGTGGCCGGTGAATATACTGCCGCAAGCACTACCATCAATGTTACCGTAACAAAACCTTATGTCCCGGCGATTGTGATTGACGGAGAT
>JAFSQE010000019.1 GCA_017446775.1 Bacteroidales bacterium | reverse complement strand
GTGGAGCAAGGTGTGCCACTTCCATACCGGAGTGATGCTAAAGTCACTGTGGAAGGCGCAGTGGATAGGCGCCCCGTGGCAGGGAGAGAATTCTTACGATTATGACATGAGCGAGGATGTCCAGCCGGCCCCGCTGCTGCGCAAGGAGTTTGAGGTTACCAAGCCGGTAAAGAGCGCCCGTTTCTACGGCACCGGCCTGGGATACTTTGAGCTGTATGTCAACGGCAGCAAGGTCGGCGACGAATACCTGACCCCGAATCAGACCAACTATGGCTACCGCGAGAAGCTTGAAGAACGTTTGCTGCCCATTCCCGATCCGTTCAACGGCTACTCTGTGGCGTATGTAAGTTACGATTTGAAGGATAGGCTGGTAAAGGGGCGCAATGCGGTGGGCGCAATCCTCGGTAACGGCTATTACGATCTGGTGTTCCGTCGCTTTGTGATGGGTTACGGCGTGCCAAAGTTCTACGGGCAGATAATCATCAGGTATGAAGACGGCACACGTGAGGTGATTGCCAGCGACACGACCTGGAAGATAGAGAAGAGTGCCATTTTATACGATCAGCTCTATTTTGGCGAGGTTTACGACGCCCGCAACGAGCACGACGGCTGGAGCAAGGCAGGTTACGACGACTCCTCCTGGGCAAACGCCGTTGAGAAGAAAGCGCCTGAAGGGGAACTTATCGCGCAGATGGGTCCGTCCGACCGCATCACCGCCACATACAAGCCTACCGACATACAGAAGATCGATTCTACCGGCGTGATTATCGTCACCTTCCCGGAGTACATTTCCGGTTGGGTGGAGCTCAAAAACCTCAATCTCAAGCAGGGGCAGAAGATAACCGTTTTCAATCTTACAGAAGACTACAACGCTGCAGAGAAGGCGGTGAGCTCCATGACCTATATTGCCAAGGGCACAGGAAAAGAGAGCTGGCACCCCCGATTTGAGTATTATGCGTTCCAACAGGTAGAGATACACGGTCTTGACAATCTGCTGCCAGGCCAGATAGAGGCCCAGGCAGTAAACAGCGACATTGCCCAGGCCACTACTTTCGAAACATCAAACGGGTTGCTGAACTATATGGATAAGATTTGGCGCCGCACCCAGCTGGACAATATGCACGGCAGTATCCCTACCGACACCCCGCACCGCGAGCGGATCGGCTATACCGGCGACGGGCAGGCGGTGGGTCCTACCGTTATGACCACGATGGATGCCGGTGCCTTCTACAACAAGTGGATGCGCGATTTGCGCGAAGCCCAGAAGCCGGACGGCTATGTGTGCAATTCTGCCCCCTGGCAGCCCGAAGCGGGTGGCGGCGTTGCCTTTGGCTCTGCGATGAATGTCATTCCGTACGAGTTCTACTGGGAGTACGGAGATAAACAAGCCCTTGATGAGTGCTACGATGCAATGGCGGCCCATACCCGTTGGATGCTGAACTGGGTGGATCCAGCCACCAACATCATGGAGAGTCGCACCGGACGCTATTTTATGGATCTGGGCGAGTGGAACGCCCCCTGGGATATCCCCTCCAAGGCACTTGTCCACACCTGGTTCCTCTGGAATTGTGCAAGGATAACTGCAGAGGCGGCCGAAACCCTTGGCAAGAGTGCCGATGCAGAGTATTTCTCTGCCCTGCGTGACACCACTGCCGCGGCATTCCACCGCTATTTCTGGGACGAGGAGGCTGGCTCTTATGGCAAATGGGGCAGCAATATGTGGGCCCTGGCCATGGGCAGTACTTCTGAAGAGCGACTGCAAAAGGCGCTGGATGCTCTTGTGGCCAATCTTGCAGAGTGCGGGAATCACCTGCATGTCGGCTTCGTGGGGTGGCGCTATCTGTGCGAAGTCCTTGTCAAATACGGCCGTGCAGACCTTGCCTACGAGATAATCAACAAGCGCGACTTCCCCAGTATCGGGTACTGGATTGAGCAGGGGGCTGTTACCTTCTGGGAGCAGTGGGACGGCGTATTCTCCCGCAACATTCCCTTCATGGGTGGCGGCATACGCTGGTTCTACCGCGACCTGGCCGGTCTGGAGCCCACTTCGCCAGGCTACCGCACATTTGAAATCCGTCCCACCGTGGTCGACGGTCTCGACTGGGTCAAATTCAGTAAAGACTGCCCTTACGGTCGAATCGACATAGACTGGAGCGTTGCAGCAGGTGGCGCCTTCACTCTTAAATGTACCGTGCCGGTCGGAACCACCGCTACCGTTTACATCCCGGATGGGAACAACGTCCGCGAAGAGACTCTTTCCAGCGGGCGACATACACTCAAAGGGAGTATAGAATAATTATTTAATGTCATATAAATGAAACGACTTCTTTTCACAATTGCCACGTGCCTGCTGCTGGCGGGCTGTACGCCAAAGGCGAGCATCAAACCGATAGATCTCACCACAGAATATCATGCCGATGCATTTACCGATGCTGCTTTCCCCCGCTTCAGCTGGATAAATGACGGGAGCAGGAACGGTGCCGCCCAGACATCGTACCATCTCCGTGTGTTCAAGGATCCTGCGCATCCCGAGAAGACCTGCTGGGATTCCGGCATCAAGATCAGCAAAGAGTCGGTGCTGATACCGTACCGCGGCAGCGCGATAGAGCCCTGCACCGATTATTACTGGCAGGTGCAGGTGC
>JAFSQE010000018.1 GCA_017446775.1 Bacteroidales bacterium | reverse complement strand
GCTGCAATACGGCGGTAGGACATGTGCTGTCGAAAGTGAAGATCGATTACTCTTTCGTAATACTGTTCTCTAAGCGATGAGTAATTAATAAACATTGTTTCTCGCGGTTTGCGAGTCAACTTTTTTCAGGGAAAGACATATCCCCCGACTTGATGTATTTGGGGACAGTTTCGCTGTCCGATACGTCAAGTACCAGCTTTTTCCCGTAGGACTTTTCTGCTTTTTCCAGAGCCTCGTTGATGCTTTTGGCACTTACTGATGACGGCCTCCCCGCATTGGACGATTTGTTGCCAGTGCCGGACGGCGGGCGCTGCGCGCTCATGGTGACGCTTGCCGCGATCAGGCAAATGCCAAGCGCAAAAATGATTAACTTTTTCATAACAATGTACGTTTTAGATTATGTTGAATTGTATCAATCGGGAATGGTTATCTTGAAATCGGCATAGCGGGATGCGGCATCGCGATGCGATATCAGCAGGATGGTCTTGGTGCCGTGATAGTCGCGGCACAGATTCTCCAGCAACCGCTCTTCTGTATCTTTGTCCAGGGCCGATGTAGCTTCGTCCAGTATCATCACCCCACCCTTTCTGAGCAGCGCCCGGGCGATGGCGATGCGCTGCGCCTGCCCCTCGCTGAGCCCGCTGCCGACCTCACCGCAGGGGGTATCCAGCCCCTGGGGCAGATCAAACACAAAGCCGGCAGCCGCTGTTTCCAGCACACGGCGCAGGCCACTCTCGCTGGCGGCGGGGTCGGCCAGCAGCAGGTTGGAGCGGATGGTGCCGCTAAGAAGCGAATTGCCCTGCGGGATATACATGAAATTGCCTCTGAGAGCCGCGCCGCAAGGGTGACCGCCAATGGTCACAGACCCCGAATCGGGGCGCAGCAGCCCAAGTATCATCCTGATAAGGGTGCTCTTGCCCACCCCGGTGGCACCTGCCACAATAGTCAGGCTGCCCGACGGGAAGGTGCAGGAGAAGTTGTCGAACACCTTGCGGCTCTGGCCCGGATATGTATAGCTGACGCTGTCAACAACAATCTCCGGCGCCCCATCAATCGTAACCGGCTCCGTTTCCGGCTCTTTTTCAAGCTCCTGCAACTCCATAAGACGCTCTACAGACGATATTGCGTTGATAAACGCCGGCACCTGACGGCCCAGCTCTGCCACCGGACGCTGCACCTGACCCACCAGCTGCAGGAATGCGGTCATCATACCGTATGTGACAGTTCCGTGGATAATGCCGAACACACCCCACAAAAAGGCGGCGGCATGACCGGCCTGGAATCCGAAGAACATGAACCCGCGCGCCATCGCATTGTAGTCGAGACGCTTGCGGGTGGAATCCTCTATATCCTTCTGCAACCAGCCGAACTTCTCAATGACCTTTTCCACGCCGCCTATGGTGAGCATCAGCACCCTGTGCAGAAGACTCTCCTGCATGAGCTGCTGCAGCTCGCTCTCCCGTGTGCGGATCCTGGTCATGAGCCGCCTCAGACGGCGGAAAAACAGCCGGGAGCCGACCACTGCGGCAAACATCAGAACCAGAAGGACCCAAAGCAGGTTCGGGGCGAGCTTTAACAGATAAACCGACGCAGCCGCCAGCTGCATGACTGTGATTATCACGCCGGGATAGCGCACTATTATCAATTCAGAAACGACCCGGATATCCTCTTCGAGGCGGTTCACCGTATCGCCGCTCAGGAAGCGCTCGCGACCGTCCCAGCGGCTCTTGAGCACATGCGAGAAGATATCCTGGCGAAGGCGGTTCTGTGCCTTGATGGCGGAGTAACCCTCCCACCAGTTGAAAAAGAGAACGATTATAAGTTGGAATGCCAAAATGCCGGCAAACAGGCCGATACCGCCCCAGAGCGAATCGCCACTGACGCCGGTGGCGATATCCACAAGATGCTTGCTGGCCCAGACGAAACACATCGAGGCCGCAACGCGCAGTACACCGGCCGCGACGGTAATCCATATCCGCCAGCGTACCGGCCGCGAAAGCGACCGTAGCGTCCCTATGCATTCGCCCAGAGGTCTCATTCAACCACGCCCTCCCTGTTCCATACCTCCAGCAGCTTCTCCACATCGACGGCAGCCCTCTGCCGATCGACATCGTAGTGGTCCACCAGCAGGGCGACCATATCCTCTGCCGTGAAGTCACGGCCGCTCACCTGCTCCCACAAATAGGCCGCGCTGTCGTTTAAAGAGAGCAACTTATTGAAATTTACACGTTTTAGGCCTTCGCCAACCACCACGTGCTCTCCGCAGATCGAACGGAGTATAAAACCGTCTTTTATTCTCATATCTTTTTGATGATTCTTCTGTAAAAAGCCAGCAGGTACCGCCTTATCGGCAATAGTCTGCGCCACAATACCGCTTTGCCGGGAGCGTGCTCGCGCCCGCCGCGGATTATCCCGGTCACCGTTCCCAAAATATCATTTTTAGTACAGGTTTCCGTGATATTCACGTTGCCGTCGCCCATCAGGGTCAGCGCATCTCCTTCTACTCTGAACACCCGGTGCAGCACATATCTGTCCGGCAAGCGCGCCAGCACTATGTCTCCCACCTCGATATCCGCCATCCTGCGCATCGTGACGCTGTCTTTCCCGCCGCTGATAAACGGGTCCATGCTGCTGCCCAGCGGCGTAAAGGTAACGTCGCGCCCCTCAGTCATCAGGGCAGCCGCCTCTTCGAGCAGTATCTCGTTAGCTATCACTCGCTTATCCATGAATCGTACTATAGCATAAACGGGCTGCCGCCTCATCGGGCAGGCAGTCGAGGGAATAACAGTCAACAACGGCAGCCAGCCCCTCGAGGGTGCGGTGCCAGCCGTCGGCAAGATTGCTGAACGGGCGGAAGGCAGAGGCAGAGGACATCAGCGATGCGTAGGCCTGCAGCCTGGACAGTCTTGCGATGCGGTTTTCCGGGGCCTGGCTCAGCCGCACCACCGCCCCCACCGGAGCATCCATAGCCTTATAGCAGGGGGTCTTGCCGCTCCATGGCGAACCGGACACCCGCGCAGTGCCGTCCGGCATCAGCCGCAGGATCGGATTATCGTCGTTAAGCAGTTCCGAGCCGGGTATATGCTTGAGCCACAGGCGGCTGTGGGTGCTCTTGCCGGTGCCGCTGCGCCCCAGGAACAGATATCCCCGGCCATCGTTCAGGATAACGGACGAGTGCATCTGCAGCGCGCCAAGGTTGGCTGTAGAGAAAGCGTACATCAACATCAGCGCGTTATTAAGCGCAAAACAATCGTCTGTAGCGCAAAGGCGCAGCCGGGCATTGCTGAAATCTTTGTCGGTTAGCATCTCTGCGGCAACAGGGCGGCCCGGCAGCGGACGGAGATAGAAAAGATATCCTCCGCCTGGAAGTTTGTCTAACCTTATCTCGGGGAATCCGGGGCCGTCTTCTGTCTGGAAAAAGAATTCAGCATCGGGGGCAGCCAAATCAGGCACAATCTGCAGCCTGAAGACGGGTTCTTCGCCGGCACGGGGCGAACATCTGAAGGGTTCCAGATTGTCCAGGGCGGGCATCTGCCCCGCTACGGTAAAATAAAAACCAGCTACCCGATATGAATATTCCTCTGCCATCAAGAGCCAAAAAGGCGGTTTAACGCCGATTAATCAAACAAATTTAGGGACTTGTCTGCAATAAACCAAACAAAAACACTACCTTTATAGGCGTATAGAGATTTACCGTCCATGAAAAGATTCCTGATTATCCTTGTGGCACTGCTTGCCACTGTGTCGATTCAAGCAAAAGATTATAAGATAGCGTCTCCCGACGGGCGCATAGAGGTTGCAGTAAGTGACGCCCCCACCCTGTGCTGGAGCGTTTGCTGCGGCGGCGAGGCGATACTCGAGCCCTCTGAGATAGCCCTGTCGCTAACCGACGGCACCGTTTGGGGCAAGGGGACAAAGTTCCGCAAGGCGAAGCGCACCAGCGTGAACCAGACGCTTGCGGCGCAGAACTTCAAGCGGAGCGAAGTCCGGGACAACTATAACGAGCTGAAGCTCGCAGCAAAAGATTTCGACATAATATTCAGGGTCTACAACGATGGCGCCGCATACCGGTTTGTTACAAAAAAGGCGACCGAGATAGCAGAAGAAACGGCGCAGTTCAACTTTGCCGGCGACCCGCAGGCGTGGATTCCGTACGTAAGGGACGGATACACCTTTGAGGAGCAGTTCGCAAATTCTTTCGAGAACTTTTACGTACACTGCCCCCTATCCCAGTGGGATGCACGCCGTATGGCGTTTCTGCCGGTCACGGTAGAGAGCGCAGCGGGGGCACGCGTGTGCATTACAGAAGCCGACCTGCTTAACTATCCCGGGATGTACCTAAGCAACCAGAGCGGCAGCTCAAGCCTCAAGGCGATGTTCCCCGCATATCCAAAGACGATTGTGCAGGGCGGCCACAATATGCTGCAGGGCATCGTCACCGCCCGCGAACCGTTTATCTACAAAGGCGCACAGGGCGAACCGCTGCCCTGGCGGGTGGTTATCATTGCAGATGAAGACCGACAGCTGGCAGACAACGATATGGTTTGGCGTCTGGCCCGGCCGGCCGAGGGCGATTTTTCGTGGGTGAAGCCCGGCAAGGTGGCGTGGGACTGGTGGAACGACTGGAACATCAAGGGGGTCGATTTTGTGGCCGGCATCAACAACGATACATATAAGTATTACATAGATTTTGCAGCCCGCAACGGCATAGAGTATGTGATTCTGGACGAAGGGTGGGCAGTTAACCTGCAGGCCGACCTGATGCAGGTAGTGCCGGCAATCGACCTGCCGATGCTTAGCAGATACGCCCTTGACCGCGGAGTGAAACTGGTGCTCTGGGCGGGTACTGGGCCTTTAACCGCGATATCGAGGGGGTTTGCAGACACTACGCTCAGATGGGCATCGCCGGCTGGAAGGTCGATTTCATGAACCGCGACGACCAGCCCATGGTTGCCTTTTTTGAAGAGGCCGCCCGAACAGCCGCAAAATACCATCAGTTTGTAGATTTCCACGGCGCCTTCAAGCCGGCCGGACTTACCCGCACCTGGCCCAACGTCCTCAACTTCGAGGGTGTCAACGGCCTGGAGCAGCTCAAATGGATGGGCACCGATTACGACCAGGTAACCTACGACGTAACGATTCCGTACACACGCCTGGTAGCAGGCCCCTGCGACTATACCCAGGGGGCTATGCGCAATGCAATCCGGCAGAACTACTACCCCTGCGACACCGAGCCGATGAGCCAGGGGACCCGCTGCCGCCAGCTGGCAGAATATGTGATTTTTGACGCACCTTTCACCATGCTCTGCGATGCCCCCACAGCATACGAGCAGGAGCCGGAGTGTACCGGTTTCATCGCTTCCGTGCCCACCGTATGGGACGAGACCATCGCCCTGGACGGCAAAATTGGCAAATACATAGTAATGGCCCGCCGCAGCGGCGGCAAGTGGTATCTGGCAGCAATGAACGACTGGGAAGCGCGTGATGTCACATTCGACCTCCCGGTTGCTGTTGCCGACGGCACAGAGGCAACCCTCTGGAGGGATGGTGTCAACGCCCACCGCAACGGCCAGGACTACCGCAGGGAGACCGTACAAATCAAAGACAATAAAGTAACCGTGCATCTGGCCCCCGGCGGCGGATGCGTTATCGAGCTTTAGAGCAGAAGTAGCAGCATGACAATAACTGGCATCGGGGAGATTGTACTGGACATAGTCCTTAAGCAGCTGCAGCCACAGGCAGCCGTTCCGGGCGGTTCCACCTTCAATGCGATGGTTTCTCTGGGACGCACGGCTGGCCGCGACTGCCCGGACATCAAGCTGCAGATGGTATCGCAGCTGGGCGACGACTCCCTTGGGGATATCATCGCCACCTTCATGCAGCAAAACCACATCGGCACCGATGCCCTTGTAAGGGTAAAGGGGCAGAGCTCCATCGCCCTGGCGATGCTGGATGAGGGCAACAACGCCAGCTACGAGTTTTTCCGCGACCCCAATCCTCCGGCGTTCGAAGTTCCGGAACTGGAGTTCAAAAAGGGTGACATCTTGCTGTTCGGGTCGTTCTTCGCCATCAATCCCGCCACCCGCGACCAGGTGCGCCAGCTTGTCCGCAAAGCCCGCGAGGCGGGGGCGCTGGTATATTACGACATCAACTTCCGCAAGAACCACTCCGCCCACGATTCGCTGCCGCAGATAGAGCAGAATATCGCCCTCAGCGACATGGTGCGCGGCTCGAGCGACGACATCGCCGCACTCTATGGCACCGTCGATGCAGCGTCAGTTTACCAGAAGCATATCGCCCCGCTCTGCAAACATTTCATCTGCACCAGAGGGGCGCGCGAAACCGAGGTCTTCTCACCCGGGATTCACAGCACCTATCCGGTTCCGCAGGGAGCGAAGGTGGTAAGCACAATCGGCGCCGGCGACAACTTTAACGCCGGGAGCATTTACGCCCTTGTAAAAAGCAAAAATTTTGAATGGGACACCATAGTGGCTACGGCGCACCGTTTTTCGCAGAACGTCGTGGCCAGCCTATATAACTACGTAGACGAAGATTTTATTATAACTTAGAGATATGAAGAAGATACTTTTCTGCTTGGCGGCAGTGCTGGTTGCACTGGGCGCCAGAGCGAAAGAAGATGAGGCGCGGCTGCTGCGCTTCCCCGCTACCAATGGCAACGAGATTGTATTTACGTATGCAGGCGACCTGTGGAGTGTGCCTGTTACTGGCGGCCAGGCCCGCAGACTCACCTCACACATGGGTTACGAGGGGTTTGCCCACTATTCCCCCGATGGCAAGACCATTGCCTTCACTGCAGAGTACGACGGCAACCGCGAGGTGTACCGCATCCCTGCCGGCGGCGGCGAACCGGTGCGCCTGACCTGGACATCCACCAACAGTCGGGACGAGATGGGCGACCGCATGGGTCCCAACAACATGGTTATGGCCTGGACGCCCGACGGCAAACAGATTATCTTCCGCAACCGCATCAGCGACGGCTTTTCCGGCAAGCTCTGGAGCGTTTCTCCGGATGGCGGGATGCCCACCGAAATACCCCTGCCCGAAGGCGGATGGTGCAGCTTTTCTGCTGACGGCAAAAAGATGGCATACAACCGCGTGATGCGCGAATTCCGCACCTGGAAATATTACCGCGGCGGCATGGCCGACGACGTGTGGATCTGGGACCGCAAGGGCGGCAAGGTAGAGAACATCACTAACAACATCGCTCAGGACATCTTCCCGATGTGGATCGGCAACGAGATTTTCTTCGCCTCCGACCGGGACATGATAATGAACATCTTTGTCTACGACACCAAGACCAAAAAGACAGAGAAGGTGACAGACTTCGATCTTTACGACGTGAAGTTCCCCACCACCGACGGCAAAACGATAGTTTTCGAGAACGGCGGCTATATCTACCGCCTGGATCCGGCCACCCGCAAATACGAGCAGGTGCACATAACCCTTGCCGGCGACGACATCTACGGCCGCAGCGAGAGGAGAAAACTGGCCGGCAATGTTACCGGAGCAAGCCTCTCCCACAACGGAGAGAGGCTTGCGGTGACTGCCCGCGGAGAGGTGTTTGACGTACCCGTAGGCAGGGGCGTAACCCGCAACCTGACTCGCAGCTCTGCCTCTAACGACCGCGACGCCGAATTCAGCCCGGACGGCAAATGGATCGCATGGATTGGCGATGCCACCGGCGAAACCGAAGTCTATCTTTATGAGGTAGAGAAGGGCGGCGAGGCACGCCAGATTACCAGCGGCAGCGACACCTATATCCGTTCTCTGCAATGGAGTCCGGACAGCAGGCATATCCTTTACACAGACCGCAAGAACCGCATCGTGGAGGTATCGGTACCGGATGGCGGCAAGAAGGTGATAATGACAAATCCCGAGGCCGAATTCCGCCGCGTCGAGTATTCCCCGGACAGCAAGTGGATCACCTACACCCGTCCCGCCAAAAACGAGATGGATGTAATATATGTCTATAATCTGGAATCGGGCAAGGAGTATCCCGTAACCGAGCGGTGGTACGACTCCGGCTCCCCCACCTTCTCTTCAGACGGCAAGTATCTGGTTTTCACCGCAGACCGTGACATCCACCCGCAATACGGCCGCGTAGAGTGGAACTATGTGCTGGGCAATATGAGCGGCATCTATATCACGATGCTTGCTGCCGACACCCCCTCCCCGCTCCTGCCCAAGGATGGCATGCCCTCTGTAAACGGTGGCGGAAGACCCGGCCCGGGCGGCATGTTCCCGCCCTTCGAGGGTGAAGAGAGCCTGGATGGCAAGGGCCCCCGCAAGGGTGAAGGCAAACCCGAATTCAAGGGCAAAGGCCCCGGCGCGCCCGACGGCAAAGACGATGGCAAGAAAGAAGATGTAGTGGTTAAGATCGACCCCGAAGGTCTCGCCTTCAGGACCGTTAAAATCCCCGTAAGCGGAGAAATCGGCTGGGGCGGAATGTACTGCGACGGAAAGAAACTCTGGTATTCCGCAGGGTTCAAGACCCGCGTGTTCGACTTTGCCAGCGGCAAGGACGACGAGTGTGCAGAAGGGAGCGTGGTGTACCGCAACGGCGACAAGAAGGCCATTTTAATGAAGGGGCGCCGCGACATCTCCGTGGCCGATTTCGGTGCCAAGATGTCCGGTGGCGACAAGCCCGACCTCTCTGGCATGGCCACAGAAATTGACTTTGGCAAAGAGTGGGCACAGATATACGACGAGGTGTGGAGAGCATTCCGCGACGGTTATTACCTGGAGAATATGCACGGCCGCAACTGGCAGAAAATCAAGGATAAATATGCCGTGCTTCTGCCGCACGTCAAGACCCGTCTGGATCTGAACTACGTTATCGGCGAGATGATTTCCGAGGTGGCGTCGGGCCACGCCTATGTCACCGTTGGCGAATATCCCAAGCCAGAGAGGATATCCATGGGTCTGCTTGGGGCAGAATTCTCCCGCGACAAGAGCGGATACTTCCGCATAGAGAAGATACTGCAGGGTGCGCCTTACGACGACAAGCTCCGCTCTCCCCTCACCGAACCGGGCATGGGCATCAGCAAGGGAGAGTACATCACCGCCATAGACGGCGTTCCGACCAACACTGTTGCCAATATCTACCAGCTGCTCGTTGGCAAGGCTGACGTCCTTACAGAACTCACCGTATCCGACAAAGCCACTGCCGGTGGCAGGAAGGTGGTTGTAAAGCCCATATCCGACGAATACCCGCTCTATCATTACGAGTGGATACAGAAGAACATCGCTACCTGTGACCGTCTCTCCGGCGGCAAGATAGGCTATATCTACATCCCTGACATGGGTCCGGAGGGGCTTTCTGAATTTGCCCGCTACTACTATCCCCAGCTGGACAAGGAGGCCCTTATCATAGACGACCGTGCCAACGGCGGCGGAAACGTCTCCCCCATGATTATAGAGCGCCTGCAGCGCGAGGTCTACAGGATGACCATGCGCCGCGGCTCGACCCTTACCGGCACGGTGCCCGACGCAACCCACACCGGACCTAAGGTGCTGCTCATAGACAAATATTCGGCATCGGACGGCGACCTGTTCCCCTGGAGCTTCAAGGCCAACAACCTTGGCACCGTGGTGGGCACCCGCACCTGGGGCGGCATTGTGGGCATCAGCGGCTCGCTTCCCTATGTAGACGGCACCGATGTCCGCGTCCCGTTCTTCACAAACTACGATGCCAAAACCGGGCAGTGGATTGTGGAGAACCACGGCGTAGACCCCGACATATTGATAGACAACGACCCCGTGAAGGAGTTTGCAGGAGAAGACCAGCAGCTGCTTAAGGCTATAGAGGTGGCAATGGAACAGCTCAAAGAGCGCAAGCCGCTGCCCGGAGTTCCCGCTCCCCGTACCTTCCCCGACCTGGGTCTGCCCCAGATAGAATAAAGGATGAGCAACAACGAATTTGATGTGATAATCATTGGCGGCGGCATAACCGGCGCCGGCACGCAACGTGACTGCGCCATGCGCGGCCTCAAGACGCTGCTCATAGAGCGGAGCGACATCGCTACCGGTGCCACCGGCCGCAACCACGGCCTGCTGCACTCCGGCGCACGGTATGCGGTCAACGACCCCGAATCGGCCCAGGAGTGTATCCGCGAGAACATGATTCTCCGCCGCATCGCTTCGCACTGCGTAGATGAAACCGACGGCCTGTTCATCACCCTGCCGGAGGATGACCTGGCCTATCAGCAGACCTTTGTGGATGCCTGCCGCAAAGCCGGTATCAGCGCAGAGGTCATCGACCCGGAACTGGCAAAAAGGCTGGAGCCGACCGTCAATCCCGACATCACCGGTGCCGTGCGCGTGCCAGACGGCAGCGTGGACCCGTTCCGCCTGTGCGCCGCAAACATGCTGGACGCCAAACTCCACGGCGGACAGGTGCGGCTGCACACCACCGTCACCGGCTTTATCCGCGAGGGCGACACCATACGCGGCGTGCACACCCGCAACCTCAACACCGGGCAGGAGCAGGACTTCTACGCCCCGGTAACGGTGAATGCCGGCGGTATCTGGGGACACGACATAGCCCAGTTGGCGGGGGTCCACGTGGGGATGTTCCCCGCAAAGGGAGCCCTGCTGGTATTTGCCCACCGGGTGAACAATATGGTGATCAACCGCTGCCGCAAGCCCTCAAACGCCGATATTCTGGTGCCGGGTGACACGGTGTGCATAATCGGCACCACATCCACCCGCATTCCGTTTGAGGAGTGCGACAGCGTTAGCGTAACGCCCGACGAGGTTAACCTGCTGATTACAGAGGGCGCCAAGATGACCCCTACGCTATCTTCTACCCGCATACTGCGTGCCTACGCGGGCGTGCGGCCGCTGGTCAGTGCCGACGACGACCCGTCGGGGCGCAACATCTCCCGCGGCATCGTCTGTCTGGACCACGAAGAGCGCGACGGACTTAAGGGCTTTATCACCATTACCGGCGGCAAGCTGATGACCTACCGCCTGATGGCGGAGATAGCCACCGACGCCGTATGCCGCAAGTTGGCGGTAGATAAGGCGTGCGAAACTGCCACTACTCCCCTGCCCGGCAGCGAGGAGGGGTCTTACGAGGCGGTTGCGCGCAAGATATGGGAGAAACCCTCCATGGCCCAGAAGGCAGCGGCAGCACGCATGGGGAGCCGCGCATCCCGCATCCGTACCCGCAACAAACTGGACGAGGCACTGGTTTGCGAATGTGAAGAGGTCTCTGTGGCAGAGGTGACGAATGCCATAGAGCGGCTGGATGCCTCTACCCTTACCGACCTGAGGCGGCGCACCCGCATCGGCATGGGGACATGCCAGGGCGAATTCTGTGCCTGCCGCGCCGCCGGCCTGCTGGCCAGGGCACACGGCTGCATAGAGAAAGAGCGCGACGATCTGAAAGAGTTCCTGCAAGAGCGATGGAAGGGCAACTTCCCCATCGGCTGGGGCGACACCCTGCGCGAAGCGGAATATACGCAGTGGGTCTATAAACACGTTTTGGGCGTATGAAATTCAACACAGTAATCATAGGAGGAGGCCTGGCCTCCCTGGTAGCCGGTATCACCCTTGAGAAGGCGGGCAAAAGCACCGCCATCATCAGCACCGGGCAGAATGCGCTGCACTTTTTCTCCGGCAGCTTCGAATCTATGGAAGAGGCGCCGCAAAGGGTCACCGACCTCTTTGCAGAGGCTGGCATCCAGCTGCATTACAACCCCGGCGTACGGCTCATGCCCATGGGGACATTCCGCAAGTCCACCCTCTCGCTTGAAGATATCAGCATCTTCCCTGAGCCGGCAATCGGCCACAAGGCGCTTATAGTAAGCTTTGCCGGTTATCACGATTTCTTCTGCCAGTTCCTGGCAGAGGGACTACAGAAGCATGGGGTGCAGTGCAGCATCAAACTGCTCAACCTGCCGGAACTGGAAGCGCTGGAACAGAGTCCCAGCGAGATGCGCTCTGTGCAGATCGCCCGCACCATGGACCGTATCTGGGAGAATGTCGTGCGGGAGATACGCATCCTGCTCCGGGACGAAGATACCGTAATCCTGCCGCAGGTATTCGGCCTTAAGGACACATCTGTACTGAGCCGCATCCGCCAGGGTGTGCCGGCGCAGGTCGTGTTTACCGGCACCCTGCCGCCATCGGTGCCCGGCATCCGCACCCAGATGCTTCTCAAGCGGCGCTACGAACTGCTGGGCGGCATATATCTTATGGGCGACGAAGCCACCGGCGCACACGTGCACGAGGGGAAGATACACAGCATAGTGACCCATAACCTGGGCAACCACTTTCTTGAGGCAGAGAACTTTATCCTTGCCACCGGCGCCTATTTCTCCAAAGGGCTTCGCTCCAATCCGTTTGAGATCTGCGAACCGGTGTTCGGCCTGGATGTAGAGCAGGCGGCAGAGCGCAGCGACTGGTACAACCCGGAATTCATGCGTGAGCAGCCATATATGAAATACGGAGTAGCTACCGACGCCACCCTGCATGCACTAAAAGGAGGCGAACCGCTACGGAACCTATATGCGATAGGTTCTATCCTGGGCGAGACACGCCCTGAGCTGGGGACCGGCGGCGGACTGGCCATACGCAGTGCCCTGGCCGTTGCAGACCAAATCCTTAAACCGACCGAAGAATGAAACTGCAGGAATATACTTCAAGCAAGCACAACTTTGAAGAGTGCATGAAGTGCACCGTGTGCACCGCATATTGCCCGGTTTTGCAGGTGAATCCGCTCTACCCCGGCCCCAAGCAGGCGGGCCCCGACGGAGAGCGGCTGCGGCTCAAAGACCCATTCTTCTTCAACTACGCCCTCAAATACTGCCTCAACTGCAAGCGCTGCGAGGTAGCATGTCCGTCTGGAGTCAAGGTCGCCGACCTGATAATGGCCGCACGCATCAAATACGACACATCAAAACCAAAGTGGCGCGACCGACTGCTTGCATCCACCGACTTCATGGGGCACCTGGCACGTCCGGTAGCTCCCATCGCCAACGCCGTCACGAGCCTGGGCATCACCAAAACCATGATGGACGCCATGTTCAAGATAGACCGCCGGCGCACCTTCCCCAAATACAGCCCGCGCAGCTTCGAGGCATGGATTGGGCGGCACGAAAAAGAGCAGGCGGCGTTCAGCGAACAGGTGGCCTATTTCCACGGCTGCTACGTCAATTACAACTATCCGCGACTTGGCAAAGACCTGGTAAAGGTGCTCAATGCCCTGGGTGTGGGAGTGCAGGCGCTAGATAAGGAGAAGTGCTGCGGCATAGCCTTTATCACCAACGGGCTCAAGGCAGAGGCCATGAAACACGCCACCCACAATGTACAGGTGCTAGGCAAGGCGGTGGACAAGGGGCTTATGGTGCTCACCACATCGTCTTCATGCACCCTGACCATGCGTGACGAGTATCCCTCTCTGCTGGGTGTGGACAACTCCCACATGCGCGACTTTGTGATGATGGCGACCCGTTACATATACGAGAAGCTGGAAAAGGGCGCCACGCTGCGCTTCAAGCCGGATTACCACAAGAAGGTGGCATATCACACCCCCTGCCACATGGAGAAGCTCGGCTGGGGCATCTTCTCAGAGAAACTGCTGCGGATGATTCCGGGCGTCGAATTCACCATGCTCGATTCTGCATGCTGCGGCATCGCCGGCACCTACGGCTTCAAGCGGGAAAACTACGAGGCCTCCCAGGCCATCGGGGCGCCGCTGTTCGAGCAGATAAAGGCGGTAAACCCCGACGTTGTGGCCTGCGACTGCGAGACCTGCAAATGGCAGATAGAGATGTCCACCGGATATTCTGTGATGAACCCGATATCGATTCTGGCAGAAGCCATCTTATGCGAAAAAGACAAATAATACAATATGCTTAAATTTCTCCAACAACCCGCTTACCGTCCGGCAGAGACCGGGCCGGAGGCAGATGCAAAATTCAAACGCCTGCGCTGGCAGGTCTTCCTGGGTGCCTTTATCGGCTACGCCGGATTCTATCTGGTGCGAAAGAACCTCTCTATGGCCATCCCCGCCATGGCGCCGCTGGGGTTCGAAAAAACCGAGCTGGGCTTTGTGCTGGGCCTCAACGCCGCCGCATACGCACTCTCAAAGTTTTTGATGGGCAGCGTTTCGGACCGGTCCAACGCCCGGGTATTCCTCCCTCTGGGGCTGGTGCTCACCGCCATATCGATGTGCTTCATGATTGTCCCCATCCAGTGGATCGGGGCAGAGCACAAGACCTGGGCCATAGTGGTCATGGGTGTGCTCAACGCACTGGTGGGCTGGTTCAACGGGATGGGCTGGCCTCCATGCGGCCGTGTGATGACACACTGGTTCTCTCCCGGCGAGCGGGGCACCATGATGAGCATCTGGAACTGTGCCCACAACGTGGGCGGTGCACTGGTCGGCCCGATGGCAACCTACGGCGCCGCCTGGTTCGGAAGCTGGTTCTACGGCAGCCACAGCGAGCTCTACTTCCTTATCGGTACCTTTGCCTTTCCGGCAGCGGTTGCGCTGTTTATAGCCCTGCTGGCATACATCCTGCTGCGCGACACGCCGCAATCGTGCGGCCTGCAGTCGGTAGAAGCCTGGCGCAACGACTACCCCAAGAACTACTCGGAGAAGCACGAGACAACCCTCACTACCCGTGAAATCCTGTTCCATCACGTGCTCAACAACAAGTTCCTGTGGTTCATCGCTCTGAGCAACGCCTTCGTGTATATGGTTCGCTACGGCTGCCTCGACTGGGCGCCGACCATCCTCACAGAGAAGGGAATCGACCTAAAGAGCGCCGGCTGGGCATACTTCGCATACGAGTTTGCAGCCATTCCCGGCACGCTGCTGTGCGGATGGCTATCCGACAAGCTGTTCCACGGCCGCCGGGCGCTGCCCACTATGCTGTTCATGGCGCTGGTGCTGATATTCGTTGCACTATACTGGGCATTCATCGATAATCTCACCGTAGTTATCATCAGCCTGATAGGTATCTGATTCTTCATCTACGGCCCGGTAATGCTCATCGGAGTGCAGTCCCTGGACCTCGCCCCCAAGAACGCCGCCGGCACCGCCGCCGGCCTCACCGGCTTCTTCGGATACTTCCTTGGCACCTTTATACTGGCCAACACCATAATCGGCCTGGTCGCACAGAATGCAGGCTGGGGCTGGACCTTTGCCATGCTCATCGCCGCCTGCCTGCTGGCCATCTTCTTCATGGGCCTGACCCTCAAGGAAGAACGCAAGCCCAGCAAATAGTGTCCCTGCCCGCAGCCGCGAAGCGAAGGCCCGTAGCCGCTGGAGGATAAGTCGCTATCAGACAGTCAATAACGAAAAGTAACCCCATCGAAAACGGTGGGGTTACTTTTTATATCTTGCTGATTCTTAGGGCTTTACGCACCAGCCGAAAAAATCCAGCCTAGAACACCAGCAGGAAGAGACCGGCGGCGAGGGCACAGCCCACCATGGGACCCACGACGGGAACCCAGGCGTACCACCAGCCGCTGTCGCGCTTGCCCTTTATGGGCAGCAGGGCGTGTGCCAGACGGGGACTGAGGTCACGCGCGGGGTTGATGGCATAACCGGTAGTTGCACCCAGCGACATACCGATGGACATAATCAGGCAGGTGACGGGCCAGGAGCCCAGCGCGCCGGTACCGAGCGCTGTTTCACCAATGGCGAATGCATTGCCCTTTGTGCCGAGGGCAAGAATCACGAATACCAACAGGCAGGTGGCTATCACCTCGCAGATGAAATTGCGCCAGCCGTTGCGGATGGCGGGCATGGTGCAGAATGTACCCAGGATTGTATCGGGCTCATCTGCAGTGGCCTTGTAATGATCTTTGTAGAACAGCCATACAAGCACAGCGCCACAGAAGCCGCCCAGCATCTGGGCGATGATATAACCCGGCACCAGAGCCCACTCGAACTTGCCGGCGATGGCAAGTCCCACACTTACGGCAGGATTCAGGTGAGCGCCCGATATGGGACCTGCGATGAGCACACCCATCATAACGGCCAGACCCCAGCCGAGTGCGATTACCACCCAGCCGGCGCCCTTGGCCTTGGAATGGTTCAGCGAGCAGGCCGCGCATACGCCGTCGCCCAAGAGTACCAGCACCAGAGTGCCTATGAATTCGAAGATGAATTTGGGATCCATATTATGATTTGTTTTTAGATTCCTCGACTACGCTCGGAATGACATCGAGTGGCGCTCGGAATGACATCGGGAGCAGTCGTGGTTACATTCAACTTTTGGAAATAGTACGGGAAATTGCATCCTGCCAGCCGGACTTTGCGGGAGTCATATCGTCTGAAGTGGGCTCGAATGTGCGTTCTGCCTTCCATTGCCGGCGGATTTCGTCCAGAGAAGCCCAGTATCCGACAGCGAGTCCCGCCAGGTAGCAGGCACCCATTGCCGTGGTCTCTGTCACCTCGGGGCGGATAACATTGGCACCAAGGATATCGGCCTGGAACTGCATCAAAAGGTTGTTGCGGGAAGCGCCGCCGTCTACCTTGAGGAATGCCAGCTTGACACCGGCATCGCGCTCCATGGCAGATACGATATCCATAGTCTGGAAGGCGATCCCCTCCAGCGCTGCGCGGGCAATATGTGCCGAAGTGGTACCGCGGGTGATGCCGCAGATAACCCCGTGGGCATACTGGTCCCAGTAAGGGGCACCCATACCGGTGAGGGCCGGTACGAAATATACGCCACCGTTATCGGGTACAGATGCAGCCAGAGCCTCTATTTCGGACGAAGAACGGATGATGCCCAGGCCGTCACGCAGCCACTGCACCACGCTGCCGCCCACAAAGATGGAACCCTCCAGCGCATAATTCACCATATCCCCTATCTTCCAGGCGACCGTGGTAAGAAGGTTGTTCTTGGAGAGTATCGGCTTGCTGCCGGTATTCATCAGCATGAAGCAACCGGTGCCGTAGGTATTCTTCACGGAGCCGGGCTCGGTGCACATCTGCCCGAACAGGGCCGCCTGCTGGTCGCCCGCGATGCCGGCGATGGGCACCTCGTGCGCGAATATGGTGGTCTTGGTGTAGCCGTAAACCTCGGAAGAAGAGCAAACGCGCGGCATCATAGAAGCCGGAATATCCAAAAGCGCCAACAGCTCGGCATCCCACTCCAGGGTGTTAATGTTGAACAGCATTGTGCGGGAGGCGTTGGAGACGTCGGTAACATGCACCTCACCCCGGGTCAGCTGCCATACCAGCCAGCTGTCTACGGTGCCAAAGCGGAGTTTGCCCGCTTCTGCCCTTGCCCGGGCACCCGGCACATTGTCCAGAATCCATTTGATCTTGGTGCCGGAGAAATAGGCGTCGATAATCAGGCCGGTCTTCTCGCGGATCTTGTCCACAAGACCCTGCCCCTTGAGCTCATCACAGAACTGGGAGGTGCGGCGGTCCTGCCAAACGATGGCGTTGTATACCGGAGCGCCGGTCTCTGCATCCCACACGATGGTGGTCTCACGCTGGTTGGTGATGCCTATGGCGGCGATATCCAGGCCGTTGATGCCGATCTTGGAGATAGCCTCCGCAATCACGGCCGCTTCGCTTGCCCAGATCTCCATAGGGTCGTGTTCCACCCAGCCCGGTTTGGGAAAGTGCTGGGTGAACTCCTGCTGCGCTGTGGAGCGGATGGAACCGTCGTGGTCGAAAACAATGGCTCTGGAAGAGCTTGTTCCCTGATCCAGAGCCAATATGTATTTAGCGTTCATATGCTATTTCTTCTTCATGAGTCCGTGTACGCGGATGAGGAAGTCCTCTACGCGTGCCTTATACTCTTCAGGATACTTGGCAAATGAGTTTGCATGAACTGCACCGGGCACTACCCAATACTCTTTGTAACCCTGCTTCTTTGCAGCAAAGTTGACCCACAGGTGGTCGATAGGGACAAAGTCGTCTGCATCGCCGTGGATGAAGTATACAGGTATGGTGCACTTCTCAAGCTGCTTGGCAGCAGATGCCTCCCAGAAGCCCCAGCCGTGTTTCTTCTTTGCAACCAGCGATGCGCTCTGGAGCACATCCGGCGGGATGAATCCGAAGTTCTGCTGGCGGTTGTGGTTGAACTGCATCACCACAGAAGAGTAGCCGCAGTCCTCGACAATACAGCGGACATATTCGGGCAGCGGGTCACCGCTGGCCATCATTACGGTAGCAGCACCCATCGATACTCCATGGAGAACCATGAAATCATCCTTGAAGATATCGTGAGCGACTTCAATCCACTTCTCAACATCATAACGGTCGTACCACCCCATCTGGATATGGTCGCCCTCTGAATAGCCGTGATACTGCAAATCGGGGAAGAGCACGTTGTAGTTGAAATCGTCGCGGTACATGCGCACCAGATAGAGGAATACAAAGTGGTTGTCGCCGTAGCCGTGAACCACGATAGCTGTACCCTTAGCCTTGGCGGGATCCTTGGCAGGCACATAGCAGGCGTGAACCTTGAAGTCGCGATAACCCACGATGGTAGTATCCTTAAGGATACCCTCTGCCTTGAGGTCATCGTACCATTTGGTACTGCCGGGGAGCAGGGAATCTGCTTTATGGCGGGTGCGCTCTATGTCATCCACGCCGTGGGGGGTGGGTTCAAGCGCAAACTTGCTCATGAACTTGCCGGCAGCACAACCGGCCAGGCCGACAGCCATCAGTGCGATGGTGAATAATGTTAATACTCTTTTCATAAAAACCCGGATTAGAACTGATAGTTGATACCGATACCGAGCCAGAGACCTGCATCCAGACCGGGAGTGAGGCACTTGGCAAAGTCGGCAGAGATGATGAAGTTCTGGTTCATTGCGAGTTTGAGACCGATACCGGCGCTGTAGATCAGATCCTTAACCTTGGACGGGTCATAGATCTGGGTCGGGCCGTCGTAACCATCGATGGTAGCGAGTTTGGCATCGTTCAGGACTGTGGTGAGGACATCGTTGCGGTAAGGCTTGGTGATGATGCCGGCATCGAAGAACGGGTTGGTTGCCAGATAGAAGTACTGGTTGAGGAACTTGAAGCTGACAATCTTGATACGCAGTTCTGTGTTGGCCCAAGCCATACCCTCTGCCAGGATTCTGTTTTCACGCAGACCGCGGATGGTGTTGGAAGAGCCGAAGCCCTCGGAAATCATGTTGCGCTGAACCAGCAGGGGATTGTTCTGGATCATGTAGAACGGAGTCTCGCCGGCGATGGTATGCTGCCATGCCAGGCGGTATGCGAACACGGGGTCACCGACCTTGAAGCCGAGAGGGATGCGGATGTAATTGCGGAAATATGCGCAGGCCTTCAGATATTTGTGGTCAAGCACATTGCCGTTCAGGTATGCTTCTGCCCAGATACCCTTGTTTGGAGCGGCCTCTATGTCGCGGGTATCGAATACCAGGCCGGCATTGAATTCAAGAGCCTTGCCTCCGGCAGCCTCGTCGGCCTTGATGGCGCCTATGTTCTTGTAATATTCATAGAGAGTGATGTCATTGTCGTATTTGACCTCGCTGTTGTCTTTCATGGCACCCAGCTCCCAGTTCCAGAAGTTGACACCGGCAGCCCAGTTGAGATTATCGGTGATGCGGCCCTGGAAATTGGCAAGGATACGGAGCATCTGGCGGCTCATGCCGTAGTAGTTGATGTTGGGATTGAGGTCCCTGTTGCCCCAGAGTGCATAGTTTACGCTGGTAAAGCTCTCACTTACGCCAGAATCCCACGAAGCGGGACCGTTGAAACCCCAGAAACTATACAGGGGGTCGTTCATATAGGTCACCGATGCATTGACACGCATTCCTGGAATCAGATACTTGGAGTCATAGGCCAGATAGAGACGCATACGGTGGCTCTTTGTAAAGTAGGAACCCTCCCAGCTGATCTTGTGCAGGGGATCGGGATAGGTGCTGCCATCGCCGTAGTAATATACGTCGCCGAATGCACCTGCCTGGAAACCGTTATCGGCAGATAAGGTAGCTGTAGGGAGCACGCCAAAGCTCCAGCCCTTCTTCATTTCTTTTTCTTCCTGAGCAAAGACACTTAGTGACAATGCAAGAAGCAGAGTGATGATAGTGAGTTTTTTCATTATGAATTGGTTAAAAATTGATTCGTATTAAACAAATATACGCATTATTGTTAAGAAAACAAACCTATCGGAGCAAATCCAGAAAGGCGTAGATATGGGCGATCTGCTCTGTCATGTCGGCTGTAAGGCTCGTATACGGAGCCACCTCGTGGTTCGCCCCCTCAATAAACCAGGTCTGGCACGGCCACCCCATCCTGCCGAAATACTCCGACAGGAAAGCCGGACCCCAGCAGCCAAAGTTGCTCTCCGGCACAAGTTTCTCCCCGAACGGAACGATATCATCCACCGTGCCGTGGATAAACAGATGCGGGCAGGGCGCCCACTTGTACACGGGGCGCGACATTCCCAGCTTCCAGATGCCGCCCGCACCGGAAATGACACCGGCGTAATTGAAACCTTCTGGCAGACGCGATGTGGCGATGGGATCTTCGTTGCAAAGCAGATACTCCGCCATTATTGAGTTGATGGCGCCGGCGCTGCAGCCCGCCATAACGATGCGGGAGGTGTCTATGCCAAGTTCACGGCTGTGGTCCAGCAGGAAACGGGTAGCGTCGAAGGTATCTTCGACGGCGCGGGTGATTGCCCTCACATACTTGTAACCATCCACCGTAGAGTCAACATACATGAAGCGCTCCAGGCTGATGCGATAGTCTATGCAGGCGACATTGTATCCTTTGAGCAGGTACATCTCCGGCGCCATGGAAAAGCGGCTGCCGGTCCACCACCCTCCTCCGAAAGAGAGGATCATGGTAGGGCGCGGCTGGGTATCACCCTCCATCCTGAAATAGTCCAGCTTCAGGGTATCATTACCCTTCACAGCATAGGTAAAGGTCTCCATCACAGCCCCCTGGGGCAGGTTGTACGGACATTCCTGCGCCGCAGCAGACAATGCAGCCAGGCACAGGGCCACTACCGCAAAAAATCTTTTCATCTCTTAGAAAATATAGTTCAATGCGATGTAAAGGGCGCTGTCGCCGTCGGTCCTGATAAACGGCTTGGCCCATTCTGCAGAGATGATGAAGTTCTCGTTCATCACCAGCTTCAATCCGGCCCCGGCACTGCAATGCAGTTTGAGCGCCTCCTTCTTCAGGTCAGAAACCGACTTGCCATAAAAGGCAGCCAGCTCCTCCCCCTTGTACAGGCGGGTCACCATTCCGGCATCGAACAGCGGATTGGTGGCCACATACCAGTTCTGGCCGATAAATCTGAAATCGACCAGGCGGATGCGCAGTTCTGAATTGAGCCAGGCGTAGCTGTCACCCACCAGCCGTTGCGCCAGCAGGCCGCGCACCGTGTTGATACCGCCCAGCCCGTCGGTGCAGGTCTGGCGAAGGAACAGGGTGCTGATGTTCTGCTGGTTATAGAAAGGCGCCTGACCTGCTATCACCCCCTGATATGCAATATGATAGGCAAGCACCATCCGCTCCGGCCAGAGGCTGATGTAGTGGCGCAGATGGGCTGCCAGGCGGATATATTTGTAACCGACGGCAAAGATATCGGGAGAGCCGTTCAGATATGCCTCGGCCCAGAGGCCACGGTTTGGTGCAGACTCGTTGTCCCGGGTATCGAACACGGCGCCGGCCTTCATTTCCAGGCGGCTGCCGCCATAAGCTTCTGCGTCGGTGAACACACCATCATCGCGCATCTTGTAATAGAGCGTGTTCTGCGCATCGTAGTCGTCCATATTCAAATCACCTACACCATAGTGCCAGAAAGAGAGGCCTCCAACCCAGTTCAGGTGAGGCACAATCTCACCCTGGAAATCGGCCAGCACGCGCACCATGCTGCGACGGTAGGCATAGCGGGCAGTGCGGGTGTCCTTATTCGCATCCAAAGTCTTGTCGTATGCCTCCAGGCCGTTCAGTCCGTAAAAGAGGAACATCGGGTCGTACTGGTAGCTGGCAGAGAAGGTGGTGCGGATGCCCGGTATCAGGTATCGGGAATCGAACTGAGCGTGGAGCAGCGTCTGGCCTTTGGTATAGCGCGACGCCTCTACATACATCCGCTGCCGGTAATCGGGAAAAAGGTCGCTGTAGTTGAAAATATCGGCGCACACTCCGTACTGTAGTCCCAGGTCGGAGTTATAGCTCACGCAGGGGAGAACGCCAAAGTTCCACCCTTCTACCTTCTCCTGTTCTCCGGCAAATGCAGCGGGGCAAACAGCCAGTGCGGCGAGGGCCGCCAGTATCGTTTTCCTTAATCCCATATCGGTTCTATTTTTTCTTCCGTTTCGCGGTTGTCCACCTTGTTCCCGTACACGACATAGCGCTGGAACAGGAACTCGGTCACAAGGTTGGCGAACATGTTCAGGAAAGTGACAAGGTATTCATTCCAGTGCAGGGTCTCCGCAAGGTAGTCGCCGCCCCAGGTGCTCAGCGGGGTGAACACCGCATAGTAGCACATGACCTTGAAAAAGGCCAGCGGGATGTTGGCGTTGCTGCGGAAGGTAAACTTGCGGTTCAGGCCAAAGTTCCATATCACCGACAGGGTTAGCGCTATAAGGTAGCACGGCCAGTAGCGCCATGTCGTAAACTCATTCAAAAGGGCGAACGAGCCAATCTCGATAAGGCCTGCGCTCATCGAGAAGAGTACGAACTTAATCGCACGCCAGACTTCCTTATTCATTCTCTTCTGCTTCAAGTTTGGTATAAGCCACCTTGCCCACCAGCGTTGTGGGGAGATTATCGCGCACCTCTATCTCGGTGGGGAGGGCATATTTTGCGATATGCTTGCGGCAGTGTTCCAAAATACTCCCGCGCAGCTCTTCAGAATCCTTATAGCCGTCCCTGAGCACCAGGAACGCCTTCACGCGGTGCATCTTGTAGGGGTCGCGCACGCCAATCACGCAGCTGCGCTGCACAGCCGGATGCCCTTCAAGGATGTTCTCTATCTGCGACGGATATACATTGTAGCCGCTGGTGACTATCATGCGTTTGATACGCTGGCGGAAATATATGAAACCCTCGCTGTCCATCATTCCCAGATCGCCGGTGTGCAGCCAGGTGTGGCCGTCGTCGTGCCTGCGCAGGGTCTCGGCATTCTCCTGCTCGTGGTTGATATAGCCCAGCATCATGGAGGGGCCGGTGAGGCAGATTTCGCCCTCTTCGCCGTAGGGCAGCTCTTCGCAGGTGCCCGGCTTGCATATCTTGTAGTACGTATCGGGATAAGGGATGCCAATGCTCCCCTCCTTCTCTTTGTTGTACGGGGTAAGGCAGCTGGCGGTAACGCACTCCGTGGTGCCGTAGCCCTCGCGCACCCGCACGCCGGCGTTGTGGTCAGAGAGGAACTGGTCAAACTTCTTCTTGAGCTCTATGGTGAGCGAGTCGCCGCCAGAGAAAACTCCGCGAAGGCAGCTCAGATCGGCGCCGTCCAGATACTTGTTGCGGGTGATTGCCTCGAACAGCGTGGGCACGCCCGCAATCACGTTGGGACGGGTCGTCTTTATCAGGTTGGCGTAACTCTTCACATTGAAGCGTGGCACAAGGATGGCCGTGCCGCCCACCACCATCATGGTGTGGATGCACACGCCCAGGCCAAAGCCGTGGAATACCGGCATCGCGGCCAGCATCTTTGCGTGATGCGTCTCAAAATTGGCCATGGCGCCTGTCTGCTGACCCAGGGCGTTGAAGTTCAGATCGGAGAGCATGATGCCCTTGGTAGTGCCGGTCGTACCGCCGGAGAAGAGCACCACCGCCTCTGTGCGGAAGTCCTTCTTTGCCACATAACCGTCCTTCACGCTCTCTGCCCCTTTGAGCAGATCTTTCCAGAGGATTACGTTCCCCTCTGTGGCGATCTTTGGGAACTTGCGCTCTGTGAGCAGCTTCTGACCCAGCGACAGCGGGAATGGGAGCTCTTCCGAAACACGGGCGATAATCAGCTTGGAGATGGGGCGGATCTTTTCCACCTCGCGGAACTTGGCATAAAACTGATCCAGGGTTACGGCGATATCGCAACCGGCCTCGTCCATAAAGAAGGCAAGCTCTGCCTCTGCCGACAGCGGGTGCACCATAGATGCCACGGCACCGATGCGGTTGAGGCCGTACAGGCAGTAGATGGCCTGCGGTACGTTGGGCAGACATACCAGCACGCGCTGCTTCTCGCGCACGCCTGCGGCATAGAACGCACGGGCGACAAGGTCGATGTTCTTTGCCATCTGGCTGTAAGAGATTTTGCGGCCCATGAATGTCAGAGCGGGGAAGTCGCCCTCCTTTGCGGCAGTTTCCAGCACCACTTCCGACATGGTTTTCTCGTGATAATCGAGGTTAGCAGGTACCTCTCCGTAGCTGTCAAGCCAGGGAGTGGTAACATTGTCCAGTCTGTATTTCATCGTTAAGGGTTATTTGTCAAGTTCAACGGGAGTCGCTGCGTCCAGGTCAAGCAGCTCGGGGTGCGCAAACAGGTGGCGCATAATCTTTATGGTCTGCGCAAAATAGTAGCCGTCGGCGATGCGCTCGTCTACCGTCAGTCCAAGTTTTATGGTGTTGCGCAGCTCGTAGGTGCCGTCTTCGTTCCAGAACGGACGCATCTTCTTTTCACTGATTACCATAAAGAACGATATGGTGCCCCAGTCAAACAGGTGGTGATAATCTGCATGAAGTTTGATGCTGCCCAGGTTGGTGATATATGCGCTGGAGTAGCAGGGGTCGTCCTTGGCCAGGGACTTGGGATATAGGCCGTAATATTCCAGCTTGCGGAGGGTCCACGCGAGCAGGCGCCATGCGAAGCGGGGCAGTATCTTGAGGGTATCCATGGCATTGGTGATGCCCACGGTCTTGTCCTCTTTGCGCACCGCATTCACAAACTTCTCTACATAGGTGTGGACCTGTTCCATGGGGGAGCCCCCTTCGGGATCCAGGACAAACTTTGCGATTGCCTCTTCTGCATCGTCGTGGAACTTACGCTTCACGTTGAAGGCCACGATAATCTTCTTGCGCTCGTAAAAGCGGCCGCCAGCGATAAAGTAGTTCATCTTGGGCCTGAGCAGGAAGGTCTTGGCAGTTACGGCTGTTATAAAGTGGAACCAGGTGTACTTGAACTCGGGGTTGCCAGCGTTTTTCTTTGCCAGGTACTTATCCACCTCGGTAAGGTCGATAACCTCCCCCATCACCGCCTCGTTCTTGGTGCGGGAGCCCATGATGTAGGGCATCATCACATGCATCGAGTCCAGTCCTTTGAGGTAGTACCCGTCGTACCGGTCCCTGCAGCTCCGCTTGCGGGATTTGGAATCTTTCATCAGTATTTTAAGTTACAGTTATAGTCCAAACCGTAAATATAATACTTTTTTCTTAAAGTACTGTGTTTCACGCTGCCGGGCATAAAGACACCGAGGCATGAAAGGGGCTGCGACCGGCGGCTAGTGAGGGGACCTAAAGGCGCCATCAGGCGCTAGTGGAGCGCGTGTGGGCAGGTTTTAGAATAGCCAGCGCGGAGCGGTGGGGTTTGGGGCAGCGCCCCAGTATTATTAGCAGGGAGCAGGACTTTCATGCGAGGGTTATGCCCGGCGTAGCAAAAAAAAGGCGGCCCACAGGGGAGCCGCCTTTGAGAGAGTCGTATGTGATTCGTTTAGATGAATATATACTTGCAGACAAACAGCGCTGCGAGTATCCACATAGTGATGGAGATATCTTTGAACTTGCCGGCAACAGCGTGGCAGAGAACATAAGAGATAACGCCCAGGAGGATACCGTCGGAGATGCTGTATGCAAGCGGCATCATAATGATGGTGACGAATGCAGGGATAGCCTTTGTGTAATCTTCCCAGTGGATGGTCTTCACAGAAGGCATCATCATTACGCCCACGATGATGAGGGCGGGAGCGGTTGCTGCGCCAGGGATTGCCAGGAAGATGGGGCTCAGGAAGAGTGCCAGAGCAAAGAATACAGCTACGGAGAAGGCTGTCAGACCAGTGCGGCCGCCTTCGCCCACGCCGGATGCGCTCTCTACATAGGTAGTGGTGGTAGAAGTACCAAAGCAAGCGCCGGCGATGGTTGCGATGGAATCGGCGAGGAACATCTTCTCTACGCCGGGAATCTCTTCGTTACCCTTGTTGATAAGGCCGGCGCCCTGGTGAACACCGATAATGGTGCCCATGGTGTCGAACATATCGATAAAGAGGAAGGTGAACACCACTGCCAGCATATCCCAGCTAAGGATACTGCTCCACTCAAACTTGCAGAATATGGGAGAGATGCTGTCGGGCAGAGAAACCACCTTCGAAGGGAGAGTTGTGATAGCAGCACCTGTTGCAGGATCCTTGATGATAAGGCCGAGGGCAGCGGTGATAAGGATACCCCAGAGCATACCTCCGCGAACCTTTGCCATAACCAGACCGGCGGTGATAAACAGGCCGATGACACCCAGCAAAGCCTTACCCTCTGTGATGTGGCCAAGGCCGACCAGGGTAGCATCGTTGTTCACGATGATGCCGGCATTCTGCAGACCGATGAAAGCGATGAACAGGCCGATACCGGCACCGATAGCTTTCTTAAGAGTTCCGGGAATGGCATTGATAAGCCAGGTACGAACCTTGGTAACGGTGAGGATTACGAAGATGAGACCTTCGATCAGGACAGCGGTAAGTGCAAACTGCCAGGTCTTGCCCATACCCAGGCAAACGGTAAATACGAAGAATGCGTTCAGACCCATACCGGGGGCGAGGGCAAACGGTTTCTTTGCGTAGAACGCCATCACCAGGGTACCCACGATAGCTGCGAGTGCGGTGGCGGTGAATACGCTGCCGCCAGGCATGCCGGGCAGTGCGCTGAAGATGCCGGGATTGACAGCCAGGATGTAGGCCATCGTGAGGAATGTCGTAAGGCCGGCAAGAATCTCTGTGCGAACGTTATTTGTGGCTTTATCAAAGCCAAACGCTTTAGCAAGAAAACTCATAATCTGTATGGTTTAAAAATTAGAATACCCACTTGGTACCTACGCAAGGCATTACATTGAAGCCCTGCATACCTGCAAAGTTGTAGCTGAGCTCAACCTCGCCACCGATATTGAGGTTGTCGCAACCGAACAGATGGCCGACATTGTACCAGAGCTGAGGCTCGGAGAGGAATACCGGGTTGTTGCCCTCGCACCAGAGATCGGCAAAACCGGAGAAACGCACGCCGGTAAGGCCGAACAGATCCTGGCAACCCCATACAACGGTGAACTGTGCAGGAATTGCAGAAGGCAGGTATACGAAATGTTTGTAGAGGAACTTGAGGTTGAGGGTGTTCTTGAAGTCACTGCTGTGGAGGAACCAGTCGATACCGGTCAGGAAAGCACTGTTCACAGCAAACGCTCCGGAAGCCGCACCGTCAACGCCCATGGTGCCCCAGGTACCGAAACCGCCGTTGTATTCCAACTGCAGGGAGAGCGGAGCCAGCTTGGTGCCAGACCAGAAATTCAGGCAGCGTGCAATCTCGAAATAGGTGTTGTTGGGAGAGATTACGGTGTTGCCGTCCTTGTTGTTGTAATCGTAATCGATAAAGAAGAAGGTGTTACCCCAGTTGTCCATGTGGAAGCCCTCCATGGTGGTGGTAAAGTGACCTCTGCCAAAATCGTAGAAAGTCTGGAAGTTGGTCTGTGCATTGACAGTTGTTGCCATTGCCAGCAGCGCAAAAGCTGCAACGAAGAGTTTTTTAATCATGACTTTTAGGTTGATATTGATTATTGAGATTAATTTTCACTTAACTGCAAAAGGGCGCTCACAGGTACCTCCGCGGGTATCGGCCTGGTGCGGGGGACATCGGTAATATCGATAATGAAGTTCACGAACACCGCCTTTGGGTGGAACTTCTGCACCAGCGACACCGCCGCCGACGCTGTCCCGCCGGTGGCCAGGATATCGTCGTGGATCAGCACCACATCATCTTCATTGATGGAATCGGTATGCAGTTCTATCGAATCTGTACCGTATTCCTTGGCGTACGATTCCGACACGGTTTCGGCAGGGAGCTTGCCAGGCTTGCGGATGGGGACGAACCCCGCCCCGAGCCGGTGCGCCACCGCCGCGGCGGAGATAAAGCCGCGCGATTCTATGCCCGCCACCTTTGTGATGCCTTTATCCTTATAGATATCGCAGATGCCGTCTACTATCTCCTTGAGACACTCGCTGTTTTTGAACAGCGTTGTCACGTCGAAGAACATTATCCCCTTCACAGGATAGTCGGGGACGACGCGCAAGTGCTCTTTGAGCAGCTCTTTATTCATCCTTTTCCAGACGGTTTACTTCAAAGTCCACTGACTTGTCACCGGCGTTGTTTGTGCCAAACTCATAATCCTTACCGGGAAGGACAGCGTTGAGGATGATGCCCACCAGCGCACCCACTGCGAGACCGGAGAGCTTGGTGAATCCAAGGTCGAGGGAGCCGGCCTGGCTATAGGAAATACCTATGGAGAGCACGAGGATCAGCGCCATAATGATGACGTTGCGGGAAGATTTGAAATTGACCTGATTCTCTACCACGTTGCGCACGCCCACCGCGGATATCATACCGTAGAGCACGAGCGACACGCCGCCGATGGTGGCTGCGGGCATGCAGGCGATTACTGCAGAGAACTTGGGGCAGAAGCTCAGGATGATGGCAAACACGGCTGCGATGCGGATCACGCGCGGGTCATAGACCTTTGTGAGGTTGAGCACGCCGGTGTTCTCGCCGTAGGTGGTGTTTGCAGGGGCGCCGAACAGGGATGCCAGGCTGGTTGCAAGACCGTCGCCCATAAGGGTGCGGTGCAGGCCGGGATCCTCGAGATAATTGACGCCGGTTGTAGAAGATATGGCGCACATGTCACCGATATGCTCCATCATGGTAGCAAGCGATATCGGGATGATGGCGATGATGGCAGCGACTATCAGGCTCCAGTTGGGATTGGAGAAGACGCTGATGGCGGTGTTTTCCCACTTGACGGGAAGGCCGACCCACGCAGCATCTTTAACTGCGGTAAAGTCGCACAGGCCAAAGCATGCAGCCACGATATAGGAGCCAAGCACACCCAGCAGGATGGGGATAATCTTTATCATACCCTTGCCCCAGATGTTGCAGATGATGATGATCACGATTGCCAGCAGGGCGATCCACCAGTTCTGGTTGCAGTTGTTGATGGCGCTGCCGGCCAGGATAAGACCGATGGCGATGATAATCGGGCCGGTTACGATCGGGGGGAAGAAGCGCATCACCTTCTTTGCACCGAACGCAGAGAAAAGACCTGCCAGGATAAAGTAGATCAGACCTGCGCAGAAAACGCCGATGCACGCATAGGGAAGCGCCTGTGCCTGTGTAAGACCACCCGCCATACCCAGCTGGACCACCGTGGCATAACCGCCAAGGAATGCAAAAGAAGAGCCCAGGAATGCGGGCACCTTAAACTTAGTACACAAGTGGAAGATGAGAGTACCCAGACCGGCAAACAGCAGGGTCGCGGACATCGAAAGGCCAGTGATCACCGGTACCAGGACCGTGGCTCCGAACATCGCAAACATGTGCTGCAGACCAAGGGTAAGCATTCTGCCCTTACCTAATTTACGGGCATCATAGATAGCTTGACCGCTGTCGTTCATATTATATGTTTGGTTAGAAGTTGCCTTTTCGCCATGCACAAAATGCGGCGTAAATGTACAACTTCTCTGCCTACCCCAACTCCCCTCCCCGATTTTGATATTTACATTTTTTCAACAACAGTGGACGCAAGTGGACGAGGTTGTCTTTCCCTGAAAAAAGTTGACTCGCAAACCGCGAGAAACAATGTTTATTAATTACTCATCGCTTAGAGAACAGTATTACGAAAGAGTAATCGATCTTCACTTTCGACAGCACATGTCCTACCGCCGTATTGCAGCAAT